>JBIOXB010000197.1:0-86805 GCA_044869275.1 bacterium
ATCTGGCTGGAGGCGCACAATGAAGGATAAGGCTCTCGTATCAGCCTTCTTCGGACCGCTTTTGTTCTCTTATTGTGTTTATTCTCAAACCAATTTCTGGGAGCGAACAGCCGGATTCAATGGCGGTGTGACCTATTCAATCTTTATAGATTCCAGTGCGCGAGTGCTCGTTGGAAGTGTTTCGGGAGTTTGGTGCTCTCAAGATAAAGGCAAGAGTTGGACGAATATTGGCCTGCGTGATTTGGGATTCGTCAGCACAATTCTCGCTGACTCCCAGGAGAATCTAATCGTAGGAACATGGGGATATGGGGTTTATCGCTCGCGAGATGATGGCAAAAGCTGGAAGCAAGTGCTTTCTGCTCCATATGTGGGTGAAATTAAAAGCGATCATGCCGGCAGCTTTTTCGCAGCAACGACCGAAGGATTACATTGTTCTCGCGATAATGGGTATACTTGGAATCGCCTCACGTTGATGGGAAGTATTGAGAGTGTTGCAATCAACAAGAACGGAGACATTTTTGCAGCTGTTTTGAATTCCGGAGTTTTCAAATCAAATAATGACGGCATGAGCTGGTCAAAACTTGACAATGGCATCCCTGCTCAATACGTCCTTGCAATTGAAACGAAGGCTGCTAATGATATGGTATTCGCTGGAACAAGCGGCCAAGGAGCATTTCGTTCAGTCGACGATGGCTACAGTTGGGAGCCGATAAACAATGGTCTGCCAGGCCTTATCGTCTCCGGGTTCGAAATCGGATTCGACAACGAAGTTTTTGCGATCACCAATCACGGTTTGTTTCGTTCCTTGGACAACGGCTCTCATTGGAGTATTATTGGAATCAATACGCTCACGGCTTCAGACGGAATTTCGGACGTAGCTTTGAATCTTGAAGGAGAGATTTTTGTAACCACGGGTAACACTGGCGTCTATTCTTCATCCGATATTGGGGCAAACTGGAAGCAAATCGGACTTCCGGTTGTTAGCGTTCATTCACTGGCCTTGGGCTCGAGTGGTGCTATTTTCGCGGGAAGCACCGGGTTATTTCGATCACAGGACAATGGTCAAAATTGGATCGAGAGTGGCCCCAATGCCCTTGTTTATGGTATAGCCTTTGATTACAGTAATCGTATTTTGATTGGAACAAATTACTACAGCCATGGCTCAGTATTTCGATCGACAGCGGAAGCAAGTTGGTCAGGTTGTCTAGCACTCGATCCGATCAGTCAGATCAATGCAGTGACGATCAGCTCAAACGGGGACATTTTTGCGGGAGCGTCCGGTCAACAAGAAGGCGTTTACCGCTCAAACGATGGGTGCGGAACTTGGAGCAGGATTAACGAAGGATTGACCAACCAGTCAATAAATGCAATCGCGATAAATTCCAAAGATATCGTCTATGTGGGTACGGTCGGTGGCGCATTTCAGTCACGCGATAACGGTGATCATTGGGTTGGCATGCCATTAGGAGCGACACCTTTTGCAGTTCACGCATTTCATATTCGCTCGGATGACACAATGTTTGCCGGAACTTCGCATGGGGTCTTCACAAGTGTTGATGAAGGAGATGCCTGGGCTTCCGCTGGTTTGACAAACACAGCAATATACGCCGTCACTTCAAACGCTTCAGGCCAGCTTTTTGCCGCGACGCATAACGGCGTTTACCGATCAACAGACAACGGCGGTGCATGGATCGAGATCAACTCCGGACTACGAAATCTCACGGTGCAAGCGGTGGCAATAGATTCCGCCGGTCATCTGTTTGTCGCTACAAATGGCGGTGTCTTTCGCAGTGTATCTGCGACGGTCTCAATTGAAGAGAGAAACAGGGGAGCATTCAAAATCTATTCATTGGAGCAAAACTACCCCAACCCCTTCAATTCTTCCACCATAATTCGCTACGCCCTTGCCAAGTCCGGCCAGGTGACGATGACACTATTTAGTCTTACCGGTCAAAAAGTGGCAGTGCTGGTCAATGAAGTCAAATCAGCAGGCGAATATTCAGTGCAATGGCACCCAAAAGACTTACCGAGCGGCGTGTATGTCTATCGCTTACAGGCAGGCGAGGCTTTTGCACAAACGCAGAAATTGCTGTTGCTGAAATAGCCTTGCCATGCGCCCGCGGTCTCAGCCATTGTGACTCTTATAGCAATCCGTCACGTTTTGCCAGGGGATGACGCGGCCGGTGTTGCGCGCTTGCCTCTCATTGCCGCCGTAAATCAAGCAGGCCTTTTTGAGAGGAAGATGCGATAAATTCGCGTAATATGTCAAGCCGGCAAAAAAATCGCCGCGATCGTTTTGCCGGATTGTCCCGGCCCCAGCAGCGCGACCACGGGAAATCGGCGTGCGGAACGGCGTAATTTCGCGGCGAGAATTCTTTGGATCATGGCAACACCAAGGTAGCATGCTTTGGACAAATTGTCCATTCGATTTACAATTTGTCCAAATCGGCCGCACTACTTTTGCTCATGGAACCGGTAACGGTTAATATACTAAGCCTTCCCATCTCGCCGGCCAGGAAACGGCAACACCGGCAAATGAACTGAAAGCCGCGGGCGAACATTCCATCGATTGGAACGCGCAAGGTCTTCCCAGTGGAATTTATGCGTAGCGCCTGCGGGCGGGAGATTACGTGGACACAAAGAAGCTGCTGCTGTTGAGATCAGGTAAAACAAGCCTCGCCTGGCCGCACTGCGAGCGACCGGTCAGTGAAAACGTCATCCAAACTGATTCAACCGCGCCTTGGCTTCGTTGTAAATTTTGGCTTTTTCCGGAAATGGGATAAACAGGCTCTTGAAGCCGTTGAGCGTGATCTTTTTCACTTCTTCGAAATCCAAATCCCACGTTTGCACCGCCAGCCACAGCTCGTCGGTGACGGTGGTGCGGGAGATCAAGCGGTTGTCGGTGTTGAGCGTCACCCGGAGCTGGTTGTCGAGGTATTTTTTGAAGGCATGATGCTCGATGCGCATCACCGCCTTGGTTTGCACGTTGCTGGTGAGGCAGACCTCCAGGGGAATGCGGTGATCGCGCACGAAGTTCATCAAATCTTCGTCTTCGTACAGCCGCGTGCCGTGACCGATGCGATGCGCGCCGCACACGTTGATGGCCTGATGAATGCTCGCCGGACCGTAAGCTTCCCCGGCGTGCACGGTGCAATTGATGCATTCTTTGCGAATGGTATAGAAAGCCTTGGCGTGCTCTTTGGCGGGATTGTCTTCTTCGCGGCCGGCGAGATCGAAGCCCACCACGCCCTGGCGCTTGTATTGCACCGCGAGCTCGGCGAGGCGCAGCGATTTGGAGCGGTCGAAGCTGCGGATCGCGCAGATAATCACGCCGGTCTTGATGGGATACTTTCTTTCCGCCTCGCGCAATCCCTCCAACACAGCGTCTACCACCTGTTCCAGCGACAAGCCCTTGTCCTGGTGGAGCAGGGGCGAATAGCGTACTTCCATGTAGGTCACGTTTTCGCGCGCCGCATCTTCAGCCAATTCGAATGCCGTGCGGCGCAGGGACTCATAATCCTGCAAGAGCTTCAGCGTCACATCGAATTTATCGATGTACTCGTTGAGATTCTCCACCTGCCCTTTGACCGATAAATAATCGTAAACCTCCTCCTCGCGATTGCCGGGCAGCGGCACCCCGTTTTGCTTCGCCAGTTCCATCGCCGTTTTCACCCGCAACGAACCGTCGAGGTGCACGTGCAAGTCGGTTTTGGGCAGTTCGAATAGAAGATCGCGGGTGATGTTCATTTTTTCTCCTCACTCGTCGTGCGGCAATGTGCCGCAACCAAATCTGCCAACCGCGAATGAACGCGAATAAAAAATGAGCTCCGGTTCATCTGAATGAGTGGTTCGTCAAAAAATCCTTACGGTCATGATCGTTTGAAATAGGCCACTACACCTCACGGAAGCACTCAAAAAACAGGACGGCCGGGCTCCAAACAATGAACCGCGAAGACACGAAGCTCGCAAAGAAAAGCGCTGGCAGGTGCTCTTCTTTGCGGGCTTCGCGCCTTGGCGGTTCAAACTCTAAGACAGCAGCTCCTACGCTGCCGTGGCATGCGTCTGGCGCGCGGGCGCGGATTTGGCCGGGGCAGCAGCTTCGCGGCGCTTGACCATAATTTCCGGCAGCAGGCAAATCATCGTGCCGATGGTCAACACCATGCCGCCGATCCACACCCACATGACCAGCGGATTCAAATAAGCGTGAAAGGTGGCGGCGTTGGTTTCGCGTTTAAATTCACCCAACACCACGTAAAGATCTTCGCGCAAATTGGAAAACAACGCCACTTCCGTGGTGGGTTGTTGCTGCACGACGTAGAAATGTTTTTGCGGATAGATGGTGTCCAGCACGCGGCCGTCGCGCTTGACCTCCATCTTGGCTTCCGCCACCATCTTGTTGGGATCGGAATACTCGCGCGTGCTTTGATAAACCAGCTCATAATTGCGCAATTTGAGCGACTCGCCGGGCTTGAGCTGGCCTTCGACTTCCATGGTAAAGGCCTGGCCGGTGATGCCGAGAAAAATGAGCACCATGCCGAAATGCACGACGTAACCGCCGTAGCGCCGGCGGTTTTTCAGCAGTAAATGCCACAACGCCACCAGATAACTCTCGTCGTTGGTATGGCCGCGGGCGATCGCGCCACGATGAAATTCTTGCACGATGGTTGCAGTCACCAGCACGCACAAGGAGAAGGAGATGAGCGCATAAAGGTGGCGCATGCCGAAGGCGAGGAGAATGGCGAGCGTGGCCAGGCCGAAAATCGCCGGGAGCAAGAAAGTCTTTTGCAATTGCGCCGCTGAGCTCTTGCGCCAGGCTACCAGCGGCCCGATGCCGGTGAGCAGCAAAAGCAGCAGCGCGATGGGGACATTCACGGCGTTGAACCACGGCGCGCCCACGGTGATTTTGGTGCCGCGCACGGCCTCGGAAATCACCGGAAAAACCGTGCCCCAAAACACCGCGAAACACGCCCCGAGAAAGACCACGTTGTTCAATAGAAACGCGGATTCGCGCGACACCACGGATTCCATTTTAACGTTGCTTTTCAGCGCGGGCACTCTGTGCATCAGCAGCGTGAATGAGAACGCGATAATGACAAAGACAAAACCGAGAAACAACGGGCCCAGGCTGGATTGGGTGAAGCTGTGCACCGACGACACCACGCCGCTGCGGGTGAGAAACGTGCCGAAGATGCACAATGTAAAAGTGAGAATGATCAGCACCATGTTCCATACGCGCAGCATGCTTTTCTTTTCCTGAATCATCACCGAATGGAGAAACGCGGTGCCGGTGAGCCAGGGCATCATGGCGGCGTTTTCCACCGGATCCCACGCCCAGTAACCGCCCCAGCCCAATTCCATGTACGCCCACTTGCCCCCGAGCATCATGCCGATGCCGAGAAAGAACCAGGGCACAATGGTCCAGCGGCGCGTGAGCGTCAACCATTCGTTGCCCATTTGGCGGCTCAACAGAGCGGCAATGGCAAAGGCAAAAGGAATGGTGAAGCCGACGTAACCGAGATAAAGAATCGGAGGGTGAATGACCATGGCCCAATGCTGCAGCAATGGGTTGAGGCCGCGGCCGTCGGGAGGCGTGGCCGGCAGCATTTCAAACAGCGGGGTAACGAACGCGAACATGGCAATAAAGAACATCGTGACCGCCATGTTGACGGCGGTGACATAAGGCATCAACAAAGGCTGCTTGCGGCGATGCAACAGGATGCAGAAAGAGCTGAAGCACGCCAGCAACAAAGCCCAGAACAAGAGCGAGCCTTTCATGCCGGCCCACAGTGTGGTAATCTTGAAAGACAGCGGCAGCGCGCGGTTGCTGTAGCCGGCAACGTATTCCATGCGGAAATTGTCGGTGAGAATCGCTTGCCATACGCCGAAGGCAGCGAGCAGCAAAAAAATGTTGACGCCGAAGGCAGCGTTCTCTCCACTGGCAACCACGCGTTGATCGTGGCGGCGCACACCAAGGACGGAGGCGAGTATGGCGTAGATGCCGCAACCGAGCGCGAGCAAAACGAAGGCATTGCCTAATTGAGTCATAGAATTTCCATGTTGTTTTTGCGGTACTCCCAGATCCTCGTGGGCCGTATGCCAGGCGCAGAGCTGCAATCCTGCAAAAATGCCCCACGCGGGGGCAGGACTGCTTCACACCGGAAGACTTTCATGACGAGCCTTTATCCGAGGCCGGATATTGCCCGCCGTTTTCGCTTTCGTATTTGCTGGCGCATTTGGTGAAAAGCCGCGCCGCGTGAAATTCGCCGTTGAGGTATTTGCCTTCCAACAGCACCCCGGCATTCTCCTTGAACGTATCCGGCACGATGCCGCGATACACCACCGGCAGCTGCTCGCCAAGCTCATCCAGCGTGAAGCGCATTTGCAGGCCGTCTTCCGAGCGCACCACCGAGCCCGGCACGACGCTGCCACTGACGCGCAAGCCGCGGCCTTCGTCTTTGACCGTCTGCGCTTTCAATTCACTCACGGTCATGTAATAGACCATGGTCTCATCAAAGCCGCTGACGAACAGCCAGGCGATCAGGCCGACCACGGCGGCGAACACGACGAAGATCGTCACTCTCTTGCGTTCCATCTTATCACCTCGGTGTTTGGTATTTCAAAATTGAGCTTGCGCAATGGTGAACGTTAATCCTTCTGCTTTCATTTCCAAAAGGATAGCAGCCTTCCCTTTTAGCACTGCAAAAAACAAACCCAAAGTGTATCTATAAAAAACAAAAGTCGATGCGAGTTTTCAAGAGCCATTTCTTCGCAATTTTAAGAAACCAGTTCCGAATTATGCCCGGCGGGGAGAGGGTCTCAATTCGCATAGGCCGTGGCGCGCGTTTCGCGCAGCACGGTCACTTTGATTTGCCCAGGATATTCCAGCTCCTGTTGAATCTTTTTGGCGATATCGGAGGCCAACAAATCGGCTTGCGCATCGCTGATTTTCTCCGGCTGCACCATGACGCGAATCTCGCGGCCCGCAGATATGGCATAGGCCTTCGAAACCGCTTCGAAGCCGTCGGCAACCTTTTCGAGCTTGTCGATGCGCTTGACGTAGCCTTCAAGCGTGTCGCGCCGCGCGCCGGGGCGTGAGCCGGAGATGGCGTCCGCCGCGCTCACCAGCAGCGAAATCAAATTGTCCGCGGGAATGTCTTCGTGATGCGAGCCGATGGCGTTGATGACGATGGGATCCTCATTGTATTTTTTGGCGATCTCCATGCCGAGCTGGGTGTGCGTGCCTTCTTGATTTTGGCTGACCGCTTTGCCAATATCGTGCAACAGCGCCGCGCGCTTGGCCATGCGCACGTCCAGCCGCAACTCCGCCGCCATCATGCCGCAGATCGACGCGACTTCCTCGGAATGGCTGAGCACATTCTGGCCGTAGCTGGAGCGAAAACACAAGCGGCCCAGCAGGCGAATCATTTCCGGATGAATCTTGCCGATGCCAACGCGCGCCACGGATTCGTTGCCCGCGCGCCAGATTTGCTTTTCCACTTCCTGCTCGCATTGCGCCACGATTTCATCCACGCGCTGCGGATGAATTTTGCCGTTGTTGATCAGCTTCTCCAGCGCCAGCCGCGCCACTTCGCGCTTGACCGGATCGAATGCCGACAGCACCACCGCCTCCGGCGTGTCATCGACGATCACTTTCACGCCCGTGGCCTGTTCGAAGGCCTTGATGTTACGGCCTTCGCGGCCGATGATGCGGCCCTTCACTTCCTCCGAAGGAATCGGCACCACCGAAACCGCGGTTTCGGAAGCGTGCTCGGAGGCGATGCGTTCGATGGTCATGGTGAGAATGCGCTTGGCTTCGCGCACGGCATTGGCCTTGGTCTCGTCCACGACCCTCTTGTACAGCTCCGCCGCATCCTTGTTGAATTCGTGGCGCAGATTTTCCAGGAGCAAATGCTTGGCGTCTTCCAGCGAGAGCTGCGTGATTTTCGAGAGCTCGAGGTTTTGTTGGGCGACCAGTTTCTCCAATTCGTGGTCTTTGGCGCGCAACGCCAGCTTTTGCGATTCGATCTCACTTTCGCGCTGTGCGAATTGCTGCTCGCGCTGCTTGATCGTTTCCTCGCGGCGCACGAGCTTTTTCTCGCGCTCGTCGATTCTGGCCTCCTGCTCCTCCATTTTGCGGGCGCGCTGCTTCAGCTTGCTCTCCTGTTCGTCGCGCTGGCGAAACCATTCCTCCTTGGCTTTCATGATAATTTGATGTTTTTGGCGCTCGGCTTCCTTCTGGGCCGTCCCTAAAATGTCCTGGGCTGAAGCCCGGTTTTTGACCAGTTGCTGGCTGGCCGCGAATTTCGCCAAAAACCACGCGGCGGCAAATGAAGCCGCGCCGACAATCGCATATATCCACCATTGTTCCATAATGTGCTTCCCAAGCAAAGTGCTTTTATGGCGTCAAGACAAAATCATCCGGCGCTGCAGCGCCGCGCTGGGCACCCGGGGTTTGCAGCAACCCGTACAAATGCTGCGCCACGGCTTCCATGTTGTTTTTGACTTTGTTGCCCGCGCACACCGGATGCGTACGAATGCATTCCACGCCTTTGCAATAATCCAGGCGCAGATCGCAATGCTGTTGCTTTTGATAATCCCGCGAAGGCATCATGGATTTGGTGACTTCCTCGCGGCGAAACTCGCGCGGCTGGGTTTTGTAATGCCACTCGACCATTTTGTTCCACAGGAACTCGTGCGCTTGCACCAATTGCACGCTGGTCATCTCTTCGAGCACAGGCCGAAGTGGCTTGCCGGACATCAGCGCCACCAAAATCTCCAGCCGCCGGCGGAAGGTCAGCTCTTCAGGTTGTCGCACTTGCATGAGGTCCTCTCATCGACTTGAGCCATTGCCTCTCGCGCCAGGCATGGTCACAGGGTTAAAATTTGTAAACAGAAATATAGAACTCGAGAATCATAAAATCAAGCCGCAAAGATGCGGGTGGAACCGACCTCCCTCCTCGAACGACTCGAAGCGGCGATCAGAACTGCTTCTCCAAATGCTGGATGGCGGCTGATCAGAGTCCAGTGCCGTGCACTCAAGAAGAATCAGACTGTGTGAAAACTCGGCAAGGCCGCACCCTGAGCTTGTCGAAGGGTGCTAAGTTCAAAAACTTGGTACTGTGCCCGAGTCAACCAAGATCCCTACGGGAAGACATTTCAGTTTTCGGATAAGCTCTAGATAGAAATGCCCGTAAACAGCCAGATGAATTTGGAAAACGCTTCGCCAATGACCACGAAAATCACGGTGGCGTAAAGCATGCCCGTCGCTGATTGCGTGCTGCGAATTTTGACGGTTTCGTAAATCATGAAACCAAAAATCAGCGGGCCGGCCAAGCCGATGATCACGCGCAGCCAGAACAGCCAGCCCGTCCCGGAAAACTGGAGCAGCGCCTGGGCAGATTGAGCAACGAGGGCTTCGCGCGAGAGCAACAGCGCGGAGACGGCAGCCACCACCAGTGCCAGGCGCAAAAGAGTCGCGCCCAGAAATAGTTGTGTCGCCACACGCAATGGCTGAATCGTCAAACGGCGATTGACCAGGTACCAATGGCCGGTGATCATCGCGGAAAGCACGGTGCCCAGCACCAATGCCGAGCCGATGAAGCTGGCCACCCGCCAGGCGGAGGAAGCCGGCGGCAAGATTTGCGCGGTCGGAGAGATCAACGCCGCCGCGATGATGCCGAGCAATCCCAGGGCAAAGGCGGGAAAAAGATAGGATTTTCCCACGCGTTTGATCATGATGCTGCCCGCGAGCAGCACGGCGATGGTTGCGGCGATCAAGCTGAAAAATGAGTTTTGCGAAAAGCTCGAAATCGTTTGCGCCGAAGAAAGCATCGGGTGGTCGAATGGATGCGCCCACCAGGCCAGCACCAGCAAGGCGGCGACCAACACGCTGACGAAGCGAAAGAAAAACACGCCGATGTCTTCGAGCGAAATGAAAAATAGAGGCAGCAGCGCGCCGATGGCGAGCTGCAAAAAAAGTGAGAAGAAAATCAAATTCAGCATGGGCAAGCGTGCGAGATAAAGGATGAGCGCGACGCCTCAATTCAGCGAGAACGAAAAGGCATAGACTTCGGGATGCTCGATGGCGCGGCGATGTTTGAAATTTTCCCAAACCTTGTGGGTGTGCCGAATGTCCTTCTCGCCGAACGTCCAGCAAAACAAGGTGTCGGGCATGGCGCTTTTGAAATCCACGGTGAAATAGCCCTTGGGAGAAGCGCCCAGCGCGCGCACGTTGGTGGCCCAGCGCTCGAGCGTGAGGCCGACTTGCACCTCGTAGCTTTGCCGCGCGTCATCTTCATTGAACAGTGCTTCCGACTCCATGCGATCGCGCGCTTCGTGCAAGTCTTCGACCGCCTGCTCGGTCAACGCAATAATCTTGGGCAAGAGCGCATTCGCCTGCGCCAGAGTGAATCTCGGCATGCCGTCATCTAACACCGGATTGTATCCGTTCACGCTACCTCCTGAAGTCTTCCACTGCTTTTTCACCATCCCGAACTGCCAAAGGCAGAAACACAAAATCGCAATTGGGAAGTAATTCGTATGGCGTGAGGCGTAATCTTGTCACGCATTGGGTATTACGCTTTACGAATCTCGTAACACTATTCAAACGCCGCAATCCCCGTCACCGCCTGCCCCAGTATCAATGTGTGAATCTCGTGCGTGCCTTCGTAGGTTTTCACGCTTTCGAGATTGGCCGCATGGCGCATGCTGGCATAATCGTCGCTGATGCCGTTCGCGCCCAGAATCTCGCGGCACGCGCGCGCGATTTCCAAAGCATGAAAACAATTGTTGCGCTTCGCCAGGCTGATTTGCGCGGGATGCGCTTCCCCGCGATCTTTGAGCCGGCCGAGCTGCAAACAGAGCAGTTGCATCTTGGTGATCTCGGTGAGCATATGCGCGAATTTTTCCTGCGTCAATTGATAGCCCGCGACCGGTTTGTTGAACACCAGGCGGCCCTTCGCATATTCCAAGGCTTCTTGATAGCAGGCCAGTGCCGCGCCCAGCGCGCCCCAGGCAATGCCATAACGCGCCTGGCTCAAACAGCTCAAGGCGGATTTCAGACCCTCGGTACGAGGCAGCAACGCTGCTTCGGGAATCTGACAATCGTCGAGCAGCAACTCGGCCGTATCCGAAGCACGAAGAGAAAGTTTGCCGTGCATCGCTTGCGCGCGAAAGCCCTTTGTGCCTTTCTCCACCACAAAGCCATGGACCATGCCGTCGAGCTTGGCCCACACCACGGCGAGGTCCGCCATCGTTCCGTTGGTGATCCACATTTTGCGGCCGTTCAGCAAATAACCCCGGCTGTTCTTTTCCGCGCGTGTGATCATGCCGCCGGGATTGGAGCCGTAATCCGGCTCGGTCAAGCCGAAGCAGCCGATCATTTCCGCGCTCGCGAGCTTGGGCAAATATCTTTGTTTTTGTGCTTCGCTGCCAAAAGCCCATATCGGATACATCACCAGCGCGCCCTGCACCGAGGCGAAGCTGCGCACGCCGCTGTCCCCCGCTTCCAGCTCTTGCATGATTAAGCCATAAGCCACGCTGTTGAGGCCAGCGCAGCCATACCCCTTCAAGCTCGCGCCCAGCAGGCCCATCTCGCCGATCGGGCGAATCAACTGTTTGGGAAACACGCCTTCGCGATAGTGGTCGCGAATGAGCGGCTTGACTTCCTTTTGGACAAACTCGCGCACTTGTTGGCGAATGGCCTTGTCCTCATCGGGAAGCAGGCTCTCAATATTGTAAAAATCAAAGGGCGTGAAGCGGGACATGGAGCTTTTGGCCGTAGTGATGATGGATTCTAATTCGGCAAGAACCTCATGACAGAAGCTCAAACGGCCGGTCTTGCCGTTGATTTCAATTCTTCGTGAATCATGTGCCGAGGAGCATCCTCCAAGGCGGAATCCTCACGCTGAATGTAACCCAGTAACGCTTCGTTCATGAGCGTTTGATAGTCACCGCCACCCGCTTGATTCACTCGTGCACGAAACCAGTTGAGAGTTTTGTTGTCAATATGAAACCTGATTAGCGTTGTACCCGGCGGGGGTTTGACCACAGCGCCGCGCTTGCCTTGTGCAAAATTATACTCTTTTGCTTTCATACATTCTCCGTTCTCTTTTAGTGGCCGGGCGTGCAGAAATCAGGCGAATGTTGTCATGCCGGTGGATGTAAACAACGACGACCACGCGAAAGCAAAAATCCATACCAATGCTTACAAAACGTTGCTCACCGCGGATATTCTCTGCTCGAATGGACATTGCCCAATCATCTTCAAGCGCTCCAACCGCATCGGCAAACTCAATTCCATGCTTGAGACGATTTGATTCGGCCTTTTTGGGGTCCCACTCATAAACCATAAACTCTCCCCCCTGAACCCATACGTGTCAAGTCAACAACGAGAGTGCGTCCCCAGCGGGGACGAGCGTGATAACCCAGGGCAACACCATGGGAAACAAAACCGTTTATCCTGATTTTTGCCCTTGGCTTGACACCTATGCCCCAGATCCCCGACTTTCAGTTGCAGGCTGCGTGAAGGGCCTGAACGATTTTGAACCGGTGCCGGTAATCTCCAAAGACCGCGCCCATCAGCGTATTCGTGCCAAAATCGTCGATGCGCACCTTCACCAAGTCTCCGGACCGGCAGTTGCCGGCGAAGACCACAGCCTTATTCTGATCCGTGCGGCCCAGCCATTCGTTTTCATTTTTCTTGCTGGGGTTTTCCACCAGCACTTCATAAACCTTGCCGATTTCAGCGGCATTGCGCCGCAATGTAATCTCGCGCTGCAATTGCGTCAAGCGCAGCAAGCGCTCTTGCTTGAGCTCTTCCGGCACGTCGTCGGGAAACTTGCGCGAGGCAATGGTATTCTTGCGTTCGCTGTATTTAAATGTGAATGCAGAATCGAACTCGACTCGTGCAACCACCTCGAGCGTGTCTTCAAAATCCTGCTCGGTCTCGCCGCAGAAGCCGCAAATGACATCCGTCGTCAACGAAACCTCTGGCATGAGGTTGCGAATCTCCGCCACGAGTTCGAGAAATTCCTGCTTGGTATAAGTTCTATCCATGCGCTCCAGCACGCGATCACTGCCTGCTTGCAGGGGCAGATGGATGTGTTTGCAGAGCTTGGGATTTTGCGCCATGGTGTGCAGCAACTTGCGGGGAAAGTCTTTGGGATGCGGCGAAGTGAAACGCACCCGCGCGAGGCCATCGACTTCCGATACCGCCTGCAGCAGATCGGCAAAATCACTCCGCTCGTGGCGATAAGAATTCACGTTCTGTCCAAGCAGAGTGACTTGCTTGAAACCCTCTGCCGCAATGCGCTCGGCTTCGGCGACCACGTTCTGCAACTCCCGGCTGCGTTCGCGGCCGCGTGTGTACGGCACCACGCAGAAGGTGCAGAAATTGTCGCAGCCGCGCGAAATCGCAATCCAGGCATTCACCCCCGGCAAGCGCTGTGGCGCGATGTCGGAATACGTTTCAAATTCCGAAAGCGAGAAATCGTAGGCGTGCTCGCGGCGCCCGCGAATATTTTCCAGCAGCGAGGGCAGGCGCTTGTAACTGTCCGGCCCGGCCACGAGATCGACATACGGCGCGCGCGCGGTCAATTCCTGCCTTAGATTTTGCGCCATGCAACCCAGCACACCGACGATTAAATCCTGCTGCCGCTTCTTGCGGCCCTTGAGATGATCGAGCTGGTGAAAAATTTTCTCGTGCGCATGCTCGCGAATCGCGCAGGTATTCAGCAGGATGACGTCGGCTGCATCCGGTGAAGTGGTGAAAGCATGTTTATGGCTGCGCAAAATCGAACGAATCAATTCCGAATCATATTCGTTCATCTGGCAGCCGTAGGTTTCGAGATAAATCTGCATAAAAGATTGAGAATAAAACCGTTGGATTAGGCATTTTACACTAGAGTGCCAGCAAGATACAACAGTCTTTCCAAAGTTTCAACGTTTTTTGTTTGATGGAAAAATAAAACGTTTATGCGCTTAAATAGCCAAACATGGAGTAAATTTCTGCACCAGGAGTAAAATTCTGCACCAGATTTTCAGACAAGCTGAAAATTGAAGCTCTTCGAGCAACAACGCTTTGGCCCACGGAAATGGAACGGAAATGAAAAGCTTCTTTCCGTGGGAGTTCTATTTCCGTGGGCTGAACTTTCAGATTTATTCTATGTTTGATTGCTTAAGCGCCTAAATTTTTTTTGACAGGATTAAAAGAATTTACAAGATGAAGAGCGATCCTGTTAATCGGTCGCAGACCATCACAGCTGCAATGATGGGAGGCGCATTACGGAAATTATTGCTTGCAAAAATATTTCAGCGCATTATCTTTGCGCTTACAATTCCGTATAAACACAATACTGAATCCTGGCAGGTCATCTCAAGCCTCGCGTCTTACTTTGGAGGTTTGCCGTCCTACGCGACCTTCAAGCCCCGGCCCAGCCTGCTTGGCCTCGAGATAAGATGTTCCGGAAAAACGAAGACAAGGCTCAGGCATGAAATTTCTCTCGTTCAACGTGAACGGCATCCGCGCGATGCTGAAAAAGGGCTTCGTCGAGTTTGTCACGAAAGCCAACCCGGATTTTTTATGTGTGCAAGAAACCAAGGCGCATCCCGAACAGGTGCACGTCGATTTGCCGGGATACGAACAGTATTGGAACGCGGCGAAAAAACGCGGTTATTCCGGCACGGCGATTTTTGCGAAGACCAAGCCCAAGCAAGTCTCTCACGGCATGGGCATTGCCGAGCACGACGACGAGGGCCGCGTCATCACGGCGGAATTCGACGGCTTCTTTTTGGTAAATGTTTACACGCCGAACTCGAAACGTGAATTATCGCGGCTGGATTACCGCGTGCGCTGGGACGCGGATTTCTTGAAGCATCTCAAAAAACTCGAGCGCAAAAAGCCGGTGATTTTCTGCGGTGATTTGAACGTGGCGCACCAGGAAATCGATCTGGCCAATCCCAAAGCCAACGTGGGCACTCACGGCTTCACGCCGCAAGAACGCCAGGGCTTCGGCAATTTCATCAAAGCGGGATTTGTCGATGCGTTTCGCGAGTTTACCAAAGAAGGCGGCTATTACACCTGGTGGAGCCAGATCAACAACGCGCGGGCGAGAAACGTGGGCTGGCGCATTGATTATTTTTGCATTTCCTCCGCCTTGCGGCCACGGCTGAAAAATGCTTTCATTTTGCCCGAAGTGATGGGCTCGGATCATTGCCCGGTGGGAATCGTGCTGGAGTGACGCCGCTTAGAACAGCCGGCCGCAGTGATAAACAAACCCAAGGCGGCTAAGATGAGAGTTCAAACAATAAATGATAAAATCATCTTGGCAATGTTAACTGGCTTGAACCAGAGCCAAGACAGAAAAATGCGAGACAGAAAAATGGCGGTTGGAATCATATCAAGAAAGTTGACCTTGAGGAGTTGAAGCTGACGGCAAACATTTTTCTGTCCTTCATCTTTCTGTCTTCTGAATAGGTATTCAGCTATTCGCTTCCGCCAAATGCTCCTGCGCGATCTGCGCCCACTCTCCCTGGGGCTCCACCTCCAGATATTTTTTCCACCAGGTTTTCGCCTCCGAGTGGCGGCCAAGCTTTTCGTACACCACGGCAAGATTGAACACCGCCGGCTCATAATCCGGAAATAATTTCAACGCGTCATGATAGAGCTGCAAAGCGCGGTCAAGATTTCCGACTTCATCATATAAATTCGCCAGGTTATAGCACACCAGGTAATTGTTGGTATCGAGCTGGCTGGCTCTCTCCAACAACTGGATCGCGCGCGGCAATTGCTGCTGGTGAAAATAAATGTTGGCGAGATTGATCATGGCATCGACGTAATCCGGCGCCATGGCCAGCGCGTTTTCATACGCGGCGATGGCACGATCGTAGGTCTCGGGGTTGCCGTCGGCTTGAAATCCGATTTCATACCATTCTTCCGCGCTGCGCGGGGGCTCCGCAGCCGCGCGTTGCTGCAAGGTGAGCACGCGGCCTTTGGGTTGAAACTCGGCAAAATTCAATGGAATTTGCGCCGAAGGCTGGCGCTGCGCCAGTAGATGCTTGGCAATGAGGCGCAACGTCAGTTTTCGGCCGAGCATTTCGTCGATCTGCCGGAAAACGAGCAAGTCTTTAAACTCGTAATATTGCTGCGCGTTGGTTTTCACCGCGGGTTTGAAAATTCCCCAGAAGGCAAGATAGCGAATCACATCGTTCCGCAAGCGTGGATAGACGTGCTGCACGCGCTCCATGGAGTAGTATTTACGTTCCAGCGCGGCCTTGCTTTCGAAGCCGAGCATGTCCAGAAAGTCCGATTCCGGAATAATGCGAACCTTGCCGCCTTCGGCGTTGATCGCCTCCGCGCGTTTGAGCTTGTTGCTTTTGACGAGGTCGGCGACATAACCTTCTTCGCCCATCACCAGCATGGTCGTGGCGTGGGTGAGGCGTAGCGGCGCGGCGCCGCCTGCTTTGATCACCAATTCCTGCGCTTCGCGGCGGGAAAACGAGGCGAGCTTGCCGGTGAAGACCACGACCTGCTCAGCCAAAATCTTGTCACGATCCTGTGGGGGCATTTCTCTCATTTTGATATGGCCATGGCGGCGTGGGAGGGCGCGGAAGGATTCTGCTGGCAGTCCAGGCGGTTATGCGAACTTTTTGCTGCGGCCACCCACTGGTGCACTGCGGTTCCGCGTGCTGCGGTGGGCTCTCCCGCCGCAACGCTCACGAACCGGTTTTGCGTTTTTGCTTTTTCACCGGCGGCGCCTTCGCCAAGCCGCGCTTGGGCGGCTGCGCGTTGCCGTTTCCCGCGGCCACCATGGGCACGGCGTCCAGCGGCGAAACTTCTGCCGGCACTTGCGTTTGCTCGGCGGCGCGCTGTTGCTCGACTTTTTGCTTGATCAGTGCCAGCAACTTGTCCTGATACCCGTCTTTGAAGTGTTTGTGGCGGAATTTTTTCGTGTGATGCGTGATGATCTCGGTGGTTTTGCGAATCTCTTCCTTGTTCTTTTTGTCTGCGCCGTGCAGATCGTCGAACAAATCCACACTTTTCAACTCGTGATCGTAGCGCAAAGTAGAGACCACGATCGCCTGGTCTTTGCACCACAGCGCAACAAGAAATTCCTTGCGCCGCATCACGACTTTGCCGATGCCGTATTTGCCGGATTCACGAATGGATTCGCGCAGCGTACCATACGTTTCAGCGGCCAGCGGGCCATCGGGCACGAGATAATAAGGCGTGTCAAAAATCAACGGATCCAGCGCCGGCGGCTCCACGAACATCAGCAATTCCAGCGCACGAGCGGATTTCGGGGCCAGCGCCTCCATCTCCTTGTCCCCAATCGTCACGTATTTGCCCTTGTCGTATTCATAGGCTTTGACGATCTCCTCCTCCAGCACCGGGCCGTGCATCGGGCAGCGCTTTTCGTGCTTGAGGCGTGCGCCGCACGCCGCATGCAGTGTATTGAAATGAACTTCATCGGATTGGGTGGCAGAGTAAATTTTGACGGGAAAGTCGAGATGGCTGAATTGCAAGCGGCCGCTCCACAGTGCGCGCATGATCAATCTCCTTCTGAACGTGCGATCCGGTTTTGAACAAAGAGTACCGGCAAACTCTGCGAAACTCGCAAAACCCGACCAATAATTTTGTGTCGGCGCGCGCCGGTGGGCGCGAGCGACCTGAAGAAAAGCGCCAATTCCGGCTGGTATCGCGCAGGTGTGTCGTGACTTTTCGTGATCACTCCGCCGATTTCCTCCTGAATTTGTGGGCTTATGTTACGAAACAGCGTGCGTGATGTCAAGAAAAATCTCACGCTGGAGGCCGCGCGATTGGTTGAACCCATGCTTGACTTTTTGCAGCGGCATCGCCATATTCATTGTCCGCACCAGAAGCAGAGACCCTTTGCTCCTGCAGGCACTCTCGCGTACGCCGGAAAAGAGCACGGGTGCAAAGGAAGATCTGCTCAGGAGTCTCGCGAGCTACACACCTCCAAAATCCAACTGTCCGTCGTCATGCATCAACGAAAATGGGTTTGAACATGTCCACTGCTTCCACTTTTGATGCGAGAATTCCGGAAATTCAAGCATTCCTGCGCCGTCAGGAGTTAGCCGGCTGGTTGATTTATGACTTTCACGGCCTCAACGCCGTGGCGCGCGAAATCGTGCCGCCGAGCGAGTATCATATCACGCGGCGATGGTTTTATCTCATCCCGGCAGAGGGCGAGCCGGTGTTGCTCGCGCACAGAATTGAAGAAAAGAATTATCCCCCCTTGCCCGGCACCATTCAGCTCTATGCCGGACGCCAGGAGCTCAACGATCGCCTGCGCGCGTTGCTGCCCACGCATCGCCCGCTGGCCATGGAGTATTCGCCCATGAACGACGTGCCGACGGTTTCGTATGTCGACGCCGGCATGCTGGAGTTGCTGCGCTCGTTCGGCGTGCAGATTGTGACCTCGGCGCAGTTGATTCAGGAATTTCAAGCGCGCTGGAGCGCAGCGCAGCTGCAGACGCATCTCGCCGCGGCGAAAGTCTTGCACGAGGCGCAGACGCAGGCTTTTGCCACCATTGCCGCCGCTTTGCGTGCTCAGCGCCCGATCACGGAATATGAGGTGCAGCAATTCCTCGTCAAAAAAATTGCCGCCGCCGATTGCAGCTCGGATTCCGAGCCGATTGTGGCGGTGAATGCGAATGCCAGCAATCCGCATTATGCGCCAACGGCGAAAGTGCACAGCCCGATTCGCGCGGGCGACGTTATTCTCATCGATTTGTGGGCGAAGAAGAAAACCCCGCGCGCGGTGTATGCCGACATCACGTGGATGGGCTTTGCCGGCAAGGAAATTCCCACCCGGGTGCAAGAAGTATTCAATATTGTGAAAACCGCGCGTGATCGCAGCGTGGAGTATTTGCGAAAACAATCCGCGGCGGGAGAAGTGGTGTATGGCTATCAGGTGGATGAAGTGGTGCGCGGATACATCACCGCGGCGGGCTATGGTGACTATTTCGTGCATCGCACCGGCCATAGCCTGGGCACGATGATTCATGACAATGGCGTCAATATTGACAGCTATGAAACGCGCGACACGCGCAGCATCACGCCGGGCGTGGCGTTTTCGATCGAGCCCGGAATTTATTTGCCGGAATTCGGCATTCGCAGCGAGATTAACGTATACATGGGAGCAGCCGGCCCGGAAGTTCATACCCCGCCACAAGAGGAAATGACGGTTCTGGAACCGTGAAGACAGCCGGAGTTGACAGTTTCCAATCAGGATTGCTGGAGTGAGGGATTGAGGGATCAATGGATCATTGGAGGCATGGATTGTTGGGCTCCACCAATCCATTCATCCAGCAATCCAGGCAATTCATCATTCCATTGATCCATGATTTCATCAATCCTACATTTTGACGTCCCATCAACCTGAGATTTTCGACCTGTGGCAGTTCCTTTGAAAAAAGGCTCGGAGCTCGAGCTGGAAATCGAAACGCTGGCGTTCGGCGCGAAGGGTTTGGCGCGGCTGAACGGCTACGTCATTTTCGTCGAGCAGTCTTTGCCCGGCCAGCGCTTGCGCGCACTGATTACCAAGAAAAAAGAAGGTTATGCCGAAGCGCGCCCGCTGGAAATCTTGCGCCAATCGCAGGATTACATCGCGCCGCGCTGTAGTCATTTCAGCGATTGCGGCGGATGCTTGGTGCAAAACCTGCGTTATGAAACGCAGCTCGCGGCGAAGCAACGCCAGGTGATCGAGATTCTCCAGCATCTCGGCGGCATTTCCTCGCCGTCGGTGCTGCCGATCATCGGCTCGCCGGAGCAGTTTCATTATCGCAACAAAATGGAGTTTTCTTTCTCGCGGCTGCGCTGGCTCACGCGCGCGGAAATCGAAGGCGCGGCTGCGGCCGCCCCGCGGGATTTTTCCCTGGGCCTGCACGCGCGCAATTGTTATGACAAGACGTTGATGATCGAGGAATGCTGGCTGCTGTCCGAGCGCAGCAATGAAGTCTTGGCATGGGTGCGCGAGGCGACACGCCGCCATCATCTTCCGCCCTATACCACGAAAGATCACACTGGATTCTGGCGCTTTCTCGTGCTGCGCGAGGGCAAGCGCACCGGCGATTTCATGGTGAATTTTGTCACCGCCGACGTCCCCGGCGGCCGTGCCGCGGTGGAAGAAATGCGCGCGGCATTGTTGCAGCGCTTTCCGTTCGTCACCACCATCGTGCATAATCTCAATCGCAGCAAGGCGCAAGTGGCGACCGGCGAAGAGGAAATAGTGTTGCACGGCCCCGCATACTTGCGTGACCGCATCGGCGAATTCGAATTCAACATTTCCGCCAATTCATTTTTTCAAACCAACACCCTGGGTGCGGAAAAACTATACGGCGTCGCGCGGGATTTTGCCCAGCTCACGGGCAATGAAACGGTGTACGATCTATACAGCGGCGCGGGCACCATTTCGATTTTCATCTCCAAGCTGGCCAAACAAGTGTTGGGATTCGAAATCGTGCCGGAGGCGATTCGCGACGCGGGTGTGAATTGCCGCATCAATAACATCGGCAATTGTTACTTCATCGAAGGCGATCTCAAAGACGAATTGGCGCACGTGCCGATTTTGAAAAACCGCTGGGGCCAGCCACAGGTGGTGATCGCCGATCCGCCGCGCGCCGGCATGCACCCGCGCGTGATTCAAAAAGTGCTCGAGCTCGCCCCGCCGCGCATCGTGTACGTCTCCTGCAACCCCAGCACCTTTGCGCGCGACCTGAAGGAGATGTGCGCGCATGATTACGTCCTCGAAAAAGTCCAGCCCGTCGATATGTTCCCGCATACGGCGCATTGCGAGGTGGTGGGGTTGTTGGTGCGGCCAGAACCGCATTAGAAGTTGATGGTCATAGAAATCGCCGCATGACCGGCCGCGTTTCCGAGCGGCGCAATGCTTCCTTGAAGCCCGCTTGCCGAAAGGCCGAAGCCAAACCCGTCCACACAAAAGCATCCGCCATTTTTCCCTCTTTGGGCTCGACCGGATAACCTTCCACGATTTTGGCGCCATGTTTTTTTGCATGTTTCGTTGCGGCACGCAATAAAGCCACCGTCACGCCTCGCCCGCGGTATTCTTTCTTGACAAAAAAACAAGTTACGGACCACACCGGCTTTTCGTCCAAGGGCTGCAGAATACGTGAATTCGCCAGGCGCAAATATTTTTCGCGCGGCGCGAGCGCGCACCAACCCACCGGCTCCGAGCCGGCATAAGCGATTACGCCGGGGATTTCGTTGGCGGCCACCAGCTTCTTGAAGGCGCGCTTGTTGCCTTCGCCCTTTTCCTTTTCATATTGCGGGCGAGAGCGCCTCCAGTACATGCACCAGCATCCGCCACAGGCCCCGCGCGTGCCGAAGAGTTCTTCCACGTCGGGCCAGCGTTCGGAGGTCAGCGCATGAAATTGGAAACGCAGAGGAGGCATTGCTCCTGCCTTTGTTTGAGTTGAGTGTATCTAGTGCACTGTCACTTTAATGCTTGAAATTCACCCTGTGCGAAATCGAAGGGTGGTATGGTTCGACTCCGCTCACCATAACTGAAAAACTATGGTAACAGTGTGCAGTCCGAAGTGATACCAGCATTCACAGACCGTCCCTCACGGCTGCTGCAGAGCTTTTCCGTTCCACGTGTTTTTTCAAACAGCGTAATGCTTCCATTCGAATCCATCCGCTGAAAGGGCGGACGAATAGCCAGTACCAGCGGAAACGGCGCTGGCTTCTTTCACCTGTACAAAGCACCCGCGTTTCCGTCGCCAATAGCGTGCGCGAGGCCGTGAGCGGCTTGACCGAAAAGTTCCACACGGCTTTGGCGAAATCAGGCGTGGTGAACTCCAGGAACTGTTGCGTGGTGACTTTTTGCACACAGCCCGTGGCCGTCCAGAATTTGCCGATCAGTCCCAGCACGATTTCCTGATTGGGAATTTCGCCCAGCAGAATGAAGCCGCTTTTGAGCAGGCCCGGCAAGTCGAGACCGAGCGCCGCCGGCTGTGGGCGAGCGCGGCGATCTCGAAAAAAAGCCGGCAAACCGCGCAGCGCGAACAGTACGCGAATCACAAGCGAGGCACGGTAATCCATATGGCGCAGGGCGGCAAACACCGTTTCCGGTGGTGCCGCCACCTCGATTTCGTGGCGCTCATGGGCTTGGTAGCTGGGCAGGAAGGCATCGATCAGCATACATGTAAGTTTGTGCTGGCATTAGGTTTTGTGAATCACGCGATTTTGGATCGAAATTTGTAGCATGGAATTGAGATACACCGAATTGCCCCGCAGGACGCATGCCAATGCGAAAAAAATGCGCAGCCATGTGGATAGGTTTGCACAGGGAGAAAATCATTGGCATCAGGACGAACTAAATGGATACGAGGAACACCATGAAAAAAACTATCTTTTGTCTGCTGGCCCTGGCATTGGTTTGGGGATGTAAAGATCAAACGACTGACCCCGGCCGGGCCACGATGCGCATCTATCTGACGGATGCCGTGGGCCTCTACGATGAGGTCAATATCACGTTCACCGAGGTGAGCGCGCATATTGACTCCCAGTGGATCATTCTCAGCAATCAAACTCAAACCGTGAATTTGCTGGATTGGAACAATGGCAACGTTTTGCTGCTGGGCCAGGCCGACGTGCCAGCCGGAACGTACACGCAAATTCGCTTGAAAATTGCCAACGCGGAAGTAGTGTTGAACGGGTCGCGTTTCGACATGACCGTGCCCAGCGGCAGCACCTCCGGCCTGAAATTGAACGCAAACTTCGCAGTTGTTGCCGGCTCCACTTACGATATCGTGCTCGATTTCGACGCCGAGCGCTCGGTGGTGGTCACCGGTCCGCAGTTGAATCCGGTTGGCTTCAAGCTCAAGCCGGTGATTCGTGCGATGGCGCGCGCCTTGACCGGTTCCATTTCCGGCACCGTCACGAATCCCGCCAATTTGCCGACGGCATATGCCATTGCCGGCACCGACACCGTCACTTCCTCCCCCGTCGATGGCGCCACCGGCTCTTTCAGCTTGGCTTTTCTGCCCGCAGGCGCGTACACGGTGAGCGTGGCGGATACCGCAAAACTTTCTGCCACGCGCACCAATGTGCCGGTGACGGTTGGACAAGATAATCCCTTGGGGTCGTTGACGTTGCAATAAAAATAAAAAGGGCAGCTTGCAAGCTGCCCTTCGACCTCCTCCTCTTGCCGAGTTATTTGGCGCTCTCGACCGCCGCTTTGAGCGCAGCCATGTACTTCGTCATTCCGTCTTTGACTTTTGCCGCCGTATCTTTGTCCAGCGGCACGTTGAAGTCGTCGCTGTACTGATCGACGATGGTGACCACCGCGCCCGTGCCCTTGGGTTCGACTTTGAACTTAACCTGGCAAACATAGCTGCCATCATTGGGCATATGCGCCACGCGCAGCTCTTTGTTTTTATCCACGAACAGTACCACGGATTTGCCCGCGTTCGCCCATTCATCGACAAAGCTGAAGCTGTGCCCCACCGCTGCCAGCGCTGTGGTTTCCTTGGCGCTTTTCCAGCCGGGATACCAGAGCTTGGCCTTGGCGGGCTCGGTAAATGCCGCCCATACTTGCGCCGGCGAAGCTTTGGTCTCCATGGTGCCGGTGAAACTCATTAACGCCATTTTGGCGACGGCCACGTTTTGGCCGCGCGCACTTCCCGCCGCGCCCAGGCCGAGGATGAGCAACAACGCCCTGCAAATCTGGTCACGCATTTTCACCTCCGCAGTTAGGGTCCTACTTTTCCATCACACCAGCGCTCGCTGAGTTCAGAAGAAAATGCTTCAAAGTGGCTTCCACAGGCTTTCCACTGCCGCCTCGCCGGACAATACGATGACGGCATTGCGTCCAGGATCTTGCAAACGAACTTGTCTGGGCGAGGACTGAAAAGGAACGTTCAATTGCTGCAAATGGGAGATCAAGCGAGCCAACTCGTCATCACCGGGCAGGCAGATCGTGAAATAGCGCAGGCCGGCGATTTCGTTCGCTCTGGCGGCGCCGTTCTGCGAGGACGCCAGCGTGTTCAAACCGAGATGGTGGTGATAATTTCCGGCGGCGAGAAACACCAGGCTGGAGCCGGAGCGCGCGGTGAGCTCGAAACCCAGCGCGCGGCGATAAAAATCTTCCGAGGCGCGCAAATCGGTGACGTGCAAATGCAAATGACCGATGCAAATTCTCGCATCGAGCCCCTGCCATGAAATTTTCCCCTGGCCCAATTCCGCGAGCACAAAATCCAGATCGAGAGGATTCGCCGCCACTTGCAACTGGCGCTGCTGCCAGGGCCATTCTTCACGCGGGCGGTCGGCATAAATGGCGATGCCGTTGCCGTCGGGATCGGCGAGATAGATCGCTTCGTGAATGAGATTGTCGGATACGCCTTGAATGGGGTACTGCATCTCCAACAGGTGATGCAAGGCATAGGCGAGGTGCAAACGACTGGGAACGAGGAGAGCGAAATGATAAAGCCCGAGCGCATGGGGCGGCCGCGGTGCCGCGCTCTCGGAACGCGTGACGGCCAGCAACGGCGAGATGCTGTTCACCGCCAGCCATAGCGTATGCTCCGACCGGTGCAGAATTTTGAAGCCGAGAATTTTGGTATAAAAGTATTCCGCGCGTTCCAAATGCGACACGGTCAAATGGAGCGGCCCCAGGTGTGTATCCGGGTGAATCGTATAGCGGCTCATGCTTCCTCCCTTCCGAGGGTTTTGCCTTCCCCCAAGCTACTCTGCGTTATTCACCCATCCAGCCTCGTCGTTCTACTTTGTCAAGCGTGGAGTTGATCGCGATGATTGACCGAGCAGACATATTTTTGTAAGGCGAACATAATCAGTTTTTGTCAAAAAGTCAAACTCGACTTGCGAAAGTTTAAGCGCACAAAAATCGGGAAAATCCTGTTCCAGAGCGGGAATTGGCGATGCGTCGAATGCAAGTGACAGTGTGAAGTGGTTCATGCTAGAGAGAGCGATGTCATCACTTTCGGGCTCAAAACTTCATGCGCAGC
The DNA here is from genome assembly GCA_044869275.1 of bacterium. Lineage (GTDB taxonomy): Bacteria > Zhuqueibacterota > Zhuqueibacteria > Zhuqueibacterales > Zhuqueibacteraceae > JBIOXB01. The sequence goes on from JBIOXB010000197.1 coordinate 25,009, forward strand.
GACAAAAAGCCCCAATCGGAGGGATCGGCTTCGGGATTGCCCGCTTTGACGAAACCGCCGGGGAAAAAACGGCTCAAGCCGAAGTGGAACTGGAGGCGCTCGCGCAAAACATAAGCACAGGCCAGATCGATTTCATATCCCAGCTCGATGCTTTCGCCCGGAAGGGCCGGCAGGAAAACTTCATTGCGGCGGTCGAAATTAAATCCGGAGGCGCCATACCACGCATCATTGCCATGCGCGAGCTGGAAGTAATGGAGTTGCGCCTCAACCAGAAAATCCTTTGCCGGAGAAAAATCAAAGCCTGCCGCGGTGGCGGCGATGTTGCTCCAGCTCACATAATCCATGGCGCCAAAATGCTCGTGAACGGAAGGGAAAAACGCGGAGAACGTTTCCAATTTTTGGTCGAAGGGATTGCTGTCGCCCGAGCCGAAGACGTAGCTCGCGCTCAACGTGGGAGCATGGCGTCGGGTGATTTGCCAGCGGCCCTGCAAGGCGAGGCCGTATGCCTGCACTTGCAATTCGCCGTGATGGCCGAATTGATAAACGCCTTCGAGGTCGTAATGCCAGCGCTCCTTGAATTTGCCGGCAAGCCGCAGTCCCGTGGCCATGAGCAGCAAGCTCTTTCCCGCCGCGCTGCCCAGGGGAAAATTACGATCATCGAGCAGGGCGAAGGCATAAGCTTCGGCGGTGTTTTTGAAAAATTGTTGGGTGGAAAAATACGCTCCCAGAAATTCCTGGTTACTGTTGATGCCAGTCGCGTTTTTGTTGCGATTTTGCGCCAGCCAGAAGTCGATTTTCTGCAAGGGTTCTCCCCAAGTCAAGCGCAGGGCGTCAAAGGCCCGGCCGGTTTGATCCCAGTCGTTTCTGCCGACCAGCCTTTCACTGCCAAAGGCCATTTCCTGCCGGCCCAAGCGCAATGCCATTGACCTTCCGAAAAGTTTTTCGAGATCCAAATAAGCCTGATGCAAATCCATGCTGTTCAAGGCGCGGCCGGTGCTGCCTGCTTCACCCCACAAGCGCGCGTCTTGGATTTGCAACACCGCGCGCAAATGTGACGGAAACTGCCACTGCAAAGCCGCGCGTGCCCGCTGCGCGATAAAAACGGACTGATCGCCGAACTGCGCCTCGAAATCTGCATTTTGCCGGCCCTCGCCGCGCACGCGCAACTCGCCCGCGAGGTCGAACTGCGTTTGACTGGTGAGCAATACCGGTGTCAAAAAGATGAAAAACAAGAGGAAGCGAAGCATGGCCATGAAGTGCAGAGTGATTGATGATAGAAGAAGGTAGGGAATTTATGCTATCGTAGCAAGCCGGTACCACGAGGAACTTTTCGCGCGCTTGTGCCCGTGGAATCGGAGGGGACGTGGAAGAGGAGACATTTTTTTGTGCTTTGTGCTTTGGGCTTTGGGCTCGGGGCTTATGCCTTTTGTAGTTGTCTCTCAATCGCCTCCACCAAATCCTTCATGCTCACCGGCTTGCTCAAATAGTCGTTCGCGCCGGCCTCCAGGCAGCGTTCGCGGTCGCCGGGCATGGCCAGCGCGGTGAGCGCGATGACCGGAATCGCGCGCAAATCTCCCTCGCTTTTCATCCGGCTTATGATCTCCAGGCCATTCTCGCCGGGCAGGCGAATATCCATTAAAACCAAATCAAATTTTTCCTTTTGCACGCGCTGCAACACTTCGCGGCCGCTGCGCGCCACTTGCACACGGTATCGCCTTGCCATTAAATAATCGAACAGCGTGTTGATGTTGCTTTCGCTGTCTTCCACCAGCAAAATATGTGTCGGTTCGCCGGTCGCAGCTTGCACGGTTTCGACGGTGGCTGCGTGTTGCGCCACGCGTGCGGGCCATTCGAATGCCACCTTGCTCAACACCCATTGCAATTGCTCGCGCGAAACCGGCTTGGACAAGAATTCCGCCGCGCCCAGGCTCAAGCCTTGCGCGCGTGCATCGCGCTCGGAAATGATGATCACCGGAATCACTTGCGTGCGCGGATCCAGCTTGAGCTGGGTCAAGACCTGCCAGCCCAAAGGATCAGCCAGCACAATATTGAGAAAAATAATGTCCGGCATCGCTCTGAGAATGGCGGCAACCACTTCTTCATGCGGCGGGCAAATCTGGGTGTCGAGCTCCAGCTCGCGCAGGTACTTTTGCAGCTTGTCGATCTCGGGCGATTCTTCATCAATGATGAGGGCGTGATGAAAAAGGCCTTCCTTGGCGAGCGCCGGCTCTTCGGGTTCCGCGCTCTCCGCCGGGGTGGCAGCGACCGGCTTCAACCACGGCAGCATCACGGTGAAGCGGCTGCCCTTATCGGGCTCGCTTTCGACCACCACGCCGCCGCCGTGCAGCTCGACCATGCGATGCACCAGCACCAATCCCAGGCCGGTGCCGGAATACTGCCGCGCCAGCGTGCTGTCGAGCTGCACGAAAGGCTGAAATAATTTCACGATGTCTATCATCGCAATGCCGATGCCCGTGTCCCGTATGCTGAAGCGCACCACGCCTTTTTTCGCGTCGCCGGCAACTTCCAGGCCGATTTCTCCGCCCGCGGGCGTGAACTTGACCGCATTGCTCAACAGATTCACCAGAATCTGTTTGAGGCGGCGTTCGTCCGCCAAGATCAACGTGACTTGCTCGTCCTGTTCGAATGAAATCTTGAGTCGTTTTTCGAGCGCCATTTGGGTGAAGAGGCGCAAGCTCGCGCTGCACACCGCTTCCACCGCCACCGGCGCGATTTCCAGGCGTAATTTGCCGGCTTCGATCTTGGAGAGATCGAGAATGTCATTGATGAGCACGAGCAGATGCTGGCCGCTTTCTTCGAGATGGCGCAGGGCGGCTTGTTGCTTTTCATTCGTTGCGCCGTACACCTGCTCGCGCAGCGCTTCGCTGATGCCGAGTACCGCGTTCAGCGGGGTGCGCAATTCGTGGCTCATGCTGGCGAGGAACTCATCCTTGGTGCGGGCCGCGCGTGCGAGCTCGGCGTTGGCCATGCTCAAAGCGGCAGCGCGCTCTTCCTCCAGCTTCTTGCGTTCCTGCTGCATGCGCGCGTCTTTGTGGGCGATGGCGAGGTATTCGGTGATTTCTCGCAACGTGTTCAACTCATGATCGCTCCAGGTTCCCGGCGCGGGCGAATCAAAGCCCAGCACGCCCACCAATTTGTCGGCTTCGTGAATGGGAACGTGCAAGAGCGCGCGCGTGTGTTTCGTGGCCAGGAAGTCGCGCAGCGGCGCCACGCGCTCGTCCTGCTCCAACTCGGGAACGACGACAGGCTCGCGCCGGCGCAGGCTCGCCAAACACGCCGGCGCCATGGACAAGTCTGCCACCAGGCCCGCGAGCGAGGGCATGCCCGGCGGCTCGAGGGATTGCAGCACCCGCAACTGGCCTTCGTCGTTGAGCGCGGCGTAAAAGACGCGCACCTGGGCAAAGTACCGTCCCAGTTCGGCGACGGTATGCGCGACGATGTCTTCGAAAAGCGTGCCCGAGGCGATGTGCTTGGCGAGATGATTCAACAGCGTCAACCGTGCCTGGCTTTCCAGCAGCGCGTCACGCGCGCGTTTGCGCTCGGTGATGTCGATCAAGAAACCGCGCAGCATTTCCGGTCCATCCTCGCCGCGCATCACCGAGACCAAATCATGGAACCAAAACACGCGGCCGTCGGCAGCGATCATGCGATATTCCAAATCATATTCCGTGTGCTGCTGCGCCTGCTCGCGGCAGAGCTGCGCCACGCGCTCGCGGTCTTCCGCCAAAACATGATCTAGCCAAAAATTTTCCTGATACCACGCTTCACGCGGATAGCCCAGCAATTTCACACATTGCGGGCCAACGTAAATGAAGCCGTGCGCGCGTGGCTCGGCTTCCCAGGGTATGACGTTCGTGGTTTCCAGCAGGTGGCGATAGCGCTCTTTGCTCGTTTGCAGCGCATCTTCCGTGCGTTTGCGCGCGGTGATATCGACGTCCATGCAAATGACCTGCGTCTTGTTCTGGCCGAAGCGAATCGGAAACATAGAGGACATCACGTTGCACGCCGCTCCAGCGGCCGTGGCCATGGACCATTCGCGCACGGGTGCGGGGGTATTGGTGTCCAGGGCCGCCCGCACCATAGTGGCGAATTCCCTGGCATCCTGCGGCGACAGCAAAAACTCGCCGAGATTCTTGCCCACCACGTGTTCCCCTTTAAAGCCGTACAATTCTTCGGAGGCGCGGTTCCAAAAGGTCACGGTGCCGTCCGCGTCGTAGCCTTGAATGGCGACCGCCGGGGCCTGCTCAATGATCGCGGCCAGTTGCGAATGCGCTTCCTCCAGCGCTTTGTGCGCCGCGCGCAGTTCGTCCACCAGCAGCCGCCGGTCGCTGTTATTCACCATGATGCCGTGCAGCTTCACGACGCGGTGGTTTTCTTTGGTGATGGTGACCAAGTTGCGCAGCCACAGCGTGCGGCCGTCGGCGGCCAGCATGCGTTGCTCGAATTCATGATGGCGCTTGGCCGTGTCCGTCGCCAAAATCAAGCTCAAGTCCCAATCGCGATCGTCCGGATGCAAATGGGTCTTCCAAAAATCCGGCTCTTCGAGCCAGCACGAGACGGGATAACCGAGCAACCGCTCCGCCTGCTTGCTGACGAATGTCAACTGCAGGCTTTGCGCGTCGGCTTCCCACACGATGCCATCGATGGAATTGACCAATTCATCATATTGCCGGCGCGAACGCGCCAGTTCGGATTCCGCCTGCTGGCGTGCGGTGACGTCCAGCGCAATGCCGACGGCGCCGATGATTTCCCTCGATTCCGCGCGCAACGGCTCGACGAAACAATCAAAGCTGTGGCCCTGCCAATTCAATTCAAAATGCACGGACTCGCCTAACAGGGCGCGGCGGTGCGCGGCAACCGCTGGGAAATCCGCCTCCTTCGTGCCGAAGTACTCGAACAAGGTGGAGCCATCAACTTGTCCGGGCCGCAACTGTAGGGAGGACAAGCCCATGCCTGCCGAGGCCGTGAAACGAAGATCGGGATCGGTCGCCCACAGGATCGCAGGAAGCTGCTTGATCACCAAGCGTAAATAAGCGTCGTGCTGGAAGCGCGCTTCAAAGATTTTTGCCGTGTCTTGCCGCGACCGCCGCTGATGCAGATGCATCAACACCGCCGCGCCTGCTGCCAGCGCGCTGACGACGGCCAGCAATGCTTCAAGAGAGGTCAATGGTTGCAAACAAGCCGCCATGATTTCCAAAAGAGGGTCTTTGCCCCGGTCCAAAAGCAGCACAGCGCTGGCGGGCGTGGCACAATGCCAGCAGCTCCAGAATGCCAATCGCGAGAGGCGTTTACAGAAATGCATGATGGAATCCTAAAAGCTAGCCATGCCCATCGGGCGAGATGATCAACCCAGGCGCAGGAATCGGCTGCTTCGCGCGGGCACGCCTTCTGTGCGCAGGAAATTACAAAAAAGAGGTGAGGTAAAGATCGTCAACCGGTAAGAGATGATCGCGTGCACCGTCCTGGCATCAACTCATCCTTGACATGAATGACCAAGCACTGGTCGGCGTGAGATTAAGGAATCTGGCCGGCAAGCGCAACGCTTTTTCGGATATGCACCGATTTATTGCGATATTTTAATGATTGCGTGCTTTGCTTGAATGCGATACAATACTATATTCGCATCTTGGGCAGGCGCGGACGAGTCCAGTCAAATCCTTTGCGCCCAAACGGGAGGTCCGGCGGCCAAGCGCGGACGGATTGTCACAAAAAAAGATTGCACGGCGCGGCGTTGCTGTTATATTGTGTTTCTGGGACGTGGGCAATGCCGTTGCAACAAATGCGTGATTCGTAAGGCGCAAGCAATCTGTAGTGTAAAAAGGAGCAATCATGTTCTGCCCCGAATGCCAAACTGAATACGAACCTTGGGTGAAGGAATGTGCGGATTGCCTCGTGCCACTGGTGGAGACTTTGCCGGCAGAGGTTGAAGTTGAGTCCTCAGTATCCGTCACGGTTTTTTCAACCGGCAACCCCGCATTGCTCGCGATGGCAAAATCCATTTTGGAAGAAGCGGCGATTGTTTATCTTGCCAAGGGCGAAGGCTTGCAGAATCTGTTCGCAGCCGGAAGCATCGGCGGCTATAACCCCGCGCTCGGGCCCGTGGAAATCCAGGTCGCCGCGGAGTTTGCCTCTGAAGCGCGCGCATTATTGCAGGAATTGGAAGGCGATACGAATCGAGGCGTGGAAGACGAAGAAAATGATGAAGAATGATCGTGCGTGGTGGAAAAACCTGAATTGGAAACTCCTCAAAAAACTCTCTTTACTGGGCGTGGTCATGGGCATCGCGACGGTGTGGGGATGGGTGGGCAATTACGAGGGCTTGGCGTGGTTTCTGCTCGCCGTCATTTGTGCGCTGGTCATCGGCCGGAAAGTCAGGCGGCAGCATTTTCCACACGGCTTGCTCGCCGGCGCGATCGCCAGCCTGATCGCGCAAATTTTTCAAGTCATTTTCTTCCCGGCTTATTTGGCCAACAGTCTGGAGCACACTGCGGATTTTAATCAACTGCCGATTGATTTTCCCCCACGTTTGCTGCTCGCGCTGCTTGCGCCGTTTATTGCCGCCGCGAGCGGCATCGTCCTGGGCGTCATGTCTTGGGCCGCGGCCAGGTATGTATTTCGCTCGCCCCAGGCCCCGGCAGCTCAATCGTGAGTGCGGCGCCTTTCACCTTCCGCCAATGGTTTGCACGGGCGGCGCCCTGGCAAGAGCCGCCGCCCGCGTTTCAATCCAAGTACACCCACAACAGCCTCAGGCTTTTGGCATCCATGTCTTCGGAACGATTGACGAGATAGATGTCGTTGCAAATGTCGCGGATCATCATCTGCCCGTTGCCGAGCTGGCGTGGACGCTCGTGGCGGCGCGTCAGAAAGCTGCGCGGCCCGGCCGTGGTCAGCACTTCCCAATGAAAAAACTCCATTTGATCGGAGATGCTGAGAATTTGCGTCACGCGCGGCAGGAAGTTGCGCAACGCCAGTTCTTCTTCGATCAATTGCCGCTGCTCTCCGGTCAATTCTTCCAAGGTTTCGATCAAAACCAACTCGTGGCCTTTATCGTCGCGCAAGCTGATGTACTCGTGCGGCTTGCTCCAGGGAAAGCAGCACACCGCCTGAACCGACGCTGCTTCGTCCGCGCCCTCACCCTTCAGCCCGTGCAAAACCAGACGGCCTTCCGTATTGCGCGACAAATGCCAGGCAGGCTCTCTGTTGATTTGTGCAACGATGCCTTCAGTTTGAAAACTCATGCTCATATCTTCTTCCTTTTCGCCAACCTTCTTCACCACAACCTAAAAGCCCTTTCGGAGATTCTTCTGCGCTCAGATACTTCTGAATGATTCCTGCTCCGATTCATACTCACGCTCATACTCATCCTCATACGCCTACTCTTACTCGCATTGCAAAAACTCAAAGCGCGTAAGAGTAAGAGTATGAGCGTGAGCAAGAGCAAGCGGTATCCAGCCTTACACCGCAATTAATGCCTGCAATTCCAACTGCGTATGATGCAGCTTGGCATAGACACCATCGGGTTTCGCCAGCAATTCCTGATGTGTGCCTTGTTCCACCAGCCTACCGTCGTCCATCACGAACAAACGATCGGCAGCGCTCAACGTGGAGAGCCGATGGGCGATGGCGAATGTGGTTCTGCCGGAAACCAGTCTTTGCAAGGCTTCCTGAATTTTCTTCTCGGTTTCGGTATCCACCGAGCTGGTGGCCTCGTCGAGAATCAACACGCGCGGATTGTGCAGAATTGCGCGCGCGATGCTGATGCGCTGGCGCTCGCCGCCCGAAAGCGTCAAACCGCGTTCGCCCACCATGGTGTCGTAGCCATCCGGCAAGCCGCAAATGAACTCATGCGCATTCGCAGCTTGGGCGGCGTGGATGATGTCCTTCAGCGAGGCCTGCTGCGAGCCATAAGCAATGTTCTCCGCAATCGTGCCGCGGAACAGGTACGGCTCCTGCAAGACCACGCCGATTTGCCGCCGCATGTCGTACAGATCGAGATCGCGCACGTCGGTACCGTCGATTTTAACCGTGCCGTCCTTCACGTCGTAAAAACGGCAGATCAAATTGATCAAGGTGGTCTTGCCGCTGCCAGAAGAACCGGCCAGGCCGATCATTTCTCCCGGCTTCACTTCAAACGACACGCCCTTCAAAACATTGCGCACGCCGTCGTAGCTAAACGTCACCTTCTCGAAACTCACGCGCCCTTGCATGGGATGGAGCACGATCGCGTCCGGCTTGCTGGTGATGGTCGGCGTGGTGTCCAAAACTTCGAACACGCGCGAAGCCGAAGTCGTGGCGCGGTTTATGGTGCGGCTCATCATGCCCAAGTGTTTTACCGGCTCCCAAAACATCCACATGTAACCGGTGAAGGCGACGAACACGCCGAGCGGCATGCCTTCGGCGCCGTTGCTGAGCACGTGGCGCAGCACACGCGGTGCGCCCACGGCCCACACGATCAAGCTGCACACGTGCATCAACATCACCATCGTCGGCCAGAAGCGCGTCCATTCCTCGTGCAATTTGTCGGCCTCGGCCTCGACCGCCTTGCTGCGCGTCTGAAAGCGCTCATTCTCATGATCCTCTTGCGCAAAAGCTTTGACCACACGCATCCCGGGAATCACGTCGGACAGCACGCCGGTCATCGCCGACCACTTGCGCCAGATGCGCAAAAAGAACACTTGGATCTTTTTGCTGTGGCGGTAAAACAGCCAGGTCATCAACGGCAGCGGCAGCAGCACGAAAGCCGCCAGGGAATAATCCATCGCCAGCAAGGCGATGGTCACACCGATGATTTGCAGCACCGACACGACGATTTCAATAATGCCGAAGGTGATAAAATCCCACAGCCGGTCCGTGTCCGAGCTGATGCGTGTGATCAACGAGCCGGTCGAGCGCGTGGCAAAGAACGACAGACTCAGCTTTTGCATGTGCGCGTAGATTTGTTCGCGCAGTTGCGTCGCGATTTTCTCCCCGGTGAGGGCCATAATGCGCAAACGCAGGAACGAAACAAACTCGCCCGCGCTCCACACAAAAGCGAGGCTGCCGATGATTGCCCACAGCCAGAACCAAGGATCGGCCATGCGGCCCGTTTCCACCGGGCGCAGAATCTTGTCGATCATCGCGCCGGTCAAATACGGCGGCAGCAGCTGCAGAGCCGTGAGCAGCACCGCCAGCGACAAACCGACCGCCACGGCGCGGCGATGGGCCCCCAGGTACGACAGCAAACGCAGCAGCACGCCCATCCTCGGCACGGCGAGTGCGGCTTTGGCTTCGAGCACGGGCTCGATCATCGCTTCCTGATACTCGCTCGCGCTGTCCAATTCCTCTGCCAAAGCCGGAGGCGGCTGGTTCCCCAGCAAGCGTTCGCGTCTCTGTTCGGCAATGAATTTTAGATTACCGATGGCGCGGCTCTGGCGGCGGGAGAACTGCACCGCCGCCAGCAGCTTCTTGTCCGCGCTCACCAGGTTCAGCCGGCTGCTGGTCAGGCCTTCGAGCACATCGAATTTTTCCACCTCGCGCAAAGCGAACTTGGCGGTGATCCATGCCGTCGAGCCGTTTTGCCAAGCACCGTCCGGTTCGGCAATCACGAAATGGCCGTCGCTGAGCACCAGCCAGCGCTGCGTAAAATGCAAGCCGCCATCCAAATCGCTCATCGCGAACGCATGAATGTTTTCCGGCCCGCAGGCGCGTTGCACGGCTTGCTCCACTTCGGGAGGCAAGGTTTCGGGTTGGTGAAAATAATCCTGTAGCAGATTTCTGGTCATATTCGCTTCCTTGGATTCAAGCCAAACTTAGAGATTTCGTATCAGCCGTGGCGTCGCTACTCCTGGCCGTGCAAGCCTATGGCTTACAGTCAGGATGACGGCGCTGCTTCACCGGCATGATTCGGTTCAAGACATGACAAAGCACCGGCTGAACATGCCCGCGGCGAAATGCCGCGGCCTGCCAGTTTTGTTCGTAGGAATGCCACAGACGCAAGCCCTTGAGCATGCGCTCCGATCACACCAGTGGGACAAGGGAATGCGATCCCGCGGGCGTGGTCTGGATTTTAGTTGATCATGCCGGGAAGAAAAAGCGCTGCCGCCTGCCCTACAGGGAGCGGCAAAAGGACTCGGGCGCGGTGGTCAATGCCGGCCGCGAACTCGTGGAGTATTGATGGTAAGGATCATGAAGACATTACCCCCTTTCCTGGTTTGGGACGGGTCGCGCTCACTTCTTTGCAACCGGGTCCTGGTGATTTCTTGTTTCCTGGCACTCGCACAAAAGGAGGCTGGATTTGACTCTCAATATATCTCAATTACAGCATATGTGTAGAAAGATAACAAAAGCTGGAATCTTTGCAAGAAAGTTTTTTGTCTGGCTTGTTTTGTGTCCTTCATTTTGTTAAAATAAGCACGCGCCCATCCCAGAAAACTGAAATGTCATTGTCTTCGGGACCTCATTGGAAATCGTCCAGGTGTCGGTTTGCAGTCTTGTTTTATCTCCATGCTAATTTCCTCAAGAGACATTCTAAGCATTCTCGCGGCACAGCAACGGCGGCAGGCGACAAACACCAGCCTAAAGCATTCCGCCGTGATGATGATTCTCTGCGAGCGTGAGGTGCACGCGGCATTACACACCCACGTTGTTTTCATCATGAAAGCCAGCGACGGCTCGCTCCACGGCGGTCAAATCGCGTTTCCCGGCGGCAAAGTGGAACCGGGAGAAGAGGTCTTGGCAGCTGCGCTGCGCGAAACGCAGGAAGAAATTGGCGTGGCACCGGAACAGCTCGAAGTGCTGGGCAGTCTGGGCTATTTCAGCACCATGACCACGGGCTACGATGCCGCGGTGTTCGTGGCGCGGCCGCGCCAGCCGCTGCGTTATGCGCCGCAGACCGGCGAGGTCGCCGCGATTTTCGAAATTCCGCTGGTGGCATTATTGGCGCAATTCGATTCTGCCTTGCAGATTCAAACGCCAGCAGACATGCTCAAGCTGCATTTTCATCTTCCCGCCGCAACGCATGTAAAATGGCAAACGCCGGCTTGGTCCGCCGGACAAACACAAATCTGCATCTGGGGTTTCACCGCGCGCGTGCTGCAGCACTTCTTCCAGATGAAAATCCGGCTTGCTTCATAAGAAATGGGCGCTAAATTATTGGTCGAATTCCCGGGCGACGGGCCAGCGTTGCATCTCGCACAAGAGCCAGTCCTCCGCCGGCCGCATTTTATGACCTTCTTTTTGCATTTTACACGTTACACTTTACACTTTAATCGTGTAAAGTGTAAGACGCGTCTTGCGCTTAAAATACTAACTTTGAAGCGATGAGGAACCATGTCGGTAACTGTGCGAACTGTTTTTCTATTGATTCTCTCCAACCTCTTCATGACTTTTGCCTGGTATGGCCATCTTAGAAACTTGCACGACAAAAAATGGTACGTCGCCGCGATGGCAAGCTGGGGCATTGCCCTTTTCGAATACTTGATTCAAGTCCCGGCCAATCGCATCGGCTACGGCGTCTTGAGTCTGGCGCAGCTTAAAATCCTGCAAGAGCTGATCACGCTTTCGGTATTTGTGCCCTTTTCGATCTATTACATGAATCAGCCGATCAAGCAGGATTACTTTTACGCCATGATTTGCATGATCGGCGCGGTGTATTTTATTTTCAGATCGTAGCGAAATTCGACTTGCGCCGTGCTGCCGGCATGGTTTTCTTTATTTCATGCGCACCTCGACTTCGCCCACAAGGATAAAACCGTCATGACGCTGGAATCATTAGGCTGGCACCCTTTTTTTGCGGCGTATTTTGAAGCGTATGCCACCGCCGGTTATTGCGCCGGTCGCGTGGCCATGCAGCACAAAGGCGCCTACACGTTGTATGCGGAACACGGCGAGCTGCGCGGCGAAGTCACCGGCAAAATGCTGCATCTGGCCGAGGGCGCGCAGGATTTGCCCGCCGTCGGCGATTGGGTGGCGCTGAGCGTGCGGCCGCAGGAAGGCGCGGCTACGATTCACGCGATTCTGCCGCGGCGCAGCCAATTTGTACGCCGTGCCGCCGGCGAGAAAGAAGAAGCGCAAGTGATCGCCAGCAACATCGATCATGTTTTCCTGGTGATGGGTCTGGACGCCAACCACAATTTGCAGCGCCTCGAGCGCTATCTCGTGCTGGCTTGGGAAAGCGGAGCCGGCCCGGTGATCGTGCTCAATAAAGCCGATCTTTGCGAAGACCTCGATCGCCGGAAACAGGAAGTGGAAGAAATTGCCCTGGGCGTAACGGTGCTGGTGATGAGCGCCAAAGAGCATCAAGGCGTCGAGGCGATGCGTGAGTTTCTGCAAGCGGGCAAGACCGGCGCCTTGCTCGGCTCTTCCGGCGTGGGCAAATCGACCCTGGTGAATCAACTCGTGGGCGCCGAAAAACAAAAGATCAAAGAAGTGCGTGAGACCGATGGGCGCGGCCGGCACGCGACGACGCATCGCGAGTTGATCTTGTTGCCTGCCGGCGGCTTGTTGATCGACACGCCGGGCATGCGCGAGTTGCAGCTTTGGGGCGGCGAGGAAGGCCTGCAAGACACGTTTGAAGACATTCAAGCGATGGCGCAGCAATGCCGTTTCCGCGATTGCCGGCATCAAGCCGAGCCGGATTGCGCGGTGCAACAGGCCCTGGCCAGCGGCGAGCTGGAGGGGCGCCGCTACCAAAACTTCCTCAAATTGCAGCGCGAGGCGAGTTATCAGGAACGCAAGGTCGATCCCACCGCCGCGCTTCTGCAAAAGCAAGAATGGAAAAGAATCCACGCCAGGCAAAAGCGGCATTATAAAGATACCAAGAAAAAATGACGATCTTCTCTGAAGCCGATCGTGAGCAAATCGCAGCAGCGGTGAAATCCGCCGAAGGCAGCACCGCCGGCGAGATCGTGCCCTATGTCGTCGAGCGCAGTGACGACTATGAAGTCGCGCTGTGGCGCGGCGGCCTGTCTTTAAGCTTGCTGGTGATCACGGGGTTGTTGCTCGTGCGCGTCTTCACTTCGTTCTGGCTCGATCTGCGTTTCGCCCAAACGGCGATGCTGATTCTGCTGGCGCACGGCCTGGGCATGGTTGCCGTGTATTTCATCCCCGCGCTGAGAAGGTTTTTCACCGGGCGGGAAGCGCTGGAGCACAAAGTTGCCCAGCGCGCGGCGCAAGCCTTTTTGTCCGAAGAAATCTTCAATACGCGCGACCGCACCGGCATTCTGATCTTTTTGAGCCTGCTCGAGCGCCAGGTGATTGTCATGGGCGATGCGGGCATTAACGCCAAAGTTCAGCAACACGATTGGGACGAGGTGGCGCAGATCATTGTGCGCGGTATGCGCGGCGGTGAGCCGGCAAAGGCCCTGATTTCCGCCATCCATAAGTGCGGCGAGTTGTTGCAACGCAAGGGCGTGGTACGCCGGCCCGACGATGCCGACGAACTGGCCGATGGCCTGCGCATGGCCGGAAGATGATTATGACCTGCTCTTCGAAGAAGCTCTTTTCTATTTGCTTTTTTCTCTTTGCCGTTTGCTCTCCCGCATTGGCGCAATCTCTGCAAGTGCCTTACCTCGCCGGCCGCGTCAATGACACCGCGGGCCTGCTGTCGCAAGCCACCATCGAAGAATTAGAGGCGGCGCTCAAGGCGCATGAGGATTCCACCTCCAACCAAGTCGTCGTGCTCACACTTCCCGGCTTGCAAGGCGAAGCGTTGGAAGACTACTCCATGCGCGTGGTGGAAACATGGAAAATCGGCCAGGCGAACAGCGACAATGGCGTGCTGTTGCTGATCGTGCGCGACGAGCGCAAAATGCGTATCGAGGTGGGCAGCGGATTGGAAGGCGACCTGCCGGACATTACCTGCGGCCGCATCATTCGCCATGAGATCACCCCGCGTTTTCGCGACGGCGATTACGACGGCGGCGTGCGCGCGGGCGTGCGCGGTATTCTCGCCGCGATTGCAGGCGCATACACCGCCGGCGGGACGGAAGAATCCTCCGAGTTCAATTGGGCCGGGCGGCGGCTGGCGCGGCTCGAGCAGTGGCGGGTCCTGGCGTGGCAGCTCCTCGGGAAGCAGTTTCTCGGGCGGTGGGGGAAGCTTCTCCGGCGGAGGCGCCTCGGGAAGCTGGTGAGGCAAAAAACCAAAAAATCAAAGCTCAAATTCCAAAAATCAGATCCAAGCCTGATGGCCGCTTCATGAAACAAAACAAGGGCCCGCTAAAGTTTCCATTGACAGGCCAGATGGCCCATATTATATTGCCAGCGAAGGTTTCATTTGCCGAAGTCGCCAACTCATTCATGAGGTCGAAGCCGCATGGGAAAGCACGATTCAGAAGACGATCCGACCAAAAGAAAAAGCGCCTTCAAGGCGAAAAACGCCGACCGGGCGATGGACAATATGTTCCGCATCGTCATGGCCAACCATTTTCAATTGAGCGCCATGGCCGATTCCAAAGCCAACATGATGATCACGGTCTGTGCATTGATCCTCAGCTTATCGCTGGGCAAAATCACGGACCCTTCGCTGTTCCCCACGGTGGTGTGTATGGGCCTCACTTGCGTGTTCACAATTCTGCTGGCGGTCTATGCCACCATGCCCAACTTGCCGCCGCGCCTGGCTCCGCCGATCAATCCGCGTGCGCCCGGCTTCAATCTCATTTTCTTCGGCCATTTCAGCCAGCTCGATTTTGAGACCTTTTTTCGCGAGATCGAGCAGGTGGTGAATGACCGCGCGCTGGTTTATGAATCGCTGGCGAGAGATTTGTACCGCCTGGGCAAAGTTTTGAGCGAGCGCAAATACCGCTTCGTGCGCTACAGCTATATGGTGTTCATGGCGGGCTTGGTGATCAGCCTGTTGGTGATGATCGTCACCTTGTCCGTGCCGGCGGAAACACCGCCGGCCGCCACCGGTCCTTAGCGGTGGTCGTTGAAAACGCGTTCGCGCCGTCGCGCGGCGAGCGCCGGACCAAAGCGGTTTTCACCTCCACACTTCGATAATGCTGAGATAAGCGCCATGCCTTTCTTCGACACGCCTGAAGAATTACTTGCCCGCGTTTATTTCAACAACTCCCTGGGCGCCTGGCTGGGCGCCCTGCTCTCCGCCCTGGCCACGCCGTTGGTGATCGGTCTTTTGCGGCGCTTCGCCAAAAAGCGTGTGCAGGCGTTGGCGCAAACGACCCCCACGAAAGTCGATGACTTTCTCATCGAGTCGCTGCAGCACACACGCCGTTTTTTCCTGTTCGCGCTGGCATTGTATTTCGGCACGCGGCCGCTGGCGCTGCCCAATCGTCTGGCAACTTTCATCGACCTTTTTGTCATCAGTCTCACCCTGCTGCAAGTCGGCATTTGGGGCAACAACCTCATCACCTCCTGGGTCAGGCACTATACGCGGGAACGCGTGTCCCAAGACGCGGCCAGCGCGACTTCGATTGCCGCGATCGGGTTCATGGCAAAAATCGTGCTCTGGGTCGTGACCCTGCTGGTGGCGCTCGACAATTTGGGCGTGAACATTACGGCGTTGGTGGCGGGGCTCGGCATCGGCGGCATCGCGGTGGCGTTGGCCGCGCAGAATATTTTAGGGGATTTGTTTGCCTCGCTTTCGATCGTCATCGACAAGCCCTTCGTGCTGGGCGATACCATTTTCGTGGGTGAATTCGTCGGCACGGTGGAACACATCGGCTTGAAAACCACGAGGCTGCGCAGCATCTCCGGCGAGCAATTAATTATTACCAATAGCGACTTGCTGCGAAGCCGGATCCGAAACTTCAGACGCATGAGCGAGCGGCGTGTGGTTTTCACCGTGGGCGTCGTTTATCAAACTCCGGAAGACAAACTGGCGAGAATCCCGCAAATCATTCGCGAATACATTGAAGCCCAACCGCTCACGCGCTTCGACCGCGCACACTTCAAGGGCTTCGGCAGTTTCTCGCTGGATTTCGAAGCGGTCTATTTCGTTCTGAGTCCGGACTATCTCACCTACATGGACACGCAGCAAGCGATCAACCTTGCCCTCTTGCAGAGCTTCGCGGAAGAAGAGATCGCGTTTGCATATCCGACGCAGACGATTTATCTGCCCAAGGAAAATATCGCATAATTCCGAGGGCCCGAGTACTGCTTGCAGGCGTGCTCCGGCCTTTTTCTTTGCTTTGGTTCATCCGGCTCAAGGAGGTCGATGATGAAACTATTGAAGCTTGCGCACGTTCCGCCCGTCGTCGTTGCGCCGCAGGCGAGCGTACACATGGCAGTGGAGAGCATGTGTGAAGCGAGAGTCGGCGCCGTGGGCGTGGTCGAGAACGGCAAATTGATCGGCATCTTTACCGAGCGTGATCTCATGCGGCGCGTGGTCAGGCCCAATCTTAATCCGCATGAAACCTCAGTGGCAGAGGTGATGACGCGCGAACCGTTCGTGGCGCCCGCCGAAATGGAAGTGAGCGATGCCTTCGAATTCATGGCCGACAAGCATTTGCGCCATCTTCCCATCACCGATCCCTCTGGCACCTTGCAGGGCATGCTGTCGGTGCGCCACCTGATGCGCCATATTGTCGAGCATCTTTCACATGAGCTGGAGGGCATGAATGCCTATTTCAGCGCGGATGGTCCCGGCGGAGGTTGAATCAAGCCATGCATCAGTATTCCTTGTGGGGGGTGATTTCGAGTCAGGCTGAGCGTAGTCGAAGTCTAATCATTGATTTTAGCTCCCTTCGACTCCGCTCGGGGTGACACTAGCTTACGTTTTCACTCAGGCTGATTCAGACTGTGTGAAAACGCTTGGTTTCAACGCCGGCTGAGCTTGTCGAAGCCGGATTTTTTGAACTTAGCACCCTTCGACAAGCTCGGGGTGCGGCATTCCCATGTTTTCACTCAGGCTGATTCATCCTGAATGGCATAAGCCGGACAAGCCGGAAACCCAAAAGTCAAAGCACAAAATCCAAAAGTGGCATTGAATTTTGAGTTTTGGATTTTGAATTTCTTTGCTAAAAAAGCACAGATTGCACTTATTATGGAATAACGAATTGGCCATGCACTAGCCGTTGGTGATTTTTTGAAGGAGAACAGTGAAATGTCCTATCAATGGCGTCGTTCTCTTCAAGTTGCAAGCAGCTTTTCACTCCTCCAATTGCTGCTGCTCGTCACCAGCAGCGCGAGCAACGGCCAGACTGAGAAACCGGTGCTTCATGGCCGGCATTGGATGGCCATCACCGGCAAACCCCTCGGCGCAACGGCCGGCGCCAAAATCTTCGAGGCCGGCGGCAATGCCGTCGATGCGACTTGCGCCATGCTCGGCGCGGTCTGCACCATGTGGGATGTCTTGAGCTGGGGCGGAGAAACGCAGGCCCTCATTTATGATCCCAAGACCAAGAAAGTCTACGGCATTAATGCCCTCGGCGTGGCCCCGACAGGCGCGACGCCGGATTTCTTCAAAAACAAAAGGCTGAAACATCCGCCCGCTTACGGCCCGTTGGCGGCGGTGACACCAGGAACTCCGGGCGGCTTGATGGTGATGCTCGCCGAGTTTGGAACGATGAGCCTCAAGCAGGTGCTGGCGCCGGCGATGCAAATGGCAGAGGGTTACCCGATTGAGGCCGGAACCGCAAACAGCATCGAGCGAGAAAAAGAAAAAATCAAACAATGGCCGTATTCCAAAAAAGTTCTCCTACCGCATCTCGGCGCGAAACGTGAAGCGCCGCAGCCGGGCGAGATTTTCCGCCAGCAAGATTTATTCATCACCCTGCAGAAATTGGTTGAAGCCGAACAGCAAGCGCTGGCCGCGGGAAAGGATCGCAAGCAAGCGATCTATGCTGCGTATGATCGTTTTTATAAAGGAGATCTTGCCCAAGAATTCGTTCGCGGCGCGCGCGAGCAAGGCGGGCTAATGACCACGGAGGATTTGGCGAATTGGAAGGTGCATATCGAAGAGCCGGTGATGACCATTTACAAAGGCCTCGAGGTTTACAAGCTCACCTGCTGGGTGCAAGGTCCGGTCATGCTGCAAGCGCTCAACATGTTGGAGCCGCTCGATCTAAAAGCCATGGGCTTCAACAGCGCGAAGTACATCCACACGCTTTATCAAGTAATGAACCTCGCCTTTGCCGATCGCGATTTCTACTACGGTGATCCCTATTATCCACCGCAGGAACCGATCAAAGGCTTGCTCTCCAAAGCGTATGCGCAGGAACGGCTGAAACTGATCAACTGGGAAAAGAACGATCCGGAGACAAAACCCGGCGATCCGTATCCTTTCGAAGGAAAGCAAAATCCTTTTCAAGAGCTTTTGCAGAAATGGACGAACGTTGACACCACGAAAACCGCCGCGCTGAATGATGAGAACTCTCTCGCCGGCACCACTTCGATTCAAGCCGCGGACAAGGAAGGCTGGCTGGTTTCCGTCACGCCAAGCGGCGGCTGGATTCCAGCTTGCATCGCCGGCAATACCGGCATGGGTATGAGCCAGCGCATGCAGAGCTTTGTTCTGTATGAGCGCGAGAATCCGTTCAACGTGGTTGCGCCCGGCAAAAGGCCGCGCGCCACTTTGACGCCGACTCTAGCCCTTAAAGAGGGCAAACCGCTGTTGGCCTTCTCGGTACAGGGCAGCGATACGCAGGATCAAAACCTGCTGCAGTTCTTTCTGAACGTTGTGGAGTTCGGCATGAACGTGCAAGAAGCCTGCGAAGCGCCCAATATCGTGAGTTATCAAATGCGGAGCTCCTTTGACGAGCACGACGCCAAACCAGGTAATCTCACACTCAATGAAGCCGTTCCTCCCTGGGTGCGCGCCGAGCTGGCCAGAATGGGATACAAGCTGGCGTATAGAAAAAAGACTTCCGGACCCATTACGGCGATCTATTCGGATTGGCAACAGGGCACGCTCTGGGGCGGGGCGAGCAATTATGAGGATGATTATGGGATTGCCTGGTAGAACGGAACACGCCCAATGCCCACAAATGAGGCAAGGGATCATCGCAGCGCTGCCATTCTTTCCTGCAATGGGCGCATTTCAAAAATTCCGGTGGTTTTTTCTTTGCAAAATCGAGAACGGAGGCGGCGAACTTCGTACAGTTGGGAATTTTCCGCCCATGGGCGCATATTCTCGGAACCTGCCAAATCGTGTATGCTCAACAGTTTAGCACACCGGTCCGGCTTTATGTGACATGGCATCGGCTTTGCTTTTATCTAAATTGCTGCCAGCTCACGCAAAGCTGAAGAGTGAGATGGTAAAGCAATCGGCGGGGTGATAATATGTTGCCAGAGACCGGATTTCTCATCCGCAATTCAATGGTGCAAACCATAAGGCCTGAGTACAACCTGATAAGCGTGCTCAGGCCTTTTTCATTTCATTCCACTTATTCCACGCCAGGAGGTTGATAATGAAGCTCATGAGAATTGCGCGCGTACCGCCGATCGTGGTGAAGCCATACGATCGTGCACAGCTTGCGGTTGAGAGAATGTGCGAGGCCGGCGTGGGCGCCGTCGTCGTGGTGGATGAAGAGCAGCGGCCGGTGGGTATTTTCACCGAACGCGATCTCATGCGCCGCTTGGTGCGTCCCCGTCTGGATCCCCACGAAATTCTGGTGTCCGAAGTGATGACCCGCGATCCGCTGGTGGCGCCACAGGAGATGGAAGCGAGCGAGGCTTTCGAATTCATGACCGACAAGCATTTTCGCCATCTGCCCATCACCGATCATTTCGGCAGATTGCAGGGCATGCTGTCGGTGCGCCACCTCATGCGCCACGTGGTTGAGCATCTCTCGCACGAGCTGGAGGGCATGAATGCCTATTTGAGCGTCGATGGGCCGGGAGGGGATTAGCTGGGCGGTTCTCTATCCTTGGAACAATCAATCAAGAAGGAGTTTGGTATGCGAACACTTCAATCCATTAAAGCAAATCTCGACGCGCAAAGAATCCCATACGAGATCATTCATCATCGCCGGGATTACACCGCGCCGGAAACCGCCGCGCATACGCACACGCCGGGCAAGTTTTTTGCGAAAACAGTCATCATGGAAGTGGATCGCAAACTCTGCATGTTCGTCATGCCGGCGAGCGATCATATCGATCTGGAGAAAGTGCGGCGGGCGTTGCACGCCAAAGAAGTCCATCTCGCCAGCGAAAGCGAAGTGGCGCGCGCCTGCCCCGATTGCGAAACCGGCGCCATGCCGCCGTTCGGACAGTATTACCAACTGCCCGTTTACGTGAGCCACAGGCTGATCGAAGATCACATGATCACCTTCAATGCGGGCACGCATGAAGAAGTGATACGCATGGTGTATCAGGATTACGCCAAGCTCGCGCGTCCGGTCGTGATGAACTTCACCATAACGGCGAGCAAAACGTGATTTAAGGTAGTTGCACGCACAACGGGGATCGTCTGGAAACCACTACCTGTGAGGAAATTATGAATGTTGGAGAGATGAATTGCCCGTGGTTAACGCAAGAATGGAGGGATCTATTATGCATGCAAGATCTCACAGAATCAGTGAAGAGGGCACCGCCTCCGTCATCAGCAGCATCCCCGCCGCGTTGAAAGCGGCCGTGCCGGGATCCGGCCTGCTGGTGAGCTATTATCTGATTGCTTTTCACATGATGATGATGTTCTATCTCACGCTCATCGCCGTGGCCATCTTTGTGGGAAAGGAGGGCAAGAGCCCGAGTTTGATGGCATTTATCATACTCTGGCACCTCCTGGCAATTCCGGTGTGGCTGCTGCGAATGGCGACGCTTAAAATCTGCCGCACGCCCATCGGAATGCTGGTGTGCTTCGCGCTTTTGGTTGCCCTGGCCGTCGGTCTGCAGCAGCAACTGGCGGTGGCGCTTTCAAACCTCATGCTTTGGATGAGCACGGCCCTGGCAGAGTTGATGTCGTAGCGGTAATGCGCAGGCGCTTTATGGATTGATGCAACGAGCGGTGGTCGGCAATTTATTTGACGCCCTCGTGGCGCGCGTTCTGCATTTGCTCTTCTTCTTCCTGGTCAAAACTGGCATTGAACGCGCGGGTCTACTTTTTTTCCAACCGGCTTACAGTTCTTGGGGCTCTCAGCGCTTGCGCCGTGCACTTTTCTTGCCGGAAGTTTCTTCCTCTTCCTCCTCCAGCGCCATTGCCACGCGCCGGCGTGCGCTTTTTTTCCAGCCCACTTCTTCCCCTTCTCCCTTCCGGCCGTTCCACCGCCTCCCATTCGCCGGTGCTTCGAGGGGCGCGGTCACGTTTCGGTTCTCACGTCTCCCCTCTTTCAGAGCTCTCACCAGGAACTGTCCCGTGTAAGATCTCGCCTGCCCCGCCACTTCTTCGGGCGTGCCTTGCGCGATAATGTAGCCGCCGTTGTCTCCGCCTTCCGGGCCGAGATCGATGATATAGTCCGCAGTTTTGATCACGTCGAGATTGTGCTCGATCACGATCACGGTGTTACCCATATCCACCAGGCGATTGAGCACGCCCAGCAGCATTTTCACGTCTTCGAAGTGCAAGCCCGTGGTCGGTTCATCGAGAATATAGATGGTACGGCCGGTGGCCACGCGCGACAGCTCGGTCGCCAATTTCACGCGCTGCGCCTCGCCGCCGGAGAGGGTTGTCGCCTGCTGGCCGAGATGAATGTAGCCCAGGCCGACGTCGTGCAAGGTTTGCAGTTTGCGCTTGAGCGTGGGAATGTGCTGAAAGAATTCCAGCGCTTCTTCCACCGTCATGTCCAGCACTTCGGCAATCGATTTGCCCTTGTATTTGATTTCGAGCGTCTCGCGATTGTAGCGCTTGCCTTTGCACACTTCGCAGGTAACATACACGTCCGGCAAAAAGTGCATTTCGATTTTGATGATGCCGTCGCCCGAACAGGCCTCGCAGCGGCCGCCCTTGACGTTGAAGCTGAAGCGACCGGGCTTGTAGCCGCGAATCTTGGATTCGGGCATTTGGGTGAAGAGATCACGAATTTCCGTGAACAAACCCGTGTAGGTTGCAGGATTGCTGCGTGGCGTGCGGCCGATGGGCGATTGATCGATATCGATCACTTTGTCGAGATGTTGCAAGCCGAGCAATTGGCGAAATTGCAGCGGCTGTCCTTTGGAATTGTTCAATTCGCGCGCCAGCACGCGATACAAAGTTTCGTTAATCAACGTCGATTTGCCCGAGCCGGACACGCCGGAGATGCAATTGAACACGCCCAGTGGAATTTTGAGATCGACGTTTTTGAGATTATTGCCTTGTGCCCCGCGCATTTCCAGAAATGCCCCGTTGCTTTTGCGCCGCAGCGCGGGAATCGGAATGTAACGCCGGCCCGAGAGATACGCGCCCGTTAAGGAGCGCTCGCTTTTTTCGATTTCGGCTGGCGCACCCGCGGCCACCACGGTTCCGCCGTCCTTGCCCGCGCCCGGACCCAAGTCCAGCACCCAGTCCGCGGTTTCTATGGTTTCTTGATCGTGCTCGACCACGATCACGGTGTTGCCGAGATTGCGCAAGTGCATCAAGGTATCGATGAGCTTGCGGTTGTCGCGCTGATGCAAGCCGATGGAAGGCTCGTCCAATATGTACAATACCCCCACGAGCTGAGAGCCGATTTGTGTCGCGAGACGGATGCGCTGCGCCTCGCCACCGGAAAGCGTGCCGGCATCGCGGTCGAGCGTGAGATAATCCAGACCCACGTTGACCAGAAAGCCCATGCGCTCGCGCACTTCTTTCATGATTTGATGCGCGATGGTTTTCTCACGCGCGGTGAGATTGAGACTGGCGAAGAAATCATTGGAGGCCTTCACAGTTTTGCGCGTCACGTCGTGAATGCTGAGATCGCGAATCTTTACGGCCAGGGCTTCGGGCTTCAGCCGCGCGCCTTTGCACGTGGGGCAGGGCTTCTTGTTCATGTAGCCTTCGATCCACGAACGAATCCATTGCGAATCGGTCTGCAAATAGCGCCGCTGCATGTTCGGAATCACGCCCTCGTACTTGCTGGTGAATTGCGCCGACATCTTGCCGTTTTCCCGCGCATACACGAAGCGCATTTCACGGTCGCCCGCGCCATAGAGCACGATGCGTTGCTGCTCTTTTTTCAGCTTTTCCCACGGCGTGTCCATGGAGAAGCCGAATTCTTTCGCCACGGTCTTGAGCTGGCCGAGGTACCAGCCCTCGAAATTGTCGCCCCAGGTCGAGATCGCGCCGGCGTTGATGGAAAGCTTGGGATCGGGCACGACCATCTCGGGATCGACTTCCATGGTCGAGCCGATGCCGTTGCAAGTCGGGCACGCGCCGAACGGCGAATTGAAGGAGAACAGCCGCGGCGCGAGTTCACCCACGGAAATGCCGCAATCCACACAGGCAAAGTGCTCGGAGAACAAAATCTCTTTCTCGCCCACCACGTCGATCAACACCAAGCCCTCGGCCAGATGCAAAGCGGTTTCGAGCGAATCGGTCAAACGCGTTTTGATGCCCGGCTCGTTGACGAGACGATCAACGACGATTTCAATATTGTGCTTTTTGTTTTTGTCGAGCTTGATCTCGCCGGACAGATCCTTCACCGCGCCGTCGACGCGCACGCGTACGTAGCCCTCGCGCCGGGCAGTGTCGAAGATCTCGCGATATTCGCCTTTGCGGCCGCGGATCACCGGCGCCAGCACCTGAAACTTTGCGGCTTGCGGCAGCGCCAAAATCGCGTCAACCATCTGCTGTACGGTCTGCCGTTCGATGCGCTTGCCGCAATTATAACAATGCGGCACGCCGATGCGCGCGAACAGCAAGCGCAAATAGTCATAAATCTCGGTCACCGTGCCCACGGTTGAGCGCGGATTGCGGCTGCTGGTTTTTTGTTCGATGGAAATCGCAGGCGAAAGGCCTTCGATGTAGTCGAGATCGGGCTTTTCCATCAACCCTAAAAACTGGCGGGCATAGGCGGACAGCGATTCGACATATCGCCGCTGGCCCTCGGCGTAAATCGTGTCGAATGCCAGCGAAGACTTGCCCGAGCCGGACAGCCCGGTGATCACCACCAATTTATTGCGCGGAATCTCGACGTCGATATTCTTGAGATTGTGCTCCCGTGCACCCTTGACGATGAGGTACTCTTTTTCAGCCATGGCATTGCAATGGTAAAGTTGGTTCTATGACACTCTTACTCCTACTCCGGCTCTTCCTCCTCAGCGCTTTTCAAATCTTAGGAGCGAATAGGAGTGAGCGCAGGAGCACGAGTAAGAGTAGGCGCAGAAGGATGGGTAATACCCGTAAAAGTTCTACTGGTTTAAAACCGGCGGGAAATATAAGAAGAAAATTTCGGAAAGCAAACGAGGGATTTTGCCAAGCAACAGATTATTCCGTGCGCGCTGCGCCGGCCGTGTTTGGCGCAACATGCCATAGAGACGTCCCGCCGGGACGTCTCTACGCCGGCCGTCGCGCAGGTCGTTTTGGCCATTGGCCATGATTTACCTCGTGCCTCAATGCGCGGTTACCGGCCTGGCTTCTTTGCCGTATTTCTGCGTGGTGTAGCCGAGGAGCAATCCCACGATCGTCCCGGGGATCATGATTTCCAGCCAGTAATGCTTGCCCGTGGCAGGATCTGGCATGACCGCCACTAAAAAGGCGAGCAGCAGGCCAATGGCGCCGCCAAAGATAATGCCTTTTTGCAGCGAATTCACTTTACGCGCGAAGAAGCCGATGATCACACCCGCGATCAATCCCTTGAGCGAAGACCACATCACGATCGAGCCGATTTGCGGCGCTGCTTCCGGCGTGAACAATGCGGTGAGGCCGTCAAACGCGCCCAGCACCGTGCCCAAAATCAAACCAAGCAAAGGTTTGGACATTTTTCCTCCTTATCGGTGGTTAGCATTGGTGAATAGAATTGTCTCTTGATCGAAGAGGTTCTCTTCCTCCATTCATTAAACGTTTTCCACGGTTTCTTTAACGGTGCAGCAAGAAAATCAGCAGCAGGCGAGCCAGCACGTACGCGCAAATCAAGAGCAAGATGAAACGATACTGTTTAATATTGCGCCAGAGTTTTTCAAACCAGTTTTCCTGATAAGAGGAAACCGCGAGGCCGTCGAGAAAACGCCCGATGTCGAAGGCCAGTTCTCGCACGCCGGCATAACGTTGCGCTTTTTCTTCCGCCATGGACTGGGCGGCAATGGCATGCAAGTATTTCGGGATTTTGGATCGCAATGAAGAGGCTTGAATGAAAGCTCTGGAAAGGCGAGGCATACGAGAAGCGCCAGCCGCCGCACGTGTGCCGGCTTCACTCTGAAGCAGGAATTTGAGAATTGCACCCAGCGCATAGACATCCGTGCGCTGGTCGATCTGATCGATCTCGCCCCGCCGTTGCTCGGGCGCCATATACGCCGGCGTGCCCATGACCGTGCCGTGCCGGGTTTGATGCTGAGGGCCGGAGATGTGCGGGGCGCGGGTCGAGGATCGAGGATCGATGATCGAAGTTTGAGGGTCGGTCCCCGATCCTCGATCCTCGATTCTCGGTTTTTCAAGCACACTATCGGCAGGCAAAATCTTCGCCAGTCCCCAATCCATCACCAGCACCTCGCCGAACGCGCCGACCATGATGTTTTCGGGCTTGAGATCGCGATGAACGACGCCATTGGCATGGGCAAATGCAACCGCCTCGCAGATTTTTTGGAACACGCGCAGACGATCGGGCAGCTCACGAGGCGCACCGGCATATTGATCCAGGCGCTGGCCGTGCACGAATTTCATTACGTAATACACGCGGCCGTCCGGCAGCTCGCCGGCGTCGTGCACCGGCACAATGCCGGGATGCTCGAGCCGTGCAATGACGCGTGCCTCGCGCAACACGCGCACCGCCTGCTCGCCCGTGGCATCAGCGAGATGCATCACTTTCAGCGCCACCGGGCGCTGGAGCTGCACGTCTTCCGCAAGATAAATCGTGCCCATGCCGCCGCGGGAGAGTTTCTCCAGCAAACGATACTTCGTTCCGCTCAGGTCGGGCGCTTCCGCCGCGACGCGCAGGCGATGCAAAACTTTATCCGAAAGCCAATGCACAGGTGATCGTTCTTGCTTCTCGAGGCTGGAATGTGGAAATGCCAAAGGATTGCCGGCAACAAAAAGAGAAAAAATCCCGCCAATCGCAATCAAATTCTCAATGGCTTTTTAGCAAGGCCCATTGCCTGCAGATTACGGGTGGTGCAAGCTGATGGTCACGGCTTGCGAATCAGGAATGTCGTCATTCCAGCCCGCATTCGATCCCACGGCCGCGATCACGTCGAAATCTCCATCTTCGTCCAAATCCTTGCTTTTGAGACCCAGCAGTATAACTCTGTTTTCGGCCTGCGCGCAAAAGGCGAGATTGTTTCGAAATAGATTGGTGAAACGGCCAAGTTGCACACCGCGGGCGTCCGCGATTCCGGCGGTACCGCGAAACGCGCCGCCCGTGGTTTTGATCACCCAAACCGTGGCCAGCATGTCATATTTAAAAGCGCGATTGCGGCCCCACCAATGCGCACCATTGCGTTGGTCGCGATCGGTATCCACCACCAAATTGATGCCGAAGGCATTGGCATTCGGCAGGCGCGCCAGATCCAGTTTGAACCACAGCGTGTCGGCGGGCTCGTCATAAAAATATGCTAACGCTTTGGCCTCCGCCCAAGCGGGGTTCCGGCCGTCGCCTTCGGCATCGCTCGCCAGAAAGGTCCAAGCCACGTCATGGAAAGCGCGGATTCCAGGCGGCGTTAACAATTGCGTCATCGGCAGCATCGCGCTTTTCACGTATTCAAAATTAGGCTGAAGAACCAGCGCGGCTCGAAAAGCGCCTTCTGCTTCCTCGGCTTTCTCCATACCTAAATAGGCCTGGCCAAGAAACATGCATGCCGTTGCCTGCCACCATTTTTTGTAGGCAGGATCCGGTTGTTGCCATTGCGCGCAGCGTTCCACCGCCAGTTGAAAGCGCGCCAGGCCTTGCTGCTGGTCTCCGCCGAGCTGCGGCGGTTTGTAAAAAAGATCGATCGCCTCTTCGAGCGTCACCAGAGGATGCTCCGGAGCAAGCGACCGGGCTTTCTGCAATGCGGCCTGGCTTTCCGGCCAAACGGTTTTGCCAGTGCCCGGATCCAGGGTGAAGCGCCAGTATTGGCAGCGGCGCGCGACGGCATATGCGTCGATCAAATTTTCCTTTTTCGTCGTCGCGTATTTGAGCTGCGCCAGCGCGTCCGCGATCATTGCTTTTGTCCCCTCGGCATTGTTGAAAGTCACAAACGCCATTTGCCAATGGGCGAACGCAATCAGATAATGCGCCCGCGCGGCGAGGGAATCATTATTGGCGATGCTTTCATTTTCCAAACTTCCTGCCAGGCGTTGTCGCACTTGCACGAGGCCTGCGCTGTCTGCCTTCATACTGGCTTCCAAAAGCTGCGCCTGGGCCTGCGCCAATTCATGCTCGGCTTGCCGGGTCCGGCAGGAAGTGAGTGCAAGCGCCGAACTGAAAAGAATTCCCCAACAAACATTGCATCGCCTCATTGCTTCGCTCCATGTCATTCAGTTCGCAATAAAACTTTGAGTGAATTCAATGGTATTGCCGTCCGGGTCGCGCACGGCAACGGATCTTCCTTCCTCCCCGGCCAAAACCTCACCCACCGGCGTTCCTCTTCCGGCGTACGCGTCGTTGCCAGGATGAGGCGGACCAGTGAGAATTGCAATGCTTTCATGGCTGCGGCTTTGCGAGCTTTCTCGAGAGAATATAAAGAAAAACGGCAGGAAAATCGTCCGCGCCGGGAAGGCCGGACGTCAAACCTTATCGGCTTTGACGTGCCGTTCGCGGAATTGGGAGGGCGTCATGCCGGTGAATTTTTTGAACGCGGTATTGAAGGAGGCTTTGTTGTTGAAGCCGACTTCGAGCGCCAGGCTCAAGATGGTGTAGGGTTGTTTGGCGGGATCGGCCAGCAGTTTTTTGGCTTCTTCGACGCGGTATTGATTGATGAAATCGAAAAAATTCTGCCCGCGCTTTTCATTGATGATTTGGGAAAGATGATGCGGTGCAATATCGAGCCGGTGCGCGAGTTCTTGCAGCTTGAGCGCACTATTGGCATACAGCCTTTCGCTCGCCATGGCGTGCAGAAGCTTGGACAAGTACGCCTCGGCGCGGGCAGGCGTGAGCGCGGATTTTTCGTACTTCGGCGCATGCTTGCGAGACAGTGCGCCGGAAAAAATCTCGGGCTGGCGCAGCGCCACGTAGCTGATGCCGTAAATCAACGCCGCCATGGACAGCAAGACCAGCGCATCGATCGCGCGGCTGTACGGCAAGCCCAGTTGCAACGCGGCCGAATACAACAGCGTCAAGAGCACGCACACGCCGAAGCCGAGCGTCAAGCGGCGCAACCAGCGCACACTTATTTTTTCGAGCGCAGGAAGACCTGCTTTGAGACTTTGCTCATCAGCTTGCAGCAAACGCAGGGTGAGCCCGGCGTAAAACAGCATGTGAAAAACCTGCAGCAAGAAAAGCACAAAATACCGCCACTCCATCTCGGGATTCTCGACGGCAATGTACTTTTCCAGAATGCCGAGTTTGGTTTCCCGCGGCAGGCGATAAAAAGGTATGAGCCAGGCGAGATAGAGGAGAAATGGCACAAAGTGCCAAGCCCCAGTCTTTCGAAGTTCGACGTTTTCCGCAAGGAGCAGTCTGGCGTAAAAATAAAGCAGCGGGCCGAACAAAAAAGAGAAGGAGGCCGTGCTCAGCCAAAAATGCGGGAAGTCGTGGAGATACTTGCTCCAGTATCCCACGGTTTCCATCAGCCGCAGCGCAAACACAAAAATCAGCGCCGCCAGCACACGGTTGGCGCGGCAATTTCCGCGACGATGCGTCGACAGCACGGTCGCGAGAAACAGTCCTTGCGCTGCGGCAAAAAGCAGCAGCACGGCCCAGGTGTTCAGAGAAGGCTGCATAAAAACTGGCGAGGCAACAGGCGGCCTCATTCATTTGAAAAAGACTCGCTCAGGGCTGCCACCTCTTGCAGCCGGCCCGCGACTGCTTTGCCGTTCAACGGAATTATCAAGCGTGATAATTCTGACTTGAGATACGCATTGGGGTCGTGCTGCAGCGCGCCGGCCGGCAGCCACTCCCACAGCGGACCCAATTCATGCCGCACACGGTCGACGTAGAACTGCGGAATCTCCGTGGTCTCCTGCTCGAAGAAGCGCCGCAGCGGCAAGTCGGTCTCCAGGCGCTGGCGCATGGCGCTGTGATACTTGATGCGGCCAAAACCTTCCGACGACACCGCGCGCACCACGTTCATCCAGCGCGGAATCGCGGATTCCATCGCGGAGAAACGATTGCGGATCGCGCGCCAGGAAAAAGTATAACGCGTCAAGTCCGTGACGTGGTCGTAAAACTCCGGCCAGCGATAATTTTTGGGCCGCACGTTCATGGCGTGATGGTTGTTCAAGAAGTGAAACGGAAAGGGCAGCACTCGTTGCTCGCGTTGATAGCCCAAATTAAGCTCGGCCGCCTGGCCGAAAGCCGAGAGCAGGGAATAGCCGGGAAACGCGGCCGGCGATAAATCCACGAAGCGCTTGGTCAGCTCGAACGGCTCTGCGCCCTCGTCGCTGTCGAGCCCGAGCACGAAGTTGGCCTGCACGTAGGGAATGTAGCGCATGATCAGATTGACGTGGTCGGCAACCTGCCGCACTTTGTCCATCCCCTGTGCATTGCCGGTTTTGGATTTGTTGCCCAGATCGTACCAGGACTCGATGCCCGGCAGGATGGCTTTGAAACCGTTGCGCTGCAACCGTTTGAGATTGGGCTCTGCCAGCAGAGACAGGCTGCTTTCCGCAATGAAGTCGATGCGGTTCGGCGGCACGACTTCTTCGATGGCATCCATGCACTCGTTAAAGCGCACGCCGAAATTGGGATCGTGCCAGCCCACGCGTGGCCGCTTCTGGTTTTGCAAAAGAAAGCGCAGGTCTTCTTTCATCACGCCGAGATCGAGCGGCTGGTAGGGCACGGCCGCGTCAATGCAGAAACTGCAGGTGTAAGGGCATCCCAAGCTGCCGAGCATGGGAACGATCTTGATCAATGGCGCCTTGCGCAGCGTGGGCTCGATGAACCTCCAGCGCTCGCGCACGCCCGGCAGCGCGAGCGGCTGCTGTCCAGCGTCCAAGCGCATTCCCAAAGGCCGGTGTTGGGAGCAATCCTGCAACAGATCGCGAACGACGTTCTTGTCGGTGAAACCAAGGACGTAATCAAAGTACTTCTGTGCGTCTTGGGGATAGCAGCGCGCATGCGGACCACCCAGCACGGTGATCGCACCTCTTTTTTGGAAGAGATTGCTCAAGGCGTAGGCCAGCTGTGCCGCCTGCGTGAACGCGCCGATGAAGATGACGTCCACGCGCTCGGGCAACTCTGCGAACAGGTCTTCAAAACCTGTGTAACATACGAAGTTGACGTCGTGCCCTTCTTCTTCGCACCAAAGCGCGATGACTTGCGGCATGATGCTCGCCAGGTTGGCATTCATCACACGAGCGAATAAGGCGCGCGTAGGGGCTTTGGTAACGAGATCGATGACACCAATACGCAGCTTGCGCATTAGGGCTCCTGAGGAATAATGGGGGGGTGAGATACGTTTCTCGCGAGAAAACCGTTCTGCCCCAGGGCCGGAATGCCGTGAGTGGCCGTTTGTCCATCTTTTGTCGGGATTCTGCGAAGAGTCGAGTTAGGTGATGATCAACAAGATAGGGAAATGCAGGGTAAATTACCACTGTTGTTTTTAGTTTGGGTGATATCGGGTTTTCGGCACGCCGCGGTCAATTCTCCAAAGTTGTTAGAATAGAATGCGGATTTCCGGGAGGGGTTTTGATCACCATCATTGCCATGAGTTACTCAGAACCAATAGATGATTCGTGCTCACTTCAAATTCAATCCCAACACCGTCTGGGCCTCACTGTGAAATTCTTCATCGGTAGCTGTCAGTTCACGGAGCTTCTCCAACAAAATGCGGCGAAACTCGCGGCGCACGAGCGCGAGGTAGTTGGTCACGGTGCTGGCGGAAAGATCGAATTCTGCCGCAAGACGATCGTAGGTCAAGTGCTGCGCGCCGCTTTCGTCGAGATCATAGCGCTCGAAAAGCCGAAAATGCACCTGCCGGTTCCTGGCCTCGCATTCCACGCGCAGCGCTTCCAAGGCAAGGCCGAACAGGCTGCGCAGCCATTCCTTTTCAAAGTATGCTTCGGGGTTGTCATGATCCGCAATTTCCAGATGCCGCAACTCCCCTTCGGCGTTCTCAAAATCAAGCGCGACGAATTGTGCGCCGCCGCCGCGTTTGAGGCGCTGCGCCGCTTTGTTTTCATTTGCCACGTAGCCGTCGAGGCAGGTGCGTAAAAACGTGCGAAAACGCGCTTTGGCCGGGTCGTAGTTTTGGAAATAACCCTTCTGCAAAGCCTGCATGAAAAATCCTTGCGTCAGATCTTTGGCGTCTTCATTCGATTTGCTCCATTTCAGGCGCAGGTATTTGTACACCGGTTTCCAGTAGGCGGCAATCAAAATTTCGAAGGAACGCTGCCGCTCGGCGGCGTTGGCGCTGCGCGTGGCGAGAATCGCAGACCAGCGCGTGCGCGGGAACTGGTCTTGCGGGCCGCCGATGAGGGTGTCGTCAGGCATCTCGTGACTGGAGTATTGGATGAATGGATTTTTAGATTAGCTGGTCCATAAAAATAATACTTGACTGCCGGCAGAAACGCAAATGTTTTTCTGGATTCACAGAAGATAGGCTTGCTTTCTTCGCGGATCGCGTCAAATATTCGGTTCACATGAAAGCTTATTTTTTGCTCTACATCTTAATCACATTGGCGTACACCATAGGCTGGGCGCAAGAGACACAAGAGAAACCCAAGAAGCCCCGTCCTACTGCGGTAGCGCCCACGTGAAGCGGCTGACCCGGCGAGGGCGGTCCGCTCCGTGGGAGCGGCTTGGAAACGAAATGGATGTTCTCCGCGCGTTTCATCGATACCGAGCTTGAGCGGCCGCGCTGCCGAAGAATCTCGCGTTGCGGCCAATGTATGACGGCGACCGCTCGCATGTGATGCTGACTTATTCGTACCGGCAAATGAGCCTTGCGCGGCAAGGTGGTGCTGCTGGATTTTTGGGCGACGTGGTGCAAGCCTTGCGTGAAAAGCATGCCGGAGCTGCAAAAGCTGCACGAGCAATATTCGTCGCAGGGGCTGGTGGTTTTGGGCATTACCATCGATGAACAAGCCGAGAAAAAAGTGCCGGCATTTTTGGAGAAAAACAAAATTACATAAGTTATGACAAGCTTTCTTTCTTCGCCACCCGCTTCGCCATGTAAATATCCGGCTTGCACTTCAGGATTCACCACCGGCGGGTGAAGTTCCCACACGCGGCCGTCATACATTTTAATCCCGCCAATCCATCCTAAAACTCTTCCGTTATCATCCACTGCAATCCGGCTCAGGCGATCTTGGTGGAATGATTCCTCCACTTCGCGCCGCGCCGATTCGAGATCTGGCCACGCTTCCGGCCAGTGTGCGCGGAATCCTTCGTGAAGCAGTTGCGCTGTTTGTTCGATCAAGCTCTTTTCTTGCGGTACCAGGTCGATCATGCGCATAAAATTTTCCAAAATAACTCTTGCATAAAATACAGAATGTTTTAGCTTTGGTGAACAAGAATACAGCTACTGTTTATCTTTAAAATCGAACGAAGCATTCTCATCTCCAATAGCAGGCGAAATAATTGTTCGCGAGTGACTATTCAGCTCATGAAAGAAATGTAAACGGATTAAGCGGATTGAACGGATTGTGATTCTGAAAAAACCAGGTTTCTGAAATCCGCTTTATCCGCTCAATCCGCTTACATGAAATAGGAGCTGAATAGTTATGTTCGCGATTGCAATGGGTTTTGTTGCGCACGCAGACTTTGAGCAGCCTATTCTGCGTTCTTTACCCAAATCGTCCCGGACAATTATGAATCTCCCTCCTCGCAAAGGCCGCGGCACCACACTCAATCCCGTAAACCGCTTTGAACCGATCGCGATCGATTTCGATCCGGAATGGCTGGAAGGCGGAGAAACGATTTCCAATCAAACCGTCTATTACGACGACACCAGCCGCACGATTCTGTCCAAAAACGACAGCCCGGACATTGGTTTCGTGCACAGCTTGAATCCCTACCGCGGCTGCGAGCACGGCTGTGTGTACTGTTATGCGCGCCCTTCGCACGAGTACTTTGGCCTGTCCGCGGGATTGGATTTTGAGACCAAGATCATGGTGAAGCGCGAGGCGCCGAGGTTGCTGGCGGAGACCTTTCAAAGCCGGAGCTGGAAGCCGCAAGTAATCGCGCTCTCCGGCAATACGGATTGCTATCAGCTTGCCGAACGCCAATTGCGAATCACACGGGCCTGTCTCGAAGTGTTCCTGCGCTTCCGCAATCCCGTGGGCATCATCACCAAGAATGCGCTGATCCTGCGCGACCTCGAGGTGTTGCAGGAACTAGCCCGGCTGCAATTGGTGCATGTCGCCATTAGCGTGACGACCTTGGACAACCGCCTATGCCGCAAGATGGAACCGCGCACTTCGACGCCGGAAAAAAGACTGGAGGCGCTGGCGCGACTCGCTGCGGCCGGCATTCCCACCAGTGTGAATGTCGCGCCGGTCATTCCGGGATTGACGGATCACGAAATGCCGGCGATCATTGCTGCTGCGGCCGAGTGCGGGGCGGCGCATGCGGGCTTCATCATGCTGCGCCTGCCGTATGCCTTGAAAGAACTCTTCGTCAACTGGCTGCACACGCACCTTCCCGACCGCGCCGAAAAAGTGCTAAATGCCATTCGCGACGTGCGCAATGGCAAGCTCAACGACCCCAACTTCGGTGCGCGCATGAGCGGCCAGGGCGAACGCGCCGAAGCACTCGCCCGATTGTTCGAGGTGGCCTGTCAGAAACATGGCCTGAATCAGGAAAGACAGGTGCCGTTGCGCCTGGATTTGTTCCGGAGAGCCGAGGCCCGGCAGACAGAGCTATTCGACCACGAGAACCAGCCGGTGGCGGACAGCGCCTGGCCAGCGGCTGGTTTTGGCCAGAGCTCCTTTCGAGAGCAGCTTGAATCCGGGGCAAAAACTCCTTCCGCCGCTTCCTCCCCGGCCTCACCGCGTGTGCATGAGGATTTGAACATGAACCGCCATCCATGAGAATAACTTCATAACTTCAAACGCAGTTCCTAAGCAGCGAGCCATTACAACTTTCCGCTTGCACTTCCGTATAATTCTTGCGATTTTTGATGTTATGCTATGCCATCACTATTGAGGACGGGAAGGGACATGAAAACCAAGACAAAAATTCTTATCGGCGCAGGCATTCTGGCTTTGATTGCGCTGATTGCGTTTGCCAATTTCAAGTTCGCGCAGAAGAGTGTGACCAAAGTGGAGGCGCAAAAAGTACAGGAACGCGAGCTGCGCGCAATGGTTTCGGCCTCCGGCAAAATTCGAGCGAAAACTTCGGTTGATATCAGTGCCAGCACCACCGGCAAGGTCGTCAGCCTGGCGGTGGATGAAGGCGATCGCGTCGAAAGAGGCCAGTTGCTCATGCGCATCGATGCCACACCGGCGGAAACGCAAGTGAAACAAATTCAGGCGAGCTTGCAGGCCGCTCGTGCCACTTACGATTTGCAACGCGCCAACTTAGAGCAAGCTCAAATCGAAGCCGATCGCCAGCAAGCCTTGTTCGAAAAAAAATTGACCTCGGAAGAGTTGTTGCAAAAAGCCAAAACCGCTTTGAACGTGCAGAGGCTGCAAACCGTAGCAGCGCAACAAGACATTTCGCGCTGGGAAGCTATGTTGAAGAGCGCGCAACATGAATTGAGCAAGGTGAACGTCGTTTCCGACATTTCCGGCGTCGTGGTCAAGCGCAACATCGAAGAAGGCGAGAATGTTTTTGTTGGCGCCTTCAACAATCCGGCGACCGTACTTTTGACCGTTGCCGATCTTTCCATTATCGAAGCGGAAGTTGAAGTGGATGAGACCGACATCGTCAACGTGCGCGTGGATCAGGAAGTTGCCGTCAAGGTTGATGCCTATCCCGACAGCTCGTTCAAAGGCAAAGTGACGAAAGTCGGGAGCAGCCCCATTTTGGGCGCGACCGGCGGCGCGCAACAGCAGGCCACGAGCTTCGAAGTGGTCGTACAACTGATAGATGAAATTCCGCGCGTGCGGCCGGGACTTTCGAACAAGGCGGAAATCACCACCGGTTATCGTCCTGAAGCGATTGCCGTGCCGATTCAGGCATTGACGCTGCGCAAGCCTTCCGAGCTCAAGCCGCTTGATCCCAAGCAAAAACGCCGCCGCCTCGAGGCTACCAACGGTGAGAGCGATACCACCAAAGTCAAAGAGAAAGAGTTACAGGGCGCCTTCATTATAAAAGACGGTAAAGCCGCTTTTCGCGAAGTCAAGACCGGTATAGCCGGCGACCGCTATTTCGAAGTGTTGTCCGGTTTGCAGGCGGGCGACGAAGTCATCACCGGGCCGTTCAGCGTGCTGCGCCGTTTGCGCGAGGGCGACGCCGTATCTTTGACCAAGCCGGCGGCGAAAAAAGACGGGGAAAAATAGGCCATGCAACAGATGGTGGAGAGCATCAGCATCGCTCTGCAAGCGCTGTGGGCGAACAAGTTGCGTTCGGCGCTGACGATTTTGTGCGTCATCATTTCGATCATGTCGATCATTGCCGTGGTATCGATTCTCGACGGCATGGATTATTACGTCAAAGAAAAAGTGCTGGAGCAGGGCAGCAACGTCTTTACCGTGACGCGCGTGAACGAATGGGAAATTCTGACGGATTTCGACAAATTTCTCAAGTCGCTCAAAAATCCCGAGCTGACTTTGGAAGACCAGGAGGCGATTCAAACGGAAGTGAACGAGGCGGAATTTGTTGATGCCGCACTGGATCGCAACGAGAGCTTGAATGTCGGCCGGCGTTTTGTCGAAAACGTCGAAATTCGCGGCCGCACGGCGGAGTATCCCGGCATCGGCGACTTCCCGCTGATCGAAGGCCGGCACTTCAGCGAAATCGACGTGCACCAACGCCGTATGGTTGCCGTCGTCGGCTGGGAAGTGGCGCAAAACCTGTTTCCGGATCTCGACCCAATCGGACGAGCCGTGAAATTCTCCGGGCGTCATTACACCATCATCGGCGTGGTGGAAAAAAAGCCTTCGGTGCTCGGCGGGAATCCCAACGTATTCGCCTTCATCCCGGTTACCGCTTTTTTGAAGCATTTCGGCACGCATCGCTGGACGACCATCAACATTCCCGTGCGCACCGCCAGCATGGAGGCCTTCAATACGGCACAGGAAAAAGTGCGTACCGTCATGCGTATTCGCCACAAGCTGAAGCCCAATCAAGAGGACGATTTTTACATTTCCACTTCGGAAACGCTGGTCAACTTATGGGCCGCGATCAGCGGCGCGCTGTTCGGCTCGTTAATCGGCATCGTGAGCATCACGCTGGTGGTGGGTGGCATCATCATCATGAACGTCATGCTCGTGGCCGTCAACGAACGCACGCGCGAGATCGGCACGCGCAAAGCCGTGGGCGCGAAACGCCGGGATATTGCCCTGCAATTCATCGTGGAATCTTTGACGTTGACCGTTATCGGCGGCATGATCGGTATCGTGTTCGGATTTTTTGTCGCTTTCTTGGTCGCGGCTTTCTCACCGCTGCCTTATCGCATCGCGCCCTGGTCGATCTTCGCGGCTTTGGTGATCACGTTTATCGTCGGTTTGTTTTTCGGCGTATATCCGGCTTCGCGTGCCGCGCGGCTGGATCCCGTGGAGGCGTTGCGGTATGAATAAGACTGACCGGCGCCACGATTGGCTGAGCGAGGTGTTGGAATCCATGCGCGAGGCCCTCGAAGTCATGCGCTCGCACAAGCTACGTTCGGCGCTGGTGATTTTGGGCGTGATGATTGGCGTCGCGAGCTTGATGGGCATGGTGGCGACGCTCAGTGGATTGGAAAAATTCTTGGAAGAATCCGTGAGCGGCAACGATACGCCGATCCTCTCTTTGCAAAAGACCGACGTGTTTTCCGGCGAGGGACATCGCGAGTGGGAGAAGCGCAAGAATTTCACGATCGACGATATGTTCGCGCTGGAAAGGCTGCCGCATGTGCGCGGCGTGATGGTGGTGTACGGCGACGGTGCCGTGGCGAAATACAAGGACCGCAAAGCGCGTTTGATTCAAGTCATCGGCACCAACCAGCCTTTTTTGCACGTCAACAGCATCAACATCGACGAGGGGCGGTATTTTTCTCAATTCGAAGAAGATCACCGCCGCAAAGTGGTGGTTTTGGGAGACAAGGCCGCGCTCTCGCTCTTTCCTGACGAGGATCCGGTGGGCAAGCATATTCGTGTCGACGACAAAGACTATGAAGTCGTCGGCGTTTTTGCCCAGCGCAAGACCGTGTTCGGTAGTTTGGCCGACAATTTCATGGCCGTGCCTTTCACTTCATTCGAGCGCGATTTTCTGCATTACCGGCAGGGGCCGGAATTCCGCGTCATCGTGGAGAGCATGCGCTACCTCGATGAAGCCAAGGAAAACGTGCGTGCGTTGATGCGTATGCGGCGCAAGGTACCGCTTGGCCAACCCGACGATTTCGCGGTGATCACATCGGAAGCAGTGATGGAGTTCACCAAGAAGCTGACGGATGCCGTGGCTTTGGTGCTGGTCGTGCTTTCCTCCATTGCGTTGATGGTGGGCGGCGTTGGAGTGATGGTGATCATGCTGGTGTCCGTCACCGAGCGCACGCGCGAGATCGGCATTCGCAAAGCCATCGGCGCCACGCGGCGCGTCATCACGTGGCAGTTCTTGATCGAAGCCGCGACGCTGACCGGCATCGGCGGATTTTTGGGAATCTTGGTGGGAATCGGACTGGCCTTGATTGCTTCGTCGCTGCTGGGATTCCCGTTCGTGCTGCCCGTCGAGTGGGTCATTTTTTCCGTGCTGCTTTCTGCCAGCATCGGCCTGTTTTTCGGCATCGTCCCGGCGCGCAAAGCGGCGAAGCTGGACCCCATTGTCGCGCTGCGGTATGAATGAGACGTGAGAGGTGAAACGGCAGACGTAATTAGTTGAACTGAATGCGCCTCACTTTTCAGATCCCACGTCTCACGTTTATCGTCTCACATCTGTGGACATACCCCTCCTCCTCAAACCTTCACCGCCTCCGCCTCTTCAATCAAATCCACATCCGGCTTGACTTCGGCGTTCAAAGCCACCTGCCCGCGCTCGCTGCGCACGATGCGCGAAAACAGCGAAAGCCGCGAATCGAACAAAAAGCGAAACAGCAGTTTCGTCCACGACTGATGCGCCGCAAGCTGATCATAGATTTCCGGCACAGTTTTTTTGACTTTGGGGAGATTGTTCCACGGCACCGAGGGGAAATCGTGGTGTTCGTTGTGAAAGCCCACGTTGAACGCGAGCTTGTTCAATCCGCCGTAATAACTGTAGGTCTCCTGCTCACCGTCATCGGTGAGATAATGGCGTTGAATCCAGCGCGCCCCCAAAGGATGCAGGCCGACGGAAAAAAACAGCGACAGCGCAAGATAAGCCAAGGCTTTGGGGCCGAGATAAATCCACACCAGCGCATCAAAGCTGAACTGCACGACCCAATTGAGAAAAATCCACCCGTCGATGAAAGCGATTTCTTTCAAGCGATGCGGCCGCAAACCTTGAAACACGGGATAAAACAGCAGCCACAGCGCTTTGCCGAGAAAGGAATTGCCCACCAGCTTCGCTTCCCAACGATGAGGAAGATCGGCGTCCAATTCATAAACGCCTTGAAAAGCGTGGTGCTTCAAATGATAGCGCTGAAACGAAACCGAGCTGGGAATGACCTGCGGCAGATTGGCAAACATGCCGGTGAAAATATTTGAGGCCTTGCGTTTGAATACCAAATTGTGCGCGCATTCGTGAATGATCACGAAGAGAGCGTGATCCGCAAAGGCGCCGACCAAATAGGCCACACCGAAAATCAGCCACCATGATTGCTCGCGCAACACGTACGCCAGTGCGACTTGAATCAGCACGATGCCGAGCGTGTACCAAAACGTCATGGGGTTTTTGCCGATCAGCTCGCGCACTTCGGGATGGCGGCGCAAAATCTCCTTGGTGCGGTCGCGATGCGGCTCGGCCACGGCAGAATAGGAAAAGTCATTTCTGACAGCGGACATCTCTCTCCTCACGGTTGTGTTGGAATGTCTTATTGATTTGACTGCATAAACACCTTACCCCGTTCACGAGCCCAATTTGAAACGCTGGCGAGGATTATTCCAAAAATCGAGGCGGGAACTTACCTCAAAGCGGGGAAAAGAAAATGACCGTCCCGTGGGGGCAAGGTGGGAAACTATACTTCATATAGTAACGAAAACCCTCAAAAGAGTCAAGCCCGCAATTTTCATATTACTGACCGGTCGCTTGAAGCGACCGGTCAGTGTTACTAGCGTGCACCAATGATGATCTGCCAATCCGGCCTTGTCAACTCGCGCTCATCGCTGGAGAAAATCAATTCGTACCGGCCCTGGCCTTCGATGTCGGCAAAGATGAATTTCTTGCGGCCTTCGCGGTAGAAATACCAAACTTCATACGGCCGGGCGTCGGTCTCAGCCGGGAATCTTTCCACTTCATTCGGAATGCCGAATTTGATCACGATGCGGCCGCGGTCGGTCTTCCAGCCTTGCATAAAGCCGGCGCTAAAATTCTTATCGGCATAGGCGATGCGCTGAAAATACTCTTCCCAAAATTCGTTCACCGGAGTTTCCGGCCGCGGATCCCAGCCATTCCACAATTTTGCCAGATAGCTTTTCTGTGCTGCAGGCTCCAGCTCGGCCAGCATTTGTTTGTCGTCCTCGTGCAGGAGATACTGCATGTGCTCGAGGTGCGTTTTCAGCTCCTGCTCCGTCATCGCCTCGAGACGTTGCTCGACCTCTGAAGCTGATCTCTCCGGCGAGGCGAGCACGAAGAAACTCTTGCTCCTGGCCACCGTGACCGCATTCGCGCGATCCCTGACTTCTATTTTAAGCAGATAGGAAGGCTCCGTCAAATTGCTGACGTTGATGCCGCCCACCTCGACGCTGCTATGGCCCGGCGAGCGCGCGATTTTGGGCGGCAAGCTGCGCACGACTTCCTGCTTCGCATTTAGAATGGCGTAATGCACTTCGTAGCTATCTGCAGCGGCGAGATCGTACACCTCAAAATAAAAATAGAGCAAAGGCAAGCCGCCGCCAAACAAACGGCTGGCGTAAGGCGTGATATTCAAGCCATTCTTGCCAAAGCGCGCGGAGGAAGTGTCCGTTGAGATGTTGCTGGAGAATTGCAGATCGCTGAGCGCCAAATTCGTCGCCGCCGGGCGCGAGACCTGAATCGGCAGGTGCGCGGTGCCGGATTTGTTCGTGGGCATTTCGGTGAGAGTAAGCGTGAGCTGATAGCGGCCCGCTTGCAACGGCAAGTCGAATTGCGTCGGAAAGAAATTGCCCGGTATTTCTGCGGCGGAGCTCACCTGCACGGTTTGCGTCCATTCGTCGTGCACGAGTCGCTGGCCGGCGGAATCCGTCAGGGTGACGGCGGTTTTCAGCTCACATTGTTGCCGCGATTCCGCCGTGTGGAACGTAAGCTGTTCCAAAGGGATTTGGCAATAAAATTCCTGGCTGGTTTTGCCGTCCGCGCTGCGAAAAGAAGCCGTATCCAAATAAAAACGCAGCTCGCCTTCGCTTTGAGCCGGCTTTTGATCGGAAGAGGAGACGAAGAAGGTTATCGCAGCCCAAAATCTGAGGAATAGAGATGTGAACATACCCATAAGGTTTGATTCATTGCTTGTTCGCCTGCAGGTTGTCCAGCCGTTGCAAAAATGTCTCTATAAAGAATACTTCACGAAATTCCGTCTCCGAGAAATCCACGTTTTTCAAGTCGGCCGAATCAAAAAAAAGAACCGATGCGGCAATTGGCGAAACTGCTTTTCGGCGTCGGCGAATTCGCCGACGCTTTGGCCGTATCTATTCTTCGCATCGTCTCTTCTCAATCTCAGAGCATACTCTTGAATGAATATGTTTCTCTCAATGCCTAACATTTTTTCGATGACCTTCTCATAATCCTCTTTTTCTATCCTCTCCAAACTGGCTCTGATGGCATTCAACACGTTGTAATCAAGCTCAATGGACAGCCGGTTAATCAGAATATCCGCAGACTCATTGTAGTATTTGCCGTCTTTCTTTATGAATGTCCCCATATTGGCCGCCGCCGCCAATCGCTCTTCGCGGTTCGCTGAAGACAGTTTTCCCACTACGGCGCGAAAATTCTTGTCCTGTTCTTGCTGGACGGATTGCCGATATTGCAGGATGCCCGTCATCAAGGGAATAAAAACTGCAAGTCCTCCGACAAATTTAATCACATTTAGAATTTCGAAAGAACGTTTGGACTGGCTGCCTTCTGCTTGCGCGCCATTCATGAGCTGCTCCAAAGGGCATTAAACGGCCTGCCACACAGCTTGCGCTGTTATTGTCTTTCTTGAAAAACCTCATGCAACACATAACGCACGGCCTGCGCCACGGCTTTCGTATCGAGCAAGTTCACCGGCGTCGTCGGCGAGGTGCGGGTAATGACCACGAACGGAAATCCGAAAATGGCGGTGTTGTAGCCACTGCCGCGATGAAACTGCGCGATCGGCAGGCCGGCAAACTCTTCGCTGTTGACATCGATATTGCGACTCGGGTCGCGATAGTAATTCGCGCTGTAGGAATAAATCGCTTCAGCATCGTAGGCGGGCACCAACTGGTTCGTTTGCGCTTTGAAATACTGCGTAAAATTCTGGCGCAGGCGTAAGTGCGAGCGAATGTCGGGCAACGCGAAATCGTAGCTGGTCAATTGATCGAGGTTGAGGTCGGGAGTTCTGGCGCGCAAAACGCGAAAATATTTGTAGGGCAAGCCGCTGGTGGGCAACTCGGCGCCGTTAGGCGATTCGCCGGTGAGCGAAGCCAGCGGGTTGACACCGGCAATCAGCAAGTTGCCGCCCATATCCATATAGTCGCGCAGCGTGTTTTGATTCAAACCGAGATTGCCGGTGGCCTGCGTGTACCAAATGATCGTGGAAAAAGAGCCGAGACCGGCCTTGCGCTGGCCCGTGGCATCGGTATCATTTTCCGCCGGGGCAAAAATCGGCTTGGTGGTGGCGAATAATTGCTGATAGTCCCAGGCCGTATAATCGGGATAACCCGCGGCCTGCAGGAGAGAATCGTAGATCGCGTCGGCAGTGGTTTCGTTCGCGCCGTTGAGAGGCTCGTCATCCATCAGCAAGAGGCCTTGGTCAAATGTCGGGCCGAGCACATGAAAGCGGCGCAGCGCGGGTGAGGGATCGATATTGCCGGTATTGTCGACGCCACGCACCTCCACGGTATACCAGCCGTCGCGAAATTTGAAATCGACGAAAAAGGATTCGGTAAAGGTCCATGAGTTGTCGTACAGCGGCCCCGCGACACGATACTCGTAACCTTTGATGATGCCGTCCGCATCGTTGGCGTGCCATTCCACATGCAACTTGAAGGCATTGTTCATCGAGCCCTCCAATGGTGTGGGCGCGAACGCGGTCTCCGGCGGAAGGTTGTCAATTTCCGTCCCGCTGTCAGTCGGCTGGCGATTGCAGGAGGCCAGCAAGAAGCCGGAGA
Source organism: bacterium (assembly GCA_044869275.1). Classification (GTDB taxonomy): domain Bacteria; phylum Zhuqueibacterota; class Zhuqueibacteria; order Zhuqueibacterales; family Zhuqueibacteraceae; genus JBIOXB01. The sequence goes on from JBIOXB010000197.1 coordinate 67,625, forward strand.
CGATTGCCAAACAGCAACCTGCCTTTCTGATACGAAGGATTCTCAGCATGCGAGCCTTCATGGTCTGTATTCGAAGCTTAAGATGATCGAATTGTCGATCCGTAATGGCCCCGCGTCGCTGTCGAACGGCGTCGCAGTATTGTTGCCCAAAGCCACGACCAATCCTTGCGAAAAATAACGCGTGGTGGGATTGAGTACGATGTCGTGATCATCCGTGGCTTTCGCAATCCGCACAAACTCCACCGTCCATCTCCCATTCTCATAGCGCCCGAAGGCGCGAATATCGGCGGCGCCGCCGGCCGGCCGTTCCAGCACCGCACCGGGAACAGTGACCGCGGCATTCGGGCTGGCGTATGGCGAGCTGGCCAAATTCACCGCGGAGGAATCGAGCAAGAAGTAGCGATTTTCGTCCGGGCTGGAATAAATCGGAGGCAAGGGCGGGGGGATTACGGCCGGGTCGTCTTTCCAAGCCATTCGCGGCCGGTCGTCGCTGGAATCGCGTGGCGTGTTGTTATTGTCGTAATTCGCATCCCAGGTATCCTGGCGCGTTGCGGTGTCGTTGAAAAAGTTCAGCCCGTCAACGGAAACGTACAAGGGCTGAATGCCCTCACTGGTCTCGACGTTTTCTTGCACCAAATCTTGAAAATAACCCATGGGATTGGTCGTGGCCGCATCCCAAAGCCACAAATCCGTGTTGCTCGCCGCGCTCAGCCAAGCGATCAGCAGCCAATCCGAGCGTTGCGCGCTTTGCGACCATCTCGCGCTGGCGGGATCATAAGTCCATGGCCGCGAAGCGATGCTCTGATCCGCATCTGCCCAGGTCGCGACAAATCCGATGTATGACGCGAAGGTCGTGTCGATGCGCGTCGGGCTGACGTGCGTGGTATCGGCGATCACTTTCCACCACACGGCTTGCCATTCCGTCAACAAACCCGCGGCCGGCACATTCACTCCACCGTTTTCATTGTTGATAAAGACGCGATACACCGGGGCGCTCCTCCAGGCGGCATCGTCGCGCCGGCCGTCCAAAACCGGAATGTCCTGTTGATTTTGAATGAATGGCGCGTATAATTCCTGCGGCGGTGCGATGGTCGAAGGCAATTCGCCGCTGCTGCAGCCGAGCATAGCGAGCAAGATGACGATAATGATGAAGAAAAAAAAGTGGAGGTATATTCTCTGCATGAAAAGAACTCCCGTGTCATCGTTCATCATGTCATTCTGGAAGAATCTTTTTTAGGACAGGCACTTTGCTTGGTGCTCAAAAAGATACTTTCAGAATGACAACATGGAGAAAGGGAAGCGTCCACTAAAACTTAAACATCAAACTGAACCGCTGTGCATTATCTAAAAATCCGAGATCGGAATAGGCGTAGTCCAGTTGGGCTTTGATGTTCGATACGCGAAAATTGGCGCCGGCGCCAAAGGAAAAACCCTCGAAAGGCTCGTCGACCTGGTCGAGCGGTTCCAGTTCCAGATTGCTGCGATAGCCGGTGCGCAACGCGAAGGCGTTGCGGAAAGTGTATTCCACGCCGAGCGCCACTTGCTCGACGTTGTCGTTGGGATGGCAGCCTTCCAGCGAGGCGGTCAAAGCATTGTGCTCGTTGCGCAGCACGTCCACGATCGTGCCCAGCCGAAAATTAATGGGTAGCGCAAATTGGTCGCGATAATATTTCACGTCCGCGCCGAAGTTGGTCAGGTTCATTGCCAGTTTAATGCCGCGCACGCCCACATCGAACAGCGTGCCCAAATCCAGCGCGAAATTATCGACGCGATCCTCTCCTAAAAACTCTGCAAGGTATTTGATACTGCCGCCCACGGCGAAACGATGCGAGAGCTTGCGCGCGTACGACAGCCCCACCACCCAATCGCTCGCGGAAAAATAACCGCCGGTCCAGCCTTGGTAGGGAACGGTCTCCTTCTGCTCTCCCGTGGAGAGCGTGCCCAGGAAGACGCTAAACACACCGAGGTTTTCCACCGGCAAAACCGCCGCGCCAAATTCATAATTGATTCCCGCCGGCCATTCGATATGCGTGAGCAGCAGCGACTTGGTGGGAGCGACCGTCAATCCCGCCGGATTGTAATGCACGGCGCTGGCATCATCCGCCATGGCCACGAACGCCTCCGCCATGCCCACGGCGCGCGCGCTCACGCCGATTTTCAGAAACTGCATGCCGGTGGTGCCCACCTTGCCGCGCCCGGCCACGTCTTGCGTATCCGGGTTTTGCGCGAGCAGAGACAGCGGCAGCAAACTGAAGGCTCCCAACGCAAGAATGCTTCTATTCTTCATAGCGAGCTCCCAATTTACACGTTACACGTATCACGTTAAACGTGTAACGTGTAACGTGTAAAAGAATGTCAACTGTTCTTTGATTGGTGCAGCAGTGCTCATCTTAATACACGATCGTAAACTTGCCAATATGTTTGCCCTGCTCTGATTCCACCGCGAACAAATAAATGCCACTGGCAATGGCTTGAATATTGCGCGAGATCATGTTCCACGACTCGCTGTGGCGCACCGGGCTGCGTGTGGGATAGTCGTGCTCCAGCGTCGCCACCAAATCCCCGGCGAGCGTGTAGATGCGAATCGTGCATTTTTCCGGCAAATTGGTGAAGTCGATGCGGCGTTGCGTGTCGCCCTGGCCGCTTTCCCAGCCCTGCTCGAAATAATTCTGGTCGATGCGATACGGGTTCGGCACGACCAATACTTCCTGTATCGGCTCCGCTGCCACCGGCCCGGCGGAAGCAGCCGCGAGAGAAAGATTGATCACCGGGCTGCTTTCCAGCGGCTCGAGCCCGGTGGGTGCATAGCCGCTATCGAAAGCGGTCACGGCATAGTAATAGAATTCACCGTTCGCCAGGCCTTTATCGAGATACGTGTACCAAACGGTCGTATCGCCATTGGTGATCTCCATTTGCGGATTCAACGCGGCAAAGCCGAAATCATGGCCGAAGCCATCCACGAGATCATATTCCCCGAACAGCTCCATTTCGTTGAGCACGCCGGTGCGGCTGCGGTAAATGCGATAGCCTTCAAAATCCTGCAGGCGGGAAAAAGAATCATACGCACTCTCGGAAGAATTGTCCCAGCGAATGGTGATTTGCCGGTCGCTGGGAATGATCTGCATGCTCGGCGAAGGCGGCGGCGGCGGGCCGGCAAAATCGGGAATGCCGTCGGCCGGCGGATTATCGTAAACATCTTTTGCCCAGCGCGCATTGATGCCCAAATCTTCGAACTCGGATTTGTCGCCCTCGGGCTGGCCGCCAAGATAGGCGAGAGTCAGCTTCAGCGTGCTGTCCGGCGGCAAGTCGAACGGGCCGAACGAAAGGAAATAGCGGGTATCCATACCGCGCGGGTCAATGCCCGGCGGGGGATTGGAATTGACTTGATCCGGATCGATTTCCCCATTGGACATAATGCGATATTTCTTCACGTCGGTGTCGGGATGCCCGGAATAATCGAAAGGATTGTTGGGATTAGTCGGGCCCCAGTCCGTGGGCGGATCCCACCAGTTATATGAAACGGTCTTGGGATCCGGAAACAATACCCGCACCCCCGTGACCCCGGGCGTTGCGCCGTTGTCGCCGTCATTGTCTTTGATCCACGCGACATTGACGGTATCGCCATCGGCGTTGACCCTCATAAATCCCGTGATGTCGTCAGCGTAATAGGCGGGAATGCCGGTGTGGCCGCAATCGCCGTCGATGTACACTCCCATGAAAAGTCTCTTGAAAGTTTTGGGCGGCCCGACGAGAGAAGAGACGTTTTGAATGAGATAATCGAAGATGACGAAATCTTCGGCGTAGGAATAACTCCAGGCGTAACTGTTTTGCGTCACCTTCACGCCCATGGGCTTGTGCCCTTCCCAGGCAAAGGCGCGATTCGTGTCCGTATAAACTGCGACAAAATCCTGCTCGGAAACGGCCTCCGGGCTGTAATGCTCCGCACCTGGCCGGATGGTGCGCTCGAGAATCGAATCGGCAGGCGTTTCGCCGGGAAACATCTCGCTCCAATTCTGCCAGCCATCAAAGCCGAAAGAAACCAGGGTGTCGTTTTCGACAATGGCTCCGATCCAAATCGAGCCGGTGAAGAGGTATTCGATATTGGAATTCGCCGGAAACTCACAACTCGGGCGGCGGCCGTCGTTGCCGAATTTTCCAAAATTGGTCACCGACAGCCAGATATTGCCCACGCGATGGGATTTAATGTCGGTCCAAGGCGCGTCCATCTTTTTCGCCAAGCCGGCTCGCCTCTTATTTTTGAGCGCAACATGCATCGCTTTGTCGCCGGCGAAACTCGTCGCGGCAAATCCCAGCAAAAAGGCGAGGAAAATCGAATAGCGGTTCATGGGAATAACCGGGGTGTTTAGTAATCAGCATCCAGCTTCCAGTCTACAGTATCCAGTGATCAGTGATTAGTCAAGAACTGAACACTGATCACTGGATACTGGCTCATCACCACTGCGTTGCAAATCCCACCAAAAGATGCCGCCCCGCGGTATAGGCGGAGGGATTCAGATCCTGCGGCCGATAAAAGCCCGAGATTTCGCCGGTTTCGCTGTTGATGGCGCGCGCGTTTCTTCTGCCGGTCAGATTTCTCATCTCAAAAATGAGCGAGTTGCGCAAGCCCCAAATATGAAAATCCTTGTTGGCGCGCAGGTCGACCCAAGTGCGATAGGGCAAACGCTCCGAGTTGGTGGTGGTAAACTGTGTCGAAGATCTGCCGCCCGGCGTGTACGGCCTGCCGGATTCAAGGCGCCAGACGAGGTTTACCCCGAGATCGTCAGGGAGGCGTACGCCGAACAAGCTCGTCCTTTCGCCGCGCGGCACGCGAAAATCGAAATTCACATTCAAAGCATGGCGCACGTCCCAATCCAGCGGCCATTCACGGATAGGCACCGGCTGTCCGCGCGAGCCGTAATCATAGCCTTGCCGGTAACTCGAGCTTTTGCCCGTGGCATACAGCAAGGTATAATTGACGAAACCCGAAGTAAAATTGCGGTAGCGCTTTTCCAGCGAGAATTCCAGTCCGCGCGCGCTGCCGAAATCGCGGTTCACATAGACGTCGTAAGTAAAGGGCTCGCGGCCGCGCTTTTCGGTATTGAGCAGGCCGTTGTAATCCTTGAAGAAAGCCGTGACACCCAGCCGCACCTCATCGCCAAAGCCGTGCTTGACGCCGACTTCGTATTGCGTCGTTTCTTCCGCGCCAATGTTGGGGTTGCCCAGCAAAGGCAGGGCGGCGGAGGATTGCGTGTCTTGCAGGAATAAAAATTGATAATCCACGGACTGCGTGAAGCGGCCGAATTGAAAATAGAGCATGTCGCGTTCGGTAATGGGATGCGAAATGCCCAGGCGCGGATTGAAAGTGAATTTCAGCTTGGTGCCGAAAATATCTTTGCCTTCCTCTATTTGATCCTGCACCTGCTCGCCCGGCGACCAGAAATCCCAGCGCAAGCCAAGGTTGACGATTAAGTTTTCATACTCGATTTTGTCCTGTAAATAAAACGCGCCGGCGAAAGGCGTGCGAAAGTAGAAATCGCGGAAGATGCCGAGCGCGGGCCATTGGCCGTTGTCCGGCGGCGTGCCGCCCACGGCCGGATCCCAGCGGCTGTTATAAATTTCCGGATACTTGATTTCCGCTTTGTTCATTTCATAATAATTGGCTTCCAATCCGGTCTTGATTTGATGGCGGCTGTGCCATTGGCTGGTGAGGTCAAACTTGAAGGCCGTGGTCTCGGTGCTGCGGCTATGATAGGTGCCGCGCGAAGGAAAACCCTTGTCATAAAATCCATCACGATCGGAGTCGATGGCGTTCAATTGTTCGCCCAGCGCGACGTACAGCGCGCGCACTTCATCCGGAAACATGCCGCCCGGCGTCAGCAAATAACGCTGGTCGCGCTGGCTCAGCGCCAAATCGTAATACGTTTTGTCGCTCAGCGTATGTGTCCACTTCAGCGTGTGGCCTTCGGATTCTTCTTCGCGCTGCCAGAAGTTTTCCGGAATTTGGGAGAACGCGTGATTATATTCGTCGTACCAATTGCGCTCGGTTTGATACGTGTAAACCAGCTTGGCGCGGTGGGAAAAGCGCACGCTGAGATTGGCCAGCGCATTGTAGCGGTTATCCATGCGGTTCGGCACGCCGAGCTTGACGAGATCCAAGCCCAAAAAATTGAGGCTGCGCTCGTCGCCGGCGCGATTCTCGCCGGTGGGTGCGTAATAGGGCGAATCGAAAGTGCTGGAGAGATCGGTAAAATTCGTCGTACCAGAAATAAAGTAGGTGATCTCCTTTACGGGCAGGCGCAACCCCAACGCCGGCAAAAGATAGGTCGTGATCGGCTCCGGCCCGCCAAAGCTCAATTCGGCGCGGTCGGTGTTGTGCGCATACGTGCGCAGGCCAGTCCCGTTGCCGTAAGGTGTTTTAAAAGTTCCGTCCACCAAATCATCAGTCAGATACATGATGCGGCCCGTATGCCGCGTCCCGCCTTCTTTGGTGACGATGTTCACGATGCCCGACATGGCATTGCCATATTCCGCATTGAAACCGCCGGTGATGACTTCGACCTCGGCAATGGCGTTGGCCGGCACCGACAAACCTCCGGACCGCGAAGTCAATTCGTCCACCGGATTCGAGGTGAAATCATTGACTTGCTCCTGCGTCGTGCGCGTGGCTTGATTGTACATGGGATCGCGTGAAGAGACGCCGTCAACCACGTAGAGCATCTCCCCGGTGCGCCCTCCGCGCACGTTGATGTGCAAGCCCTCGCCCACCACGCCCGGCTGCCGTGCGACCACGTCGCGCACATCCAGCACCGTCGGCATGTTTTTGATCGCCTCCTCCCCCATGCGCTGCGAGCTGAACGTTTCGTCTTTCTGCACGATCGGGCGTTCCGCCACTACAGTGATGCCTTTGCCGATTTCCAACACGGTCGAGGACAGTGAAAAATTCAGCTTGGTGGTCAAGTCCACAGCGACTTTCACGTTGGTGAACGTGACCGCCTCGTAGCCCATCATATTCGTGCGCACGGAATATGTTCCAGGCGGCACTTGCAGAACGAAGAAGTAGCCGTTACGGTCGCTCGCTGCACCCATGCTGGTGCCCACGATGATCACACTCGCGCCCGACAGGGGCTCCCCGCTTTGCTTGTCCATCACCCGGCCGGCAATTTTGCCGGTGGTGCCGGCCAGGAGAATATCTTGGGTGAAATATGCCAATAGTAGAATGGCAATTTTCAGGGCACGAGCAGTTTTGTTCATGGTAATACCTCTGCTAAATTGTCAATTGATAATTGTCAATTGACAATTGATAACTGAAAAACTGCAAATCTTGTTTACGGTTGCGAGCGCGAGCCTCCGATCTCATAACTCAGCGAGAACGTGATTTCATTGAAGCGCTCTTTGGTCGATGAAAGCCTCTCATTATAATAGTCGCCTTCATCCAGCCACCAGGAATACTCTCGCTCGCCGGTCTCATAGGCAAATTGAAACGCCCAGCCCTTTCTCACCACGCCGAAGCCCAGTGTGAGAATCCCGCCCGTAATTTGCTCCCCATAGTATTGCCCTTGAAAAAACTGATCGCGATACGGGCTGGGATTGGTGTAATAGCCGAGGCGGAGGGGAAACTGCGCCCATTTCGTTTGCGTGAGGTATTCCAAGCCCAGGCGAATGGAATGGCTGTCCAACAGCACGAGCTCCTCCGGGCTGCCATTCGTCTGGCATTCGACTTTCGACCACGGTCGCGCGGCAAAATCGAAAGCCAGCAGCAAACGCGCATTGGGACGCAACGCGAGGCCCAATTCGTAAACCAGAGGAATGTCCAGCTCGAATTTTTGCAGCTCTGCCGCCGCGGTGATGACGGTGTCGAGCACGATCGTGCTGCCGGATATCGCGCTGGGCGAGGCCGTCATCTCATTTTTTTCGGTGATTTGATACTGCCAGCCCGGCGTGACGGTCGCGCCCAGTGCCAGCCAGCTCGTGGGTTGTGCCTGCAATCCCAGCACGGCAAATGACCCTTCATAAGATTCTTCATCTTCAAATGCAAAAAAAACGAATTCATCCGCAAAGGGGGATTGCACACGGAACTGATATTCCGAGGAACCACGCAGAAAGTGGTAGCTCAGGCCCGCGGACAGTTGCGGCAAAATTGCAACGGCAAGGGAAGGCACAAAGGCGTGCAAATGCCCGCGCGGATTCTCCACGGTTGCGATGGTGCCGGCCGGGTAAAGATAAAGAGTGCCCGTGGATTTTTGTGAAAAGTTTTGAGGTTGATGATAGGCCACGCCAACGGTGGCGGACTTTCCGCCCCAGCGCAAAGGATAATGCAAACTCGCAAAAGTCGCGAACAAATTTGGATCGATTTCGCTGACCACTTTCATGCCTGAAAAGGGCTGCGTGGTGACCTCTTGTGTATTCAAATTAAAGCTGCCGCTAAAGGCCAGCTCCGGCCGCGCAACAGCCGCCAGCCCGGCGGGATTCCACAACGCTGCGGCGGGCGTTTGCGCCGTGGCCAGGCTTGCTCCACCTCGCCCCAACAGCTCCGCACCTGCCCGGCGAAAATCCAAATCGAATTGACGATCCTGCGAACGGTTGATATAACCCTGCGAACCGACATTTTCACCGACGCTTTCTTCGAAACCTTGGGGCGTTGCCGGCGCAGGCAAGATCATGAGTCCCAACGCAAAAACGCAGGCCAATTTTTTCATGGTCGCGGTCTTCTCGAGAAATTTTTAAGGAAGATAAATGAGCTTGCAACCTTTTCTTCGGTGCCACCGTCTAAATAAATGCGAAACGGGAAAAGCCTCGTCGTGATCAATCTCGTCTCGACGATAGATTAACCCTTATACATAAAATAGAACGAGGCTATCTCACTTCGCACAAGTTGGGCTATCGATCTTAGACTTTGCCGGTCGGTCGATAGCCTTTTTTTTGTTGCGAGAATTGCAGCAAAAAGCCCTTCACTATGTTTCGCTAGACTTGCCTCTCCGAAAGCTTAAGCAAAGCATGAAAAGCCCGGAGTTGCGGCATGCATGGTTTTAGACGTGAACGCTCATGTCAAAAAAATCTTTTGCTGGTCAGATTTCAGAGGCTGTCCGACGCCAAGATCACAAACGTATCCTAAAAAACCGGGAAGACTAACATGTATGGGCGGTGAGAAAAAGCTGCTGTGATGAGGCATGTTTAACAAAAAACCCTGATTTTGTCAAGCTCTATTTTATTTTCCTTCCAGGATCTCCTGATAAAAAGCCTCCCATTCCGGCATGATGTTTTCAAGGTCAAATTTCTGAGCATGCCGGCGCGCGTTCTCTCTGAACGCACGCAGCTTCCTTTCATCGCTGAGCAGGTCCATGGCGACCTCCACCATGGGTGAAGTTTCGCCCACCGGAAACAAATAGCCGTTCTCGCCATGCACCACGACTTCCGGCAAGCCCCCGATGCGCGCACCGATCACCGGCACGCCGCAGTTCATGGCCTCCAAGGCCACCAGCCCGAAGCTCTCCTGCTCGCTGGTGAGCAGGAACAAATCCGCGCACCTCAAGATTTGCTCGATATGATCGACCTCTCCCAGGAACAGAACATCCTCGCGTACGTTCATTTCCTTGACCAATTGTTGAATGAACAAACGCTCGGGCCCTTCGCCCACGAGCAACAGCCTGCAGGGCATGCTTTCACGCACGCGCGCGAAAATGCGCACCACGTCGCTCACGCGCTTCACCGGGCGGAAGTTCGAGGCGTGCATCAGAATCTTCTCGCCCTTGGGCGCGTAAAGCTCGCGCTGGCACGGGCCTTTCAGAGGCAGGCGGTGCGCGATTTTGGTGTCGATGAAGTTGTAAATCCGTCGGATTTCACGCTTGATTTTGAATTCCTCTATGGTGCGGCGCACCAAATAATCGGAGACGGCGGTCACGCCATCAGATTGCTCGATGCTGAATTTAATCACGCTGTAAAAGGATTTGTCCGCGCCCAGCAAGGTGATGTCCGTGCCGTGCAGCGTGGTGACCACTTTCAGCTTGGGGAGATTGAGAATATGCTTGGCGAGATACGCGCTGGTGGCGTGCGGCACGGCATAGTGGGCATGAATTAGATCCAGTCCGTATTCGTTCGCGACATTGACGATCTTATTGGTCAGGCCCAATTCATAGGGCGGATATTTGAACAGCGGATAGGTGGTAACATCAACCTCGTGCACGAAAATGCGGGGATGATATTCGCGCAAGCGAAAGGGAACGGCGTAGCTGACGAAATGCACTTCGTGATCGCGATGGGCGAGCGCCAGCCCCAATTCCGAAGCTACGACGCCGGAGCCGCCGTGTGTGGGATAACAAACCATGCCAATTTTCATGCTCTCGTATCCATGGTGAAGTTGGAAAATTGGATTACTGGATTAATCGATTGAAGGATCGTTGGGTTGATGGGTTTCTGGATTGATGGTTTAAGTGGATTATTGCGTATGTGAATAGTATTCTTCCCGATAGAATTCTTCAATTGGTGAAAAACTTTCAGTTTCGCCGCTGCAGGATTAGTCTGAGTTTGAGCGACTAATCGCATATTATTCTATCCATCAATCCACCTATCCATCAATCCACCTATCCATCAATCCACCAATCCGCTACGGTATCGCCTCGGCGCACCATTCGCCAAAGGAGGCAATGGGATCATCGAGGCGAATCGTCTCGCGAATGTGAAAAGCTTCGCCGTATTTCACTCCGATGATGTCACCCCAGCGCCGGTTTTTGTTTTCGATGAATTCAATGAATTGCGGCCGGGTGACGGAGGTTTGCTCTGTCCCGAACTGGTCCATGTGCTCGCCGTGAAATTGCGACTGGTGTGCGCGCACGGCTTTCATCTTCTCCTCAAAGGCCTCTGAAATATCCACGATGAAGCTGATGGGCACTTCGTAACGTTCCGGAAAATACAAGATGCGGTAGGGGCGCCACGGCCCCGGGCTCTCCTGGGGATTCTGCCTTGCCGCCGGCAAAGCACTCAGATCGAGATTCTTCAAGCCCGCAATCATCGCGGCGTCGCGCACAAGATGCGAGGTATGAATGTGATCCGGATGGCGCGACTGCTCGTGCACGGTCGCAACCAGCCGCGGCCGCCACTGGCGTATCGCCTGCACGATTTTCAACTTGTTGAATTGCGTTTCCTCAATGGCGGCGTCGGGCATATCCAATTGTTGATGATGCGACACGCGCAGCAGGCTGGCGGCCTGGTCGAATTCCCGCGCGCGAATCTCCGGCGTGCCGCGCGTGCCGCTCTCGCCTTGCGTCAGCGTGATCGCCGCGGTGCGATAACCCCGTTGCGCCAGCTTGATCAGCGTGCCGCCGCAGCCCAGCTCGACGTCATCCGGATGCGCGCCGAAAGCAAGGAAATCGATGCTCATTTTGATCCGTTCTTTGCAGTTATTTTATCACTTTTCCCGCCGCTTGCGGCAGAAAACCCTCTTTGCCGTCCGGCAATTTCACTTTGTACCAGCCGCTCACGGTTTCGAGCAATTGCAATTCGATTTCGCCGGGCACGCGCGCCAAGGTTTCACTGTTGGCATTGGCGTCCACTTTGATTTCATGCCGGGTAGCGCGCGGGCCTTTGGTCTCCACCCGCGCACTGGTGGCCACGGTCATTTCTTCGTTCGAGGCCTGGAATTGATATTCCTCCAACGTGATGCCTAAAGCGTTCAATTTATCCCAATAATCCGTTTGGCGCGTAATTCTTTTCAAGGCATCGCGATACTTACCTTCCTTGCTGCGCAGGTTGAAGGCCGCAGTGTATTGCACTCTGGCCTTTTGATAGTTGCCGACGATTTCATGCAATGCGCCAAGATTGTAGATTGCGGCGTCATTGTATGGATCTTGTTCGGCGATGGCCGCGACCTGTAGGTAGGCGGTATTCAGATCATAATCCTCAAGAGCGCGTTTGGCAACTTCCACGGATCTTTTGTATTCCTCGCCTTCGATTTTCGCAAATTCGATTTTTTGTTCCTTAAAGCGCGGCGTAAAATAATCCACCAGCTCGCGCGCCATGGCGCCCAAGCAATTGTCCACGGCAGCTTCGGGCGTGGGCAGAGTACCCCAATCGCCTTTGCATTTTTTGTTTTCGGATTTCTGCCGGCTATCTTTGCTGCCGATCACCTGTCCGGTTTCCACTCTCACGAAACGCACCGTCGCGCTCACGTTGGCATCCAGCTTTTCGCAGTCGACTTCATATTTGACTTTTTTCTTATCTTCCCGCGTCTCTTTCACCCACGTATTTTGGACGGAGACGTTGATGGCGCCGATCAGTATAGCGTCCACGCCGAGCACCTGCCCGACTTGCGCAGCCGTGGCTTCATTGACGACGCCGCTTTGCCCAAGCTGCAATTCATTCAAAACGCTCTCGAACTGGCTGCGCTCAACCACATTGAAAATGTTGGTATAGGCGCCGGTTTGAAAGGTTTTGCCTTCTTTTTTGTTCAGGCCCAAAAAACCGCTGCCCACGTCCTTAATGCCGCGGTCTTTCTCAAGTAAATCCGCAATCATCAAATCCGCCAGCCTGCTGCCGGCATACGCAAAACGATTCTCGTTTTTTTCATCCTCCTTGCTTTTGTCGATCGCGCTCAAAATTTTGTCGAGCGTTTTTTGGCTTCCTCCGGGCGCATCGCCAGCAAAAAAATGCGCGGTGACGCCGAAATCGGCGATGGCAACTTGCTTGACACCTTCGAATAGCTGTTCCGGCGGCATGAGCATGAAGCATTTCAGACCTTGGGCGCGAGCGGGCCCGGCGATCATTCCAAAACAGAACATCGCCCAAACCGCCAAGCGCATGAAACGGTGCACGGCAAACATACGCTCCTCCTCCCGCAAAAGGTTTCGGGTATTAGATCACAATTTGACGATCTGATGTTCGAAACAACTCAGATCCAAAGCCTCATAAAGCTGTTTGATCAGATTTTTGCCGTATTTACACAAAAAAGACGTCAAATTCAACTCGCGCTCCTGCAAATGCTGGTGCGGATACAGGGAGTTGCCGGCATGCTCGAGCTGCTGTTGCAATGTTTCGTTTTGTCGCTTGCTGGCCTGCACGATTTTTTTTTCGATGGCTTCGAGTTGATGAAAGATCTTGCCCTGTTCCTTATCGAGGAATGCCGCCAGCGTGGGGTCGACCGCCATCACGCGCTCCTTCAGCACCGCGAGATTTTTGCTCAAATCCTCGCGCACCGCCGCAACGGGCTCCAACAACTCCTCGGGCGTTTCCTGCCGGGCCACCCGGCTGAGCAGTTGCGCGGGGTTTTGCCAAAAATCGGTGAGCTGCAAGTGATACTTTTCGAACCCGCGCTGGATTTTCTTTTCCAGCAGCGTCAACGTCTGCCGCGGAAAGACCGCCGGCATAGGCACCCCGAAAGCCTCGTAAACGCCGCGCAGTTGCGCAAAATAAGCGATTTCCGCCGGTCCCGCCACATAGGCAATCGTGGGCAAAAGAGAATCTTGCAGCACCGGCCGCAGCATCACATTCGGGGAAAAAGCCGTGGGCGAGTCTTGTATGCGCTGCAACCAATGGTCTTTGCTCAAACGTATGGCACCGTCCGTCGTGGCAAAAACACCCTCTTGCCATTCCAAGCCGTGGCGCTGGTGATCGACGTAAAACAAATTGCAGTGACCGGCGCGCTGTGGCACTTGTGGCGCATAACCGCCCTGTTCCAACTTCGCATTGGTGCGCAAGGCCGCCGTCGTCGAAGGGCTTTGTTCATTGATTTCTTTTGCGAAGAGTGGAATGGCAAGCTGCTTGAATTCGGGGTCGGCAGGATCGAGCAGCACCAAGCCGAATTCGTTCGTCAAAAAACTCATCCAGCGCGCAAACGCCTCCGGCAGGGAATGTCCAGGTGCATACGCTCTCGCCAGTGCCGACAAAATCTCGTTTTTGAATTCGGAATCGGAAAGCGCTTCGGCGAGTTCTTGATGGCAGGCGTGAATGCTTTCCGGCAGAGGTATTTGCGACATGGGCCGGCGGGTGGCGGCGGGGAAATCGCAAGAGAGCGCGAGCAAGGCATTATCGCGCGTCAGCACGGTGACGCGATTGACTTCGGCCAGATCATCGTCGTCCGCCGCCAGCCAGAAAACCGGCGCAACCGTGCGGCGCAACTGCGCGCTCAAATTCTCCGCCAGTTTCACGCAGGTCAACGCTTTGTAGAGCGTAAACAACGGCCCGCCGAACAGCCCGACTTGCTGCCCCGAGACCACCGCCACGCTCTTCGCCTCCGCCAGCGCGGCCAGATGCTGGCGCGTTTTTTCGCTTGCGCCCCAGTTTTCGTTTTGTCGCGTGAGGATCTGAGCAACTCGGGTGCGGGGATACGGCCTCTCGGCGACGTGGCGAGCGTGGGATGCCATCGCTTCCAGCGAGCGATAGTCGACGGCGTAAAAATCCGATAGCTTTTGGAATTGGCCGAGGTAAGCTTGAAACAACGCGTTGCTGCCGGGCACTTGGGCAACCGGCACGGGGGCGAAATCGCGCATGCGAGCTCTCGCGTTGAAATTTCGAGGTCACGGATTTGAACACAAGCTATAAAAAATTGCGCATGATGCCAAATGAATTTTCCATGGATTTTCGTGCGGCAAAGGGCTTGCTTTTGTGGCAATCTCGTTTAATTTTGGAAGGAGTCGCTTTTTTTGAGGCCCGCAATACCCACGAAAAAGGCAGAGAATCTGCCTCCACCGATTTGCGTTATGGAGACTTTTCGCGTGGTTTTACGTTTTGCGCGGGCCAGCAAATGGCATCGAGCGAACACATGCCCTATCGCGAAGGGTTCGCATTAGCCGGCGCCTGGCTGATCGAACACGAAAGAGTTGTGGCGCAATATCCGCGAGAGAGCCAGAGCACGCGGATTTGGGAAGAACGCCAGCGCGTGGGCGGCGAAGCATTCGGCTTGGCATGCCACTGGCGCAGCCATGCCACGGATTTGCCCTTGTATGCGATCGGCAGCGTGGGCGAAGACGATGACGGCCACACCGTGCTTTCCGCCTGCCATCAACTCGAAGTGGATACCTACCAGTTGCATGCCCATGCCGCAGCGGCGACCGCACATGCCGAAATCATGGTTTCCGGTGAGAACGCCAGCCACACGTGCTTCTATCTTGCCGGCGCTAATGATGCGCTGGGTCTCGCGCAATTTGATTTTCGCCATTGCCTCGCGCGCTGGTTCCATCTTGGTGATTTGCATTTGCTGGCGCAACTGAGCCGGCGTGACGAAGAATTCGGAACCATGGCCGGTGCGGTGCTGCATCGCGCGCGCGCCGCAGGTCTGATCACGTCGCTTTCCTTGACGGCGCCGGCAGAGGGTTTTGATGCAGAAGCCCGGGCAAGAACCTTTTCCCAAACGGACTATCTGATTCTGTCGCAAGAAACTTTGGCCGCGATCACCGGCATGATTTCGGATCACCACACGACTTCCCGCCGCCAATTATGGGAGGCTGCGGCGCAGGAGATCTTGGCACAAAGCGCGAATTCCGGTGTCGTGGTGCACGCGGCCGAAGCATGCTGGTACGTTTTGTGCAATGGGGATAACCTATGGCGCGAATGCGCAGCGCAAACGATGACGCCAAATCCAGCGCCGGAATCGCACTCACGTGAGCGGACAGCTTGGGTGGCGGATTTTCTATACCGTCGCTACTGTGATCTTGCCCATGCACCAGTCGAAAAAATGTGAAGAGGCCACGTGCTCCACGCCTGCCAGTCCTTGCAGGACTTCGAACAGCTGCTGCAGAATAGCCATCACCGGCCGGTGTTTTTGTTCAAGCATTCTTCCGCATGCTTGACCTCGGCGCGGGCGTGGAGGCATTTTGCGAAATTTGCGGAAGAGCAAAGCGGCGCCGAATATTGGGCTGTGCAGGTCATCAAACAGAGGTCGCTTTCGCAAGAAATCGCACGGCATGCCGGTGTTCAGCACGAATCGCCGCAAGTTTTGCTGTTTCAGAACGGCCAAGTGCTCTGGCACGCTTCGCATGGCCGCATCACCGCCAATGCTTTGGGGGAGGGGTTACAATCGCTGCAAAAGGAATCTCCCGGCCTGGAGGCGGGTTGAGTTTGGTGTTCAGGCTTTGGGTATTCGAATGGCATCCGGAATTTGCCAATCAATCACCGCTTTTCCCGCTTTGAGCAATGCGGCGTTGGTCCTGGAGAATGGCCTGCTGCCGAAGAATCCCCGGTTGGCTGAAAAGGGCGAAGGATGGGACGAGCAAATAATCACGTGCCGCTTGCGATCAATGAGCTGCAATTTCTGCTGGGCATAGTTGCCCCAGAACAAAAAAACCACCGGGCCCTTTTTGGCGTTGACCGCGTGAATGATGGCATCCGTGAATATTTCCCAGCCCTGGTTTCGGTGTGAAGCCGGTTCATGTGCCCGCACCGTCAGTACCGCATTCAGCATGAGCACGCCCTGTTTTGCCCAATGTGTTAAATGGCCGTGGCGCGGAATTCCAAAGCCGAGGTCCTTTCGCATCTCTTTGAAGATATTCATGAGCGAACGCGGCGGCGGAACACCGGGTCTCACCGAGAAGCACAGCCCATGAGCTTGTTGCTCGTCGTGGTAGGGATCCTGCCCCAACAGCAAGACCTTGACTTTTTTGTAGGGCGTGAGCCTGAGCGCAGCAAAAATCTCATTTTCCGCAGGGAAGACGATACATTTCTTTCGTTCTTTTTGCAGAAACCTTTGCAGCTTATGATAGTAGGGCTTTTTGATTTCATCGGCGAGCACGGCCCTCCAGCCAGCCGGAATTGCGGGGGTCATTTCTACTTTCTCATTCTCCTCTTCTGGCGGCATTTGGCATTTATTGCTACAATTCTAATTTGACAATGTTAAGTTAGTCCCAAAGCCCTCATTCTTTGTCATTCCGGAGGAATCTTCCCAAGAAGCCTGCACCGGAGCCTGGGGAAGACCCCGAGGTTTCGGGATGACAGATCGGGATGGCGCGAGTTTAACTTAACATTGTCAAGCTAACGGATGCTGAAAAACTCTTTCCATGTCATCCCCCGAAGGCGCGCGTCCAGAAATTGCAAGGAAATCATAGATTCCTCCCGCAGCGGCGGGACGGGAATGACAATCTTGGGTGAGTTGTGAGTTTTTCAGCAACCTGCTAAAAGCCTTTCAGCCGTGAGCGGTCTTGCGAGTCAAAATCACAGTTTCAGGCAGACATTCTTCGGCGTGGTAAAGAAGCGCAGCGCCTCCCACCCGCCTTCGCGCCCCACGCCGGAGTGTTTCTCGCCGCCGAATGGCGTGCGTAGATCGCGCAGCATCCAGCAATTGATCCAAACAATGCCGGATTGCATTTGATTCGCGAGACGATGCGCGCGCGTGAGGTTTTCCGTCCAAATGATCGCAGCCAGGCCATAAGTTGTGCTGTTGGCATATTGCAGCACTTCCGCTTCGGAATCGAATGGATGCAAGGTCACGACTGGACCAAATATCTCTTCTTGATTGGTGCGGCAGTCGAAAGGCAGGTTTTCAATCACGGCAGGCTCGACGAACCAGCCGTTCTGACAACGCCCGGCCACACGCACCCGCCTACCACCGCACAAAACCTTGCCGCCTTCGTCTTGCGCTAATGCAATATAGGAAAGAATCTTTTCTAAATGTTGCGGCGACACCACCGCTCCGATTTGTGTCTCGGCTTGGAGTGGATCATCGATTTTGAGCCTTTGCGTACGCGCCAAAAAATCCTCGCGGAATTTGGCATATAACGACCGCTCCACAAAAATGCGCGAGCCGCACAAACAGATTTGCCCTTGATTGGAGAAAGAAGAACGAATGCTGGTCGCGAGCATTTCTTCGTAGCGGCAATCGGCAAAAACGATGTTGGGGTTTTTGCCGCCCATTTCCAGGGAAAGTTTTTTGAACATGGGCGCGGCCGCGCGTGCAATCTCCGCGCCGGTGCGCGTGCTGCCGGTGAAGGAAATTGCTTTGATCGCGGGGTCTTTTGAAATCGCCTCGCCCACTTTATGGCCATAGCCGTACACAATATTCAAAACCCCGGCCGGCAAGCCCGCCTCGTTGCAAAGCTCAGCCAATAAATATGCCGTCATCGGCGTTATTTCGGAAGGTTTGCCGATCACACAATTGCCCGCGGCGAGCGCCGGGGCAATTTTCCATGTGAACAGATAAAGCGGCAGATTCCAGGGCGAGATCCCGGCAACCACGCCCAGCGGCTGCCGCAAAGTGTAATTGATCGCACTGTTTTCCATGGCGTGCGCTTCGCTGGCAAAATGCTGCACGCCGCTGGCGAAGAAGCGAAAGTTGCTCGAGGCGCGAGGAATATCCACGCTGCGCGCGAGCGCAAGCGGCTTGCCCGTATCGATCGATTCCGCCAGCGCCAGCTTTTCCAAATTTTGATCGATCAAATCTGCGAGGCGCATCAAAACTTTCGCGCGCTGCTCGGCCGGAGTCGTCGACCACTTTGGAAAGGCCCGCGCGGCAGCTTCAACGGCAAGGGCAACGTCGCGCACGTCGGAATCCGGCGCGCGTGTATAGAGTTCACCGCTGGCGGGATTGAAGGTGTCAATATATTGGTTCGAAATCGGCGCGGCAAACTCGCCGTCAATATAGTTGCTGATCATGGTCGTCTCTCAACACAGGGTAAGCATTCCGCCCTATCCCTTGGTTCCTCGGTGGATGCCGTTCTGGGGTTGTGGCTTGCATCGGGAATTCCTTTTCATATCAGTCGTGATCCAAAAACGCGAGGCGTAAAAAAGTCGTGCTTTTTCTGCAACGATCTGACTCGAATTAATCCGCCTTTTCCCGCGGCAGGTGCCGTTCGCGAATCTCCTCCAGCAAACCGCCATGCCCAAGGCGGATCAAATCGCGGCGGGTGAGGCGATCGCCAGCCAGCAAACGTGGAAGCACCACATCGAAGGCATTTCTCTTGAGCGAGCGCACGCAGCCCGGCAGTCCGACGATCGGCACGTGATCGCGGTACCCAATCAGCAGCAAATTACCGGGATCGACCGGCACTCCGAAAAGCTCAACCTTTCCGCCGATTTGTGCGATCGCCGAAGGCACGACATCGTAGCGATCGATGATGGCAGTCATGCTGGCAATCAGAATTAGGGGCTGCTGAAAAACCCATTTGATGACATCTAAAACTGGTCTGGCCCGACGAGGGCTATCGTTCTTTGACAAACTTGGATCAGATTCTGGCGGCCGCGAGCATGATGTTGCGGCTGAATAA
>JBIOXB010000198.1:0-15256 GCA_044869275.1 bacterium
GCCGATTCTAAATCCCAACAGGCAGCGAGCAGCGCATCAGACTGGCCGCAATGGCTGGGGCCAAATCGCAACGGCATTTCCGCGGAAACCGGTCTGCTCAAAAGCTGGCCGGCAACCGGCCCCAAAATTTTGTGGCGAATTCCGCTCGGCGACAAGGGTAAGCTGGCGCTGGTCGAAGCTGTGCCAACTGGATACAAAGAAAAAGCCGTCGCCGAAATATTGGACGGCAGATGCATCACCGTTCCGGCGCTGGCCGCCGGCAAGTTGTACGTGCGCAATACGAAAGAACTTGCGTGCTTGGAGCTGTTCGGGCAGTATTGATGGCTTCCAAAAGTTTCTGCACCATCCACTCAAAAAGAGCTTAACGAGATAAATTGCTCATCATTGCCTGGCCCATGGCCTTGTACACGATGAGCCGCTGGCTGCAAAACTTCGTCTAAAGACCTCGAACTTTGCCATGCTCAAGAACTACCTCAAAATCGCCTTCCGAAATTTGATGGCGCACAAAGGCAATGCGTTTATCAATATCGGCGGATTGTCCATCGGCATAGCGGCGAGTCTGTTGATGCTGCTCTATGTCTACGATGTGCTCACCTACGATCACTTTCACCAGAACGCTGATCATATCTACCTTCTTTACCGGACGCGCCCACTCCCGCAGAGGGGAAACGTCCCGATCCGCGAGACCTGGATGCCGTTGTTGCCTGAAATCAAACGCACTTATCCTGGCATCGTCGATGGGTTACGTTTTGTTAGCGTCGGGTCATGGATTCGCTACAAAGACAAACGTTTCAGAGAGAATTATTACGCGGTCGATTCAAGCCTTTTCACCATGTTCAGTTTTCCGCTCCGGCTCCGAAATCCCGCAACCGTGCTCGCCGACCCTTATTCCGTAGTGGTCAGCGAGAAGATCGCCCGAAAGTATTTCGGCGACGAAGATCCGATTGGAAAGGTGCTCAGAATTGGCGCCCGCCAGGATTACAACGTCACCGGCATTCTCGGCGACATTCCGGCGAACAGCTCATACACTTTCGACCTCGTTGTGCCGTTGGAAGGCATGGATTTTTATCAGAACGCCGCGACCGATTGGGCCTCGTCATACTTGGACACCTACGTGCAGCTCGCCGATGGCGTAAATCCCAGAGACCTGGAGGCGCAGTTCGCTCCTTTTGTCAAGCAACACATTCAACCGGAGGAACAGGGGGAGCTTTTGCTGCTTCCTTTACAGGAAGTGCAGCACCGGTTTTCTAATACGATAAAATATGCTTCCATCCTGCTGGCCATCGCCATCATCGTTTTGCTCATTGCTTCGATCAACTTCACGAATTTGACCACGGCCCGCTCCATGCTGCGGTCGCGTGAGATCGGCGTGCGCAAAGTGCTTGGAGCCAACCGCAATCGAGTGGTTCGGCAATTCTTGAGCGAGTCGCTGCTGGTGAGCTTCATCGCTCTGCTGTTTGGCAGCCTGATGGCTGTGGAGTTGTTACCTTACTTCAACCAATTCGTAGGCATGCAACTTGCGCTCAAACAATTTCTAGAGCCGGCCGTGTTTACGGGATTGTTGGCGCTTGGTATCGTCGTCGGCCTGCTCTCCGGCAGTTATCCGGCGCTGTTCCTCTCAAAGTTTCAGCCCACCTCCATTCTCAAGCGTGGCCTTCAGAGCAAGCCCGGCGGTATGCATCTGCGCACCACACTTGTTGTCGTTCAGTTTGTCCTGTCCGTGATGCTGCTTATCGGCATTGGCGTCATCTATCAGCAGGTGCAATACCTGAAGTCTCAGAATCTGCGCTTTGACGAGCATCAAGTGGTAGTGGTTTCGCTGGGGAGTGGTGACTTTGAAAATCAAGAGACAGCGCTCGCGCAGATCGAAGTGTTCAAAAATGCCGTGGCCGGCTTGAGTGACGTGGAAACGGTGGCAGCGTCACAAGCCATCCCGGGTCGTTATGACGTATGGTATACCGACGTGTATCCGGAGGGTTGGGAAAGCCCGCTGGTCTGGCGCCGGACCTTCGTGGATGATCAATATTTTAAAGTGTATGGGATCGAGTTTACCACGAAAATGCAGTTTGCAAATTCATAAAACACTTCAGCATGCCGTCATTCCCGCGCAAGCGGGAATCGAGGGAGCACGAGGAACTTGGATTCCCGCTTTCGCGGGAATGACAGGTTTTCATCATGATAGGGTGTCAATCCGGACATGGCAATTCTTACAGGTTAAGGAGAGAACATCATGCAAAAGCCGCTGCAAACAAAACGAATTATGGGTGTGATCTTGTTCTTTTTGTTGAATTTCACCGCCTTCGCGCAAACCTCACTCAAGGAAGACATGCGTCTCCCTTGGGCACAAACGCAGGGGGGCTTTCTGCGCGAGTGGTTGATTATTGGTGGATTTCCCAACCCCGACGGCAAAGGCTATGAGAGTGATCTACTGCAGGAACACCAAGGCGAGCAAGACATCAAGCCGGTTGACGGCATGGCTCATAAACTTTCGGAGGGAGCGGTGTTCGCCTGGAAACCGTATCACTCGCCCTACAATTATGTCAATTTTATAAACGTCTTGAAGGATACCGATTTTTATAACAAAATCGCCTACGCGTACACTACCGTCAATTGGCTGCAAAAGGAAAAAGCCATCCTATCCTTTGGCAGCAATGTTGGGAACAAAATCTGGTTGAACGGCAAGCTCGTGTATGAAAACAAATCCGGCCGCTCGGCCAAGGAAAGCCATCATCTCGAAGTTGAAATGGAACAGGGTGAAAACCGCATCCTGATGAAATCCATCCACGGTGGCTGGACTTGGGGGTATACGATGCGATTGATCAAATCGGAATCCTTTTCACTCATCCATGATTTTCAACTTTCGCCTGCTCTCGCGACGTCCGACAAGACTGATGAATTGAAGCTTCAAACCGACAACACCGGCAACCCGGAAATCAAAAAAATCGACGTGCATGTAAAAGCCGTGGCTGCGGGCGGAAAGATCATTGCTGAAAAAACCGCCAAACGCGGAGAGGTGATTTCGTTCCAGACCCAAAGCTGGCCCGAGGGCGTTTATGATATTCGTTTTGAAAGCCGGGACAATCGCGGTGAATTAGTCACCGCCTATTTGTACTGGCACAAAGGCGATGGCCTGAAAGCGGCGCGGGAGCTGGTTGCCGCCGCGCCAAAACGGCCGCAGACTCCGGCAGAGCTGACCCACGCCATGCTTGCCAGCTTGGTGATCGATCGTTTAGGCTATAGCCCCGCCGCGGTTGACGCCATCGACGTTTCCCGCATTTATTCTCCATTGATGGAGTATGCCGAGTTGAAATTGAAAGCCGCAGGGAAACCGGGGCCGGTGCGCGCCAATGGGTTTGTGCGCCTGGCCTATCTGGACGAAATCGACGGTACGCCGCAATTCTGCCGCGCTTATTTGCCGTTAGAGTATGATGCGAAGAAAAAATGGCCGTTGGTGTTGAAACTGCATGGTTACAATCCAGCGAATCCACAGTACCTTCACTGGTGGGCGGTGGACAACCGCCACTATGACTTCCCGGACAAATACCCGGTCATTTACCTCGAGCCGCATGGGAGAGGCAATACGGGTTATCAGGGCATAGGCGAACTGGATGTGCTGCGCTGTATTGCCATGGCCAAGGAGTATTTCAATGTAGATGAAGACCGGATTTATCTTTTTGGCGATTCTATGGGTGGCGGCGGCACCTGGTATGTGGGCTCACGCCATCCGGAATTGTTTGCCGCGATCGCGCCGATCTATGGCGGCTGGGATTATCATGTCGATCAGCCGGAAGAAGAGCTCGCTCGTTTGACAGAAAGAAAACGTTTTGAATTTGAACGCAACAGCTCCTTTGCCCAGGCCGAGGCCTTGCTCACCACCCCGGTGTTCGTCCTGCATGGCGACGTCGATAAAGCCGTCGATGTCAAACATTCCAGGTACGCCGTACGGATGCTGCAGCGTTGGGGCTATGACATTCGCTATCGCGAATTTCCCTACTTCGGTCATGAGGGTATCGAGTTCATGGACGAGGTGTTCCCCTGGTTTTTGAGCAAGAGGAGAAATGCTCATCCCCGGACGGTGCGGGTGCGATCGGGACATTTGGAATCGGCCTCCGCCCACTGGCTTAGGGTGACGCAAAGGGACGACCCATATGCTTTTGTCGAGGCGGAAGCTGAAGCGTTGGTCAATAACACTATCCGCGTGTTTAGCGAAAACACCTTGGCAATCGAGCTCTCTCCCACAAGCCCTCTCATCGATCCGCAGAAACCAATCAACATCATCTGGAACGGCGAGGTGCAGCAAGTCCGTATGGTCGGTGGTAAAATGAAGTTACTCGCCAAGGGCTATCAACCTGCCGCGCTCACAAAAAAAACACACCTCGCCGGACCGATTGCAGATATCACGACGACTCCTTATGCCCTGGTCATTGGTACCATTTCCGACGATTCGCTGATGGTCAAGCTCTGCCGGCAAAAAGCTCAGGAGTTTATCGACGATTGGAAAGGCTGGCAAAAATATGAACCCCGCGTTTTTAAAGACACCGCGCTGACAGAAGCGGACATGCAAAAATACTCTTTGATTCTTTATGGTGGGGCGAATGCCAATCTCATTGCCAAAAAGCTGAGCGATAAAATCCCCTTGCAGATCTCTGCCAATGCGATCAGCATTGCGGGCAGGCGTTTTGAAGCAACGGAGGCCTGCGTGCAGATGCTCTATCCGCATCCATTGAATCCCGATCGCTACGTCACGATTATTGGCGCCACCTCCGGCGCGGGACTGTATTTTTACAACGCGAGAAACAGAGATATCGATTTTTTCATCCAGGACGGCTGTATAGCCAATGAACGCCAGGGACGGCCGATCGACAAGCTTTACATCGCCAGAGGAATTTTCGACCACAACTGGCAGATGAGTGAGAAGACGCTCGAAACCGGCGACCCGGAATTGCGCAAGAGCGCTCCCATTCGGAGAATTCTGCCGGATCTCACCGCCAGGGTCGACAATCTGCCCAAAATCGATCCGATAGCTTTCGAGGCATTGGCTGGGACGTATCAAATACAGCCCGGTGCGAATGTAAGTGTTTTTCGCGAAGGAGACCGGCTGCTCGGCAAAGGTCCGGATGGAAAAACCGTTCAGCTCTATCCAGCATCTGAAACCGAGTATTTCCTGGGTGATGATGATATTCAGCTCTCCTTTGAGAAAGATGCCAGCGGTGTTGTTCAGCGCATTGTGATTCATGACCGCGGGCGCGATACTATAGCGAGGAAAATCGACACGGGGACGGATTGAGGAGAAACCATGTTCAAAAACTATCTCAAAACCACCATCCGGCATCTGCTCAAATACCGGACGTATTCTTTCATCAATATCGCCGGTCTCGCCGTTGGTATGACGTGCTGCATTCTGATCCTGCTTTACGTTCGCGACGAGCTGCGCTATGATCGCTTCCATGAGCGCGCGGACCGAATTTATCGCCTCACGCTTAGCACGGAAAAAGATCAGCCCACCAACGCGAATACGAGTTTTAACCAGGGGCCGGCGCTGGCCGCGGAGTTTCCCGAAGTCGAGGCCATTGTCCGTTTCCGCAAAATGGGTTGGGGAGAAAAGCGGGTGTTTGCGCACCATGATAACCGGTTTTACGAAGATCGCTTCTTTTATGCCGATGAGAACGCGTTTAACGTTTTTGGCTTTCCTTTTCTGCGTGGCAATCCTCAAACTGCGCTGGCAGAGCCGTTCTCCATCGTCATCACCGCAGCGATGAGCCAAAAGTATTTCGGTCACGATAACCCGCTGGGCGAAACGATTTCGCTCGATCCTTACAATGACGGGGAATTTACCGATTACAAAATCACCGGCGTGGTGAAAGACATTCCCCATTATTCACATATCAAATTCGACTTTCTTGCCTCCTTCGCAAGTCAAAAGGATCTGAAGATTATGGAAGGCAGAAGAGGTTGGGGTCTGGAATCGGTTTTCACCTACGTGCTCCTCAAGCCGCAGGCGGTAGCTGAAACTGTGCAGGCCAGGCTCCCGGCTTTTTTGGAGAAACATTTGGGCAAGGATCATTGGTACTCTGTGCACCTGCAACCGCTCACGGACATTCGTCTGCACTCCAAGCTGCGCGCCGAGCTCGAGCCGAACGGCGATATTGCGTACGTGTATATTTTTTCGGCGATCGCGGCTTTCATTCTGCTCATTGCCTGCATCAATTTCATGAATCTTGCCACGGCGCAATCCGCGCAGCGCACCAAAGAAGTGGGATTGCGTAAAGTCGTGGGCGCCTTTCGCTCCGAGCTGGTCAAACAGTTTTTGCTTGAGTCCATTTGCTTGAGCCTGTTCGCGCTCGCCATTGCTTTTATTCTGATCGAAGCGAGCTTGCCATTCCTGAACAGCGTCGTCGGCAAGCAAATTGCTATCGCATATGCGACTGATCTGCCATTTGCCGCGATGATGTTCGGCCTGGCGCTGGTGACCGGCGTCGTTGCCGGCAGCTATCCAGCGCTCTTTCTCTCTGCCAGCCGCCCGATTGATTCTTTGACGGGTAAAACCAGCGGCGGTAGGAAAGCCGCCGTCATTTTGCGGAAAGGCCTGGTTATTTTTCAATTTGCCATTTCGGCGATTTTGATCGTTTGCACCACCGTGGTTTATTATCAGATGCAATTCCTGCGCGCCAAAAACCTCGGTTTCGATCGCGAGCTGATCGTCATCGCGCCGCTCAACAATCCCATTCGAAACAACTATCGCGCGGCCAAGCACGAGTTGTTGCAGCATCCCAATCTGCTCGCCATGAGCCTGACCGAGCAAGTGCCCGCCAAAGCCGGCAACGGCGCGGGCTATAAGATTGAGGAGTGGAAAGAATCAGAGGGGCTCACCCGTTTCTTTGCCGATCATGACTTTCTCAAAACCTACGGCATCGGCCTGGTCGCCGGCCGGGATTTTGACGAGAAGATTCCGACCGATGCCACCACTGCGTTCATGGTCAACGAAGCCTTCGTTCGGCTGGCAGCGTGGAAGTCTCCCGCGGAAGCGATTGGCCGCAGCATCCGCATGAGCCATGGGAGAAAAGACTATGACGGCAGGATCGTCGGCGTGGTGAAGGACTTCAACATTTACTCTTTTCGTGAATCGATCTCGCCGCTCGTGATCAACATCATGCCCATGGACAAGCTGAATTTCGTCTCATTTCGCCTCGCGCGGCAGGAGGTAACAGAAACCATTGAACACCTCAGAAGCGTGTGGAGCAAGTTCGCGCCAAATTATCCGCTTGACTACTATTTTCTCGACGACGATTTCGCGCGCCTGCACCAGGCTGACCAGCAACTGGGGCGCGTCTTTCAAGCGTTTGCGTGGCTCGCCATCGGCATCGCGTGTTTGGGACTATTCGGCCTTGCCGCGTTCACTGCCGAGCGCCGCACGAAAGAAATCGGCGTGCGCAAAGTGCTCGGCGCGACGGTGGCAAACGTCGTCACGCTGCTTTCGAGGGATTTTGTCAAGCTGGTGTTGGTGGCGAATTTGATCGCATGGCCGCTGGCGTGGTATGCCATGAACAAATGGTTGCAGAGTTTTGCGTTCCGTGTTGCCGTGCAATGGTGGGTATTTGCACTCGCGGGTGGCATCGCGTTGCTCATCGCGCTGCTCACCGTGAGCACACAGGCAATCAGAGCGGCGCTGGCGAATCCGGTGGAAGCGCTGCGATACGAATAACTTTTCAGTGCGGAGATCCCGTCTTTCGTGGCGGAGGCGTTGCGGTATGAGTAGAGAAGTATTTAAGGTAGCTCACGCCCGGGTAATGCCGGAGCGCGCCTGCGGCAGTTGCTCGTGATTGGCCAGTTCGTGATTTCGATTGCGCTGATCGCCGGCACGCTCGTCGTCAGCAGGCAAATCGAATTCATCCGCGACAAGCGCGTTGGTTTCGACAAGGAGCAGGTCGTGGTAGTGCCATTAGCCAAACGCAGCGAGGGCGAGCCGAAAAGAATCGTCTACACCTACCAGATCGACTATGACTTTTTCAGGACTCTTGGCATCGAGCTGGCAGCCGGCAGGTTCCTCGCGCCTGAATTCCCCAGTGACAGTGCACAAGCCTTTGTGCTGAACGAAGCTGCCGTGGTGGGCAATGAACAAATGGCTGCATAACTTTGCTTATCGTGCCGATCTCGGCTGGCCGGTGTTTGCGCTGGCGGGCGGAACGGCCTTACTCATCGCACTGCTCACCGTGAGCACGCAGGCGATCAAAGCGGCGCTGGCGAATCCGGTGGAGGCGCTTCGCTATGAGTAAAAAAGTAATCAAAGGAATCTGAATCCATGAAAAGGCGTCTCCCCCATATCGCTCTCCTCGTCGCGTCGCTCGTTGCTTGGTGGATTAGCGACCATGAAATCATCCCCTGGGTACAGCGCGTCGCTGGCTACGACCGCATCCACGACAGGGACCTGTCGATACTTCTTGGCCATTGGGTCTTCGGTCAATTGCCCCGAGTCTTGATCTGCGTCGCCGTGTGGCTCGTCGGTACGCGCTTGGGTTTGATGCCTTCACTGCGCCAGTCGCTTGCCTCGGGAGGATCATGGCGCCGGGTAGTCGTCACCGGTCTCATTGCCACGGCAATTCTACTCGTTCTCGAGGTGGGCATCGGCGCCGCTGCTGGCGGGACGTTCGGCTTTCACCCGTACTTCACGAAGATGGCCGGCGACCTCGTCAGCAACATGTACGAGGAGATCGTGTACCGCGGTCTGATGTTCTGCGCGTTTTACGGCGTGGCTGCGGCCGCGTGCTTTCCTCTCGTCGACAAGCCCGATCGCGCAGGCCTCGTCGCCGGCATCATTGGCTCGTGCGTCGTCTTCGCCGTGGGGCACGAGCAGTACCAAATTGCCCTGCGCGTACTCGTTGGGGTGGTTGCCGTCGTATTCGCCTATCCGTGGATCGCGGCGCGTTCGCTCTGGGCCCCGTGGATCCCGCATACGCTGGGCGACGTCATCGTCGACTCGATCCTCAAACTCTGACCTATGGATCGCGTCTCCCCACACAGAAAGCCCCGAGGGTACACCTGAAGGCTGGACGAAAGAGGGAGATCATATGGAGACGGCCGATGCTCTCCGTGAGCGCACAGGCGATCAAGGCGGCGCTGGCGAATCCCGTGGAAGCGCTTCGCTATGAATGAATGGTGAAGGGTGAAAGGCACGCCCTTCACCCTTCGCTCTTCCCCCTTCGACAGAGGAGATAACCATCTTCAAAAACTATCTCAAAATCGCCACGCGCAGTCTCGTGCGGCATCGACTTTTCACCGCGATAAATGTCGTCGGACTGGCGCTGGGCGTGGCCTGCTGTTTGCTCATTGGATTGTATATCCAAAACGAGCTGAGTTACGATCGTTATCATCGCGATCCCGACAACGTCTTTCGCGTGCTGGTGCAAAACACCAGAGAGATTGGAAGCTCTTTAGTCTCCGTTACGCCACGCTTTCTTTCTGCCGCTTTGGCCGAAACGTTCCCTGAGATCGAGCGCGCGACGCAGTTCCGCGCCATGAGCAATACCGTCGGTTATCAAGACAAAGAGTATCCCGAAACGCGCATGATATTTTCGGATACTTCTTTCTTCCAGGTTTTCACCTTTTCTGCCATTCACGGCAATCTAGCCGCGACCCTTGCCGAGCCGAATGTCACCGTGCTCACGAAGTCATTTGCTGAAAGAATTTTTGGCAAAGAAAACCCCGTGGGCAAAACCCTGCTGGTGCGTCTCAATGATGGCGAGGCTCCCCCTGCCGAGGTCAGAGTTGCCGCGCTCATGGAAGACGTGCCAAAAAATTCTCATTTCAAATTCGACGCCGTTCTCCCGCTGAGTCTGCGATTCCCCCTGAAAGCCCAAACCGGCGCGATGGGATGGCAATGGGCGGAGATGAAAACTTACGTTCGTTTCACACCTCGCCTCGACCGGCGGCGCTTCGACGAAAAGCTCGCGGATTTTGTGCAGCAGACCGGCGGTAAACGCAACGAGGAGCAACTCGTGTTGCAACCGCTCACGAGCATCCATCTGGCCCCTGAGATTCCGTTTGATGAGGTCGAGCATACCGACCGCCGCAACCTCTACATCTTTGCCGGCATCGCCTTGCTCGTGTTCGTGATTGCCTGTTGCAATTATATGGCGCTGGCGACGGCGCGATATACGCAACGCCTGAAAGAAATCGAGGTGCGGAAAATCATCGGCGCCACCTCGCTCAAATTGATTTTGCAATTTTTAATCGAAGCGGCATTGATGGCACTGCTCGCTTTGCCGCTGGCGCTGGGGATTGTGGAAATTGCGTTCCGGTCTTTCGGCCAGTTGCTGGGCAAGGAATTTCAGGTGGATTATGTGAATAATCCCGCGTTTTTATGGATAAACCTGGCGCTGCTCGTTTTCTTCCCCTTGGTTGCCGGGCTATATCCCGCGTTCTTTTTCTCAAAAATCAGCTCCGCCGCAACACTGAAAGGGCGCAATGCAAGTGTCGGCACTTCCAGGGCGCTGCGCAAATATTTGATCGTCATCCAATTCAGCATCACCATCGCGCTGTTGGCTTGCGTCGGCGTTATGCAGACCCAATTGCGCTACACGCGCACCAAAGACCTTGGCTACCAGCATGATAATCTTCTGGCGATAAAGGCCGGCGGACTTGGGCAACACGCAGAAATTTTGAAACAGGCGGCCCTTTCTCATTCTGCCGTCACAGCGGCCACCTTTAGCGGATGGCTGCCGGGCTATCTTTCTTTTTCAACTGCCATGCCCAATCCCAATGGTGAGGGGAAGATCGAAACTGAATTTGTCGAGGGCGATTGCGATTTACTGAAAACATTTCAGATTCAGCTCCGGGAGGGGCGAGATTTCGATTGCCGAAGTCCTGGCGACACGCTGCGCGTTTACCGTAACGGCAAATTCGACCGCAGCCTGTTGCCGCGCGTGTCCATTTTGTTGAATGAAACCGCGGTGCGGGCGCTCAATCTTTCGGCGCCGGTGGGAATGGAATTAGATTATGGCGGCCTTCAGGGAACGGTTATCGGCGTCGTCCAAGACATGCACAATCGTTCGTTGCACAATCACATCAACCCCATGGTGATCCGCTACGCCGATTATGGCGGGCACCTGGTCGTAGCCTATCAGCCGGGCCAGGAAGCGGAGGTCCTGCAGCATCTGAAGCGGGAGTGGGAAAAACTCAACTTCAAAAGCGAGTTCGCGTATGTTTTTCTCAATGATCATCTTCGGCAACTTTACACGGCAGATGAAAAATTTATGCAAATGACGCTGGGGTTCGCCGCGTTGGCGATTATACTCTCCGGCCTCGGTTTGTTCGGTTTGGCCGTCTTTAGCACGCAACAACGCACGAAAGAGATCGGTATTCGCAAAGTGCTCGGCGCTTCGATCGCCGGTCTCGTCGGCCTAATTTCCACTGAATTTGCGATGCTTGTGCTCATCGCCAACCTCGTTGCCTGGCCGGTCGCTTACTATGCGATGAACCAATGGCTGCAAGATTTCGCCTATCGTATTGAGATCGGCTGGTGGGTGTTTGCCCTCGCGGGCGGAGCGGCGTTGTTGATCGCGTTGCTCACCGTGAGTGCGCAAGCGATGAAAGCCGCGCTAGCGAATCCGGTAGAAGCGTTGCGATATGAGTGAACAGAGGGCTTGGGGCAGAGGGTAAAGAGCGAGGTAGCCCTCCGCTCTAAGCCCCCAGCCCTCTGCCCTAAGACTTCGGACCAAAGACTTCGGACTACGCCATGTTCAAAAACTACCTTAAAATCGCTTTCAGAAGTTTGCTCAAGCAAAGAGCTTATTCGTTCATCAATATCGCCGGTCTTGCCATTGGCATGGCGTGCTGCATCGTGATTTTGTTGATCGTCCAGCATCAGCTCAGCTACGATCGCTTTTTCCAAAACAGTGATCGTCTGTACCGCGTTGTGCAAGACGTACATTGGGGCAGCGGCGACGTGTGGTCGTGGACTGGCACGCCAATGGCGCCAAATCTCGAACGGGAGATCGCTGCGGTGGAACGCGCCACGCGTCTCTATTTCAAAAGCACGCTGGTGAACTACCAGAAAGAACCAGCCCCGGTTCGTTTCCAGGAAGATCGCTTCGGTTATGCGGATTCCACTTTTTTTGAAGTTTTCTCGTTCAGCTTCATTCAGGGCAATCCTGCGCACGCTCTGAATAATCCTCTATCCCTCGTGCTCACCGCCGCAATGGCTGAAAAATACTTCGGTGCAGAAAATCCCTTCGGCAAAACTTTGCGTATCGACAACCGCTTCGATTTGCAGGTCACTGGCGTAATCGCCGATGTCCCGGACAACTCGCATCTCAAATTTGATTTTGTTGCGGCGTTCCCGGTGATCAATCAGTTTTATAACATTCCAGAATTCACGAGCTGGTGGTGGCCACCCGTCAATACTTACGTGCGTATAGCCGAAGGCGCGCCGGTGGGAAAGCTTAATGCCGAACAACTGCCGGCCTTTATCAAGCGCCATCGCGAGCCGGAGACCGCGAGCAATGTCGTGCCCAGGCTGCAGCCGATCACGCGCATCCATCTTTACGGCGCCTCCGGCGATGACGGCGTCATCCGGTATGTCTACATTTTTTCCGCGATTGCCATTTTCGTGCTGCTCATTGCCTGCATTAATTTCATGAACCTCGCCACCGCCCGCTCAGCGCAGCGCGCCAGAGAAGTGGGCGTGCGTAAAGTCATCGGCGCCGGCCGGCCCCAGCTCATCAAACAATTTTTGGGTGAGTCGTTTTTTATGACGCTCCTGGCATTGTTCCTCGGCCTCGTCCTGGCCGAGTTCATTCTCAAAGTGACCAATACTATAACCGGCCTTGCGATCTCCATAGATTTCGGTAACTTTGGCCTAATATTTGGGTTGGTATTGATTACCCTCGTCGTTGCGCTGCTTTCTGGGAGCTATCCCGCGTCGTTCTTGTCGAGGTTTTCCCCGGTGCGGATACTCAAAGGCTCGTCCGGAATTTCAGTTGGCGGTAACCGGCTACGCCAGGGTCTGGTGGTGCTGCAATTTGCCATCTCGACGGCGCTCATCATCGGCACCCTGGTGGTCTTCAACCAACTCAACTTTTTGCGCAGCAAGTCGCTCGGTTTCAACACGGAGCAGATTGTTGCCCTGCCGATTCATGATGATGAAAATCTCGATCGAGGTTACGTGTCATTCAAAAATAAATTGCTGCAATCTTCGGGTGTCATCAGCGTCTCGGCGGCAAACTGGCTGCCCGGCATCGAGGGCGGCGAGTTCACGCCGGCGAGTGTGGAAGGAATAGCGGAGGAGTTACAAGGCACCGTTCGGGTGATCTATGTGCGCGACGATTTTCTGAGGACCATAGGCATACCCATAACTGAAGGCCGTGATTTTTCACAGGACTACGCCTCCGATGTCGGCCAAGGCTTTATTTTGAATGAGACTTTTTGGCGAGGAATTCGCAACGAGGCCTCCCAACGCGGTATGGAACTTGACACCCCCATCGACAAAGGCTTCCGCATTTTTTATACTGAGTTTGGCAAACTGGTTTATGAAAGGAGGGGGAAAATCATCGGTGTGGCCAAAGACTTTCATCTTGAAAATCCGCGGTTCGCGCTCGGAGCGGCTGTGCTCACCTTGGTCGGTGATGATGAAGAAGAACGCAACCGGCTCACCCACTTTCTCGTGCGCGTCGCTCCGGGAAATGCCCGTGAGACCATGAATCATATCGAAACGATGTGGAACGATAGTTTTTCCCACCGGCCTTTTGAGCCGATCTTTCTCGACGAGAGATTGGCGAAAGCTTATCAGATCGAGGCCATGTTCGGCCAGATCGTTGGCGCTTTCGCCATTCTCGCCATCTTCATTGCCGGGCTGGGACTTTTGGGATTGGCCTCATTTACTGCCGAGCGACGCACCAAGGAAATTGGCGTTCGCAAAGTGCTAGGGGCTTCGGTCTCCAGTATCGTGGGATTGCTTTCAAAGGAATTTGTCAAGCTGGTTCTGATCGCCAATGTCGTGGCGTCACCGCTTGCTTATTTTGCGATGAATAAGTGGCTACAAGATTTTGCTTATCGCATCAACCTCGACTGGTGGATGTTCGCGGTGGCGGGGGCCTTGGCCTTGCTCATCGCATTGGCCACGGTGAGCGCGCAAGCCCTCAAAGCCGCGCTGGCAAATCCGGTCGAAGCGTTGCGGTATGAATAGCAAAGCGCAGAGGGCATCGCGCATGGCGTTTTTCTCCGCGCCATGCAAGTAGACCAGTACGTAACTGCGGCTCCTGCAGTGACCTCTCACTTTTTGGCGGTCCTAAACAATCGAGTATACTCCAAATGACCACAGCAGCACACGCATTAGAAAGCGATTTGTCAAAACCGTTTCCTGCCAGGTGGCCTTTTTATTATGGCTGGGTTATTCTCTTCATGGCCGCAGTTGCGATGGTGGCCACACTACCCGGGCGTAGTGTCGGCCTCGGGCTGATTACTGAACCTCTGTTGGCGGACCTCAAGATGCCTCGGCTCAGTTTTGGCGAGATGAATTTCTGGGCGACGCTGATTGGTGCAGCTTTCAATATGCTCTGCGGCCAGGCCCTCGACCGCTTCGGCGTGCGCAGCATTTCAGTCTTGGTGCTTTTTGCCCTCAGCCTGGTGGTGTTGGCATTCAGCCAGGTCGCTGGCGCCGGCATGGTATTGTTGCTGCTCATCCTCATGCGCGGCTTTGGGCAAAGCGCCTTGTCGGTCGTCAGTCTGACCATGGTCGGCAAATGGTTTGTGCGCCGCCTCAGCGTTGCCATGGGTATTTTTTCCGTGATCATCAGCATTGGCTTCGTAGTTTTGATTCTCGTCGTGCAACAAGCAGTAGCCGAACAAGGGTGGCGCCGCCCTTGGCAAACCATCGGCTGGGCACTTGCGGCGGCGGCATTGCTGAGCTGGCTGCTCGTCCGTCGCAGCCCGGAAGCGGTCGGTCTTGCGCCGGATCTCGATTTCAATCAGCAGACCGTCGATGAGGACAAGAAGTCCGCGCCGGCAGCCTTCACGCTGCCACAAGCATTGCGCACAGCAGCCTTCTGGGTATTTGCCACCGGCAGCGCGCTTTACAATTTGGTGATCTCCGGTGTGTTGCTCTTCAACCAATCCATTTTGCAGCAGCTTGGTTTGGGAGAAGAGGTTTACCGCAATGCGATGGCAATGTATATGGTTACCGGGATGGCGGGTAATTTTCTCGCAGGATGGTTGGCGCGCAAATGGTCACTGTTGCGATTAATGTCCATCGCCATGGTTTTGG
>JBIOXB010000199.1:0-2739 GCA_044869275.1 bacterium
CCCACTCTCCCCATCACCCACTCTCCCCATCACCCACTCTCCCCGTCCCCTCACCACAAACCATCATCCGCAAATCGTGAAGGAGCAGAAATGCAACTCACTTCGAATAAAAAACGGGCATTGGTGATCGGCGCCGGCCCGATGGGTTTGGAAACCGCATTACGTGCGATCGAGCACGGTCTCGAGACGACGGTGCTCGAAGCCGGCCGCATCGGGGAACACATTCGACAATGGGGGCACATTCGCATGTTCTCGCCATTGCGCATGAATCTTTCCAGCCGGGCGCAAGAAATTCTCGGCGCCAAATTGCCCGAAGGCGAGGCCATTCAAACCGGCTCGGAGTATGTTAAAACCGTAATCGAGCCGCTGGCGCAATCGGAATTGCTCAAGAACAAAATCATCACCGGCCGGCGCGTGGTGGCAATGGCGCGCACCGGCTTGGGCAAAATGGGATTGCCGAATCATCCTTTGCGCGCGGAACGCAGCTTGAGAATTCTGGCCGAAGACCGTGAAGGCCGCGAGCACGTTTATCAAGCCGATTATGTTTTCGATGCCAGCGGCGTGTTCGGCCAGCCAAATTGGAGCGGCGCGGCGGGCATGCCGGCGTTGGGCGAACGCGCCTTGAATGATCGCATCATTCGCCATCCGGTTGATGTTGCACAACAGAGCGAGCGCTTTGCCGGCAAGCGCGTTTTGCTCTTGGGACACGGGCACTCCGCCGCAAACACGATCGTCGCGCTCGGCAGACTGTTGCACCGCGAGCCTCGCACGCACGTGATGTGGGCCGTGCGCAGCGATCGTCTGCGACCGGTCGCAGAGATTGCCGATGATGCGCTGCCCGAACGCGCGGCCGTTGTTGCGGCGGCAAACGATCTTGCGCAAAAGCCGTCGGCCCATCTGCGCGTGCTGCGCCGAGCAGTGCTGGAAAGCCTGCAGGAATCCCCAACTTCCGCAATTCCTTCCGGAAAAAAGGTTTTTAAAGCCAGTCTAAAAATCGGGAAAGCAGCGGAAGAAGTTGAGGCCGATGAAATCATTTCCCTCACTGGCTATCGCCCGGATCTCGACTTGCTGCGTGAAACCACGGCGGAGATTTCGAATATCACTGAAGGCGCGCGCGGGTTGTACAAAGCGCTGTCGAATATTACGGACTGTTTGGCGAAGATCGAAGTCCATGCTCGCGACTTGCAAAGCGGCGAGCCGAATTTGTTCATCGTGGGCATCAAAAGCTACGGCCGCAATCCGGGGTTTTTGCTGCAAGCGGGAAACGATCAATTGGATGCGATTTTTGCTTCGCTGCCACAATAAACTACGCAGCAGTTTCTAAGCTTGTAATGTTCGTAACGAATGGTTATATTTTCTATAATGAATTCTGAGGAATCAAGAGACTTTCAAGCTCGCGCCGAAGAGCGCCGCCGAAGACCCGGTGTGAGAGCCCATCTCGTTAAGCTGAAAGAAGCCGATCGTACGTTCGATCAAGAGTTCTGGCAAGACTTAACTGGCGAAGAGCGGCTGGGGGCGATGTGGCAGCTCGTGGTGGACATGAGAATCCTGCGAGGCGAAGATGAAGTGGAACCACGATTACGACGACATATTCAAAATATTAAATATCAAAAAGGTTAGATACTTAATCGTTGGTGCGCATACGGTTGGATTTCATGCCGAACCGCGTACGACGAAAGATTTGGATATCTGGGTTGATCCTGCACCAGACAACGTACATCGACTGTATGGAGCGCTGGCCGAGTTTGGCGCTCCGTTGGAAGACGTTCATGAAAAAGATTTTTGTAGTGCGGGTAGCGGTGCGAAACGCAAGGAAAAGTAGAGCAAAACCAATGCAAGGCAGAAGAGTTTTATGGCAAAGGCATTGCTTCAAAACGATCTATTCTTTTCAATGCGACCTCAGCTTCAAAATTTTTCCTCGTTCACCGGTTTTATCTCCGTGATTTTCACCTTTTTCGTTGTCATTGATACACCGCTTCCCCTCACCATAACAAAAACGTCTCAAGATCATACTTCATCAAAAACCATTCTTTTCTTCGGCAACAGCCTGTCCGCTGGTTTCGGCCTGGATCCCGCGGAAGCCTTTCCGGCGTTGATTCAACACAAAATAGATACGCTGGATTTGAATTATGCCGTGGTGAATGCGGGGTTGAGCGGCGAAACCAGCGCCGGCGGCTTGCGCCGCATCGAGTGGTTGCTGCAGAGGAAAATCGAAGTTTTGGTTTTGGAATTGGGCGCGAATGACGGATTGCGCGGCCTCGCTTTGGAAGACACGCGGCGTAATTTGCAGGGCATTATCGAGCGCACGAAACAAAAGTACCCCCAGGCGCAAATTGTGATTGCCGGCATGCAGGTGCCGCCCAACTTAGGCAAGGCTTACACCCAATCATTTCGCGCGCTGTTTCCGGAGCTGGCCAGGAAAAATGATGCGGCCCTCATTCCGTTTCTATTGGAAGGCGTCGGCGGTGTATCCGCGTTGAATTTGGCCGATGGCATCCACCCCAATGCCGCGGGGCATCGCAAAGTCGCGGAGAATGTCTGGAAGGTTTTGCAGCCGTTGTTGGCAGGCATAAAATGAGTGATGCAACGTAACTCTTGGACGCTCCGTGCCAGGGAGCATCAGCAACGGGCGTTGCCTGAAAGGCAATGCAACGCCCGCGGCAATGGAGCGAATGGAGCAAATCAGCGCTTTGACAAGCGGATGGAGAGCAAAGTGATGCTCAAAAAGCGAATTTTTGA
>JBIOXB010000200.1:0-33553 GCA_044869275.1 bacterium
AATTTTTGAAATCCGCAAGGCATTCGAATGAATGCAAAATGATTTGAAATAATCTTGCTCGGATCGAAATCCAATTTCGGCGGCTTCAAATCCAATCCTTTGAGCGTTTCGACCAAAATCGACGCCACCACTCCTGAATCTCGCTGCCGTGCCTTACGTCTTCGGCAATCCCTTCTGCATCACGCGTTCGATGGCATCCGCAAACCGGTCGATTTCTTCAATGGTAGTGTAAACGCTCGGCGTGATGCGCAGACCTGCACATTCGTCGTGCTTGATCGGCGTAACCAGCATGCGATGCTGCTGCCACAAATAACTCGTGAGCTCGACCGGGTCGAGGCCAGCCACTTGCACGTTCGCCAACCCACCGGCAAAACCCGGCATCAAGCTGGTGTTGAGCTTGATGCGATCGTGGAGCATCAATCGCTTGGCCCAGCGATCGCGCAGATAAACCAGGCGCGCCTCTTTGCGTTTCGCGCCGAGGCCGCGGTGAAAAGCCAGCGCTTCGGCAATGGCGAGATAATTCGCCGCGGGATGCGTGCCGATCTCTTCGAATTTACGAATGTCATGGTCCATTTTCTCGGGTGCGGCCATCATCGGCCACAAGCCGGCGATTTTATCCCGGCGCACGAACAACATGCCGGTGCCGTGCGGCGCGAACAGCCATTTGTGCAAGCTGGTGGCGTAATAGTCGCAGTCCAAATCCGGGTGCGCGAAAGCGAAGTGCGCGAAAGCGTGCGCGCCGTCAACGATCACGGGAATGCCCTTTTTGCGCGCCATTTGCACCACCTGCTTCACCGGCAGAATCTGCCCGGTGAGGTTGACCATATGGCACATCAAAATCAATTTCGTCTGCGGT
Organism: bacterium; assembly: GCA_044869275.1. Taxonomy (GTDB): domain Bacteria; phylum Zhuqueibacterota; class Zhuqueibacteria; order Zhuqueibacterales; family Zhuqueibacteraceae; genus JBIOXB01. Next base: position 857 of record JBIOXB010000200.1, read on the forward strand.
GAAATATTCTTTTCGAAGAGCGCGGTGATTTCATCCGGGTTTTCGCAAGGTACGGGGAGGGAAAACTGCCTGAGCTTGATGCGGTCGCGGCGCTCACGCTGCTGCCAGGTGGTGATCATGCGGGGATAATCTTGCGTCGTGGTCAGCACTTCATCGCCCGGTTTGAAATCGAAACCGAGCTGGCAAATTTGCAGGCCTTCGGAAGCATTACGCGTGAGCGCGATCTCCTCCGGCACACAGCCCAAGGCCTCGGCCAGGCCCTGGCGCACGCCTTCGCGCTGCGGCTCCAGAATCTGCCACATGGTATAGACCGGCGCATTGTTGGAATAATCGAGATGGCGCTTCATCGCGCTTTGCACGACGGCCGGCGCTGGTGAAACCCCGCCATTGTTCAAATTGATCAGGCTGCGATCAACGGTAAACGCTTGCTGCACTTCGAACCACAACGCTTCATCGGCGGCAATTTCTTCCGGCGCGCCGGGGTGCTGCGCCAGCATTTCAAACACCCGCGCCGCGCGCGCAGGTTCAAAGGTCGCGCCGGCAAATCCCAACGCAGCGGTGCGGCCGAGAGCGCCTAAAAACTCACGGCGATTAAACATGGCATGCTCCTCTTCAAAATTGATTGCCGATGGCCGTTTTTGGCCGGTAGGTCACGCTGGCGTGGCAACAGGTGAGATCACCGCTCGCCATTCGCCGCTCGTTTGAATCAGCACATTTTTATGAATCAAACGATCAACTTTTGTCCCGTGCGAAATGCGGAAACGAAGCGATCCAGGCCGTGCGACCCGCCGTTGACCAGCCGGCGCGCGGTGCGCAAGTCGTCCACCAGCAGCGCCTCGCGAATGGCCTTTTCTTTATCCTTTAAAAATGCCGCCAGCAGCGTCGCTGCGAGCGCCGGATCGTTCGCCAATTCGGGACGGTTGAGCAACTGCTCGCCCAGACCGATGCGATTGCCGTAGCGCTGATAATTCGCACGGCCGGTGAGCTGCACGAAGCCGCGGCCGCGAAAGCGCTCGCCGTCAGGGGGGCCTTGGTTGCCCAAATCTTTGCGGTTGTCATAGAGATCGAAAGGATGACCGCCGGGAGAAGTGTTGAAACGCGAGGGCAATTCACTGATGGGTTCAAAGCTTTCCGTTTCCGCGCGGATGGTGGCGAGCGCCATGAGGATCATGTTCTTGTCGATCAAATCCGCGGTTTGCAGGGCATTCAATACAATGGGAAGGTTCTTCTTGATATTATCGATCGGCGTGAAGGGAAACATCTTGGTGACGATCGCAACGGTGACCTCGGGCATGGTCGAACGCGTGCTGAGGTCCGGCACGAATCTCAAGGCTTGCAACGTTGCCTCATCGGCAATGCCATTGGCGAGCAGGCCTTCGCTTTTCTGAAAGGCGATAACGGCGGCTTCTGTGCCCAGGCCGAATTCGGCGTCGAGGGCACCGGGATTGAAGCCCAAATCCTTCAAGCGCTGTTGCAGCTGCTTGACTTCTTCTCCGGAATCGCCTTCTTTCAAAATGCGCATGTGGCTCCCAGAATTGGTTGCGCTCCACGTGACTCCGACGGCCAGTCCGCCACCGCCAAGCCGGGTTGCAGACTTCGAGATTGCAGTACTATAACTAATTTGGCCGCGAGATGCAAATCAATAAGGTACTTACGCTTCACATTGATGCGCTGTGAGCAGCATGCCCAACTTACCAATTTGCGTCTGCACCTGCACGCGAGCGCGATTCACCCAATGACCTTTCCCATTTTCGCGCAGCCGTTGCAACGCCAGCTCGCCATGCATGCGCTGATTCACAAAATCATAGTAGCGCTTGGAATGCCGGCCGCGAATTTGATAATCGCGATCATTGCTGATTTGCCATTCGCCGCCGGTCGCAATGAGATTTTGTCCGGCCATACGCTGATAGTATTCCGTGCCTTTGATGGGATAACTTACCGTGGTCAGCACCAAATCGGGATTGGCCTTTTTCACATGCGCGATGGTCGCGGCCACATCGTCCTCATTCTCATCTTCAAAGCCCCACATGAGAAACATGCCGGTTTCGATGCCGTAGCGTTTCGCCAGGCGTGTCATCGCCTGCACCTGCTCGGCTTTGACGCCGCGTTTCATTTGATCCAATAAGCGTTGCGAGCCGCTTTCTGAGCCGAGCCAAACCCGGAAGCACCCCATCTCTTTCAAGGCGCAAACCAGGTCTTCATGCATGCGATCGGCGCGGCAAATGCATTCAAATGGAATTTGGATATTTCGTCTCTTCAATTCCGCGGCATACTCAAAGAACCATTTGTGATTGATGTTGAACACGTCGTCGGCATACCACAACATATCGGGATGATAGTTTGCGAGAATCATCTCGACTTCATCCACACAGAGAGGTGGGCTGCGCTTGCGCAAGGTCTTGCCAAAAACCGAATGGCTGCACCACGTGCAAGAATAGGGACAGCCGCGGCTGGTGATGAGCGAGGCCGCGCCCATGCCGTGGTGTGTCCGCCAGGTTTCAACATATCTGTGCAGATCAATCGCCGCGCGGTCGGGCAAGGGCAGCGCATCGAGATCGGGCAACAAGCGGCGCGCCGGCGTGCGCTGAATTTTGCCGCCGTCATCCTTGAAAACAATACCGGCGACTTTTGCAAGTTGTTCCCGTTTTTTCGCGGCCAGGATTGGAATCAAATCTTGCAAGGTCTCCTCCCCTTCGCCGATGACGACGAGATCTGCGCCGAAGTTCAAGTATTCTTCGGCATAGTACGGCGGATCCGGGCCGCCCACGATGACCGTGCAATCCTGCTGCTTGGCTTGCCGAATCATCGCCAGCACGTTGAATTTCGTCATCAAATTGGAATAAATACCAATGACTCTCGGCTGGTGTAAGGCAAGAAACCGGGCAAAATCGTCCTTGCCGGAAAACGTGCTGTCGAAAATTTCCACGGCAAAATCTTTTTGCTTGAGAAATGACGAGATATACAATAGGCCCAAAGGCGGGTAAGGCTTCATGATCGCCCGTTCCTTGGAGTCTTCGTGCAAAAAGTAACCGTGGGTGAGAAGAATATCCATAGAAACCGTTCAAACCAATTGCGCATTCGCTTTCTTCAGAGACTGCAATCGCGCATTTTCCCAATGCCACCAAGGCCTTTTCAAGCCCAAGGCAATGCATTGGCGTAAATTGTTCACGCAGAATTTAGAAGGATGCTGCCACATCTCGGAAAGCAACTTTGTTGCTTTCCGCCAGCGAAATTCCTGATGCACCACGCGGTGCAGCTGCCGATAGAATTCCGGCTGGTACCGGCCGCGAAACATGAGATCGAGATCGTTGCTGTGCTCCCAATTGTGTTTGCCCGCCATTTCGTTCTTCACGCGCTCGTAAAAGCGCGTGCCCGGCAGCGGATAGGAAACCGAAATGCCGATGTCGTCCGGCTGGCATGCACGCACCATTTTCAGAGTCTTTTCGATATCTTCATCCGTCTCGCCGGGATAGCCGAATTGCAAAAAGAAACAGACTTCAATGCCATGCCGTTTCAAACGCTCGGCCGCCGCATGAATTTGTTCGACCTTCGTGCCTTTGTCCATGGCATCCAAAATTTTCTGCGAGCCGGATTCCGCACCCACCCACACGGTTTTGCACCCGGCTTTTTTCAGTGCGGCCACCGCCTCTTCATGCAGCAAATCCACGCGTGCCTGGATTTTGAAGGGCGTGGTCACGCCAGCGGCTTGCACGGCCTCGCCGAACCTTTCCACCCAGCCCGGCTTCAAGCCGAAAATATCATCCGCAAACCAGATGTGATCCGGCTGAAAATTCCGGCGCAGCCACAGCATTTCTTCAACTACGTTTTCCGGCGAGCGCGAATTGTAGCGATCACCGTAAATCGGTTTCGCACACCAGTTGCAGTGAAAGGGGCAGCCGCGCGTGGTCACGAGGTTGACGGAATAATATCCGTGCTTCCGCTTCCACGCCGCGCGATATTTTTCCACTTCCAACAATTCCCACGCAGGAAATGGAAACACCTCGAGATTTTTTTGAAAGCCGCGCGGCGCCAGCGCATGCGTCACACCATTCTCCGGCAGCGCCACGCCGGGGAGGTTTTGGATTTTATCCTCAGACCGGCGCAGCAACGCTTCGAGCAATTCATGCAGCGTGATTTCGCCTTCGCCAATAATGGCATAATCCGCGCCATGTTCGAAATACAGCTGCCGGTGATCCGTCGGGTCAGACCCGGCGACGATGACCGGCACCTTTGGGCCGAGATGATTTTTCACAAATCCCATCATCTCAAAACAGGCTTCGCGCATGCGGGTGAGGCACATTTTACTCAGCCAGTTGAAGCTGTCTTCATAAAATACGACCGCGCGCGGTCGATGCACTTGCAATTTCGGAATAAGCTCCGCGGGGCTCTCGGCGAGCATGCTATCGAAAAGCGCGACCTGATAACCCTGTTGGCGCTGATAGGCGGCAGCGTAAAGCGTACCCAGGGGCGCATAAGGCTGCATGGTGCGCCATTGCTTGGGATCGAAGCGCAAGAAGAAACTGTGCGCGAACAGAACGTCAGTCATACGGTTTTTTGCTCAATCTGCGATTGTGTGATTTTCTTTGACAATCCTGCGGGCAAGGCCCACGGCTTGAGATGAAGCGAACACGTGCACCGGCGGCAGATGGGATCGGTCTGCACTTCGAGATTTCTGCGGAAGGCACGCGCACGGCGCGAATTTAAGATGGCTTCCAGTGAATGGCTGCGAATGTTGCCCAATTCCGGATGAAAGAAACATGGCCGTACCACACCGTTGGCTTCAATCACCGTGGAAATCCAGGGCGCGTTGCAAAGCGGCGTGGGGAAATCATTCCGGCCCAAAACCGCGGCAAAGTATGCAGGCAAGCGCCGCAATTTCTCCGGACTCTCGGCAATGAAGCCCGTGCTGAAAGCTGCTGAAAAATCGGCGATCGCCTGTTCCACTCGTGTGGCGAATTCTTCCACCTCACTTTCGCAGAGCGCCGTTTCCGCCACTCGCGCCGGTTCCCAAGGAGTGGCGCGGTTGAAACCGGTGGAGAACACATCGACCGCCAGAAAAGATATTTGATCCAAGCCCAGCTCTTGTGCTGCGAAAATGATGTTCGGCAGATCGAAATAATTCAGCTTTTGCAGCGCGCAACGCGCGGTAATCCGCATCGCCGGGTCGAAAGCTCGCAGGGCTTGAATGCCGCGTTCCAGCTTGGCGTAAGCGTCGGGCATATTGCGAATGCGATCGTGCACCCCGCGGCTGCCATCCAGCGAGACGATCACTTCATCGCACCAACGCGAGATATTTGCAGCGTGCCGATCGAGCAGGAGCCCGGTCGAAAGCAAGGTGATTTTAATGTGCAGCGATTTCAGCAGCTCACACAACGTCCAAAGATTGCTGTGCAAGAGAGCCTCGCCACCGGAAAGCACAACCCAGCGCACGCCCAAACGCCGAAAACCGTCGAGATGGCGGGACAACTCTGCGACGGAGATTTCCTGTTTGTCGGCATTGGCTTTCCAAATATCGCACATCACGCAGCGGCAGTTACACGCGCTGTGCGGCATCAACACCACCACCGGCACGTGAGAAAGGCGGTGGGTAAGGCGTGCCTGCAGCAGCTGCGCGGTTTCCAGCAAACGGCTCATTTCAGCACTTCACTTAATTCCTCGTTCATTGCAGCCGGCGGCATCCCGGCGCGATGCGGACCGTGATCGACTTTGGCAAGCCGGCGCTGCGCTTTATCCGGCGCATCATCCATCCGCATCTGGCCGCATCCCCCCTCCACGGGTTCACCGATATTGGAATTCAGGAAGCCGACGGTGAATCCGCGCCGGCGCAGAGTCGCGGCAAAGGCGCGTACGCGCTGCGGCGAGGATTTGGCAAAATCGCGCTCGGCAATGCGATTATAGCTTTGCAGGGTCACGACGATCTTCAAATCGCCCAATAAGTCGGCCAGCTCATCGGCATGATCGATGGAGTCGTTGACGTTTTCCAACAAGAGATATTTGGCCTCGATGAACATCCACCGCGGCGCGCGGCGCAGCACGCGGACGACGTCATCCAGAGGATATACCTTGGTAATCGGCACCAATTGCCGGCGCAGCTCATTATTCGGCGCATGAAAGGAAACGATCAAATTCACCGGCAGGCGCTCCGACATCATTTTCTCCATCGCCGGAATGACGCCGGAGGTATTGACGGTCGAGGGAATGTAGTGCCGCGCCAAAAGGTAGCGCACCGTTTCAGCCACGGTCTCGTAGTTCAGCAGCGGCTCACCGATGCCGGAGTAATAAATGCGCTGCAAGCGGGTCTTGGGCGGCAGGGATCTTCGCAACGTCTCAATTTGCGCCAGCATTTCGTCGAGGGTTAAGTTTCGCAGAAAGGGTAAAAGTGAAGAAGCGCAAAAAGGACAATTGACGGCGCAGCCCACTTGCGTGGAAATACACACGTCGTAATGAATTCGCCGGCGTACGAATGGCGCCTTTTCCACACCACGATCCTGTCCAACGCTACCGCCGGACTTGCGCAGATAATAGACCCACGCCGGAAACGTGGCAATCAACAACCCTTCAATGGTGGCACTGTCCTGCAGGCGAAAGGCATATTTACTTACGTGGCCAAAGGTGGCTCGGTCTTCAATCGTCGCAAAAGTGCCGAGCGTTCTTTGCACGCGTGTAGAGGGCAGGGTTTGGCCGCTGATTTCGTCCAAGCGCACACGCATTGCCATTCTCCAAAATTTATCAACATACGATCAAGCAAGTTCTTGTCGCTGCCAAGCGCGTTGCAGCGCGAAAGCCGCCTTTTCCGCGCCGCCGGCACGGTGGTCGAAACAGCCGCAGCAGCGCGTACAGGCCGGGAGCAAACCGCCTTCCATTTTGAGCAATTGCCGAAAAGCGATCATGGCTTTGCCGTTCCATATTGCCCGAAGCGAAACCTCATTCAGATTGCCGGCGACGGTATTGAAACAACGCCCGTGCGCGGGAATCACGTCGCCGTTGGTTTGAATCATCACCATGTTCCAAGGATCGCTGCAGAAATTGCCGGCCGCCGGTTCGCTCACCTTCTCGAAATAGCGCTGCAGTTCTTGTTCCGATTGCACGCCGGGGCGAAGGTTGAAAAAAATTCCCAGCGCGGCGGCTTTGGCGCGCGCGGCATCGATCTGGCGCATGAGCGCCTTCAAATCAAAAGCATGCAAGTTGACTTGGCGCAAATTCGTCACCGTCGCGGGATAACGCCTGCCGAAACGCAGATTGTGCTGTGCCGCGCTGTCCGGATGAATAAAATTCAGCAAGGTCGCCACCACCTGCGTCGGCCGCACCGGCCGCAATTCTTCGAGCAGGTCAACCAAAGTCAAATAGCTTTCTTCCGTGAAGACATACACCACGTTGAGCGTTGGGAGGCTTTGGCGTTGCCGCCCTTTAAGCTCGGCAACGGCGTGCAGACCTTGCATGAGCAGGTCAAACGATCGCTTCGAGCCGCGCACCTCGTTGTGAACTTCACGCGTGCCGTCCACTGAAACGAAAAGCTCATCCAAGCCCAGCTCGACCAGGGGCGCAGCCAGGCGCGGCAAGGTAAAACCGTTGGTAGTGAGGCTGCAATAAAATCCGGCGCGCTTGGCCTGTTCGACCAGGTCCACGACTTTGGGGTGAATGCCGGGCTCGGTGTAGCTGAGACTGAGGCGCGGACGGACGGGAAATGCGCCGGCATCTGCGAGAATGCGGTCAAAAAGATCGAGCGCCATGTTGCCATGGCTCTGCCCGATCAAGTTGCGATAAAAAATCGTGTCGCTGGTGCCGGTGCCGACGTCGCACATTTTGCAGTGGAGATTGCAGGTGTTATTCACCACCAGGACAATCCAGCGCGGGCCGAGGCTATTTTTTCCCGTGGGGGAAAGATAAGCCAACCGGCGGCTGAAGCTTTCTAATCGCGGTGGCATTCTCATTGCTGATCGCCTGCCTGCAATTGCAATAGATGAAAAACCTCAAATAAATGCGGCTTGCTCTGGTGCGCCACCACCTCATAACCAAAACGATGAAATTTTTCGTGCAGCAAAGCCAGCGGCATATCCGAAGACATGATCAAAACAATCTTCCCGCGCGGTTGGAGAAAATTGGGGGCCTGTGCGAGGAAGCGCTCGATGGTTTCGTAATGATCGCCGGCATACCAAGCTGCCTCTTCCGGCCGCTGCACCGGGCCGGGGAAATAGGGAGGATTGAAAGCAATCCAATCAAATTTTTCTGCCGGGTCGAGCCGAGCGAAGAGATCGCTTTCCAAACCGCGCCAGCGGCCGTTCAAATCGTAGATCCGGGCATTTTCATTCGCCAACATCACCGCCGCGGGATTGACATCCACGGCCAAGACGTGCGCGCCGCGTTGGGCGGCCATGAGGCCGACAATACCCGAACCTGTGCCCATGTCCAGCACCTTTTCCTGCGCGGCCACCTGCGCGGCCAAATAGCGGCCAAGAATTTTGCTGCTGAAAAAAAATTTCGGATGAAAGACCTTCACCTCGGTGCGCAGCTTCAGGCCATCAACCGCAGTATCCGCATTTTTTCGGCGTTGATGATTAATGACCGGCAACGCCAGGCGAAAGAACAGCGGCCGGATTTTCCGGCGAATCTTCATGCCCACGGGTATTTCAGTTTGATGCCACAATGCTTTTGCCGAGTTCTTTTGCCTGGCTCCTAATTGTGCATAAAGCTCATCAAACCGGCGAACCGTATGTGCAATATCATACTGCGCGCGAATCTTTGCGGCAGCGGTGCGGGCCTGTTGCTGCAAAGAACGCAGGTTTTGCAAGCAGTGTTGCAAGCCGGCAAAAGCAGTTTGCGATGATTCCACAAAAACGATGGCGGCGCCCAGGCTTGCAAGCTCATCCGCGACACCCACCCGGGTGGCGAGCATGGGCAGCCCGGCAGCAGCCGCTTCGATCATCGCCATACCCTGCGCCTCGTGCGCGGAAAGAGAAATAAGTAAATCGAACTGAGACAACTGCTGTTTGAAGAGCTGCTCCGGCTGCCAGCCGGCCAATTCTACGGAATCGTTCAAACCCCGATGCATAATTTCTTTGCGCAATGCAGTTTCCAACGGCCCGGTTCCGGCAATCGTCAAATGCCATGGCTTCGTCTCAAGCGCACTAACCATCTGCAGAATCTGAGAAATGTTTTTCATCGGTTGCAGGGCGGCCACGTTGAGCAAGCGCAGCTCAGCATTTGCCCCCCCATTTCTGCACGGCAGGGCTGCGGGATCAATGCCGAGGGGTGCGAGCACGATTCTCTCTTTTGCCGCCGGAACGAATGCGGCTACTTTTTCAAAATAATACTTCGACCCGGTGGTGACGGCGTCGGCATGCGCCAAACAGCGGCGCAAAATCCATCGCCAATGCGGTTTTGAGATCGCGCCATAGTCGAACGCGGGCAAATCGGCTATTTCACCGCCCAACATGGAGAGCACCACCGGAGCTCCCGCCAGTTTGGCAAACACCGTGGCCGCAAGACTGCCGACGTGCCAAATGCCATGGGTGAGATCGAAAGGCCGCTCGCGGTGAAGGTGCCAAGCCTCGCGCAAGAGCGCAACCGTCTTGCCCGGAAAGTTGCCGGCTGTCAGCCTGCCGGTGGCGACGACATTGAGGCGATGAAAACGATAACTTTTCCCAGCCACCGGCTGCATGCCGCCCACGGCAAAAACCCAAATCTCATGCGACTCGGAAAGCCGGAGCAAAGTATCGATCACTGCCGGGGTATAGTCGCCGTCGACTTTCTCGGGAAATCCGTTTGAAAAAAGTGCCACGCGCATCAGAGTGTGCCGTCAAGTCTTGTCATAAAGTGTCAACAACTTTTGCGCGAGGGCTGCATACGAAAACTCCTGCTCAAAGCGGCGATGCACGCGCTCGCGTTGCGAGCAGGCTACGGACTTGGGCAGCTGCGAAAGAATGTGCTGCAAAGCACGAGCATCGCCCGGCGGAAACAAGAAACCACAACGACCATCGTCACAAAGCAGGCGAAAACTGGGAATGTCAGTGAGAATCGGAATCGCACCAGTTGAGATGGCTTCCACCGCGGCGTAGCCATAAGCTTCATGGTGGCTGCCCTGCACAAAATAATCAATGGCGCGAAAAAAAGCTTCGAGCTGCGCATGCGGCACCCGGCCGCGCAAAAACACCCGTTGCTGCAGGATCGGATGCTTTGCAATCATGGCTTCACAAGCCGCGCGCAAATCATCCTTGATAAAATGCATATAAAGCCGCGCCCCGAGATTTTCTGCAAAGTAACCCGTGCTGGCACGCAAAATGGTAAGGGGATCTTTGTTGTGATCCAGATGCGCCACCCAGCCGAAAATCGGCGCGCCCTCCATCTGCAATTGCCGGCGCAAACGGCAGCGCTCCGCCTCGCCAACCGGGGAGAAGCTTGAAGACGCCGCGAAAAGGATTTTGCATTTATCCGGTGCGAGCAGGTCGCGGCCAATCCACAAGTCACGCATGTTTGAGTCGCCAAAAATAACTTGACGAATCGCGGCAAGTGGTTTTTTATAAAGCTGTCTCTTCATGCCCAAAGCCGGCACGCCGCCGCCGTGATCTTGCACCACGCAATGGAGGCCGTGTTCTCGCGCCAACTCATTTAAAGCCCGCAGTGCCATCCACGAATTCAATCCGTGCTGATGCACCACCTCGGGGTTTTCAGCAGCAGCAGCACGAGCGACGCAGCGCGCTTGCTTCCAGCCGACATACTGCCGTCTTGAGCCAACTTTCAAAAACCTCGCTGTCCGGACGAATTTGATTTTAATCTCATCCTGGAAAAATGTCAGGCTTGCGCTGGACGGGGCAATCCAGGAAACCTGGAGACCCAATCTCTGCTGGGCACGCAGCAAGTGCGTGACTCCCGGAAATCGTTCTGCCAGCTCCTCCCATGAAACGAGGAGCGGCATTTCATGAAAGACGGTATGGCAAACTTTCATGCTCATGCGATGGCCGTTTAGTTTGCCAGAATGTGCCACGGTTCTGACCTCAAGAACGGCCGCTCCACATATCCACGGCCTGGCGCCGGGTCTTTCGAGAGGTCAATAAAAAAAGCCTGTTCAAGATGCGCAGATCAAGAATGGTCTGATAGCGGCTCAGGCGCAAGTGCAAATGAGCAACCCGGTGCAGCAGACGCAAAAAGAGGTTGCGAGGAAACAGCTGGCGGAAACGGCGATGCAAGAAACTGGTGGCGTAGAAGGTCGTGATCGTAAAATTGTACAGCTTGCGCCGGTACTGCGGAGAGAGCCAGGCTTTGCCGTTGCCGCTGCGTTGATCGAGATGCGACCATTCGGCGATGCTGTTTGTGGTTTTGGAGGCGAACTCCTTGGCGCGATGAAAAGCCGGGGTGCTGTCATAAGCGGTGGTGATGTAGATCATCAGTTCGCTTTCAGGATTGAGGCGTCGCAGCTCGCGGCACAACGCTTCAGTGCGGCTGAAATTATCCGGCGGTTCACCGGGATAGCCGAGGTTGAACGAGAACGTGGTTTTGATTTTGTGCCGGCCCAGTTTCTCAGCGGCGCGCAGAATATCATCCACCTTGTGATCGCGTTCCATCATTTGCAACACCGCCTCATGCCCGCTTTCGGCGCCGATGAACACCCAGCGCAACCCGCTGCGCGTCAGCAGTCCCAGCATGTCGTCGTCGTACTCGGCAATTTTATCCGGTCGCGCCTCGCCGCTCCAGAGAATTCCCAGCTTGGCATCGAGTAAAGCGCTCGCGATCTCATACGTGCGCTGGTCGTTCACGAAAAAGTTGTTGTCGTAAAACTCCACGCTTTGCGCGCCGGTATTTTCCAGCAAGAACCGAATGTCCCGCAAAACTCTTTCTGCCGGAAAGCCGCTCCAACGCTGCTCGTAGATTTGTGTGACCGTGCAAAAATTGCAGCGGAACGGGCATCCGATGCTGGAATGATAGGAAATGCTTCTCGAGGTGAGACTGTCAATCAAGAAGGACGAGAGTGGCACCAGATGATACGGGAATGCCGGAAAATCCTCGAGGTTGCGAAAGGCAGCGCCGCCGGGATTATGGATGGGAAGGCCGTTCTCCTTGCGCCAGATCCCCGGTGTCAGGGCAGCGCCATCCTGCGCCGCAAAACGATTGGCGAAATCGAGAAACGTCCATTCTCCCTGGCCGGTCACCACGAAATCTGCGAGCTCGCTGGCAACCGTGGTTTCGGGATAGAGAGAGGGATGATATCCTCCCCACACCAAAGGAAGTCTTGGGAAATGCTGGCGGAGCAAGCGCGCCGCGCGCAGGGCAGATTCAATCTGAAAACCGGTAAAACAGGAAATGCCAAGGAGATCGGCTTGTGCCGCCGCCGCCAGCAGGCGTTGCGCATAATGAGGCGTCGAAAACTCATCGAGAATTTCCACCTCATACCCCGCGGCCACCAGCGGTGCTGCCACCGCCAGACATGAATACGGCACGGTGCACGAATCACCAGGAGTTGCCCGAGGATGTAGCAAGAGAATTTTTATGCGCCGAGGCAACATCATAATTCCTCGTCGAATGGCAAGAAAGAGCAAAAAGCGCATCCCGATGCACCGGGACGGAGACGCAAAGGGAACGCAAAGTGCGCCAAAAATCAAGCCATCGTTCACTTGACCCTTAGCAGGTTTTTCTTTGCGGCGCCTTTGCGAATTCGTCCCAGCCTTGCGGGATAAATGCTTCGGTATTACCTATACAGAGAAAGATCGAGACTAATTGTTTTGCGCCCCGCGATTGATCCAGGCGGCGATGGAATCGGTTTCCGTCTGGCTCAAGGGCGCGCCAATCGGCGGCATGCCCCGGCCCACGCTGTTATCGGCAATGACCTTCAAATACAAAACGCTATTGTTGGCATTGCCTGGCGCGACCCGCAGGCGGCCGAATTGGGCAGAGTTCACGCCCACCAAAGTCGTAAAGGAGGTGCCGGCCGCGAGCGACATCGGCGCGCCGCCACCCGGATGGCATCCCGCGTTCACACATTTGGGTGTGAAAATGTTCGCTTGAATGCTGGACAGCGTTGCCTGCAGCGGTGGTGGCGCGATTACGGTGACTCCCAAGGTGTCACTTAGGCCATTCGCTGTGGCCGTAATCGTTGCTGAACCAATACTCACGCCGGCGACCAGGCCGCTATTCATATCGACGGTTGCAACATTCGGGGCGGAGCTGGACCAGGTAAATATCGCGGTGATCCCATTATTGTTCGCGTCCAGAGCCTGCGCATTGAGATCGAGATTGGCCCCGATTTGTATGGTGGTGTTGTTCGGTCTTGTAATGCGAACGCTGTTGACGATACCGGGCGTGGTGTCTGGAAGCGCGCCCGCGTTGATCCAGTCTCGGATGGCGTTGATCTCGGTCGTGCTCATGGGTCCAAGGCCCGCCGGCATGCGCGCCGAAGGCCCACCTACGGCCGGATCACCCAGAACCTTCAAATAGAGCGAACTGTTCATCGCGTCGTTCGGTTTGACGCGCAGCATGCGCGGGTTGCCATAGGCCGAACTGGCGTAAACCAAACTACTGTAGGTGAGCCCGCTCTGGAGCGAAAACGGCGCGATACCGGGGGTGATGCCGGCGGTGTGACAGGCCGCCACGGCGCATTTCAAGTTGAAAATGTTAGCCTGCAGGCTGGCCAGCGTCGGCTGCACGACTACCGGCGGCGGTGCGCTGGGCGAATCTTGCTTGCAAGCAGCCATGAGAAAAACCAAACCGAGCAACAACACTCCTTCTGCACATTGGTTGAAAAACCGTGTGGGCATAACTTGTCTCCTTTGACTGAAAAATTCGCCGTCATGGCAAAAAATGAATAAAACTTAATGCACCAGCTCATACAACCAAGATTAAAATCGCCCCTGCCCACACGCAATCATCGTGTTGCTTTCATTTTAGCGTCAACAAATAATCCGCCATGGCCTCGAGCTCCTCTTTGGGCAGAGCGCCATACTTGGGCATGAGCGAATCTTTGACGAACGCCTGCGGATCGACGAAGTGGTCGACCAGCCATTTTTTATCGTGTTTGGCGCCCACACCTTTGAGATTCGGCCCGGCGCCTTCTTTGTTACCGATGCCGTTGAGCACGTGACAATTGCGGCACTGTTCGCGCACCATGGCGAAGCCGGCCGTAACGGCGTTAGCGGCGGCGGCATCAGTTTTCTCGCGCGCCTGGATATAAGCCACCAGGGCCGCAACTTCTTCGCCCATGGTTCGTTTCTGCCGGCGCGGAGAAGTATCTTTGCGCAAAACATTTTCCAATTTCAATGAGTCGACGTGCGCCGCTAATTTTGCCGAATCGGCCGGTGCTTTCAGCGGCGTGAATTGCTTCGCGCCTTGATTGTGGCAGTCACCGCATTTTTTTAGGTTGTAAATCTGCTTGCCGCCGAGCGCGGCAATATCCGGCGTTTGCGCCCGCAGGCCAGCCGCCATCACTATCAATCCGAAAAGGACAATTCCGCAAAGACGCGAGCTCCTGATCATGACTCTCAGCCTTTCTTTCGTGGTTTAGATTTTCACATCCGTTCAATTGTTCTGCGCGCCGTTGTTGATCCACGTTTGAATCGCGCTCATTTCTGCTGCGCTCAGGGCTTGCATGCCTTGTGGCATTTGCCCTCCCAGCGTGTTGCCGGAGACTTTCAAATACAATACACTGTTATTGGCGTTTCCGGGCTGGACGCGCAATCTTGGCCCGTAGCCGCTGGACGTCACTCCCGTGCCTCCCGCTCCGACGAGAGTATTGTAGGACTGCCCTGTTTGCAGTGATAATTGCCCGGTGGGGTTGCCGCCAGTATGGCAACCCGGTATCGCACACTTCGGTGTGAAAATATTCGTTTGAATGCTCGACAATGTGGGTTGCACTTGTACCGGCGGTGCGGTGATTGGCGTTTGATGCTCGCACGCCACGAAGACAAGACTGATCAACAACAACAGGCTTCCACTCACCGCCGCAAGCGTTCTTACTTTCATGATCTTCTCCTGTAATGAAACCGGCTTCATCCGCCCAGATCGCGGTGTTTCCGGACAGATACTATCTTGACAATGTTAAGTTAAATTCGTGCCCTCTCAATTTGTCATCCCGACGCTTCGGGATCTTCCCTAGGTTTGTGTGCAAGCCTCGTGGGAAGATTCCTACAGAATGACAAAAACTAGGGGCTTTTTTAGCCAACTTAACATTGTCAAGCTATTTAACGAAAGGATAATCCAAAATCCGATAGATATTGAAACCGATACGATAATTGCCGTCGCCAAAGTCGAGGTCGCCCCCGCTCATGTATTGGTTGGTGGTATTGCCGCCGGAGTTGGCGATGAACCAGTGAAACACGTGGCCGCCGGCTTTGATCTCGAGGCCGGCAACAAATGTATCGTAAAATACCATCTGGTTGCCTTGCACCTGCATGCCGCCGATGACATTTGCCGTCGCCTCTCCCGCGACGACGGGCGTCACCTCCGCGAAGAAGGCATAACTTTGATTGAATGCAAATTTTCCGCCCACCCCCATCGTGACCAGCGGGTCCTCGTTCTGCACGTTGAAGTTGCCGTTCAGCAGCACCCCGGGCACGAAGGCCAGCGAGACGCGGTCCACCACTTTTTTGGTGATGGGCAGTTGCGCGAAATAGGCAAAGCGCTCGCTGCTCGTCCGGCTCAAAGTATTATTGGGATTTGCCGGATCCTGCAGGCCGTCGATGGTCGTCCAGTCGACGCCGGCATAAATCGCCGCCGATAAGGGCATGGAGCCGTCGGTCTTCTCACGCAAGAAGCGCCACTTCGCGCCAAACTCGAAAGTGGCATTGATGCCGGTGCGCTCCAAGTTCAAAGTCAGGCTGTTGGCTACGGGAAAGGCGAATTGGGCCATCACGTATGCGCCGCCGTCGATGCCCCACAAGGTTTCAAAAGTGCTTTTGCCGGCGTTGCTGCGAAAGCGATGCGCGATGCGGTACGTAAAAGCGCCCGGTTCCAGCGTTTCCGCAGTGGGAAGATTGGCCAGCGACCAGCCGTAGAAGGGTTGTGCATATTTCATCTGCGGCGCTTCGACGCGCACGTTCGCGGGCATGGCGTTGATCCATTTTTCCAGCGTGGCGATTTCGCCGGATGAAAGCGGCTGTGCACCACGCGGCATACGATCGCCCTTGATGCCGGAAGAGCCTTTGACCTTTTTGATGAGATAACTATTGTCCGCGTCTCCCGGCTTCACCAGCATCATTCTGGGAAAGTCCGTGCTTTTCGCATTCACCAATTCGGAGACGAACATTTCTTCGCTCAGGTTGAGGCCCTTGGGCGCGTTCACGCCGGTGTGGCAACCTGCAAAAGCGCATTTGCTGTCAAAGATGTCGAGCACTTGATTTTGCAGCTCGTCGGGCGCCGCGGCGGGCGGCTTTACAAACTCGAAAGGCGAAGAGGCGTTTCGGGATTTCTGATCCCCTGCCGGCGCGCGGCCCGAAAACAGCAGCACGAACACGATCATTCCCAGTCGGGACAGCCCTTGACCCAATCGCATGATCTTCCTCCGTGTTTGATAGAGTTTTTGCAGTCGCACAAATCGACCATCTTCAATCACCCTGCCGGGAGGGCGAGGCATGATTTTTTTGGCTGCAGATTTGCGCATTTTTGAAAACTTAAGAAGAACGATTTCCAGAGTTGCCATTCTTCGAATGAATGAGCTCAGACCGCGGCAAAGCCGTCGTGTACATTTTGCTTGTCGAGCAGGTGCGGCTTTTCCAATTCTTGCAGCCGCGCGGCCACGCTGCGCTGCACTCGGAAGCGGTGATTGTTCGTAAAAAGCTTGATCTGTCCGGGCGTAGCCGCAACGGCTTGCGGTGGCAAATGCTGCGTTAAATGGGCAATGCGGCGGCGATAGTGCTCGCAAATAAAATCTTCCAGGCGGTCAAACAGTGGGCGGCGCAAAAATCCTTCCAGTGCAACGCGCCACCGCGCCCGCGCCAGGGAGAGATCGCGAGTTTGAATCTCCTCGGTCAAGCGGCTTTCCATGTTGCTTTGCGGTAGATGACGCCCGCACCAGCCGTTCGCGCGAACAAACTGGCGAAAACTTTCGGCTCCGCTTTCAGGCTGCAAAAACGCAATCTGATGCGCCACGAAATCATCCTGATCTGCGCACAACAAGTGCTCGGTGTCCACCAGACAATTCAAACACAAGCGCCGGCGCTTGCCGGCCAGTTTCAGCAAGATGGCCAAGCCGGTATAAACCGTCCACAACCGGCCCTTTTCAACGATGAGGAACAGATCGATATCATCGCTGCGTGTGCAATTTTGAAACGCCATGGCACCGGAGAGGGCGGCGCAACGCACGAATGGAAAGCTCCTCACCAGGCGCAACCACCTCCGGTTTTTCTGCAGCAATGCCTGGCTCCACTCGCGCCGTTGTTGGCGCAGCGCCACGATCGGTGCGCGGCCCGCCAAAAAGTAATGCCCTTCCGCTTTCATGATCTCGCCGCCGTCTTCCAGCCCGCGCAGAGCCTGGCGGACCTCCGCGTACACAGCCTGGACGCCGAACAAACCGTAGTGAATTTCACTGCAAGTCAACGGATAATCGAATAAATCTGCATACGCCAGTGTGCGCCGCACCGCGTGCAGCAATTCGGCCGAAGCGCCACCGGCCACCAGGGTCGCGCGGAATTCAGAATTCGGCGACGCCGCCGAGGTCCCGCCGGTTTTGGCGTGATACGGCGTGCGGCGGGCGTGGCTCTCGTAGATTTCGCAAAGCTGTTCCGCGGTCCTTCGCCAGGAGAATGCGCGTGCGCGTGCGCGTGCATAGGCGCTCAACTCGCGCCGCAGTTTTTGATCGCACAACAAGTGTTCCATCTTGTGCGCCCAAGCCGCCGGCGTCTCTTCACACAGCAAGGCAGGATGCGCCGCCAATTCCCGCAGTGAAGAATTATCCGCGGCCAGTGCCGCCACACCGCCCGCCATGGCCTCCAGCAGCGGAAATCCGAAGCCTTCATAATATGAAGGTAACGCGAAGAGCGCTGCGCCTTGATACAACGCCGGTAAATCTTCTTCCGGCACATAACCCAGAATACGCACGCGTTGTTGCAGACCGAGTTGTGCGATGGTGGCGCGCACTTCCGCACTGCCGTTGTCAGGTTGCCCGGCCAGAGCAAGCATGCAATTATCATGGCCGCGCTGGCCGAGAATGTGAAGGGCACGCACGAGCAAATTCAAATTTTTGCGCTTTTCGAAAGTGCCGACGAAAAGCAAGTAGGGTGCGTCGAGGTGATGCGCCTGGAGCACGCGCGCAATCTGCTCGGCAGAAAGCGAGGTGAAAAATTTTTCATCAACACCCGAAGGAATCACGGCCACCGGCGGTTGGGCGCTGCCGTTTTTGCGCTGCGCCAGCAACCTCTTCAAGTCGCCGCCCGTGGCTTCGGACACCGCGACCAGGTGCCGGGCCGTATGCAATGCCCGCGTGATCGCCTGGCGAAAATAAACGCGTTTGCCCCAGGCATAAAAATGCGGATACAGAATGACGCCCAGGTCGTGAAACGTGGCGACCGTCGCCAGACTTCGTGTAAAGGCCGGCAGCGTGTAGTGCATGCCGTGCCAAACCTCGAGTTTGAGTTGGCGCGCATGCTGGCCCGCGGCAAAATGCTGCCACGCCAGGCGCAGCGGCCGCGAAAAATTGGGCAGCGGCACCAATTGCATGTTTGCCGGCAGACGCTCAAACTTGCCGGCATGTTGTGCTTTGATAAAAATAAAATACTCGTTGTGTCCATCGACGCTGGCCAAGCCCCGCACCACACCGTGAATGTAACGGCCCGCGCCGGCCAAAGCTGAAGGCAGACAAGTCGCGTCAATTCCTATGCGCACGTTTTCCTCGCACAACTGGATAAGTTGCAAGGCAGATTGAAATGCGAATGCTCATGCAAAAGATCATAAAAACAAAGCCGCTTCAGCGACAACACCAGGGCCGAAGGCGAGCGCGACACAAGGTGTTTCCGCACCGCGCGCCTGCAATTCCTGAAGGATGAACAAAACCGTCGGCGAAGACATGTTGCCGTGCTCGCGCAACACCGCGCGCGAGACTGCCAATGCTTGATCGTTTAACGCCAGGCTGCGCCCCACCGCACCAATGATGCGCGGCCCACCGGGATGAATCGCCCAGCTCTTGATGTCGTTCATCTGCAAATGATTTTGCGCGAGCCAGTCGGCGAGCCACACGCGCAGATGGGCGTCGATCAATTCGGGCAGCGTGGGCGACAGCGTCATGCCGAAGGCCTGGTCCCCGATGCGCCAGGTCATCGCCTGGCCGGATTGGGGAATGACGAACGAGCCACAATCCGCCACTTGCCAGTGCTGCTTCTGGCGCTGGCGGCCGGGCTGGGCGACCACCGCGGCCGCACCGTCGGCAAACAAAGCGTTGGAGACAATTTGTTCCGGATGCCAGCCGTATTGATAATGCAGGCTGCACAACTCCACACAGCAGATCAAAATCGTCGCGCTGGCATCTCGATGCGCGAACGCCAGAGCCGTGCGCAAGCCATTGATGGCGCCGTGGCATCCCATGAAGCCGATGTGCGTGCGTGCGACGCTGGGCACCAGCGACAAATCGCGAATCAGGGCGTAATCGACGCCCGGCGCAAAAAAGCCCGTGCACGACACCGTGATCACATGCGTGATCTCTCTGCGCGCAATGCCCGCGTGGTCCACGGCCTTCTGTGCCGCCGCCAGTGCGAGCTTCGGCGCTTCTTCTTCATAGCGCTGCATGCGTATGCCCATGCCCGGCCCGCGATCCTCGGGGCTGCGCATGGGCGGATAAAAAGATTGATGGATAACGCCTTGCGCATCTTGCTCCAGGATCACGCTGCCGCGCCGCGCGATGCCGCTCATGCGATACAAGCGATGAAAAACGCGTCGCTGCTCGTCCGTGGTGCAGGTGTAGGATTCTGCGAGCACGGCGGCGCGCTCGTGCGGAATGGCAAGCTCAGGCGAAGCTGTGCCGATGCTGAGGAGACTGAGGCTCAAATTGGGCTCGTGATTGCGGCGCTGCGCAAGGCAGCCGGTTCTTTGCTTCCCGGTTCCAGATGCAGAAAATTTACCAGCGGTTCCAATGGCAACCAGTGTTTTTCCACCAGACGGAAGATGGTTTCAATCAAAGCGGGATGGCGCAAGGCGCGCGCAATCACGCGGCAAAGCGTTTGGCGCCGGCCAACCGTTTGGCGATAGACGCGCGTCCATTCGACTTCGAGCTGTGGCGACCAATGCGCCACGCCGCGCAGCGCCAACGGGATGAGCGCTGCGGCAGAATGCATCGCCCAGGCGAGGCCTTCGCCGGTAAAAGGCTCGACGTAACCCGTGGCATCACCGAGCGCAAAAAAACGGCGGTCACTCATTTTTGCCGGGCGCCGCGTCAGCTCGGGCGTGCCTTTCCACGGCAGATCGTGCAAATCTGTGGGAGCCGGTAGTCCGGCTTCGCGCAGCACCTCTCCCGCAGCTTGAGCCAGCGTTCCGGCTTTCTTGACAAAACTTTTGGCGAACGCTGCGGCGATCGCGAGTCGTTCGTTTTCCACGCGCACCAAACCGACATAGCCGAAACGACTATACGCCATGTAAATCGTTCCGGGTTGATAAAAGGAAGGCGGTGCGGCGGTCATCGCGCCGGCGCCAAGATAGGAATCCGGCTCCGGCGGCGCCGCCAGCTCCGGAGCATTTCGGCGTAATGTTCCGGCCAGGCCATCTGCGCCAATGACTACTTTCGCGCGAATTTCGTATTCGTCATACCGCTGCTGCAGTAATACCCGTCGCTGCCTGTCGCCCGCGCCTCCCAGAACCGCCTGGCATTCCGGCAAGAAAAAAGCGCCGGCTGTGATTGCAGCCTGGACCAAAGCCGCATCAAAAGCAGTGCGCGAAACCGCTCTTCCCATGGGAAGGGCGAGGCTCACACGATGGTTTTGATGCGCAAGCGTAAAGCTGTGCAGATGTTTTGCTCCGGCTTGATCGAACAAGTGTCCCAATCCGCACGCCTGCAATGCCGCCACCGCCCGCGCGCTGAAACAACAACCACAAACTTTGTACCGCGGAAAGCGCTGCTTTTCAATCAGAAGAACTTGCAGGCCGGAAGCCGCGAGCTGACGCGCCGCGAATGCACCTGCTGGGCCCGCGCCCACGACGGCGGCATCCCAGATTCGGTTAACGGTGCTTGCGGCGGCAATCGTTCCGGCAAGGGTCATGGCTTTTCCCAGCACAACATCATGCGCGCGGGCAAGTGCGTGCATATCGAAAAATTCTTCAATCCCGCAGTTTCTGCGAGAGCGGCAAGCTCGGCCGCCGTAAAGGCGTTTTTCATGGAAAGCACGGCGTCCGCATGCACGATCGGCGAACGGGACAGGAGCCGGCTGCCGATCAGGACCAGCACGTAGTTGAACATGCTGCGTTTCAGATCATTCACCAGCACCAGATGTTGCGCCGCCTCCGACATGCGGCTGAGCAAAGTGATCGCGTCACGTTCCTGCAAATGATGCAGAAACAGGGAACACATCACGACGTCATATCCTGCGGGCAATGGCTCGTTGAGCACGTCTTGGGCGAAAAACTCGATGGCGAGTCCGGCGGTGATGGCGCGGCGGCGTGCATATTCCAAAGAACGGGCATTACGGTCGCAGGCATGCATGCTCAAAGCAAGTCCGCCATTTGCGGCTTTCTTCATGAGCGCCAACGCAATGTCGCCGCCGCCACAAGCCAGATCCAAGACCCGGAGGCCTCGGAGCGATTGCGATCTTGCCAGCCTCGCGATCTCCGCCCACAAAATGCCCGCACCGCGGCTGATGCAATTCAAACGCTGCAAACCGTCCAGCGCGTTGCGCACTTCGATTTCATTCAGGCCGGGATCGTCCAGCAGCTCGGCCTGCCACTCGCGTTCGCGCAACCACATGGCCGATCACGCCGATAGGCGAAACGAGAGCATGGAAAAGCCGGAGGGTTGAATTGGAGTTAAAGCGACTAAACCACGGGCGCCGCTTTTAAACTGGCGGGTCAAAACGGCCCATACCGTCCCTGGCGCGAATACTTTTCCTGGGCTCGAATTCGGTGATGCGGTCATATCAATGATCAACGGGCTTGACTTCCTGAAAGCACAAAAGTGCGCGGCGGCGCGATGCGGCTCTTGGGCAGGCTCCAGTGTCGAAGAATTTTTCATGCGCGTGAATATGTTTACATTCGCCCAAAAATGCAAGGGAATTTTCCGGCGCCCGATCTGTTATCATGTTCATAAGCGAAGACCGTGCCAGCGCGGAGCGCAGCGGATTGTTCTGATAATTCGGCAATTAGCTTTCGGGCCAGGCATTTTGTGTTACAGCGTTGGTTATTTGCCACCAAGCCTGTAAGAGGAATTGCATTTTTTGATTTGCGACCTCGACCCGGCGCACGTTTCCCAGTGAAAATCTAACTGGCAATAGTGGCGATTTCGACATAAATTATTTTGTGGCAAGCAGGGCAAAACTCTCGTATCCACGCCTTTGCCGCCAAGACGCGTGTTAGTCCAAATACATGCCTCGTGAAAAACCGATCCATGCCAAAACGATTTACGTTCTTGCTTTTGTTCCTCGGCGCCTTGTCATTCGCGCTTTATGCCGCGCTCGCACGAATGCCTCACACGCTCGCGCACGGCGCGGCGCCCGGACAAGCCTTTTCATTTGCGGCGCTGCTCGGCGCTTTGTTTGTACTTCTTTTGCTGGTGATTTTCGCGTTGAAATATTTCACTCCTGCGGCGCGAACAACCGCAACGGAGGCAATAATCATCTTTGGGTTTGCATTGGCTTTTCGCTTCGCCTTGCTGCCGCATTCGCCGTGGCTTTCGAATGACATTTATCGTTATTTGTGGGACGCTCACCTCTTGCAGAATGGTGTGAATCCCTATTTACACCCCCCTGAAGCGCCTGAGCTCGAGGCGTGGAAAACCGATGAAATTTATCCGTCTTTGAGCCATAAACACGTGCCCACGGTTTATCCGCCGCTGCTGCAAATTCTTTTTTGGCTGGGGAAGAGTGCCGGTGAATACGCAGGAGTGGGCGGCATGTTCGGCCTCAAACTTGTCTTCGTGTTGATTGACGTTTTGCTGGTGGCGGCACTTTTCAGAATTCTGCCACGCCTTCACCTCGACGCGCGCTGGGCGATTCTTTATGCCTGGCATCCGCTGCCGATCATTGAAATCGCCGGCAACGGCCACAGCGACGGAGTGGGCGTGTTCTTCATG
This sequence comes from bacterium, assembly GCA_044869275.1. Taxonomy (GTDB): domain Bacteria; phylum Zhuqueibacterota; class Zhuqueibacteria; order Zhuqueibacterales; family Zhuqueibacteraceae; genus JBIOXB01. The sequence continues at coordinate 24,039 of JBIOXB010000200.1, forward strand.
TTGTGGGCGATCGCCGCGCTGCAAAACAATCGCGTTTATCGCGGCGCGATACTTTTGGCGCTGGCGTTTATTGTCAAGTTTCTCAGCATTCTGCTCCTGCCGTTTTTGTTTTTGCTCGAAAACCAGCGCAAAAAAACCTGGCTGGCGGTAGCCCTCTTCGCGGTTATCGTGTGCGGGAGCTATTTGCCTTTTCTGGCCGCAGGCAAGAATCTCTTCTCCGGTTTGCTGATTTATTCTGCCAAATGGCGGTTCAACGACGGACTTTTTTCACTACTCTACACTCCTATTCATGCGCTTCTGCCAGACGCAGTGGTCACTTTTCTGATGGTGCCGCGGGAATGGGTTATCACCACGGAAGTATTAACGACGCGACGCACGGATTTGGCATTGCTGATTACGAAAACTGCAATGGCATTGCTCTTTTTGTGCCTGTATGCTTATGTCTGGCTGCGCTCGCGCCAAAGGGTGGGATTGGGCCGTGCGCTGCCCTGGGCGAACCTCACACTTCTTCTATTTGCCGCATTCTTACTGCTTTCTCCCACGCTGCACCCTTGGTATTTATTGTGGGTTCTGCCGCTGCTGAGTTTGACCCTTCCGTCTTCCTGGCATGCTCTTCCTCAAGTTATGAGCAAAAGCCCTGTTGCGCCGGCGGCGGCTGAGCCGGGGGTCCTACCGCAAGCTTGTGTCGAGCAGCTCTGGCTGTTTCTAGTGATCTTGACCGGCACGGTGTTCTTTTCGTATTGGGTCTTGACAGGTTTTTCTCGTACCGGCGTTTGGCGGGAACAAAATTGGATCAAGGGGGTGGAGTTCGGCGTGCCCCTGCTGCTCGCCTGGCTTTGTGCGAAGAGCATGGCCCGACGGACGCCTGATCCCCCCCAATCCCGCCCCGGAGCCGCTGCTGTGAGCTTTGTCGCTGCCCATAAAATTTAAAACCCATTCCGGCATGCCGGAACGGGTTTTTTAATTTGCAAAAAAACCAGAGATTATCCGAGATACTTGCGCAGCGGCTCGAGGCGCGAGCGGTGGCGCAGGCGCCGGAGCGCTTTTTCCTTGATCTGGCGCACACGTTCGCGCGTCAGCTTGAAATGCTCGCCGATCTCTTCCAGCGTCAGCGGGCGGTCGCCATCCAGGCCGAAATACAACCGGATGATTTCCGCTTCGCGCGCTTTGAGCGTGGACAGGACCTTGTCAATCTCCACTTGCAAAGACTCTTGCATGAGATTGTCATCCGGCGGAGCGTAGCGATCGCTCTCCAGCACGTCGAGCAGGCTGTTGCCTTCTTCTTCCTTGAACGGCTCATCGAGCGACAGATGCCGCGCCGAAGTCTTCATGACATCGGCGACTTCGAAGGCCGTCAATTCCATTTTGTCGGCAATCTCTTCCATGCTGGGCTCGCGGCCGAATCTCTTTTCCAGCTCTTCCAGAGCACGGCCGACTTTATTGATGGCGCCCACGCGATTGAGCGGCAAACGCACCACACGGCTTTGCTCGGCCAAGGCCTGCAAAATCGACTGACGAATCCACCACACGGCGTAAGAAATGAACTTGAATCCGCGCGTTTCATCGAAACGTTGCGCGGCTTTAATCAAGCCGAGGTTGCCTTCGCTAATCAAATCTTGCAGCGGAAGTCCCTGCCCTTGATATTCCTTCGCAACACTGATCACGAAGCGCAAATTGGCCTTGACCAGTTTATCGAGCGCGAGCGAATCGTTCTTGCGAATCTTGCGCGCGAGCTCGACTTCTTGTTCCGGAGGCAAGGGCGAATACCCGCCGATCTCCTCGAGATATTTTTCAATAGATTGTTTGGTACGATTTTCCATGACTACCTAACTTGGCTTCAAGCCAAACGATAAAGAGTCCGATGTTGTTCCACTGGCCAAAAGCTTAGCAAATCTCAAGCCATTTTGCCCGGGGATTGGAATTATTCTGTTCCCGTTTTTGGCTTTTTCAGCTTTGCCAAACTCTGGAGGTGAAGTTGTTAAAGGCGCTCAAAATTCATGAGCTTGCTGTCTGTGCGTCCTGCGAATGGCCTTTTCTTTTCTGATGCGTCTCCTTTGGCTTGGTTTTATATAGTAGGTTGATCTTTTAAAGTCGCGAAGTACACCGGCACGATCACATTTTCGTTTGAATCGCATAATTGCCCGGTCGAGCGCTTCCCGTTCTCCAACGATAACTCTGACCATAGAACATCCTTTCTCCCAAAAGATCTCGGGAATACTTTTATTCTGAGGAGATCAAATTCACACGGCTACAGAATTTAAATTCTATACTGTAGCACTCAGGAGAAAGTTCCAAACCCAGCAGAAATATAAAATTGCGTTGGGATGAAAATTCTTACTAACGGAGATACCATCAAATCCAAATAGCTGCTGACGGCCCATTGAGGAGGCTGCGATACATTCTGCAACAAGCACACTTTGCTTGACGTGGCAAGAGGCGCGCCAAACGACATATAAATTCATAAAAAAACTAAACTTTACATGCCTCTCACACGAAGAAAGCAGACACGAATATAAGTTACCAACAGTTATTTGTCAAGAGAAGTGACAAAAATTTATTTTAATATATTTTCATTCTTGACGATCTATTGGCAGATAAACTGAGAAACGGCTGCCACGCCCCATCATGCTTTTGACACGAATCGTGCCACCATGTTTTTCAACAATTTGCAAAGCAATGGCCAGACCGATACCCGTGCCGTCTTTCTTGGTTGAAAAATAAAAATCAAAAATTTTGGGTAATTCTTCCGGTCGAATGCCTTTGCCGGTATCGGTAAAAGATATGACGGCGTATTCGCGCTCGCGTTCATTGTTCTTGCGCCGATAGGTATCCAACCTGACGGTCAAGCGCCCGCCTCCGGGCATGGACTGCACGGCGTTCAAGAAAATGTTCAAGAAAACTTGATAAATTTTGTTGGCGTCCACGTTCAACCGGAGATGAGGCGCCCGATAGCGCCGCATCACGCGGATGCCTTGCGGCAGCACTTCTGGAATCTCCACCTTGATGAGGTTGTCGAGCAGTGCGCTGATTTCGTGGGGAGATTTTTCCAGCTTGGGCGGCCGTGCCAGCAGCAAAAAATTGCTCACCAGATCGTCCACGCGGCGAATTTCGGAGGAGAGAATATCGTAAAAGTGCTCCCATTTGTCCGTGTCGAATTCCGGCTTGCGAAATTCGCGGCGCATGAGCTGCATGTTGATCACCATCGAATTGAGCGGATTGCGAATCTCATGCGACAGCACGGAAGCCATTTTGTTCAACATCTCCAACCGTTCGGAGCGCTTCAATCGCGCCTGGCTCTTCAGCAGCTTCGCTGCCATGGCGTTGAAATGCAGCGCCACCGCGCTCAACTCGTCCCGCCCGCGTCGCAGGATGCGGTGGCTCAAATCACCTTGCGAGATTTGCTCGATACCGTGGATCAATTGGTTCACCGGCTTGACGATTTGGCGCGTATAGACCGTCGCAATCACGGCCGCGCCGATGATGCTGCCGATCATCAACAAAAAGATCTGCCAGCGCAATAGCCGCGCAGAAGCAAATGCCTCGCTCGCCGGTTGCTGAATCACCGTGCCCCAGTTTTCTTCGGGAATGGCGGCGTAGGCCGCGATCATCTCCACCCCCTCCTGATTGACGTAGATTTTGTGCCCGCTCCGGCCGTTCCTCACATCGAGGACGATATCCTTTTCCTGAAAGCGCTGGCGCTCCAGCACTTTCTTGCGATCGGAGTGCGCCAGATACTGGCCATCTGCCCGGAAGATGAAGGCCTCACCCACTTTGCCCACGACGCTGCTGTCCACCAGCGCCCAAATCGTCTTCAAATCGATTTCCGCCCACAATGCGCCCTCGACCTCATTCAATACGAAAATCGGCTCGGCAATGTCCATCAACGGCAGTTTTTCGTCCGAAATATAAACCTCCGAGGTGTAACTTTGCCGGCGCAGGATATGATCGAGCGCTTCGCGGTTGGAACGTGCCTCCGCCAGTACACCGTACGCCGTCGAGCTGGTGGCGGCCCCGGTGGTATCGAGAATTGAAATCTCCTTCAGGCTTGGAAACTGATTGACAATGTTGTTGATCGTCACTTCCTGGCTCAAGCGGTCGCCGCGAAAGAAGGTCGGGTTCATGGCGCCCAGGCGCAACAAATCACGCGCGCGGCCGATGGTGGATTGAATCAGCCACGAGGAGCGGCGCGCCAATTCCAGATTTCTCGCCAGGATCGTTTGTTCAATGGCATTTTGCGCCGCATTCACCAGGAAAAACCCCGAGATCAGCAACGGCACGGAAACCAGCACCAGGTGCGAGACCAACAACCGGGTAAACATGCGATGAATGACGGGAACGCGGGGAATTAACATTACTTCAGCTCATGCAAGCACAGCACCCAAACAGCCATTCTTCTGCTGCAAATGCCACTCACGGCCGGCGGCGAATGACCCATTCTTCAAAGGGCCGGGGCAAACCGTCGCCGATGAAATTCGTGAATTTCGCGGCATTCATGACGTGAAACGTCAGCCAGGGATGGAACAAAAACGTCGCCGCCTGATCTTCATTCAGCAATAATTGCAGATTCATGATCTGCATGCGCATTTCTTCCGCGTCTTTGAAAGTGCGGCTGAATCTGACGATGTGATGGTAGCGCGGATTGATGTAACTGAACGTGCCCCGGCCGGCGCCGGCGCCGAAAAAGCCGACGAGATCGTCGAGCCCTTCATTGAACTGGTGGCGCATGAGCACGGCGTCGAACTGGCCGCGCTGCAAGGAATCGCTCATGGCCGAGGCTTTCAACGGCACCGGCACCACGTCGATGCCGATTTGGTTCCAATCGATCTTGATTTGGCGCACGAGCTGCTCGCTCAAGCGCAAGCCTTCCGGAAAAAAGAGCCGGAAACGCAAAGGCTGGCCGTTGCGCAACCGCACGCGATCACGATCGCTCTCGCGCCAGCCCGCGCCCTCCAGCAAGGTGATCGCGGCTCTGGGGTTGTAACCGAATTCGCGCATACCGGAGGCGGCGAAACGGCTGGATTTTTCATACGGTCCGCGCGCCAGGTCGGCCTTGTCGAGCAAAAACTGCTTTTTCATTTTTTCCTTATTGAGCGCGTGCGAGAGCGCCTGCCGTAACGCCCTTTCGCGCAAAAACGGATGCGCAAAATTATAACAAATCAACTCCACGGTATTTGGCGGCGGGCCGGCCGGCAGAATGCGATAATTCCTCTTGGCCTTTTCGATTTCGAGCGCGGAAGCTTCATTATCGAGCTCGGTATAATCCACTTCTTCCAAGAGAATCGCACTGATCAAACTGCGTTCGGTCGCATAGAAACGAATTTCCACTCCGATGGGCAGATCTTCCGCCGCCGCCGCGTGCGGCAGCCGTGAAGCCAGGATCAGTTTAGTGAAAATCAGCCGTACGCGCTCTTCGTTCTGCTCGAGAATCTCGAACGGCGCCGCGGCATTGCCATCATTCAAATTCACGATACCGGCCGAAGTTTGAATGGTCAAGGAGCGGTAATCTTCTGCGCCGGACAATTTGCCGGCGATGACGTAATGGCTTTCGTAGGTGCTGGAAATTTGCGCGGCAAGGGATTGGGGGTCGATCAAATGGAGGAGGGTAAGGGCAAATGTCATGCTCGCTTTGCGAAGAACCCGAGCCGTGGTTTTCCGGGCCTTCGCCAAGTCCCGCAGCGTTTTTGGAATTATGTTCGACTGCTGATTAAAAATCATTCCAACTCGCAAGCGAGTGCAGCTCAATTTCGAAATACTTTGCGAAAAACCGCAAGGGCATGATCCACACCCGCCCTAGAAACGTCGAGATGCGTCACGGCGCGCAGCACTCGCGGCCCGAAGGGAACAACCAGCACGCCTTCCGCCTGCAATGCAGCGACTGCGGCGGCAGCGTCAAGCCGTGAGCGGGCGATATCCATGATCACGATATTGGTCTGCACACTCTCCAGGTCGATTTGCACGCCCGGCAGAGTGGCGAGAGACTCCGCCAGCATCCGGGCATGGCGATGATCTTCGTGCAAACGTTCGCGCTGATGCTCCAACGCATACCAAGCGGCCGCAGCCAAAATTCCGGCCTGGCGCATGCCGCCGCCGAACATTTTGCGCATGCGTCGCGCCTTTGCAATGAGCGTTCTGCTACCCGCGATGGCCGAGCCCACAGGTGCGCCCAACCCTTTCGAGAAGCAGACGGAAACCGAATCAAAAGCGGCGGCGTATTCCTGCGGCGCAATGCCGCGGGCGGCGCAGGCATTCCACAGGCGCGCGCCGTCGAGATGCATTTTGAGTTGATGTTCCTGCGCCACTGCCGCAATCGCCTGAATTTCCGGCAAGGGGAAAATCGTGCCACCGGCGGCGTTGTGCGTGTTTTCCAGCGCGATGACTTTTGTGACCGGCATGTAGTACGCCGGTGGTCGAATCATCGCTTGAATTTGCTTTGCGGTAATCACGCCGCGCTCGCCCACTATGATCCGCGCCTGAATGCCGCTGAGCGCCGCGATTCCACCGTTCTCATAATGCAGAAAATGTGCCCCGGCTTCGCATATCACCTCGTCACCCGGCTCCGTATGGCAGCGCAAGCAAATTTGATTGCCCATGGTCCCACTGGCGACGAACAAAGCTGCTTCCTTCCCGAGCAGCGCGGCCACTTTTTCCTGCAAGAGATTGACCGTCGGATCTTCCCCAAAGACATCGTCACCGACTTCCGCGGCAGCCATGGCTTGGCGCATGGCCGGCGAGGGCTTGGTGACGGTGTCGCTGCGCAGATCGACAAATTCCAGGGTAGGCATTCCAACATCGCTCACAATTTGGCACAAAAAACGTCATTTAGTTTATCGTTTTTCGGACTGACTTGCAAGCAAAATCTCCTGAGCAACTGCTTGCTTCTGCGGAATAAACCTGTATCTTATAAGAGGAGGTCTTGGCGCAGAAACCCCTGCGCGCAGAGAGTGAAATTACAGGAAGATGCATCCAGGAAATGACTTGTGACGCATGGTCACCGTGCTCAATTGTGACCAGATTCTGTCAGACTGGCAAGAAAACATTGTTGAAAAAAGAAGCGGAGGCCGCAGCTCGTGCAACTTTCCACACTAATGCGTTTCGTCAAAATCGAACACACGCTGTTTTCACTTCCCCTCATTTTTGCGGGCGCGTTTCTCGCGTCTGAACACAGGCCCATTGCGGGCGCCCCACTTTCGTGGCGGCTGGCGGGCTTGATGTTGCTCGCCGCCACCGGCGCGCGCACCGTGGCGCTGGCCTTGAATCGCATCATCGATCGCGAAATCGACAAGCGCAACGCGCGCACCGCCATGCGGGAATTGCCCGCCGGGAACATGAAATTGTCTGAAGCCTTTCTGATCCTGGCCCTCGGGCTCGTGCTTTACTTTGGTTGCGCGGAAATGATTGGCCGTTTCTGCTTGCTGTGGTCACCGTTGCCGCTCGCCATTTTCGTGTTCTACCCCTACATGAAAAGATTCACCCCGCTGGCGCATTTTGGCGTGGGCCTGGGATTGGCGATGGCACCACTCGCCGGTTGGGTGGCGGTAACGCAATCCCTCGAAAATATTTTGCCGGGTTTCGTGCTGGGTTTTTTCACCATGCTGTGGGTGGCCGGCTTCGACATCATTTATGCGACGCTCGATGAAGAGTTTGATCGCCGCGCCCATCTTCACTCCCTGCCCGCCGTGCTCGGCAAGCAAAAAGCACTGCGCATTTCCGGTTACTTGCACGCCGCCGCATTTCTCGTTTTGATTCTGATCTTTGCGCTGTACGTGCGCTCGCCGTGGGCCCTGCCGTTTCTGGCCGGCGCCGGTTACCTGCTTTATCTGGAACATGCCAAAGCCAACGACGTAGAGCTGGCATTTTTTAAAATAAACGCCGCACTCGGATTTGTCGTTTTCGCGATGGTGGCCGTGGGGGTGAGCTTGCGATGAGAATTGCGATCGGCGTCACCGGCTCGTCCGGTGCGGTGTACGCGGTGGAATTCATCAAGCAATGCCCGGGCGATAAATTTCTGGTGACGAGCAAATGGGGCAAAGTGGTTCTGCAGGATGAGATGGGAATGGAGGAACGCGATCTGCAGCCCCATGTCAAGAAAATCTTTTCGAACGACGATTTGCATGCGCCCCTGGCCAGCGGCAGCAATCACCTCGATGCTTTCGTCATCATCCCCTGCACGGTTTCCACGTTGGGAAAAATCGCTTCGGGCCTCGGCGATACCTTGATCACGCGCGCGGCGCAGGTGGCGCTGAAGGAGAGATTCAAAATGGTGCTGTGCATTCGTGAAACGCCGCTCTCTTCGCTGGCGCTCGAACAATGCTTGCAGCTCTCGCGTGACGGCGTCATCATCATGCCGATTTCACCGCCGTTATATTTTCTGCCCAAAACAGTGGAGGAATACGTGCAATCATTTGTTGACAAAGTATTGGGCACGATCGGGGTGCGCTCGGGCCGCGGCTGGCGCGCGGAAGAATTGGAATAGTGGAGGAAAATAAACTGGCAGGAGCATTATTGACGCTTGAATAAATAAAGCAGCTTCGAAAAACCCGCCCGGTTTCATTGCTCGAGAACCTCTTTCATCAGCCCCGCCAATTCTTCAATCTTTAATTCCGAGCTGTTGAAAACCTCTTGACCCGCTCCCCAAACACATGCCGGCACGAGATTGCTCGTATGCGTCTTCGTGCCTAGATCTTCGAAATTGCCGTGATCGCTGGTGAGGAGCACGGTGGTTTCATTCAAATCAAGCTGCGACAACACTTCTTGCAAAAGAGTATCGAGCCGTTGCACCACAGCTTGCGCAGCTTGCATGTCTCGGCTATGGCCGACCGTATCCGTCAAAATGAATTCGAACAACGTAAAATCGAATTGGCCGGCGATTTCCGCGAGAATGCGCGCGCTTTCCTCGGCATCTCGTACCGGAACGTCCACGCCCATGTGGCGAAGAAATTCATTGGTGAGGTCATGTGATACCGCGCGGCCGGCGCGCAAATCTTCCATGCTCAGCCATGGAAAGCCACCGGCAAGCAGGGCACGCGTCGTCGCCGAAATCCGTTCTCCACGATGGCTAAAATATTCCGGAGAAAGAGCGTTTGCGAACACGCCTTTCTTATCGAGCGCGCGCACCGTTTTAAAAATACTCGATTCATCAATGATCTTGCGCAGCGTGGGCGTCGGCCATCCGGACATGTGATGGCCCAATTCCTTTGCCGCATTGCGCCCGGTGAACAAGGCGGCTTGCCCGGTCGCGCTTTGCGGCAAACCCGGCATGTCCATGTCCGCGCGCGTGGGAATGATCATCCCGCCGAAAGGCAAGTGCGGCACGGGCGCATCCGAGAAGATGGAAAGAAAACGAGAGGGGTACCGCGCCAGCGGATTGGTTGCCGGATCGTTTTTGCCGAGGCCGAGGCCGTCGATGAACAGCAGTAGAAGGCGCATAATGCAAACAAATCCAGGTCAAACTACAACATATAGCAGTGTAAAGATCTACCTCGGATTTTCATCCCGAAGCGTCGGGATGAAAACCG
>JBIOXB010000201.1:0-25130 GCA_044869275.1 bacterium
TCCAAAGCCAAAATAATAACGACTCGCGGCGTAACATTTTGAGCTCGCGATGAAAATGGAAAGACTCTACAAAACCCACACCACGCTGGAGCGCACCTTGCGGGTCTCGTATCCGGCCGGGAAGGGACGATTGGTTCTGCGTATCGAGCAGGACTGGGAGAAAGACCTCGAGGCGTTTGCGGTCAGTGAGGACGGCAACACTTCGACTTTTCAAGTGCAGGCCGATCAGCCGTTCCTCTATTTCAAGCCTTGCCTGGTGCGAGACGGCGAGTTTCACTGGTCGGTGGGGTCCAACAAGCTTCTGCTCATGGGAGAAGAGGATCAGCGCGTCTCCTACCCATTTTTCTTGAGTCCGGAGCATGGGCGATTCTCGCGGCTGGTCGAGTTCCCGTCCCAGATTCTTGGCCGTGTCCATCACCTTCGTGTGTACCTGCCGCCGGGGTATGACGAAAACACGCTGGCTTCATACCCGGTGGCATTCATGCAGGACGGCCAGAATCTATTCTTTCCGGAGGAAGCCTTTCTTGGTCGGGACTGGGCGGTCAACGAGACCAGCCAGACGCTGCGGGCAATGAGCGCGGTTGAAGAGTTCGTCATCGTCGGCATCCATTCAGGCGATCGGATGCGCGAGTATACGGCCCCCGGCTACGAGGCCTACGCCCGGTCGCTGGCCGAAGAGATCGTGCCCGAAGCCCAACGCTTGCTGCGCATAGGAAACCACCGGCGCTACCGCTCGGTTTGGGGCTCTTCGCTCGGCGGAGTGGTCTCCTTTTACAGCGTATGGCAGCACCCTGAGGTGTTCGGCACCGCCGTTTGCATGTCGAGCACCTTTTCGCATAAGGACAATTTGATCGACCGGGTTCTCAGTGAGCCGGTACGCGACGTGGGCTTCTATCTCGACAGCGGCTGGCCCGGCGACAATTATGAAGTGACGATGGGAATGGCAATGGCCCTGGTCTCGCGAGGCTGGCGATACGGGCTTAACTTTTTGCATCTGTGCTTCCCACAGGCCGAGCATGACGAGACGGCTTGGGGGTTGCGGTTGCACTTGCCGATGCAGTTCCTCAACGGCGCAGTTGCCCGCGCCTCACGCATGGGTGCTCCCGTGCTGGGTGATAAGGCCTGAGATTCATATCGCCCAAGAGCCTATCCCGAAGCCCCACTATAAGTATTACTCTGAAAGAACTATCACGCTCGCGAAGATGTTTTTGAACCGCCAAGACGCAAAGAACGCAAAGAGAATGATTGAGCCTTAATGGTAAATAATCTGTAGCACAGGATAGAACGGCGAAGGCAATGAGATCACCAATATCTTCGCGTCTTCGCGGTTCACAAATTGATTGCGGCTGCGCCGCGCTATATCATGCCGAAAGCATCTTGATTGATTCAGTGGCCATTCACGAAACACGCACTGTACAAAATGAAAGCAATCATTGTAGAGCCAAAGAAGCCGGGAACGGCACGGCTGGAAGACGTCCCAGAGCCTGACGCACTCGAGGGCTCGGTGCTCGTGGAAGCCGTCGCCGTCGGCGTCTGCGGAACCGATGTTGAGATCGTGGAAGGAAAGTACGGCTGGGCGCCTCCCGGCAAGCATCACCTCGTGTTAGGGCACGAATCCCTCGGCCGCGTGGCGGACCCGGGCCCGGCCAGCGGGCTGCAGAAGGGTGATCTCGTCGTCGGTATCGTTCGCCGTCCCGACCCCGTGCCCTGCCCCAACTGCGCGGTCGGGGAGTGGGATATGTGCCGCAACGGCCGGTACACCGAGCGTGGGATCAAACAGATTGACGGGTTTATGTCGGAGCGCTGGCGGATCGAGCCCGAGTACGTGGTGAAAGTTGATCGTTCTCTCGGGCTTCTCGGCGTGTTGCTCGAACCGACGACGGTCGTCGCCAAAGCGTGGGAGCAAATCGCGGCCGTTGGCCAGCGCGCCTTCTGGGAGCCGCGGCACGTGCTGGTGACAGGAGCAGGGCCGATTGGTCTTCTGGCCGCTCTCATCGGAAAGCAGCGCGGCCTGGAGGTTCATGTGCTTGATCGAGTCGAATCGGGGCCCAAGCCTGATCTCGTGCGCAATCTGGGCGCAACGTACCACACTGGCGCCGTCTCGGGCGTCGGATTCGATCCGGACATCATCGTCGAATGCACCGGCGTCGGACAGGTTATAGCCGATTCGATCCGGGCCATTGGCGCGGGCGGCGTCGTGTGTCTCACGGGCGTCGGGAGCGGCGGTCGCACGACCGGGCTCCCCTTGGCCGACGTCGCGGCTGAAATGGTGCTCGGGAACAACGTCATCATCGGCAGCGTCAACGCCAACAAGCGCCACTGGTACAAAGCCGGAGAAGCTCTGGCCCGCGCCGACCTTTCCTGGCTGGCGCGTCTCGTAACGCGGCGCGAGCGGCCGGAGGACTTCGCCCACGCCCTGCAGCGTGAAGCGCAAGATATTAAAGTCGTCATCCAATTCACAGAACTTGGGATCTGAGCGAGCATGAGAGAAAATGGCTCTGAGCCTATCTACTAAAACTCTCATCCATCATGAAGCGTAAGATATCAAGATCGTCGTCCAGTTCGCGGATCTGGGGATCTGAGCGAGCATGAAAGGAAATGGCTGTGAGCTTATCCACTAAAATTCTCATTGGACTGGGCCTTGGCATTCTGGCCGGAATCTTCTTCGGCGAAGCAGTTGCTTTCCTAAAAATGCCCGGAGATGCGTTTATTCTGCTGATGCAGATGACCGTGCTCCCCTATATCATGGTCTCTTTGATTACCGGACTTGGCGGGCTTTCCTTTCACGAAGCCGCTGTTCTGGCGCGCAAGGGTGGGCTGGTGCTTTTGTTGCTGTGGGGCATAGGGCTGGTGATGGTTCTCATTATGCCTCTGGCCTTTCCCAATTGGGAGATGGCCTCTTTCTTCAGCACCAGCCTGATCGAGCAGGGGCCACCGTTCAATTTTCTGGGGCTTTACATCCCCGCCAATTTGTTTTATTCTCTTTCGAATAATACCGTCCCGGCCGTAGTCGTGTTCAGCTTCGCCCTGGGCGCGGCGCTAATCGGCATCAAAGAGAAAGAAACTCTGCTCAAAGGCCTTTCCGCGCTTGCCGACGGCCTGGGCCGCATCACGAACTTCCTCATCAAATTTGCGCCCTTGGGCGTCTTTGCCATCATTGCCAGCGCAACCGGGACCATGAGCTTCGCGGAGCTTGAGCGTTTGCAGGTCTATATGGTGGCGTATATGGTGGCCGCACTCCTGTTGACGTTCTGGATTTTGCCGGCGCTGGTGACCAGTCTCACGCCCTTCACGTACAAAGATATGGTCGGCCCGGCCAGGACCGCGCTCCTCACTGCCTTCGCCACCGGCAACATCTTCGTGGTGCTTCCCGTGCTGACGGAAAAAAGCAAAGAGCTCTTGAAAAAACTCGAGCCCGGCGCAGAGGCGTCTGAATCCACGGTGGACGTTATCGTTTCGACCTCTTTCAGTTTCCCGAATTTGGGCAAGATCCTGACCTTGAGCTTTGTTTTGTTTGCCGGCTGGTTCTCCAACTCCGCCGTGCCGATTTCAAAATACTTCACTTTCGCCACAACCGGCCTGTTCAGCTTTTTTGGCGACCCCACTGTCGCCATACCCTTTCTGCTCGACCTTTTGAAGATTCCGTCAGATACCTATCGCTTCTTCCTGGTGGCCGATAACCTGGTTGGCGCCCGATTCGGGACGCTTTTGGCGGCCATGTACACGCTGGTTCTGGCCGTGCTCGGCGCCTGCGCCGTCAGCGGGTTGCTCAAAATCCGCTGGCCGAAATTGCTGCGCTTTGCAACTGTAAGCCTCGCGTTGACATTTGGCGCCATTGGGGCCACACGCTGGTTTTTTGAATACGTCGTAAAGCATGAGTATCAGGAATATCAGGCGTTCATTGCCATGGATCTGTCGCACGCGCAAAAGCCGGCAACCAATCACAGGTCGTCATTGCCCTCGCCGCCTTTCCATGAAACGCAGAACTCCCGGCTGCGGGAAATCCGCGATCGCGGCTATATGCGCGTCGGCTACTTCAAGGATGCGCTGCCTTTTGCATTCGTCAATGAAGCGGGCAAGCTCGTCGGCCTCGACGTCGAGATGGCTTACACGCTGGCGCAAGAGATGAATGTCAGGCTCGAACTGGTGCTCATCGATCGCGACAAAGCTGCGGCTATGCTCGACGCCGGATACGTTGACCTCATCATGTCCGGTGTCCCGGTCACGGTCGAAAACGCCGAAAGGATGGCGCTCTCGGCGTCCTACATGGATCAGACTTTCGCCTTTATCGTCAAAGACTTTCGCCGTGAAGAGTTCAACAGCCGCGAGAAATTGAGGAAACTGAAAAAGCTCAAGCTCGGCATTCCCAATGTGCCGTATTACATTGCCAAAATACGGGAATATCTGCCGCAGGCCGAAGTGGTGGTGCTGAATTCTCCGCGCGAGTTCTTTACCCGCAAGGAAGACGATCTCGATGCCCTGGTGTATTCGGCGGAGGCCGGTTCCGCCTGGAGTCTGGTCTATCCCGCCTACACCGTTGCCATTCCCCAGCCGGACGTTCTGGCGGTGCCGCTGGCCTATGCCATAGCCCGCGGCGACCGCGAGCTGGGCAATTTTGTAGACACCTGGATCGATTTGAAAAGGAAAGACCAGACCATTGCGGCACTTTATGATTACTGGATTCTGGGCCGCAATGCCGTCGCGCAAGAACCGCGCTGGTCCATCGCCCGCAACGTATTGCACCTGATGAATTAAATTTTGTGCTTTGGATTTTGTGCTTTGAACCTGAGGAGCCCTTATGCAATCCGTCCGAAACCCCCTAGTCACCCTCGCCGCGGCCATGATCATCATTGGCGGCATGCACTTCGCCGCGCCGATCGTCAATTTGATTCTGTTGTCCTTTCTGCTGGCCATGTCGGTGACGCCACTGATGGAATGGGTCATCCGGAAAGGCATCAGTCCGGGCCTCGCCGTGACGATCACTATTCTGGCAGTTGTTTTTGGCGGCTTGGCGCTGGCGGCTCTGATGGGCGTCTCCATCTCCCGGATGATCGATGAATTGCCGGCATACCAACCGCGCCTTGTCGAAATCAAAGATTCCTTCACCGCCTTTTTGGCCGGGGTCGGGATTGATGCCACCGCGTTGTTTTCCAGCAACCGGCTGGAGCCGCAGCGGCTCATGCAATTGGCGACCAAGCTGCTTTCTGCCGGCCTCGGCATGGTGAGCATGTCTTTGGTGATCATCCTGATTGTGGTGTTCATTCTGATCGAAGCCGCCGCTCATCTTGGCAAATTGCAGCGCGGAGAGGAAGACAAGGGCGCTATGTCCCGCTACTTCACCTTTGGCAAGGATGTGCGCAAATACGTAGCCATCGTTTCTCTCACCGGCTTGATTGTGGGCGTATGTAATACCATCCTTCTGCTCGTGCTCGGGGTCGATTTCCCGGTCATGTGGGGCGTGTTGTCGTTTCTCCTCAATTTCGTCCCCAGCATTGGCTTCCTCATTTCCCTGCTGCCGCCGGCCTTGCTGGCGCTGCTGGAGTTCGGCTGGAGCAAGGCGCTCATCGTCGTGATCGGATTTTTCCTGTTCAACTCGATATCGGAGAACATCGTCAAGCCCCGTTTCATGCAAAAGGGACTGGAGGTCTCGTTTCTGGTCATCGTGCTATCGCTGGTGGTGTGGACCTGGGCGCTGGGACCGATGGGCACCATCCTCGGCGTGCCGCTGACGATGGTGTTGTACCGCATGTATCGTGAGTATGGTGAAGCCGGACAAACGCAAGCGTGAATTTCAAAATCCAAATCAACCTATTAGCGTTGCCAACTTTGGATTTTGCGCTTTGAACTTTGTGCTTGGACTTTATCATGAAAAACCTGTTGAAGCCATCCATCCAGTGGTTGTTCGTATTCGTGCCGATTACGCTGGCGCTGGAATACGCCGGACACGCTCCACCTCCGGTGGTTTTCTTTTGCGCTGCGATTGCCATCATTCCCATCGCCAAGCTCATCGTGGAAGCGACGGAACAAATTGCCGTGCGCACCGGGGAAGCGGTGGGCGGCTTGCTCAACGCCACGTTTGGAAATGCGCCCGAGTTGATTATTACCATAGTGGCGCTGAAAGCCGGCTTGCACGAAATGGTCCTGGCCTCGCTCATTGGGGCCATCCTCGCCAACCTGTTGTTGGCGTTGGGAGTGTCGTTCTTTGTAGGCGGCGTGAGTTATCACAATCAGGAATATAATCCCGCCGGCACCCGCATGTACAGTTCCATGATGCTGGTCGCAGTGATCAGCATGGCCGTGCCCAGCGCATTCCATCGCTTGTTCGGAAGCGAAGAAATTGGCAGGCATGAGCAATTGCTCAATGTCGGACTGGCCGTGGTGTTGCTGGTGACTTATGTGCTGTATTTGATTTTCATGCTCAAGACGCATCCCGACATCTTCGCCAGCGCGGGTGGAAGCGACGACCATGAAGAACATGGCGAGCGCTGGAGCGTGGGACGCGCCGTTGTCACTTTAATCGCCACCTCACTGCTGGCAGCGTGGATGAGTGAGATACTGGTGGGCGTAGCGGAAGCTACTGGGGAAGCCCTGGGCATGACGTCAACTTTTATTGGCATCGTTTTCCTCGCCATTATCGGTGGAGCAGCGGAAAGCTTGTCCGCCATCACCATGGCGCGAAAAAACAAAATGGATTTGACCATGGGCATCGCGCTGGGCAGTTGCATCCAGATTGCTCTGTTCGTGGCGCCGCTGCTAGTGTTGCTCAGTTTGGTGATCGGGCCGGGAACCATGGCACTCAATTTCGGCAGAACGGAATTGGGCGCGCTTTTGCTGGCGGTGCTGATTGGCGCGCTGGTTTCCGGAGATGGCAAAGCCAACTGGTACAAAGGCATTCAGCTCATCATCGTTTACGTTATCATTGCATTGATGTTTTATTTTATGCCCGAAGTATGAAGAGAGGCGCTATAATTCTCGCAAGGAGTTATTCGAGCCGCTACGCGATGCTGTTCTACTTGCTTCTGCTCACCATTGCCGCCGGCCCGCTATTCGAAGCCTTGGGCTTCGGTTCCAATCTCCTCGAGCTGCTGCTCACCGCGAACCTGCTGGCCGCGGTGATCCCGATCGACAACCGGATCGGGCGGCGGCTCCTGTTGCTCGTCCTGGCTGCCGCGTTGGTGGCACGGCTCGGCGCCGCGTGGCTGAACCATCCGGCCATTTCGAGAGTGAGCCTCGCCATTTGGACGGTCGTCGCTCTGATCGCAGCGGTCGTAGCGTTGCGCTACAGCATGCGCGCAACCTCGATTAGCAGCGAGCATCTTTACGCGGCGCTCAGCGCCTACGTGCTCGTAGGCATCTTCTGTGGCGTCTTTTACTTGGTCCTCGAACGCGCCTGGCCGGGCTCGCTTGGCATCGCCGGTGAGAGCGTTCCGGGCGACTTCTCACCCACAACCGCGATCTATTTCAGCTTCGTGACGCTGGCGACGCTGGGCTACGGCGACGTCGTGCCCAAAAGTGAGATAGCGCGCGGCCTCGCCATCGTCGAAGCCGTCGCTGGGCAGCTCTATCTCGCCGTGATGGTGGCGCGCTTGGTGAGTCTCTACGTCACCAGCGTTGGAAAAGGGAAACAGTCGTCTTAATTCGCTCTGCCCGACGCATGGAGCTATCTGAGATTTCGTTAAGGTAGTTGGAGAATGCACAACAATTCTGGTTGCCACCGGCCTCCTCCTAGTGGGAATAACCATCGCACCGGGAATTTAACTCTGATGGGTGCACTCGCAATTGCGGCGACTGGCTTGCTGCTGTTGACCGGCCTGGCACGAGGTCAGGCCACCACGACAGACAGCATCAAAGCTGCTCCGGAGGAGGAGGCGCCGTCCGCTTGGTCGTTCTACGCCTCGGCTTACGCCTTTTTCGTGCCCGATGATCAAGACTACGGATCCCCCATTTTCACTGCGGATCGAGGCGGGCTTCATCTCGAAGGGCGTTACAATTACGAGGATATCGAAACGGGATCGCTTTTCTTGGGATGGAACCTCAGCACTGGAGATGAGTTCTCTCTTGAGGTGACGCCGATGCTGGGCGCCGTCTTTGGTAATACCACTGGCCTCGCGCCAGGCTGCCGCGTCACAATCGGATATGGAAGATTCGAGTTTTACAGCGAAGGCGAATACGTCTTTGATGCGGAGGACTCATTCGAGAATTTTTTCTACAACTGGTCGGAACTGAGCTATGCGCCGGCGGGCTGGTCGCGCCTAGGCTTGGTGAGCCAGCGCACCAAAGTCTATCAAACCGAGCTCGACGTCCAGCGAGGTTTGATGGCCGGCTTTTCTTACCGGCAAATAGATTGCACTGCTTTTCTATTCAATCTGGGTTGGACCACGCCGACCTTCGTGGTTTCGCTGGGGTACAGTTTCTGAGGTGGCCGGCGTCGGGTTTTGAGATCATACTTCGGATTTGCTCAAAACTCTACAAGCCTGCGCATAAAACGCCGGTAGCAGCACCAGCACGATCGGCGTCGAAACGATTAACCCGCCAATCAATACGATTGCCATTGGCTGCTGAATTTCAGCGCCAGCACCCACTCCGAGTGCCAATGGCAACACGCCGAGTGATGCCGCCAATGCCGTCATCAGCACCGGCCGCATGCGTGTTTTCCCCGCTTGTACGACTGCTTCATGCGTCGACAAGCCCTCTTTCCGCAAATCGTTGATGTACTCGACCAAAATCACACCTTTCTGCACAGTCAAACCGAAATGCGCCACGAAGCCGATGAGCGACGAGACATTGAAGGTTTCAAACGTCAAGAACATCGCCCATACGCCGCCCATGAGCGCCAGCGGAATGGTGAAGATGATCAGCACCGCTTGCCAGACGGAATTGAACGCGGAAAGCAGCAGCATGAAAACAATGAGGAGTGAGATGATAATCATGGTGAAAATCTCACGATTGAGCTCCTGCTGGCGAGCATAGTTACCGCCGAAGGTGACCGAGTACCCTTTCGGCAAATGCAAATCGCCGAGGCGGGAACGAATTTGCGCCACCACTCTCTGAATGTCACCGCCAGCAATATTGCACGTGAGCTGAATACGGCGTTGTAGATTTTCGCGCTGGATCATCATTGGGCCGGTGTCCTGCCAAATTTGCGCAACCTGTGAGAGCTTGACCTTTGTACCAGCCGGAGTATCGATGAGAATGGCGCCGACTTTGGCCGGATCGTCGCGAAAGCGTTCTTGGAGACGAACGAAGACATTGTACGCTTTCACCTCGCGCAGCACCGTTGTAGCCGTTCTGCCCTCCAATGCCGTTTCCACCGTTTCCGCAATATCCTCCGGACTTAAGCCATAACGTCCGGCCTGATTCCGGTCGACGAGAATATTCAGAAAGGGCAATCCCGAAGTTTGCTCGACCAACAAATCTTTGACGCCGGAAATCTTTTCCATGATCGCTTTCATTTGATTGGTCTTCTGCGCCAGGAGGTCATAATCTGCGCCAAACATCTTCACTGCCAGTTGCCCGCGCGTGCCGGCGATGCTTTCGTTGATGCGATCATTCAGCGGCGTTTCAAGAACAACGACGGCGCCGGGAAGGCCAGCAAACTTTTCGCGCATCCATGCTTTGATCTCTTGAATGGATTTCGTGCGCTGGCTGCGGTCCACCAGCTCGACGTAATTTTCCGAAAAATTGATCATGCCCTCGGTTTCCTGACTGCCTTCGGAACGGCCAACGGTGGCGATGATGTTTTTCACATCCGGCGCTTGCTGCGCGAGGGCGAGGATTTGGTTGGATATTCTTGCTGATTCGTCCAGGCCTGTCCCTGGCGGCATAAAAATCAAGATCAATATCGCATTCTCGTCAAACGGCGGCAGCAATTCGGTGCCAATGAATGGCAACATTGTCAATGCGAAAACCAAGACCAATACCACTGCAATGACGGCAGGCCGGGGCTTGGGCAGGATACGATTCAAAACCGGCTCGTAGAGACGAAGGAATTTTCGGGTGAGCCAGCTCTCTTTCGGCTTCTCAATTGAGGTTTGTTGATTGCGGATGGTGTCGTGAGTGCTCAGCCCCACGATGGCGGTTTTGCGTGTTGCGTTTCCGAGAAGTGAATAGCAAAGCAATGGCGAGAGCGTCAGCGAGAGCGCGAAGCCGACGAGCATGGAGACAATAACGGTGAAGGCAAAGGGCATGAACACCGTGCCTTCGAATCCAGAGAGGAACATCAAGGGCGCAAACACGGCGATGATGATGGCGGTTGAATAAGCCACCGGCCGGCGAACTTCGACCGCGCCGCGCAAAGTGGCGAGAAAAGCATCTTCCGGTTGCGATTGCAGCCAACGAAAAATGTTTTCGGTATCCACAATAGCGGCATCGATCATAATGCCAAGGCCGACGGCAATGCCGCCCAACGACATGACGTTGATCGTCACCTCAAAGGCTTTCATGAAGATGAAGGTGATGATCACCGAAATCGGCAATGTGACGGCAATGATGAAAGTCGTGCGGAAGTTGGCCAGGAAAAGGAGCACCACCAGCAGCACGGCCAATCCACCGATGAGCAGCGCTTCACGCAAATTTTGCACGGAAACGTTGATCATCTCGGCCTGATTGAAAAACGGGCGCAGTTCGACGGAAGAGGGCAGAAACTGTTTGAGCTCATCCATCGCTTGCAAAACACCTTTGATCACCGGTTGGGTGTCGGTGCCGTATTGTTTTGTCAACGTCGATCTCACCGCTTCCTTGCCGTTGAGGTAGGCGATGCCGCGCCGAAACTCTGCGCCTTCCTGAAGAGTGGCCACGGCTTTTAAATAAATCGGAACTCCGTTGCGGCTGGCGACCACGACCTGATGCAAATCTTTGAGGGTGTGGATTCTGCCTAGCCCACGCACGGTAAACTCCATCGGGCCTTGCGGGATCACACCGCCGGCAAAATCCAAATTGTTGGCTTGCAGAGACGCTGTGATCTCTCCGAGACTGAGGTAGTAGTACCGCAGCTTGTCGGGATCGACGAAAACCTGAAATTGGCGCACTTCGCCGCCGGCGGAGTTGATGCGCGCCACACCGGGAACACTTTGCAAGCGCAGGCGAACTTCATAGTCGGCGAGCTCGCGCAAATCCATCAGGGAAAGGCTGTCGCTGCGGAGATAATATTGCATCACTTCTCCCAAGCGCGAGGCGGCATCCGTAAAAAACGGTGGTCTGGTTCCTGCCGGCAGATGGGGTATGACTTCGGCTAGACTTTGCGAGACCAACTGCCGGGCGAAATAGTAATCCATGCCCCAGCGGAATGCCACGGTGACCACTGCCAAGCCGCTGGTCGAGGAAGAGCGAACATTCACGACATTAGGCAGGCTTTGAACGTTGTTTTCCACCGGCCGCGTGATGAGGTTCTCCACTTCCTGCGGCGCGAGTCCGGGACGCTCGATCAGCACGGAGATGATCGGCGAGCTCAAATCGGGCAGGAATTCTGTTGGTGAGGTGGCGAGCGCCGAGACGCCAAGAAACAAGAGCACGATGATCGAGAGAATGACGATGAGCCGGTGCTTGAGGGAGAATTCGATGAGGCGTTGTAGCATGGATTGTTTCCTTTTCCACTCTCACTCTTACGAGATTTAAAAAACCTGTCCAGGCGAGAAAGAGTACGAAAAAAAGTAAGGCTGCGTGAATTTACTCTTCTTCACCGGCGCTGGAAGTGAAGTTTATATTCTTGAGTTGATAGGCGCCCTCGCTCACCACCACTTCATCTTCTTTCAATCCGCCGAGAATCTCTATGACGTCGTTGCGACGAATCCCCACTTCGATCACACGTTTTTCAAATTTGTCCTCCTCGTGCACGAACACAATGTGATGTGCTTCTTCCTTCAATACCGCCGATTGCGGCACCACCAACGCTTCTTTTGTTCCGATGAGAATTCTTGCCGTGGCGTAAGCATTGGCCTTGAGCTGGTTTTGCACGTTGGCAACTTCCACGCGGGCTTCAATGGTGCGCGTCACTGGGTCGACAGCAGGAGAAAGAAACGCGATCTGGCCTTTGGCGCCAATTCCATCGCTCTCGATCTCAACCGTTTGACCAACTCTGACGCTGGCCTGTTCATCGGGATAAAGTCGAATGACCGCGTGCAGGCTGGAATAATTGACGACTTCCATCATTTCCCTTCCGGATTCAATCCATTCACCCTCATTCACGGGACGTTCCGTCACGATTCCACTCAAAGAGGAGAGGACTTCAAAGCGCTGTCCCAGGTTTTGAGGATTCTCGATGACGGCAATCACAGCGTTTTTTGCCACCGCGCTGCCGAGATTGGCGCTGAGTATGGTAATTCGTCCTTCTATCGGCGCATTCACCGTGGCGACATTGTTCGGGTTCGAAACGAGCTCGGTTGGAAGCTCGATCACCTCATCAATGATTTGCCGCTTCACCATCGTCGTCTCAATTCCGATGATCTCTTGCTTCTCCTGGTTCAACGTGAAGTTGTTGGCATCAAGTGTTTCAGCTTGCGCTTGCGGTTGATTCTCTCCGGTAATTTTCTCGACGCGTGTTTGCCAGCCTTCACGCTGCTGTTCCGTGCAGTTCCATGAAATGATGCCGAAAAGAATGAAAATGAATGTGGCCTTGCTCATTGCACACCTCGAAACATTGCGTAAGTGGGTAACGTGCACGAGTAACTGAATTCGCGGATAAATCAAGCTTGACGGCGGTTTTATCCGCCGGCCTTAATATATCCGTTGAGGAAATCTGTCAAAAATCTAGCGTGACTCCGCAAAAAAAGTACCGCTTGCGGTCTGTACATCTACTTCGGCATGGCGCAGCGCACGCAAGCTCTCGTAGTATTCCAGACTGGTATCGAGATAAGTACGTTGCGCATCGATTAAATCCAGAAAACGAAAGCCGCCGGCCTCGAAAGCCCTTTGCGCCGCCTCGGCTGCTTCCCTTGCCTCGCGCAGCAACGTGTCCTCAAATAATCTCGCCGCTGCGGTAGCCGTTTGATAGTCGAAAAAAGCCAATATCACTTGCTGTGTGATGTTGTTGCGCACCTCCTGGACGCTGTATTCCAAACTCTGTTGTTGAAACTGCGCCTCTGCTTTCGCGCCCTTTTTGGTATCCCGTAAAGCGAGCGGCATGCTCAAGCTCAATTCAGCGAGGGGCTCATGATCCTCGACTCCTCCGGACAGCTCAAA
This sequence comes from bacterium, assembly GCA_044869275.1. Lineage (GTDB taxonomy): Bacteria > Zhuqueibacterota > Zhuqueibacteria > Zhuqueibacterales > Zhuqueibacteraceae > JBIOXB01. The sequence continues at coordinate 13,177 of JBIOXB010000201.1, forward strand.
GTCGAAATTAGGTTTTGAGGACAATTGCGTCGCTACCAATTGGTGCTCTGCTGCTTTCAGCCTGTGCTGCTCCGCAAGCAGAACCGGATTTCTTTGATTGGCGATACGCAAGAGCGAGTCCAAGCGATTGGTAAAATTCATGCGTGGCTGAGAGAGGTCGCCCCGGAGCTCCAGACGGCTGTCGGCATTCATTTTCAGCAGGATTTTGAGCCTGCTTTGACTGACCATGAGCGCTTGCTCCGCCGACTTCAACAACCGCTTGGCGCGGACCACTTCCACCTGGCCTTTGACCACATCCAGTTTGTTGCCAAAGCCCTGATTGAGCTTGTAAGTTGCAGCTTCCAAAAACTTTTCCGTGATCCGCAGATTATCCCGGAACAAATCGACATTTTTCTGCGCCCACATGATATCATAAAACAATTTTGTGACCTCTTGTTGAAGCTCCAACACCGCCACCTCAAGCTCGTTCTTCGCAACCTCGACTTCTGCCAAAGCGGCTTCCGTGCGGGCTCGACGTTTTCCTGAGTATTCAATTTCTTGCCCAATTTTCAGAACCTGTACGCGGTTGCCCGCGCTCACGCCGATATGCGGATTGAGCAGAGCATTAGCCTGCTGCGCTGCACCCTGCTTCGCCTTTACGAGATGATCGAGGCTCTGCAAGCGCGGATTGACTTGTTTGGCTGTCAGCAGAACCTCGCGCAAGTCAAGCTCCTGCCCGAAAGAGGAAGAATTTTGAGCCACTGTAAATAGGCCAGCCCAAAGAAAAACGCATCTTTTCATAAGCTACTCATGCTGATGAATACCATGCTGAATTCTCGAGAGCGGAGAAAGCTTGAGAGCATAAGACCCAATCAATCACCATCATCACGCACTTCGAATAGCCGGCTTCCTTTCCAGCTATCCGCGCTGGCGTGCGTTCGTCCTAAACACCGTATCGTGACCGAAATCAGTGTTACGGAAAAAATATTTCAAATATAAGAAATGACCCATTACAGGGGGGTGACGGCAGGATTACAAGTTTGTCAGGTGGGGAAGGATTGCGTCGGCCAGCGCAGGGTGACCGTGGTTCCTTGGGAGGGCTCACTGGTGAGGTGCACCGAGCCGTGATGCAGTTCCATGATAGACTTGACAATGGCGAGCCCCAATCCGGTTCCTTGGGGATACTGCGACCGGGCCGGGTCGGCTCTAAAAAAGCGATCGAAGACTTTTGGCAGATGCTCTTGAGTGATCCCGAGGCCGGTGTCACTGACGCTGACTTCAATGAATTGATGATCAGCCTTTTTGACGAGCAGAATAACCACGCCCCCTGGAGGTGTGTACTGAAGCGCATTGGAGAGCAAGTTGTTGATCGCGCGCCGAAACAAGGCCGGATCGGCATTGATTAAGACATTGCCTTCACAGGTTACTTCGATTCCTCGCTCTTTGGCTACCGCATCATAGAATTCCCGCACGGTTTCAAGCTCCTGGTGCGCGTCGAATGTGGATTTGTCGATGCGGGTATCGGCACGCTCGGCGCGTGCCAGAAAAAGCAAGCCCTCAATCATGCGCGCGAGCCGGCCACATTCTTCAAGGCTCGATTCAATGACCTGGCGATACTGTTCGGCGGTTCTGGTTTTGGAAAGCGCGACTTCGGCTTCACCCATCAGGTTATTGATTGGCGTGCGCAGCTCGTGTGCAAGATCCGAGGAAAATTGGGAGAGCCGGACAAATGAATCTTCCAAGCGCATGAGCATCCCGTCAAAGGCGGTCGCAAGGGCTGCTAGTTCCTTTGGCCATGGCGCCGGCGCGATGCGCTCATGCAATTGCGTGGCGGTGATCTTTTGTGCCGCTTTGGTGATCTGGTCCAAGGGGCGAATTCCTTTGCGCGCAACAAAAACGCTCATCGCGATGGAGAATACTGTTCCCGCCAAAAGCATGATACTCATCTTGCGGCGATAGTCGGATAGAATGGCCTCCTCATGTGAAATGTCCAAAGCCACTTGATGGAGGCGTTTCTCCGGCCTGGCATGACCGGTTTCAGCCCATGCGGCCATCAGCAGCAACGATCTCCCCTCCCTCCCTTTCCTTTTGATGGCTCCTTGCGGTGTCTCATGAGCCTCAATTGGTTTGGGAAACGGCACAGGTCCAACGATTTTTTCCATGCCCGGGGTTTCCATCAGGACGCGGCCTCGTTGATCTTGAATGCGCGCGTAGTACTTTTCAAAACGGCGGGCTGAGGTTTCCCATTCCACTTCCTCCCGAAGCGCATCCCAATCATCGGGACGTTCTTTCAAAACAATTCGCAAAACGTGAATCTTGTCCGTCAGAAACTCTTTGTTTTCCCGATCAAAATTACGTGCCAGCATCCAATACAATGAGCCCGAAATCAAAGCCAGCACGGTCAAAGTCAAAACGCTATATGAAACGGTCAATCGTCGGGTAATCGACCAAGTCGAGGGAAAGATGAGCGCAAAAAATGGCTCTCTACTGCGATTAGCGTTCTTCAAGGACATATCCCACGCCGCGGACGGTATGAATGAGCTTTGGGTTGAATGGCTCATCGACTTTACCTCGGAGTCGTCGAATGGCAACATCGACAACGTTGGTATCGCTGTCGAAATTCATATCCCACACTTGTTCTGAGATGAATGTCCGCGACAATACCTCCCCTGATTTTCTTGCGAGCAGAGAAAGCAACAGAAACTCCTTCGGCGTCAAGTCAAGTTGTCTGCGCCCTCGCGTCGCCTTATGGCGCAAGAGGTCGATCTCGAGATCGGCAATACGAAATTTCTCCGGTTGTCGAGCCGGGCCACGGCGGAGAATGGCGTGAATGCGAGCCAGTAATTCGGAAAAGGCAAAGGGTTTAACCAGATAGTCGTCTGCCCCCAACTCGAGCCCCTTCACGCGATCCTGCACGACATCGCGCGCGGTGAGAAAGATGACCGGAGTTTGCCTGCCACTTTGCCGTATCTCGGCGAGGATTGACCAACCATCTCGTTGCGGGAGCATGACATCGAGAATAATGAGATCATATGCCCCGGCCAAGGCAAGGTCGCGGCCTTTTTCTCCCTGCTCGGCGACATCGACGATGAAGCCGTTTTCGGTCAGTCCTTTGACCAGATAATTGGCCGTCTTTTTTTCGTCTTCTACGATTAAGATGCGCATCCGCTGTTTTTCCACATCAAGATCGAACCCAATGGGCAAGGCACCATTAGCACCGGTACGAAACCATCAAGGACATAAAATTGGCAAAATTTGGATAAATGCCAAGAGCCAACTGATATGTTACAGGAAATTTTAATTGACTTTTAAAAATTTCCCTCGCATCTATAGCTGCAAATCCGCTCGCACGAGCAATAAAATAAATCCAAGTTTGTGGCAATTCCATCCTAACGTTTTGGGAAGAAAAATATGCTTCGTTCCCTCATGGTGTTGTTTTTCCTGTTCAGCATTTTGAGCCCTCATTCCGGCGCTGCTCAAGAGAGTATTTCAAATGGACCAGCGATGCCGGGTGCCAAGTCTGAGAAACGGGCAGCCGGCCCACAATACCAAGCTGGCGGCTTGTATCGCTTCTTTTTCGGTGATCACCATCGCGATCTTTGGACCACGCCCGTCGAGGCGCCAGTTCTCGATCTCGGCGCTTTTGCCGGCGGTCTAACGCCGACAAAGAAAGGCGGCGGACTTCAAACCAAGTCTCTGCGCTTCAAATCCGGCGACGGGCGCGAGTTTGCTTTTCGCTCACTCGACAAGGATCCGAATAAGGCTTTGCCGCCTGAATTGCGCGATACCATCGCCTCGGGCATACTGCAAGATCAAATTAGCAGCGCCAATCCCTATGCTGCGCTGGTGGTACCGATCATCGCCGAGGCCATCGGCGTGCTGCATTCCAAACCACAATTGGTCATCATGCCCGATGACGCTCGCCTGGGGGAGTTCCGCCAGGAATTTGCCAACCTGATGGGCTTTATCGAAGAACGTCCCGCAGACGGCTCGAACGGCGAGCCCGGCTTTGCGGGCTCGGATAAAATTGTCGGCACAGATGATTTGTTCATCGAATTGCAAGAGGACCAAGATGATTACGTCAATCCGCTGGCGTATCTCACGGCGCGCTTGCTGGATATCTTTTTGGGGGATTGGGATCGCCATGCGGATCAATGGCGCTGGGCGCGTTTCAAAGAAGGCAAGAAGAAAGTCTGGTATCCGATTCCGCGCGACCGGGATCAAGCCTTTGTCAAGCTCGACGGATTGATTCCTTCGATGGGTGAGAAGCGCTACGTTGTGCGCCAGCTTGAAAATTTCTATAAAAACGAGCCCGACATCATCAGCTTGACTTACTCCGGCCGTCACATGGATCGTCGCTTTTTGAACTCTATGTTATGGGAAGATTTCAAGGCCGTGCAGAAGGAGGTCGTTGCCAAACTGACAGACGAGGTGATCGAGAAAGCCGTGCGCCAACTGCCCCCGCCGGCTTACGCGCTTGAGGGCGCGGATTTGACGAAACGCTTAAAAGCCCGGCGCGATGCTCTGCCCAAAGCCGCACGGCAATTTTACGAGCATCTCGCGCAATATCCCGAAATCGTCACCAGCGACAAAGGCGAGTATGCCGAAATCACACGCGTGGACGACGATCATGTGCACGTGCAAATTTTCAAACGCAACAAAGACACCGGCGAAAAGAATTCTCACGAACGCCTTTACGATCGTAATTTCAACCGTGATGAGACCAAAGAAATTCGCGTGTTTCTCATGGGGGGCAAAGACAAAGTGGTGGTGACGGGACAAGCGAATAACAGCATCTTGGTGCGCCTCATCGGCGGCAGCGGCCAAGATGAGATTGCCGATCAATCCAAAGTGGCGGGCCGCTTCCTGCTGCTCTTTTCCGAAACGGAAAGCAAAACGTATGTTTATGACAGGAAAACCAACAATCAATTTGTCGCCGGCCCAAGCACGAAACTGAAAACCGGTGCAGTCGATTCGATTGCCAACTTTCACGAAAACAAGCCGCTGCTGCGTGATTATGGCCACGATACCAAGCCGTTGCCGTTTTTCGCTTACACCCCGGACGATGGCGTGTTTCTCGGCGCCGGCTTGAAGTACATGTTTTATGGTTTTCGCAAAAGCCCGTACAGTTCCATACTTACCGTTGCCGGCAACTATGCCTTTCTCACCAACGCTTTTCGGCTGCGCTTCTTCACCCACTTGGTTGACGTCAAAAAGGATTTGGATTTCACTTTTGCGGCGACCACCACGGTGCCGCAAGAAGTGACCAATTTCTACGGCCTCGGCAACGACGCCCCGCGCGACGCCACGCTGGAAAAAAATGAATTCTATCGCGTGCGCTCGGAGGAATACTTGTTGAGTCCCATGCTGCACGTCAAATTGCAGCGCAGGACCGTTCTTTCCCTCATTACCGCGTACCGGCGCTTTGAAACGAAATTCAAGAACAATGACTTCATTTCCACCGTACAGCCTTACGGCAGCGACATCGGCTCAGTCTTGCAGCTCGGCACGGCACTGACTTATGACAGCCGCATTCATCCGGTCGCAGCCTGGCGAGGTTTTTTCTTCCGCGCGGGTGCAATTTATTATCCCAAGACTTTCAAGAACGACAAAGACTTCACCAAAACGATTGCCGACGTGCGGCTCTATTTCACACCACTCCAACCGCTGTCTCTGGGGGCGCGCATGCGCGGTGAGAAAATTTTCGGAGCGTTTCCATATTACGAAGCCGCTTACTTGGGCGGCAGCAGATCTCTGCGGGGATTTTTGCGGGAGCGCTTCGGCGGGGACACTTCAGCCCTGGGCAGCGCGGAGGCGCGGCTCTATCTACTCAAGGTCAAGTTCCTGTTCCAAACCAGTTACGGTATTTTGGCAGGCGTGGACGCGGGACGTGTTTGGGTGGATGGCAATAGCCCGGGTGATTGGCACACTTCCGCCACCGGCGGCATCTGGATGGCGCCGATATTCCCGACCAATGTTTTCAGCTTCAGCCTGGCCAGCTCGCCCGAGGGTTTGAGGCTGACGATTGCGGGAGGGTTTGCATTTTGAGCTTAGCCTCGGAAGTACACAGAAGAAGACGGAAGGAAAACTGGAGAGCTTCACTAGCTCCCACGGATTGAAAAAGCCCGCGGCTAAAGCCACCATCAGTGGGATGCTTCAATCAAATCGTCAAGCTCGAGGCAATACCTGTAAGTGTTCAAGATCATCGACTCTTGACGAACGTTCCACTCCGAACGGTCGCCCCAATGACCAAACCCGCGCTGATCAGCACGATGTTTTTGATGATATACTGACCCTCCAACGTCGGCGCAAAGGGAATTTGAGTGAACACTTCATGAGGAAAAAACATGATCGGCGTGATCGTGCCCAGCATTTGCACCCACAGCAGCAGCAATGTGATGCGCATGAATACTCCCAAAATCAATCCCAGTCCAATCAAACATTCCCATGTTGCCATTCCCTAATTTGAAAATCCTTGCGGCGCCAGTCGCACTGCGGTGGCGAACTCGTTCCTGAATTTCCACAGCCACGCAAAGCTTGTCACCCAGAATAGAATCAAAAAAGCAGCCAGCGTCAAGGTGATGGCATTCTGTTGTGCCGCAAGCATAGTGGCCAGCAAAATCACTCCCACCCTTCCGGCTTCCAGCCAAAACGCCCAGCCTTTGCGATCCAAAATTCCGCCCAAAGCGAGCGTGGTGAATAGAATCATGGCTGCCAAAGCAACAAGCATCGCCATCGGCCAGGTATTTTCTTTCATCAAAATCCAAAACGTTGCAAACGTTGCGGGGAGAAATTGCACGAATACGTATGCCGTCAATCCGCGCGGGATTTGCGTATCGAATTTGACGTAGGTTTCCACCGAAACTTCGGGATGTTGCGGCAATGGCGCTATGCCGGCGGGCCGCCATTCCGGTGGCATGAAGAAGAGTTTGGCCTTGTCGACAAAGCGTGGAAATTGCCCGGCCAGATTTTTGAGCTTGATCCAATAAGAAAAATTCGCCCAGAAGGGATTCCAACTGTTCAGCGGTTCGGTGACGCCGTAAACCACGGGTTCGGTTTCAGGCACGAAGGTGCCGAACAGGCGATCCCAAATAATGAAAATGCCGGCGTAGTTTTTGTCGAGATAACGCGGGTTACGGCCGTGATGCACGCGATGGTGCGAAGGGGTGTTCATTATCCATTCCAGCGGGCCGAGCGTCTTGATGGCCTGCGTGTGGATCCAAAACTGATACAGCGTGTCAAATGCGGCCATGGTTAAAAACATGGCCGGCGGGAAGCCGATGAGCGCCAGCGGCAAATAGAAAATCCACGAGAACCAGCTTTGAAACGCGCTTTGCCGCAGCGCCACGGCGAGATTGAAATCCTCACTTTGATGATGCACGATGTGCGCAGCCCACGGTGCGTTCATGCGATGGCTGACACGGTGAAACCAATAATAAAAGAAATCCACGCCGAACAAGAGCGCAATCCAGGCCACAACTGCACTGGACGAAATTTCCAGCAGCTTGAAGTTTTGATAAACACCGACGTAAGTCGCCAGGATGGCGGTGCGCGTGAAAACGCCGACCACTTGTTGCGCAATGCCACAGCTCATGTCATTGATGGCGTCGTTGAAGCGGTAATAGTCCTTTTTCTCAAACCGCGCGATTAAAACCTCGACGCCGATGAGCAACAGGAAAGCCGGAATGGCCAACGCAATGTAATTCAACATGGCCGTCTCCATGAGTTGGAGTGAGCGTTTGTTGGAGTGATGGATTTTTGGAGTATTGCCCTGTGGAAAACTTAAGCAGTCAGGGCGGGATTGTCAAGGAGGGAAAAAATCTGCGACGCGTGAAACGTAATACGTAACTCGTAAGGCTTTCGTTGCCGAACGCCGGTCTGCTGGCGGTGTTTACTGCGCGCGCATCAATTTCCTGCGCTGGAGGGCAGCATCTACTACTTCTCGTATAGCCTCAATCACCAAGGCTGGGTCATCCAGTTGAATGTGATGCCCGCTGGTTTCTGCGATGATCTGCTTGCTGTTGCGTGAGAGTTGAAGGAAATCCGACTGCATGCGCTTTCTCTCTTCGTTAAGCTGCCGGCCCACTTCGGTATCCGGGTACTCACTTTTGCCACGCGTCAGCACGATAAGCGGGAGGTCCCCGAGCGGATACTCGCCGGTCTTTCTGGCAGAGTAGAGCGCAGCAAACTCCTCCCCCCAATAAGGGTCCTTGTCCGCTGCATAATGTTCCAATCGCGCCAACGCCCACAGCCGCACCCGTTGAATGTCGGGCGACAACTGATGGAACGGCGGCGCGATTTTGGGCGGCCCAATTTGCTTTAGGAAATCTTCGATTTGCTGCTTTTCTTCGGCAGGCAGTGTTTTGTCGGTGGAAGAGATGGTCGTTTGAATCGGAGGAAGTGCTCGTCCCTGAGAAAGCTCCCGCACCCGCTGGAGCTTTCCGCTAATGTTCAATTGAGTGTCTTCGTGTGTGCCGTCAACCAAGACCATACCCGCGACTTCCTGCGGATATTGCGCTGCAAAAGTGCGCACCAAAAGCCCGCCGCTCGACTGACCGACCAGAACGTATGGGCCTTTAAGGTCCGCTTTCCTCAACGCCGTGAACAATTCATAAGCTACCTGCTTCATCGTACGCGGGCGAGGACCGAGGTCGCTCCAGGCATTGCCGGCGCGATCATACGAGCACACGCGGGTAAAGCCAGCGACACCTGGTTGCACCAAACTCCAATCGAAAGAGAAATCGCCGGAGCCTGATTCCAAAACTACGGTGGGAACATTCCCCTTATTATCTCCTGTGCAGTTGAGATGCAGCCGCCATCCACCAACATCAATCAGTTTACCTGGAGGAGGAAAGCTGTTGGTAGCGGCCGGGTGTTGTGCCGGTGCTGATTGCAGAATGCACAGCGCAGATAAACTGCCTAAAATCCATCGCGTCCGGAATTGACTCTGCTTTTGCATACACGCCTCTCACTTGCCTGCTCAGGCGCCGCAGTACGATTCGAGCAACCGAACGGCGGATGACCGCTCCCGAATTACTTTAGCAACTCTTGCAGCGCTTCTCGGGCTTCAGGCTCATCGTGATGCGCGAGCGCGCGCACTGCGGCGAGACGTACCCGCTGATCCGTTTCGTGGCGCAATGTCTCGCGCAGCAGGTTTACGGAATCTACGTCCTCAATGCACGCCAACAACTCAACTGCAACGGCGCGCATTGCCCAGTTTTGATTCTTGGCAATGACGTTTTTAATTTCGTCAAAAGCCGCGGTTTCATCCTGGTTGATCAATGCGCTCAGCGCCGTCAAGCGCAGCCGCTCGTCCTCACTCAAATAAGGTTGGTACTCTTTTGAAGATTGAAAAGCATCGCGCATTATCCCACCACGCGGGCAATGGTCGAAATGCGGCGGCTGCAGTGCCATGGGCGCGATCGCAGGGATTGGGGGAATCGGCGGAATCGCTGGCATAGGCGGGAGCGGCGGAGTTCCATAAGGAGGAACTCCATAAGGAGGAATGCCGTGAGGCGGCATCATGAATGCCAATTCTTCCAGACTTTCGTTTATCTCCGTCAAATCGAGATTTTGCAATTCCACCTGCGCCATGTCCATTGCTTCACGTGCCAACTCCATGCTCTCATCAATAACCGGCCAGGGAACTTCCTGCAAAGCCTCCCAGTGATCGTCCGCAAGCTTTGGTGCGAAGCGCGCTTCGCGCTGGGCCTGAGCCACTTCCCGCTCCGCTTCTCGCAGTGCCCGGCGGACTTCCTTGGTGATGGGATCTGCCTTCGCTTTAGGCACCTTGTTTTTTTCATCCGCAGCTGAAGAAGACGTCTGCGCTCCCGCGATCGTGATGCCGGCAAGCAAGAACGCGAGCGCGAGCAGGCGCGATCCGTTCGCGCCAATCAATTTTGAGTGTTTCATCACTTTTCTCCTCGAACGATTTTGAGCAACGCTTCTTTGGCTTTAGGAGAATCAATGTTTGCCAGCGCGCTCACCGCGGCGCTGCGCACTTTGGTATTGGAATCTTTCATGGCGAGCTCATACAAGACGGTGACAGCCTGTTCTTCACCAGTATTCCCCAAGGCGTGCGCTGCGGCCTGGCGCACGGCGGGTGATTCGGTTCTGCGCACCAATTCTGCCAGCGCTGCCACCGCTTCTTCATCGCCGGCATTGGCTATGGCATAAACCGCCGCTTGCTGCAAGTCTTCGTCCGGCAGGGTCGCCGCGACTTTAGCGAGTGCTTGTACGGCTTTTGCCCCGCCAGTGTTTCCGATGGCATATAACGCCGCCTTGCGCGCCGTAGTCGAAGTAGAGGTTTCCAGAACCCGCAACAAGGCCTCCACCGCTTCGGCAGAGCCGAGATTGCCAATGGCGTAAACTGCCGCTTCTTGCAACTTGGGCTCGGTACCCTGTTTTGCAACCTTTTCCAGCGCGGGCAGTGCCTCTGGCCGGCCGGTGTTGGCCAAGGCATACAACGCCGCCTGTCGCGTTTTGAAGTCTGTGGCGCTTTGCAGAATGTCAATCAAAGCCGTCACTGCTTCGCTGGAGGATTGATTCGCAAGGGCATGAACCGCGGTTTGCGCGAGGTCAGGATCCTTGTCCGTTTTGGCAACGCGCAACAAAGTCGGCACCGCCTGCGGATTGCTGCTGTTGCCGATGGCATGCAAAGCCGCCTTGCGCACACCGGGATCGGGGTCGCTCAAGGCAATTTTGCTCAACGTTTCGTGGGCCGTGTCCTCGTCCATGTTGCCCAAGATGTACACAATCTTTTGCCGCAGGTCGGGATTTTTTTCCGTGGCCAGTAAGCCCGATAAAGTCTGCACGGTTGCGGGATCGTCATAATTGCCCAGGGCATACAGTGCCTGCAAACGCAGCTCAGCTTCATCGCTTTCGCGAAAGCCCTGCACTTGCGCTTGATACTCCGGCTTGCCTTGTTTCGCCAGCGCGGAAGCCAATTGAATCATATTCGCTTTAGCGTCGTCAACGTACTTGCTGCGAGCATGCTTGCTAATGAATTCCTGATAGGCTTTGAACACCTGCTCGGCGTTGTCGCCGCGTTTCTCACGGCTGTACACGAGCCAAAACTGCGCCGCATCTTCGTATTTGCTTTTGGGATACTTTTGCAAAAAGCTTTGCAGATTCGTGATCGCTTCGTTCCAGCGCTGATCGTACACGTGTGCTTGGGCCGTCTTATAAGCTTGATAAGTTGCGTCTTGCGGTTCGCCCACCGGTTCTTTGGCCAACAGTACGCTTTGATCCGCGCCATAAACTTGCGGCAGGCCGGAGACGCACGCCCATACCATCAAAATTGCATACGCTACAGTTTGAATTCGATTCGGCATTTTTTCCTCAATCATTCGTTGCAAAATATTCTTCGGCTGCTGGCGAGGAGCCTTTCTCACCATGGAGGGCGAGACTTGAAACTCTTCGCATGCGAGCCGGCTATAACATCTGCTTTGGCGGCGTTACCTCCGGCGCTGGTGCTCGTGCCGCGCGCACCAATTCTTCGATATTGATCTTCAACAACAAGCCTTCACGATCGATGCCTTCCCGCACCAATTCCACGCTGGCGAGATCGTGCTCGATTTCCAAATTGGCGATTTGCATCAACACCGGCTCGAGCTGCTGCAGCAACTGCTGCAGCCGCAGATCTGGCGAGTTCGATAGACTCGTCTGCAAAGCGCGCGCTTCATGCAGCAAGGCGCGCGATACTTTGCGCTGGCGCGTGAGATCCGAGGGATGGGCGCGATCAAAATCGTCGTTGACGATGCCGATCAACAAAATTTTTGACCGGTCGAGCAACTGCGCGGTGCGTGCATTGACATCGTGCGCCGGGATGATTGCCGGTGCAGGCTGGGTTGCGATCCTAACCTCCGCAGCTTCTTGGGTTGACCAGTTTTGTCCGATCATGATGCCCATCACCAGCAGGGCGGCGGCGGTTGCGACTTGCCAGCCCCACGACCATCTCGAGGAGAAAAGCGCTC
>JBIOXB010000202.1:0-14827 GCA_044869275.1 bacterium
CCGAGAACATCTTCGACGAAGCCATGCAGCGCCTTCTTCGGCCCCACTTCGATAAACACGCGCGCACCGGCATCGTACAATGTGTGCAGGCCATTGACAAACTGCACCGGCGCGGCGATTTGCTGCGTGAGAATGCCGACCATTTCCGGCACAACGTTCGGCCCCATCGGATAAAATTCGCCATTAACATTCGCCACGATGGGCACGCTCGGCGGCTGCAGATGCATTTGCTGCAACACCCGACCGAGCGGCGCGCTGGCGGGCGCAACGATTTTGGTATGAAATGCATGGCTTACTTGCAGCGGTTGCACCATGTAGCCCACTTCTTGCAAAGCAATTATGGCTTTTTGCACCGCTTCGGTCGCGCCGCCAATCACCGCTTGCGTGTTGCTGTTGAGATTGGCGACCACGACGTAACCGTCAATCGTTGCGATGATGCGCTCTATCTCTTGCAGCGGGCCGGTGACCGCGGCCATCAAGCCGTTGTCCGCCATGGAAACTTTCGTCATCTCGGTGCCGCGCGCGCTCGCGGTTTTGAGTGCTTCGTCAAAAGCGAAAGAGCCGGCGGCAACCAACGCGCCGTATTCACCAAGACTGTGGCCCATCACCATGTCCGGCGAAATTCCATAAGCCGCGAGCAGGCGCGTCAGCGCCACGTCCGTTGCCAAAACCGCGGGCTGGGTGATCGCGGTTTGGCGCAGATCATCTTCGGCTTTCGCCACTTGTTCCGCATTGGATTGATCGACGAAGATGTAAGCGCTCAGCGGTTTGCCCAGCAACGGCGTCATCACGCGGTCCGCTTCCGCAAATGTTTCGGCAACAATCGGCTCCTGCTTACACAATTCTTTCAGCATGTTGACATATTGTGAGCCTTGGCCAGTATAAAGGAGAGCGACTTTCGGGGCTTGACCTTTGCCGAGAAAAACGCCTTGATTGCGCAGCATCTTCCACATACTCGGTTGATTGACTTCCAACGCCTTGAGCGCTTTACCGGATTTATCGGCCAATTCAGCCGCGTCGCCGTAGTCAATCGCCAGCCGCATCGGAGCGCGCAGATTAGCTTCCAAGGGCGGAGCGGGTATCGGCGCTTTGCCGTCTTTGGCTTGTTGATGAACCACTCGCAAACGTTCAGCGAGAGCCGCTTCAGAATTCGCGCCAATCACCGACGCACCTCGCAACGGCGCTTTGGGAGATGACTTCAAATTGACTTCACCGACCGCGAAACTTTTTTCCTTTTCACCTTTGAAGCGGCCAGGAATGTACTCCTCCATCACAGCATGGAAGTTGGTGCCGCCAAAACCGAACGCGCTCACGCCCGCGCGACGCACGCCATCGCGAGTGGCTTCCCAGGGCCGAAGCTCGGTGTTGACATAAAAAGGAGAATGTATGAAGTCGATGTTGGCGTTCGGTTTCGCGAAGTTCAGGCTGGGCGCCAAAACTTTTTCGTATAATGCGAGTGCAGTTTTCAAAACGCCCGCCGCACCCGCCGCGCCCTTGAGGTGTCCAAAGTTGGATTTCACCGAGCCGAGGGCGATAGAATTTTTCGAGAGGCCATCTTTGCCGAAGACCTCCATCAAGCTCTGCACTTCCACGACATCACCAACGATGGTGGAAGTGCCGTGGCCTTCGACCATCGTCGCAGTAAAAGGAGAAAGCCCGGCATTTTCCCACGCGCGCTGCACGGCAAGCTTCTGGCCGATGGGATTGGGCGCGGTGATGCCCTTGCCCTTGCCATCGCTGGCGCCACCGAGGCCGCGGATCACGGCGTAGATTTTATCACCGTCACGCTCGGCATCGCTCAGGCGCTTGAGGATGAAGACCACCGCGCCCTCGCCCATGACGAAACCATCGGCGCCTTGCGCATAAGGCCGCGTGCCCGTCGCAGAAAGCGCACCGATCTTGCAAAACTTTACAAAAGTGGTGGCGCTCATATTGGCGTCGATGCCGCCGGTGATCGCGGCATCGAAGTCATTTTCCTCCAACCCTGCAATGGCGGCATTGATCGCAGCCATAGCCGAAGCGCAGGCGGCATCAACGGTGTAGTTCGGGCCGTGGAAATTAAAAAGTGCGGCAAGACGTCCGGAAATAATGTTGGCAAGCTCGCCCGGCATTGTGTCTTCGGTGATTTCGGGGAAGTGCTTGGCGACGCGGTCGCGCAACTCGGCCAGGATGGTCGCTCTGATTTTTTCGGGCAATTCCACAAAGCTAGGAGCCTTATCCAGTTCGGTGGCAAACTCCGGCAACAGGATGCGCGCCGAAGTGAGCAGATGGGTGTCGCCACCCAGGGCACTGCCGAAAATCACCGCGGTGCGCTCGGAATCGAGGCCGCGATGGGGAAAGCCGAAATCATCCAAGGCCTCACGGCAGGCGATGATGGCCCATTTTTGCGCCAAGTCCATGGACGCACTCACGCGCGGTGGGATGGGCAGTTTCCATTTGAGCGGATCCCAGTCATACTCGCGCACCCAACCGCCGATCTTGGAGTAGCTTTTATCGGGCGCTTTGGGATCGGGATCGTAGTAAAGCGCCGGATCCCAGCGCTGCGGCTGAACTTCGGAAATACTATATCGAGCTGCTTTGAGATTCTTCCAGAAAGTGGAAGCGTTTGGAGCATCGGGGAGAACGGCACCCACGCCAACGATGGCCACCGCTCTATGACTCGAAGGTTTCATCGCGCAAGCTCCTTGAGGTGAGTGGTCATTCTATGAGAATCTCCCGATTCTTCCTGAATGACCTCGGGAACGACCTACCGGCAAATTTTTATGGCAACTGTTTAGCTGATTGTCGATTTGCGATTTTCGAACGCGGATCGGAACGCGTAAATCGCAAATCATCGTGTTTCTCGCGATGACAGGCGAGAGCCGACCACTTCTTGCAATTTCACGATCGGTGCCTAAAGGCACCACTACTGGTTACTTCTTCACCCGCCGTCCGTAAAGGATATCTGCGACATAATCCATATCGGAAATCAATCCCACTTGTGCGCGATGGATCATGGGCAGATTCAATTTCATTTCAAACTCCGCCAACTCAACGTCGTTGATTTCATCTGAGCCCACGATCCAGCGCATGCCATCTTCGGCAACTTTCATGGCCGCTTCGCGCGCAGCCACGCGGCTGATGGCGGCCAAAGCTTCGGGATTGAAACGCGCGCCGGCCTTGGGAGGCATGCGACCTTCCGCCGCAGCAACAGCACGCTTGGCGAGACTTCCCGCGCATTCAGCGTAAGCGATCAGCTCGCCAAGGCGGAACAAGACGTGTTGATTGCGTGTCAGTCGTTGCACGCGCGACCTTTCCAATAACTCAGCGAGGCCGTGGAGCGCCAGCGCGGCGATATTCGCGCCGGCTTTCGGATGCTTGCTGTGCAGCTCTTCGAGCTGCCGCGCTTGCTGGTGATAATGCTGCCCACGCGTTTTGAGATGCAGTTGCCAGCGGTCGCGGCAGATCGTCATCTCCATAATCTCAGAGGTGCCCTCGTAAATGGTGGTGATACGCACGTCGCGTTTGATTTTTTCCACCATGTATTCTTTGACATACCCGTAGCCGCCGAGCGCCTGAATGCTGGCGTCCGCTGCCATGTTTCCAGCTTCGGAGGCCATGTATTTTGCAATCGCACCTTCGGTGTTGAGATTGTCGCCCGTGGTGTCGATGCGCTCCGCGGTCTCTTCGATATAGGCGCGGCTGGCTTCGAGGCGCGCCACGTGCGGCACGATGAGCTTGTGCGTGTAACCCTGCTTCTCGGAGAGCGGCCCACCGGCTTGCATGCGTTCGGCGGAATAAGGAATGGCGCGATCAAGCGCAGCCCACCCAGCACCGAGACCAAAAGCCGCCACCATCAAACGGGTGTAGCCGAAAACCAATTGCGCCTGAATGAGTCCCTGTCCTTCAACGTCACCCAGCAGACGGTCGGCATCGACATAAACGTCATCAAGCGAAAGCGCGGCCGTGTTGCTGGCGCGAATGCCGTGTTTGTCCTCCGGCTTGCCGTGGCTGAATCCACGGGTCCCTTTTTCCACGACGAACCAGCTCGGACCGCCAGGCGCTTTTGCCAAGATGCTGTAAACATCCGCGTAGCCGCCGTTGCTGATCCACATTTTGCCACCGCTGATTTTGTATCCGGCAACTTTGCCGTTCTCTTGAACGGGTGCGGCGGTGGTGCGCAACGCGCCGAGATCACTTCCGGCTTCAGGTTCCGTAGCGCCGTAGGCCATCAACAAGCCATCTTCGGCGATGCGCGTGAGCCACTTCTTCTTTTGTTCTGGCGTGCCGCCGAACATAATCGGATCACTGCCGAGAAAAGTGGCGAGTACGCCAGTGGCAATGCCCAGATCGATGCGGGCCATCTCCTCGCAAACGCGGTAAACGTCAAAGGCACCGCCTCCCATGCCGCCGAATTCTTCCGGGATGAAAAGCAGATGAATGCCGAGTCCCTGGCCACACATTTCTCGCACAATGTCCAGAGGGAATTCGTCGCGAGCATCCAGTTCAAGAAGCTTTTCGTTGGTCAATTTGCTGGCGGCAAATTCTCTGAGGGCTGCGAGGGTTAGCTCGAGCGTTTCTTTGTCGAGTCCGTTTGTCTTCATTTCAAGTCTCTGAGTTACCATGGCCGGATCAATGCATTCCTGGATTGGTGGCTTGATGGATTGGTGGATTGGTGGATTGATGGATTGATGGATTGATGGATTGATGGAGTGGTGGAGCATTCAAGTTCCAGAATAGTACAGAACTGGATTGTCAACTACACTCCATTACTCCATCAATCCACCACTTCACCACTCCATAAATCCATTCATCCAGTGCGACATTTTTCCATTCACGTTTGGTTGATTTGATCGAATAGTCTCATCATTTCGCCATTAGAGTCTTCGGATTGAATTTTGTCGTGACGGTTACGCCCATACTGTTCATGGGCTGACACCCAATCCGAAGAGGAAATAGCGGCGGCCAAGGATATTTCTCCCGCCAACACCGCGCCCGCCACAATCTCTACAAATTTGTTGACTTTGCCCGTGCCATAGCATCCCATGATCTCCAGGCATTCACGCTGCGTTGCCAGGCCGGTTCCGCCGCCGTAGGTCGCGACGATGAGCGAAGGAATCGTGATGGAGATATACAAATCTTTCTCTTCGGTCAGTTCCAGGTAAATGAGGCCGGCGGAAGACTCCGCCACGTTGGCCACGTCTTGGCCGGTGGCAATGAACATGGCCGTAATGCCGTTGGCCGAGTGCAAGCCATTGTTATTCGCACCGGAGAGCAGCGCGCCGACGTTCGCTACCTGGCTGTGATAAACCAGGCTCTCCGGCTTGACGCGCGTCTGTTGCATGAGCACCTCGCGTTTGATCACCGCTTCCGCGGTCACACGCTTGCCGCGCGTGCGCATGATGTTCATTTGCGAATGTTTTTTATCGGTGGCCAAATTGGATTCCAGGTAGAAGTGCCGAATGCCTTCCGGATAATGATCCAGGATCCAACTGCAAGCAGCAAAGGTCGCGCGCCCAACCATGTTCTGGCCGGCCGCGTCACCGGTGGAAAAATTGAACCGGAGAAAGACGAACTTGTTGGCCAAATAGAAGTCGACATACTTCAGCTTGGCCACGCTGGAAGTGGCTTCGGCTTCTTCCCGAATTTTTTCGAGGTGCGCCTGCACCCACTTTTCAAACCGGCGGCCGGCGCGCGCATCGTCGAAGACAAAAACCGGCGCGCGCTGCATGGCATCGCCCACGACCGTGCACTTGACCCCGCCGCACAGATTCAACACTTTGATGCCGCGATTGAATGAAGCCACCAATGTGCCTTCCGAAGTGGCCAGCGGTATGAGAAATTCGCCCAGGGCGTGCTCGCCATTCACCTGCAGCGGTCCGGCAAAGCCCATGGGCACCTGCGCCACACCGGTGAAATGCTCACAGTTTCCCTTCGTGAGATGCGGGTCAAAGGAATATTGCGTCACATGCTGCAAATGGACACCTGAGAATTCCTGCACGAATTCCTGGCGCTTTTTCACCACTTCCAGAGAGTAATCGTCCGTTGCACTGCGTGGCACGCGCACCAGATGATCATCCACTTCCGCAATGGCGCAATTGACTTTTAATCGCAATTCGCCAAACGGCTTGGTGAAGAACTCCACTTCGATCTGATGTTTTCCGAGCGGTAAAGCAACGGTGTGGGCAATAATATCGAGTGTTTTGCGCAGGGGGAATTCGAGGGGGCAACTCAACGAGATTTGATCCGGTGAGAGAATCTGGCCATTGCCGAAGTCGATTTTGATATTGTCTTTCGGGACTTCGGCGCCATTAAATTTAACGCTCTGGATGCCGGTAAGTATGGCATCGCTCAGTCGATTTTTTATAGAGAACTTGACGCCGCCTTCGACGTTCATCAGACTACCGAAGGTGTAAAGCTGTTTCAGCAAGAGACCGGGGATGGTCATAACGGCTCCTCCGTTTGAATAGACAACTCAGCAATAGCCGTGCTCGTCTCCCTCCGGCCCGTGTTATCGCTATTTGCCGTACTATTCTCGTACACCTCGATTGAGGTTGTCGCAACTATACATTAGTCAAAAGCCTATCCAAACGGGAATTTCGGATAGGTTTTTGATGCAATCAGAAAATCGCCTTCACCGGCTCAAAGGACGCCAACAAAATCACTGAGCCCTTTCGCATAAGTCCTCCTGATTTGGAAATTCTCTCCATAGGTCAGTAAATATTGGGGATTGGTCATACTCCAAGACATGAGGGCTAAGTCTCACAAATCAAATGAAAGAAGGCACTTCGTCCTGAAAGTAGCCTGCACGCAACAGATTGCGTGCGAATTTCGCGCTGGTCGGGAGTTTAATCAATAACTGTTCCACGGATCATGAGTAGTTCTGCGTGGCGATTGGGAGGCCCGCTCGAAACAACTTGTTGACTGTACGCGAGTTAGTGTGGAGGCGCTCGGACTTCCGGGTATGAGAAAGGTGCCGTCATGGCGGATTTTCTCAATAATTCGAAAACGCTTCGCGAGATTGAGAAAATTGTCCTAACTGGACAAGCCGCAGCCCCCAGAGGCTTTCTATAATTGGTAAAGAGTGCGGTTCAAACAACGGCCAATTGTCATTCCTGCAAATCAACAACTCACAGAGCAGAATACTTTGTGAGCGGACATACTACATATAAAAAACAAGGCTTGAAGCGAACACATATGCTGAATAATCATAACTCAAGTCCTCGATTCCACGTGGTCAAGTCACTCGCACTGTGGGTGGTATGACTATTGAAATTCATTCTGTATTCTTCCCTTGGAAATGTTAAGTTAGCTGGCTACAATAATTGAAAAAACATGAAGAAAGAGCTCTTATGATAGCAAAGCTTACTGGTCTGATGTTGCTTGCCCTGCTCGTGGTCGTTCGCGCATGGGCAAAGCAAGATGGGGGCGCCGTGGACGAAGTGAAATTGGGGAATGAGGCGTATGCGAGGTTTGATAATCACGCCGCATTGCAGCATTTTCTCCAGGCGTTGGAAATCGCGCCGAATCATTATCAAGCCCTGCGGCAAGGCGCGCGCGCTCACGCAGATGTGGGCAAGGCTATTGAGAAGAGCAATAAAAATCGGGCAAGGAAGTTATATGCGCGAGGCGACAGCCTGGCGAGGAAGTGTGTCGCCCTGTACCCGGATTCCGCGGAGGCTCATTTTGTCCTGGCGCTATGTGTCGGCCGAGTAGCGATGTGCGAGGGCGGGAAAACCAAAATACGACTGTCACAGGAAGTTAAGAAAGAGGCGGAGGCTGCGCTGGCAATCAATTCCGGCCATGACGGCGCGTATCACGTGCTCGGCCGCTGGCACTACAACATCGCGACGCTCGATTGGATTATGAAAGCGGCCGCGAAGGTGATTTACGGTGGCGTGCCGCCCGGCGCTTCTTTGGAACAGGCCGCCCAGGCGTTTGCCAAGGCCGTTGAGATCAATGGCAGCAAACCGGTGCATCGCCTGGAATATGGCCGCACGCTTGCAAAATTAGAGCGATATGCCGAGGCGCGGTCGCAATTGCAGGAGTGCATGAACTTGGCGCAAGTGCAATGGGAGGACGGCGAACATCAAGCAGAGGCCGCGCGCCTGCTCAAAGAGATCGAAGGGAGAAAAGAGAAAACGTGATTCTACCAAAAACCCAAAGCACAAAGTCCAAAGCACAAATGAATTGCGGAATGAAGTCAATGCATAGTTTGAGCTTTTGGATTTTGTGCTTTGTGCTTTGAGTTTTGTTCTTCGTTTCGTGCTACCTCCGGGCGTGAATTTCAAAACGGGGAGAAAACTCCAAATCAAGATTCAGATAAGCCCCATCATGATACATCATGAACTCGTGTTCGCCGTCTCCAATATTGGGCAAAATGCAGAGATGAAATTTCTGGCTGCCGATTTTGAGCTCGATCGGCTCCAATGCGTTGATCTTCCGCCGGACTTCGTCCAGAATATTTTCCAGATCAAAATTCAGAGATTTGCCCAGGTTCGGCAGGAAGCTTCTGTTGACCAATGCCCGCGCAAATGCCTTTAAAAACCAGGGCAGCAGCGGGAATTCGATTTCCTTGATGCTCGCGTGCCGCAGGGCCAGCTTTTGGTCCGCGATGACCGGCTTGCACGACAACACCAACCGGGTCCCACCGAATCTGAACTCGCCGCCGGGATCCAAGACAATTCTGCCCGCCAGCTGCATCGCAATTTGCAGGTGATTGCCCAGACCGTATTTCATGGAAAGCTTGACCGCGCTGAGCGGATCGGTGTCATGCTGCCGGTATTGAATTCGCTTCAGCAGCCAGATCTCTCCCGGTTCCAATTGGATGATGATCTTGTCCGGGACGGGTATTTCTTTGTAATCGAGTTTTAAAGCGATGCGAACGGAAGCCTGGTGCATGGTCTCATCACTTGTTGTTGTATCCGCGCCAGAGAATGGGAATCCATCCCAAGATGGGTAGAAAAAACGCGAAACTCAATGGGCGTTTGAAAAAGGCCTTGATGCCTGAAAGCAGGTTCAATTCCCAAGCCTCTCCGTCTCCGGCGAGGCAGCGCCGCTCCCATTCGGCAAACAATGAAGGCCAGAAAAATGGCAAAAAATAGGGGAATTTTTTGAGGTTTTTGTGGCATGCGCCCATGAACTCCCTGGCGGCGTAGGGCTTTTTGCCATATTGCTGCACCGCTTCACGCAATTCTCTCTGCATCTGTTGGCGCACCACCTCCGTCAAGCGGCGCACTTCTGCTTCACTCATTTCATCCACCGGCTTGTCCACCATCTCATACGGCTTGATGGGCTTGCCCATCACATACGTCAGCTTGGCGGGAAAGCCAAAATAAAACAACCAGGGCTGAAATGGGATGAGAACAGTCATCAAGCCGATGGGCAGAAACGGAATGCCGATTTTTTTCGCGAGTTTATTGATGGTTTCCGAATGATAGGCGTAGGGATTGATGTATTCGCCGTTGACCGTGGCAAAGGGAATAATGTCGGTCTTGAATTTCAAGCTCATGCGGATAAAGGAGCTGGCGAATCTCTGCAACTGGTATCGCTTGTCGAAGCCTTTGCCGATGCCGGGCACGCCCTCGGGATAAATCAAGAGATTAGCATCGGGGCAATGCATCATCGCTTCAAAATTCAAAGAAGTCGCTTCCACCCCTCCGGCTTTTTTCCAGAAATTCGCCACCAAGAAGGGATTCATCAAAGTAGTCTGCGAGAGCATCGGTGCGGTCAGCGGGCGCACCGCCTTGCTGAAATCGTATCCGTTGCGCTTCAAAAGTTGTGAAGTGAAAATGATGCCGTCCCACGGAAAGGCCATGCCCGCATGATTACTGGCAAAAATCAAAGGACGTTCCGGATTGTTTCTTTCCGGAGTAGGATCGAAGCCGACGAATTCCGAACGAAAGTAGTATTGGTCGAGCGGGTCGAGCACGTTTTTGACCAGACCAATCACAAATTCAAGGTCCAAAAACTCCGTGCCGATGCCTTGGTTAGGGCGAATGTGGCTATGAACTTCTGTTTCAAACATGGCCATCTACAGTTTGCTTTGCACAGACTAAAGTGATCTATGCAATTGCCACTTTGCAACAATCACGCCGGTGCTCCCATAAACTTGAAAACAAATTATTAAAAGCTTAGATGAAGTGCTCAAAGAACTGGTCGAAATAGTTCTCAACTCTGGGAAAATCATAATGCAAAGATGAACGATTCGGGTGTGACGAGGCTGGAGTCAAATTAGAAGTGTTCTCCAAGCGCTGCATAAGAACCGTGGAAGATCCCGAAGTGTGGGATGACAGTTTGAGAGATGTGGTTTTAACTAAACATTGTCATGCTCTTGAATCGTGGTTCGTTTAAAAAATTTACGCATCGCGTCAAAAAAGGACTTGACTATTATGACGCATTGTGCTATAATAAATACCAGACGATTACACAATGTCGAAAATACTCTTTATATATAGAGTAAATATTGAAAATCACTCAAAAGGATGCTTAGACAAATTATTACGCGATGCGTTAAATTTCTCTTGACAATGATGACGCAGTGTGTTATATTCGGAGCCAGAAAATGAGCAGGTTGATCAAACGCTACGAGAACCGCAAACTGTACGACACCGCCGAGCGCCAGTATGTATCATTGGAAGAGATTGCCGGTCTCATTCGCCAAGGGGCCGATGTGCAAGTGATTGATAACAATAGTGGCGAAGATATCACCACGCAAACACTGACCCAGGTCATTTTTGAAGAAGGCAAAAAGGGTCGCAATCCCTTATCAAAAGATTTGCTTCATGATTTGATTCGTCTAGGCAACACGATCATCGGTGGTGGCCTGCAACAAGTACGCCAGGGATTGGACAAATTGATGCCCGACTCCCTCAACAGGATTTTGAGCGTCGATCACTCCGAAGATCTCAAACAGTTACAAAAGCGCGTCGAATCTTTGGAAGCAATTATCAGGGCCCTCGCCAATCACACCCCGGAGAAATCAAGCGAGGAGTAGCGCAGACTTCCAGAGCAATGCTGGTAACTCTTCAAAAAAGGCAAGCCGATTTTGGGCAAAACAATTAGAAAGTTCATCGCGCGCGCTTTCATATTCCTAACTCTGCAAAAAAACGTGAAAAGAAAAAATCTGATTTAGCAGTAAGTCCAAGATAATGCGTCGATCTTGGCGGAGCCAGTTCTGGCCCGTCTCTTGCATATTCAAATCAGCCAGGAAAAGCTGAAACCAGAAGCAAGGATATGTGCAATTCAAATGATGTCCATGGAAAGGAGAACGTCATGATTACTGAAAAAGCAACCCTCGAACAAAAACCCGGCACGGAAGTTCAAGAAGATGAGAAGGGCACACTCGAGCTGCTGCAAGAAGGCATTTCCAAAACTTCACGTGAGATCTGGCTGGCGGGGTTGGGGATTTTTTCCACGATCGACAAAGAAGGCACCAAGCTCTTCAATCGCTTCGTGGAAAGAGGGCGCGAAATGATAGAAAGAAACGGCGAACCCACGATCGCCGCGAAAAAGAACGGCGAGCCTCCCCCGGCCACTTTTGTCAGCGACAAGGTGGATCAAATCACGCATGATGTCTTTTCGCGGCTGGATCACGCCGCCGAATACGTGCGGAAAACCCTCTTCGGGCCCGCCGAGCCTTATGCCAAGCCTTCCAAGGACGAGGTGAAAACACTGTCCGAGAAAGTCGACAAACTGACCGATAGCGTGGCAATGCTCGTGCAGAAAATGGAAGACACGGCGAAATCCGGTGCCCGGGCGAAAACCGGCATGTAACGCGAGCTATGCAAAGCCTGATCACTGAATGGCAAAGCTGATCGGCCGGTGTTCGGTTAGCTGTCAGAGTAGTCTTGTAGGCGGTATTGGTAATTTGAGGTCATCGCCGGCCGGTCAGCCTGTTTCCGGCAAACGCGAGATTACATTTGCTCCAAGCGCCGGAAGAGTGCAGAAAAAGCTGTCAGTCGTGAGACAGCTTTTTCTGTTTATAGACGGAGTTCCGCAGCAGTCAAGCAAGCACTCCAGAAACGATGCCAACACCCATGCCCATGACCGCCCGGGGAGTGGAAGATATCTTGGTGTCTTCCGCCGAAAAGCACGTGGCGTACCACGGCACAAACCACAAATATGCCAAGAAACCCCGGGCCTTTTGGTCTAGGCCCGCGCCTCACCGCCGGGTGTGGAGCCGCTTTTTCCTTCTGTACCGCCATGTCTTCGGCTTGCTGATGGGTTATCATGTGGCGTACGTCAACGACCTTCCGCCCTTCAAAAGGAAGTATCTGCGTTCCGCGGGTGCGCGTTTTTTCGCTGCTTTGCTGCGCCCCTGCTTAAAAAAAGAGCTGCGCGATAAAACCTTTGCCGTGCAGTTACGGCGGCGGTTGGAACTGCTGGGGCCAACGTATATCAAGCTCGGCCAGATCATGGCCATTCGCGAAGACATCTTGCCCAGGAATATTACCGAGGAGCTGAAGAAGCTGCTGGATCGCCTGCCGGAAGTGCGGTTCGAGACGATTCGGGAAATCATCGCCGTAAGTCTGGGCGCTGCCCTGGAGGATTTGTTTTTGGAAATCCGGCCCGAGCCCATCGGCTCCGCTTCCATCGCGCAAACGCATTTGGCCACGACTACGGCCGGGGAAACCTTGGTTATTAAAGTCATCAAACCCGGCATTCGTCAGGCCATTCTTTCGGACATCAAACTGCTGCAAATCCTCGCCGGCTTGCTGGAATGGCTCCTCCCGCGTTATCAACCCAAAATGATCATCGATGAATTCTGCGCCTACACCGAGAGGGAGATTGATCTGACTTATGAGGCCGATCACGCCGAGATCTTTGCCGCCAACTTTGCGCATCAACCCGAGGTGGTTTTCCCCAAGATCTATCGCCACTTGAGCTCGCCGGATGTGCTGTGCATGGAATACTTCGATGGCTTGAAGCCGAGCGATCCCCAGGTGATGGATTTCAGCAAGGAGGATCTACAAAAAATCATCGATCTCGGCGCCGGCGCGATCATCAAGATGTTGTATGCCGATGGATTTTTTCATGCCGATTTGCACACCGGAAATTTGATCGTGCTGCCCGGGCCCAAGGTCGGTTTCATCGATCTCGGCATGGTGGGCCGCTTTGACGAGAAGATGAAGCTCAGCATGTTGTACTATTTCTACTCGCTGGTCAATGGCGAGGTCGAAGGCTCGGCCAAATACCTGATGGCCATGGCTCGCATCGGCGAAGACGGTGACGCGGCGGGATTCAAGCGCGCGTTGTCGGACTTGTTTCGCCGTTATCTCCTACGCAAAGCGGATGGCAGCCTGAGCCTGGCGCAGCTCATTCTCGAATCGCTCAAAATCGGCGGCAAGTATCGCATCTTCTTTCCGGTGGAATTGACGTTGATGGTCAAAGCGCTGGTGACGTTCGAAGGCGTGGGCTTGCAGCTGGATCCCAATTTGGACGTGCCCGGACTTTCGCGCAAGCATATTCGCGCCATTTACACCGAACATTACGACCCGCTGCGCTTGTTCCAGCAATTCGTGAATGGCTTGCCGGAACTGGTGGATG
This sequence comes from bacterium, assembly GCA_044869275.1. Classification (GTDB taxonomy): domain Bacteria; phylum Zhuqueibacterota; class Zhuqueibacteria; order Zhuqueibacterales; family Zhuqueibacteraceae; genus JBIOXB01. Next base: position 13,528 of record JBIOXB010000202.1, read on the forward strand.
TGATGGTGCGTACGCCCGAGTTTATTGCGGAAAGCGCGCGCTATTTGCAGCAGGTTTTCAGCACGCCTAGACATGAGAATCCCCTGCACGGCCTCAGAAGCGGACTGATGGCGGGATCGTGCATTATCGGAGGCGTCATCGCCTTGACCGCAGGCGCGCCTCCGCTGTTATGGATAGGGTTGTTCGTTTCGAGCGTGGTTTTCTTTTTCTTTGGGAAATAAAACTTCTGGATCATCCGGGCGATTAGCCAATCTAACTTAGCTTGACAATGTTAAGTTAAAATCGCGCCTTTTCAATTTGTCATGCTGTAAGCATCTCCCCTAGGTTTGTGTGCAAGCCTCATGGGAAGATGCTTACAGCATGACAAAGACTAGAGGCTTTTTTAGCCAACTTAACATTGCCAAGTTAGAGCAACCTCTGAAAGTCTTCTATCACTAGCGGATAAAGTTCCCGCTTTTCTTTATCCGTTGCTCTTGACCTATCGATTGGAGCCGCCCGAAGGGTTACGGTTTTTAGCTTGGTTGAAAATCCGCATGTGGAAATACATATGAAGCCCAAATATCCCATCATCCTCGCGCACGGCATCACCAGACCTGACTATCTCATCGACGTCATTTTCAAAAAACTGAACTTGCCCGATTTGAGCCTGGTCACCGATCGCCTGCATTACTTTAAAGGAGTCGCCAGCCATTTGCGCAAGCACGGCTTTGAAGTTTACACCACCAGCGTCAGCTTTGCCGCCGATGTCGAAACGCGCGCAGGTGATCTCACGCGCGAGATTCGGAGAATTCTTGCCGATAACGGGCATGAAAAAGTGCACATCATCGGCCACAGCATGGGTGGTTTGGACGCGCGCCATATGATCGTCAACGAGCAGATGGGGGATCAAGTCGCGACCGTGACCACCATCGGTACGCCGCATCTGGGCGCGAGTGTGGCCGATTGGTTCATGGCAAACGGTTTCGACAAAATCATCGGCTCGCTGCGCAAAGTCATCAATCTGGAAGGCTTCCAGAGTCTGACCACCGCTGCCTGCCGGCATTTTAACGAGATTGCCCGCCATGCCGAAGCCACCAACGCCGTGGTGTACCAAACCTACGCGGGCTGGCAAAAGCGAGAATTGACTTTTCTGCCGTTTCAAAAAACGTGGCAGATCACTTTTGACCAGGAAGGCGACAACGATGGCCTGGTCTCAGCCAAGTCGCAACATTGGCAGGAGCGGTTGGTGGGCGACGGCGGCACGGTCAAGCTCATCGAGCAACGCGATTTTCCCGTGCCGGCCGACCATGTCAATCAAATG
>JBIOXB010000203.1:0-38497 GCA_044869275.1 bacterium
CATTGAAACTCAACATTTCCAGCGAAAACAGTTTTTTGGCCAAGATGAGAAGTACCCCAAAGCACGAAGTGCATTGAAACAGCTGGAGCCCATGTCGTCACCGGTTCTGCGAGGAGCAGGATGAGAAGTACCCCAAAGCACGAAGTGCATTGAAACAGTTCCACGGGGAGCTCAGCTGGCATGAATTGGATGAGAAGTACCCCAAAGCACGAAGTGCATTGAAACATGTTTATCACCTCCTTTCGGTTGGTTATAGGGGATGAGAAGTACCCCAAAGCACGAAGTGCATTGAAACCCCCAACGGCGCTGAACTTCAAAATCTGGCATGTACGATGAGAAGTACCCCAAAGCACGAAGTGCATTGAAACGCACGCCATTGAGCTCATGCAGCATATTCTGCGATGAGAAGTACCCCAAAGCACGAAGTGCATTGAAACACGGCAACGAACTGTGGCGATACCTCCTGGTACGATGAGAAGTACCCCAAAGCACGAAGTGCATTGAAACGATGTTTGTCCGTGGTCAGTTGTTCGTTGTCAATTTGGTTGTGACCCTTCAAAGGTGTGAGTTCACCCAGACCACGAACGACGGACAACTGACCAACAACCACTGACTACCGAAGGGGAAAGAAAATGGGGAAAACAAATTGTGCGCGCGGCAGACAGTGTTGGAGCGAATATTGCTGAAGGAGTGGGGAGAGGAAGCTTCCAAGATAATCGTCGTTTTGTGAGAATCGCGAGGGGTTCTTTGTATGAAACCAAGCACTTTCTGCGTCGTGTTTACAAGCGGCAGCTTTTGACACGCGAGCAAGTAAATAGCCTCAAGCCAATTGTTGATGAGTTGGCACCCAGCTTAAACGCCTATTTGCGTTCCATTGGCGACGTCCCAGAGAAGAAAACGAGCAATGGAAATAAATCAAATCAGAACTGAATCATGGTCTTCCATTTCCCAGACCACGACCCACGGACAACTGACCACTGACCAACCAAAGTACCCCAAAGCACGAAGTGGGTTTAGAGATCAGCTCCCAGCCGTGTAATGGCGGGAGAAAGCTTTCGTGGGGGATTACACGACCGTGTAATGGCGGGCTGTGTATTCCGGCCCAAACCTGCCACCCGTTCCGGTGAAAACTGCCACCGATTCCGGACGAAAACTGCCACCCATTCCGGCTGAAACCTGCCACATGACCCCTTCCTTGTTTTGATTTCACGCTTTCATCTGATGATGGTGAACATTTAACTTCTTCCCTTTTGTCCATGGAATAACAGCGCAGGGAGGAAGTGCAATGCCCATGAGGAAAATTGCGATAGAGAGTACGCGAAATCCTTCGCCTCAAAGAACAATGCGATCTCACGCAACGTGCGCGGCCGAGTACGATCGCGATCGTAATTCGGTTGCGCCCTATGGTGGTTACCCACCCCTCGCGTATTCCTCGGCCGGTTACCTCGCCAGGCATGCCGGCTTCCGCTTCCCCGAGGCTTTTTGGTTTTGTTCCCTATGGGTATGACGCATCAGGTCATGTTCGAAAGGGCAAACTCATCAACTCGTAATTCATTTGCTTCACATCATTTTTTTTCTAAATTCAAGCGTGGTTCTTCAGTCCCGTAAACTTTGGGAGTTTGGCACAGTGGTTGTCTATTCGATCGAGGCCGAAAATGGGCTTAACAATTCCTGATGAAATTATTCACTCAACGCGAATGTCCATCCCCGAGTTGAAACAAGAAATCGCCGTCATGCTTTTTGAGAAACAGAAGCTTTCGATGGAGCAGGCTAGTAAATTGGCAGAAATGAGCATACCCCAATTTCAACACCTGCTTGCGAGCCGACAAGTCCCTATCCACTATGGCGTTGAAGATTTTGAACAAGATTTGGAAACATTAAGGGAAATGAAGAGGCTGTGATAGTTGTGAGTAATACCTCGCCGGTCGTGAATCTCGCCGCTATCGGTCAGTTGCCCTTGTTATCAGCCCTCTATCAAAGTATTATTGTTCTCATCGAGGCAAAACATAAGGAATGGTCGACCACGTAAAACCGTTGCTGGATGATTTAAGGATTCGGGCCGGTTTTTGGATTGATAATAGATTGTATACCAGGATACTTCAAACTGTTGCAGAATAAGAGATCACGGTCAGTCATTCCAGTTTCAAATCTAAATTGTACTGCCAACCTCAGCCTACAGGGATTGCTGCGGCAGCACCACGAAATTCCTTTGTTCTAGATTAAAGCTGCTCATCAGTTTGCAGAAAAAATCCAGAGCTTTCAACCTGAGATATCGAAGTTAAATTCTGAGCTTAAGAGACTAATCGCATAACGAATGAATTTTATAACCCTCATCGGCTTGGTTGCGGCAACTTTAACCACGGCTTCCTTCATACCGCAAGTCATCAAAAGCTGGAAAAACAAATCTGCAAAAGATCTGTCTCTGGGCATGTTTGTGCTCTTCTGCAGCGGCGTGTTGCTATGGCTCGTTTATGGCATTTTGAACAAAGATGCCCCGATCATTTTGAGCAACACCGTCACCCTCGTTTTATCACTGACCATCATCATTCTGAAAATAAGGTATGGCTGAGATCTCAACAGTTTCCTCCACGAACCTCCCGACCAACTCTGTCCAAGCCGTTCTTTTCGATCTCGATGGCGTGATCATCGACTCGGAACCTCTGCACGTCAAAGCCCTGCAAGCAACTTGTCAATATTTCGGTTTCACCCTGCGCGAGCAGGATATCGTCAATTTCAAAGGATGGACCGAAGCCAAAGTTGCCAGCCATTTTATTCAAGGTCATGCCACGGCAAGCAGCCCCTTCAACGCTTTCATCGCGCACAAAAGCCAAATCTATTCCCGGCTGATTCGTGACGAGCTGACGCTGATCGAGGGCGTGGTTGATTTTATGCAATTCTGTCGCGCTAAGAAATTACGCCTTGCCCTCACCACCTCTGCTCTCGCGGAAAACACCGCAAGCGTGCTCAAAAAATTTCAGCTCGCGGGATTCTTCGAGGCCATCGTTACCGGCCAGGACGTGGCGAACAGTAAGCCGCATCCCGAGCCTTATCTCAAAACGGCCCAGAAGCTTCAAATTCACCCGCATCATTGTCTCGTGATCGAAGACTCAATCCACGGCGTGCGCTCCGGGAAATCGGCCGGTTGCCGTGTGGCCGGCATTACCACTTCCTTTGCGCGGCGTGATCTCGAAGCCGCCGGCGCCGACCTCGTCATCGACACATTTGCAGAAGCTCGGAACCGGCTGTTCAAAACCCTCGATTAGCCGGGTGGTGATACTCCCGCCGGGATAAACCGATCTAACGGGTCGCTGAAAAACATTTTTTGATGTCATGCCCGCGAAGGCGGGCATCCAGAAAATGCAAGGAAGTCATGGATTCCCGCTTTCGCGGGAATGACAATTTTGGGTGATTTGTGAGTTTTTCAGCAACCTGCCAAACGTACTCTTGCCTGCAACAGTTCTGACTTTTCTTCGAATAACACCCAGCACCAAGTCACAATCCCTGCCAACTCACAAAAAAAGGAGCATCGCCCATGGCCTTGAAGCGAATGTTTGTGTTGGGATCGAAGATCTTCGCCCTGACGATCATCATGTTTTTGTGTTTTGCCGTTGCGGCGGGGGTCGTGAAACCGCCGGCTGGCTCAGAACAAACTACCTCAGAACAAAGTAGCACCGCGCTGCTTTTGTTGCTCATCTGTTTCTTGACTACAAGCGTGCTTTCTTATATCATTCTTCGTTCTCGTTGGGCGGGCTGGAAATTGATGGCAACGGTCTTTGTCATATTTTATGGCGTCATGACCGTCATGACGCAGATCGAGTCGGCGGTATTCATCACGCGACTGCCGGCCGGCATGGTGCCGCGCCTTTTTTTGATGGGAGTGATCATTGCCGCGCCCTTCTCCGTGTTGGCCGTGCTCATCCTCGGCAAACGCAAACCAACAGCCATACCGGAGGAATCAGACCAGAGATTTTTGATGCCCTTCAATGCATGGGCGTGGAAGCTGGCCATGCTTGCAGCCGCCTACGTAGTTTTGTATTTCACTTTTGGTTATTTCGTTGCCTGGCAAAATCCAGCGGTGCGCGAATATTACGGCGGCACGGATTTCGGCAACTTCTTCGCGCAAATGGGCGCGATGCTGCGCGAACAACCCTGGCTTCTGCCTTTACAACTTTTGCGCGGCTTCATGTGGATTGGATTCGCGTTGCCGGTGATTCGTATGATGAGGGGGGAAAGGTGGGAAATCGCCTTGGCGGTCGGATTATTGTTCGCGGTGATGAACGCACAACTCTTATTGCCGAATCCCTACATGCCCGAATCGGTGCGGATCTCGCATCTGCTCGAAACAGCCCCCTCGAATTTCATCTTTGGAGGGCTGGTGGGATGGTTTCTCTATCCCTCCGCACGCGATTCGGTTGCCGTGGCCACGTCGCGGGCATAAGGTGAAGTTGCCGGTTTTCGTTTGCCTCACGAAAGCATTTTCATGCTATCCGGATCCCACATGACCACGCGCTTTTCGATATAGCTATTGTTAGTGAGCAACGCCGGCGCCGCAGCGCGGAAGCCGTACATCGGATCTTCAGTGACCGGCTTGCCCCCACGAATGGCATTGAAAAAATTGTAAAAGTGGTCGAGACGATCGTCGTATCCCTCGGGCGCTTTGTATTCGCTTGAGCCCTCGAGGCGGGGCCGGCCGGAGTTCTTCGCCCGTTCCGCGCGGTATTGTTCCGCAAATTGTTTTTGCGCTGCGCTTGCAAATGTGCGCACGGAATTGTAGCCTTCCAACACGTCTTTCTCACTCTCTTGATAAATGCCGCGATGCGCCACCTTGACGCCGTCCCCGGCAATGGTCATCGTGCCTTCACTGCCGATAAATCGAATGCCCTCGCCGCTGTCGCTACCGTCGATGAAATTGGTTGACAACGAAATGGTGAAGGCGGAATGGTTTTCCGTTTTTGGATAATTGTACAAACCTTGAATCACATCGGGCGCATCGCGGCCATCTTTCCAATAACGCAGACCGCCGGTGGACATGATCTGCGTGGGCCCTTGCGATCCCAACACGTGATGAATACCGGAAAACAGATGCACGAACAGATCTCCCGGAATGCCGGTGCCGTAATCATAGTAATTGCGCCATCTAAAAAAGCGCACGGCATCGAAGGGACGTTTGGGCGCCTCGCCGATAAAGCGGTCCCAATCCAACGTCTGCGGTGAAGCATCCGGAGGAATCGAGTATTGCCACGCGCCAATCGCCGAATTGCGTTTCCAACTGGCTTCCACCATATTGAGCTCGCCGATCGCGCCGGCATTGTACAGCTCCTTGGCTTTGTCATAAATAAGCGAGCTGACAAACTGGCTCCCCACTTGCAAAACCTTTTTGCTCTTGCGCTGCGCCTCGATCACGCGTGCGCCGTCTTCCAGCTTTTGCACCATCGGCTTTTCGCAATAAACGTGCTTGCCCGCTTCCATGGCCTCGATGGAGATTTTCGCATGCCAATGATCCGGCGTGGAGACAATCACGGCGTCGATATCAGGACGATTGAGAATCTCGCGATAATCGCGCGTGGTGAAAACCTCTTTGCCAAAAATTTCATTGGCGCGCACGCGCCGGCCATCATATAAATCAGCCGCAGCCGCCAGCTCGATACCCGGCACCTGCAACGCCGTCTCGGTGTCGATAAAACCGATGATGCCCATGCCGATGGTGGCGAGGCGAATTTTGTCGCTGGGGGCAATGGCCTCGTTATCGAAATCACGCGAGGGAATCTCTTTGACATTAGCTGAAAATATGGCCGGTAGCGCACCGGCGGCAAACGCCGAAGTCGCAGCAGCGTGCTTCAGGAAATCTCGACGGGAATAGCTTTGATTGGAATGCATGGCCTCTCCTCATCGTTTTCTTTGAGTTTGCAAATGCGCCGTTCTCCCAGCACTGGGGAAGATTCAGACAGTGTGAAAACTTGGAAATGCCGCACCCTGCGCTTGTCGAAGGGTGCTAAGTTCAAAAATCCGGCTTCGACAAGCTCAGCCGGCGTTAAAACCAAGCGTTTTCACACAGTCTGATTTCTACGAACAGACCTGCCAAGACAGTGCCGGGCTTTGGCGGGAAGCTTGAATTGATCAAGCTCATCTTATTTTATCACATTTGTAATCTCGCCGGTTCTTTTATGCTTGAGAATGTACTTCGTCACGCCGTCCGGCATGCGCTCGCGTTTGATTAGAATCTGGCCTTCAAACTCCTGTGCCGGCGCTTTAATTTTTTCAACTTGTGTTGCGCCGCGCCATACGCCCAGCTCCACCGGCTCCCATAGCTTGGTGCGCGCCGACTGATAACACGCGTCCAGGATGGCGTTGACGACATAGCCATCGTAAAATGTTTCCCTCGGCGCACTACCGCCGTCCCATGCTTCAAACATATCCGCAAACATGTGCACATAGCCAAGCTCATTGATCTCGTCGCCAACGGGAAAGAGCCAGCCGCTTTCGCGCTCGGATTTTTCCGCAACGTAGCCGCCGCTTTCGCCGCTGGTGAACATTTCAAAGCCGGTGCGGAGAAAATGATTGAGCCAGAGCGTGCCCTGTGTGCCCGAAACTTCGTCGCGTAAATCCATGCCGCCGCGAAAGGCCCAGCTCACTTCGAATTGGCCTACTGCACCGGTGGCGAATTTGATCAAGCCGATGCCGTGATCTTCCGCTGCAATGGGATGCACGAGCGTGTCCGTCCAGCACATGGCCTCCACCGGTCTGATCTCTTTGCCGACATAATTGCGGAGAATCTCAACACAATGACAGGCAAGGTCGATCAGCGCGCCGCCCCCGGCTTCCTTGGCATCCCAGAACCAGGCGCTGTGCGGGCCAGGATGCGACTCGCGCGAGCGCGCCCACAGAATTTGACCGAGCGCGCCCTTCTGGATGGCGTCGAGAGATTTGAGCATTTTGGGCGTGTAAACCAAGTCTTCGAGATAGCCGTGAAAGACGCCGGCTTTCTCCACGAGGTCGAGCATGCGTCTCGCTTCCTCGGCGTTACGGCCGAGCGGTTTGGTGCACAAAATGGCTTTGCCGGCTTTGGCAGCCAAGCCCACGGCTTCTTCGTGCAAATGATTGGGCAAGCCGATGACGACGCAATCGGTTTCAGGATCGTTGATGGCTTTCGCAAGATCAATGGTGGGCTTGGGAATTTTCCATTCGCCGGCGAACCTCTGCGCACGCTCGGCGTTACGAGAATAAACCACGTGCACGCGATCGCGCTTGCGTTGGCTGTGCAGCGTCATCGTGTAAAACCTCCCGATCAAGCCCGTGCCCAACATGGTAATCTTGTGGGACTTTTCCATCTCATTCTCCTTAGTGAAAAGGGCAACACGAATAAGCCACAATAAAATAGATAACACGATTTGGCAATTATGCAAATTCTTTATTCCAAAGAAATTCTTCCGCGCTGCACTTGACGAAGTCAAAGGATTTGGTTACCATTTCGGCGGTGGGTTAATGGAATTTTCGATTGGAAGTAGAATAATTGACAATTGATAATTGTCAATTGATAATTGTGAATTGTCAATTGATAATTCATGAAGCTACAATTGTTGAAGGTATCTTATTCCCGAGGAGGTCGCAGTCATGATCAATCGACGCAACTTCTTGAAGCAATCTGTGCGGCTCGCCGGCAGCGTGGGGTTGGCCGGTTTTGCCGGCCAGGTGTTATGGAGCTGCTCCGGCTCGGAAGCCGAGAAAAATGCCGGGGCAGGCGGCAGCAGCGCGGCTTCGCCCTTGTTCAAGCTTTCACTGGCGGAGTGGTCGTTGCACAAGACGATTTTCGCCGGCCAGATGGACCATCGCGATTTTGCCAAGGCCGCCAAGAACGATTACGGCATCGAGGCGGTTGAGTTCGTCAATCAATTCTTCATGGACAAAGCCAAAAACATAGAGTACCTAAACGAGGTTAAGGCGCGCGCCGAGGCGGAAGGCGTGCGCATCCTGCTCATCATGTGTGACGGTGAAGGGCATTTGGGCGATCCCGATCCGCAAAAGCGCACGCAGGCGGTGGAAAATCATTACAAGTGGGTCGACGCCGCGAAACATTTCGGCTGCCATTCCATTCGCGTCAATGCGGCCAGTGAAGGCAGTTTCGAGGAGCAGCAAAAGCTCGCCGCCGATGGCTTGCGCCGCCTGACCGAGTACGGCGCGCAAAATGAAATGAACGTCATCGTCGAAAATCACGGCGGGATTTCGAGCAACGGCGAGTGGCTGGCGGGCGTGATGAAAATGGTCGATCACCCGCGCTGCGGCACCTTGCCGGACTTCGGGAATTTCTGTGTGAGATTCGAGGGCAAAGCCTGGGAAACGCCCTGCGCGGAAATGTACGATCGCTACAAAGGCGTGCAGGAGTTGATGCCCTATGCCAAAGCCGTCAGCGCGAAATCGCACGAATTTGACGAGAACGGCAACGAGACGCAAACCGATTACAGCCGGATGATGAAGATCGTCGTGGACGCGGGCTATCATGGCCACCTCGGCATCGAATACGAAGGTGACAAACTGAGCGAGCCGGATGGGATTCGCGCCACGAAGAACCTGTTGCTGAGGGTTCGCGAAGCCATGGCGAAGGCGGCGTGACGCGATCAAGTCGATCTAGGACACTGTTACCATAGTTTTTTGGTCATGGTGAGCGGAGTCGAACCATACCACCCTTCGACTTCGCTCCGGGTGACCTTCAAGAATTAAGGTTACAATGCACTAGGACAGCCAACCCGTGGCTTTTCTCATGATGCCGGTAAAGCGGTTGGCTGTTCTAGCAGGATGCTGAAAAACTCTTTTAATTCTCTTGCCCCCGAAAGCGGGTATCCAGAAAAGCCAACAAATTCATTGATTCCTCCCGCAGCGGCGGGACGGGAATGACGAATCAGAGCAACTCGAGGCTTTTTCAGCATCCTGCTAGAAATTCCTCTCTCATAAAGAGACGGCGGAGAACCTCATCAGATCAGCGCCATGACCAGAACTGTTCGCTTCATCGCAGGCATTATTCTCCTCCTCGGCATGGAAGTGTTGCGCGTGTATTTCATCATGCCATTTCCAGGAAGCCAGCGTTCTGAAACGCTCGCTCTGGCATATTTCATCCACAACAACATCGGGTATTTTCGAATCATTGGCCTGCTGCTCGTCGCGTTCCCCGTCTTTCATTCCTTCCGTTTTGGCGGCCAGAAAGCAAAATGGAGCATGGCCGCGGCCCTGGGCGCTTGTGCGCTTGTTTTTTACCTCTTCAATTTCCGCTTCCTGGCGGACAAAATGTTCTATCAACCGCAGCACAAGGTTTTTGCCGATACCCTATCCAACAAAATTCTTGAAAAGAATCTGGTCCTGGGCGTGCATCTCAACGGAGAAGCGAAAGCATATCCCCTCGAAATCATCGGTTATCACCACCAGGTCCGGGATACCATTGGCAATACTCCGGTGATGATCACCTACTGCACCGTTTGCCGGACGGGACGTGCTTTCAGTCCGGTGCTTGATCATAAGCCCCAGGATTTTAGACTGGTCGGCATGGACCACTTCAACGCGATGTTCGAGGATGCCGCCACCAAGACTTGGTGGCGGCAGGTGAATGGCGAAGCTATTGCCGGCCCATTAACCGGGAGAACGCTGGCAGAAGTTCCTTCCGAACAAATGCGCCTTGGAGCGTGGATCAACCAGCACCCGAGAACGCTCATTATGCAAGCGGATAGCGTGTTTGAAGAAGAATATGAACATTTGGCAAATTACGACGAAGGCAAAAGCAACAGCGCTTTGACGCGCGCCGATTCGCTTTCGTGGCAGGATAAATCCTGGATTGTCGGGGTGCAACTGGGCGGAGCCGCCCGCGCGTACGATTGGAATGACTTGATCGCGAGCCGGTGCATCAATGATACGCTGGCCGGAACTGCTTTGGTGGTGTCCATTGAAAGCGATAGTGCCTCTTTTCATGTTTGGCGGCGTGATTCGCTCAGCTTTAGCTTCGACGCTTCCATTTCTTTGCTCAAGGATGAACAAACGCGATCTGTGTGGAATTGGCGAGGCGAATGTATCGAAGGAGCTTTGCAGGGACGCAGGTTGCAGGTGCTGCAATCCTACCAGGAGTTCTGGCATTCGTGGCGAACCTTTCGACCGCAGACGACACAATATCGCGTCTCAAATTAGGTTACACAGCGTACACTTACGGCCGCACAGATTAGTGAACCGCGAGCTTTTTCTCCAGACGAAAACGAATCACGGTCTGTTCTCGTCCTTCGCAGATGATCGTCTATTATCCTGGCTGGACTTGTCCGGATACGCCGGGGCTTGGGGAACCGGCCGGGGATCTCGACGGATCAGGTCCTGAAGGTGCTGCACGGCAGCCGTAAGCTGGGCATCTTCACCGTTGAACGTGGCGTGCGGTAGATTGTCCACCATGAGGTCCGGGTCCACCCCGTGTCCTTCGATTAGCCACTTGCCTTCGGGACCATATACGCCAGTTTCCGCGGCGGTGACGATGCCATCATCCACAAGTCGATTGCTTCTGCTGAGCCAGATTTGGCCGCCCCACGTGCGCGTGCCGATGACTTTGCCCAAGCCCAAACGCCGGAACCCTTCGGCAAAAGCCTCACCATCGGAGGCGGTCCACTCATCCACGAGCACAACCATGTGACCTCGGAACGCGTACTGCATATTCCAATAAGGATTTCCCACGCGTCGTTGCCAATACATCCAGGCTTTGCGCAAAAGTTTTTCCAGGAGCCAGCTTTCGATATTGCCGCCGTAATTGTGGCGCACGTCCATAATGAGCCCTCTGCGATTGAAAACAGGATAAAATTCGCGATACCATTCGGCGATATTTTCTGAGCTCATAGCGCGCAGATGCACATAACCGAGGTCGCCACGGCCGAGCTGCTCCACCATTAAACGACGTGTATATTCCCATTCGGCATAGCGCAGATCCTCGTCCCGGTTATTTGAGAGGGGATAAACGATAACATCCCGCGTGCCGTTGCCTTCAACCGGCTTCACAGTCAAGCGCACCTGCTTGCCCGATTGTTTGCGTAACAAGGCGCGCGGCTCAATGACTGAAAGCGTCGGCACGCCGTTGATCGTGAGGATAATGTCGCCTTCCCTTACTTCCACGCCGGGTTGCGCCAGCGGGGAAAGCTCGTGGGGAAGATCGGGATCGGATCGATAAACGTGCTCCACGCGATAACCGCCGGCCGCCTCCTCTCGCGTGAGCCAAGCGCCCAAACTCGCAGGCTCGATGTTTTGTGGTACTTCGCGGTGATCGCCGCCACGCACGAATATATGCAGAGTGGATAATTCACTTGCCATCTGCGCCTGCACATCCGCCAATTCCCCGCGGCTGCGCACGCGCTCAACCAGCGGGAGATATTTCTCGAGCATTCCTTTCCAATCGGCGCCGTGCATGCCGCGATCATAAAAATAGTCGCGCTCCAACCGCCATGATTCCACGAAAACTTGGCGCCAATCCTCCTTCGGATCAAGTGAAAATCCCCAGCTCGAAAGATCGACTTTGGTTTCGTCCAGCTTCGCCGGTGTATTCGAGGAAGTCTCAATCACGTAAAAGTTGCCGTTCTTGCGAACGACCAGCTTTTTTCCATGCAGGGCGACCTCGTAGCTGCAAATCTCGTCCACAAGCGTTTTCAATTTGGGAGATTCATTGCTAATGTCGAGCGTCATCAGCGCGGCTTTGCGGGGCAACGAAGTTTCGCGTTCGATCACAAAGAGCCGCTTATCCCTGGCCACCAAATCGGAGTAGTTTCCCGCAGGTACGGGGACTTCGTAGAGTCGGCGTTCGATTCCCGCAAGCTCGATGGTCACTTCCGGAATGGGCTCTTTGTTTTTGTCGGTCGCCTCCTTGGCGGGCTTGTCCTTGGCCTTGTCATTACCGGCCGTACTCGCCTCAACAGATTCCTTTTCAGGTTCTTTCGGTTGCAGCTCATTGGCCGGTTGAAAAGGAAAACGCAATCCCGGCCGCAAAGCGAGGGCAAAGATTTTCTCTTTCTGGTCGAGAAAGGGCTCGGGCTGCCACGCACCCCAGGGATTTCCAACCAGCGAGTTCAAATGGCGATCGGAGAGGAAATAAATCCATGCGCCGTCCGGACTCCAGGTGGCGCTAGAGCTGTTAAAGCGGTCGGTCGTTATCGCCGCGGTTTTGTCCTCACGCAGATCATAAAGGAAGAGTTGCATGAAACTGTTTTCGGCGCGCTTGCCATAGACGAACCAGCGACTGTCTGGCGACCACGCCGGCGAATCGAATCCCCATTGCGATGAAAAGGCAATTTTTTTCGATTGTTTGGTTTCAATTTCGGTGAGCCAGAGCTCTTGATCTTGATTCCAGTGCGCCAGCCATTTTCCATCGGGTGAGGGCAAGCCATCGAAGCGCAGGACTTTGGAATCGTCGGTCACTTGTTTCGGCGCGGCGATCCCGTCTGCTGCAAGTTGCCACCATTCCACTTCACCACTTTCGTCGGAGAGCACGACCAGCGATTTTCCCTCCGGCAGAAAGTGTGCGGAGCGGTAACGCACACCGTGCTTGCGAGTGGCCTCGACCCATCGCCCCTGCTTGGCCGGAGCGACGAAAACTTTGCCGCGCGCCGTGAGCACGAGGCGATCCCCTTCCGGGGAAACATGCCACGAACTCAAGTATTCCATCGGCCTTTCCACCCACCGCTCGCGCATTTGATCGAAATCCGAATGCAGGGTGACCGGAATCACGCGGTCCTCCTCCGCGGCAATGTCATACACGCACAAATCAGCGCCAAGTTGATACACGATACGGCCGTTGTGAAGCGCGGAGGATTTCACCTCCCATCCCACATGGCGCGTGTGTTGTTTCAGTTCGCGGCCCTCTTCCGTCATCGACCAAATGTTCATCGTACCGTCGCGATCGCTCTCAAAATAAACGCGCTGATGCCACCACATCGGTCTGCGGCTTGTGCCCGCATAATCGGCAGTGAGCGGCTCGGCTTCGCCGTTCGCTTTCGTGAACTTCCAGAGGTTTTGTGCCGTGCCGCCGCGATAACGCTTGGTCTGGCTGCCTTGGTCTGCGAAGCGGGTGAAGAACAAGGTCCGGCCCGCAGGCTCATAGACGCCCTCGGCGGCCTGCGCCAGTGGAATGAGCGAGCGGCCTCCGATGCGAGGGTCAAGAGCGACCAGTTGGGTGTTGGGCAGAGTTGAATATTGTTCGGTCGCATACAGAATCTTTGCGTCTGGCGTCCATCCCACCACACGCGCGCCTCCCTCATAGGTGAGGCGTTTGGGAAGGCCCCCCGCGGCAGGCATCACGTAGACCTCCATTGGGCCTTCATAAGTCGCGGAGAACGCGAGCATGGCGCCGTCAGGTGAGAAAGCGGGATATGATTCCTCACCCGGATGCGTGGTAAGGCGAATCCCCGCACCACCCTGAAGGTTCACGCACCAAAGATCACCTTCGCCGGCAAAAACAACTGTTTCATTATGAATAGCCGGGAAGCGATAGTATCCGAGCCGTTTTCCGTCATCATCATTCACCACGGACCCCTCCTCTTTTTCTCAAGAAAGATATTCTGCGTGGGCCAACCTTGCGGCCATTGCAATTAAACCAGACCTCTCAGGCTTCATCATGCCTCTGCACAAATTCAAATGAATGGCATGTTTTCATGAATATCATGAGTCATTATCTCGCCTGTGGCAACGCGAACGCGACATAGGCGTCGCCGGGTTTCGTGCCCATCTTGCCCCCGCCGCAGGCGATGACGACATACTGGCTGCCTTGATACTCATACGTGCTGGGCGTGGCGTAGCCGCCTGCGGGCAGCTTGGCCTCCCACAAGACTTTGCCGCTGTCTTTGTCGAAAGCGCGGAGTTTTTCATCTTTCGCCGCGCCGATGAAGATCAAGCCGCTGGCGGTTATTACCGGGCCACCGTAGTTTTCCGTGCCCGTGGGCGGAAGGCCTCTTTGCGTCAATGCTTCAAACTCGCCCAGTGGAACTTGCCAAACGATTTCGCCTTTGTTCAAATCAATCGCATTCAACGTGCCCCAGGGCGGGCGAATCGCGGGGTAGCCTTCGTGATCCAAAAAGCGATGGTAACCGGTGGAAACGAACGGAACAATCGGCGCTCCCGCGGACGCGGATCGACGGCTGTGCGGGTCCAGCGGTTTGGCATTTTTGTCTTCAAAGAGAAACGCCAGCAAGTATTGTTTTTCTTCCGCCGAGAGAAAATCGTTCGAAGGCATCGAGCCTTTGCCTTTGACGATCAGTTGCAGCACTTCCGCCTTTGATTTGCGACGCTGTAGGTTGGTCAGCGCCGGATAGATTTTTTGCTGATCGCCCTCGCGCTGGCCGCCGTGGCAGCTCGCGCAATTCAAAGCATACACAACTTTGCCTCGGTCATAGGGGTTTTCAGATTGCGCCAACTCGATGTCGATCATGGTGAGAATCCACGGCATTTCATTCGAGTTCACGTAGAGCATGCCGGTGTTGGGATCAAAACCCGCGCCGCCCCATTCTGCACCGCCGTCGAAGCCGGGGAAGATCATCGAGCCTTGCTTGCTCGGTGGCACGAATTGTCCAGCGCTGCGCACTTCGCGCAAGCGCGCAAGTGCGGCTGCCCGCGCTTCCGGCGTAGTGCTGGTAACGTCTTCTTCCGTGAAAACTTGTCGCGCGAATGGCGACGGTTTGAGCGGCAAGGGTTGTGTCGGCCACGTCTCTTCACCCTCCAAATTGGAGGCAGGGTATGGCCTCTCTTCAATCGGAAAAAGCGGCTCGCCGGTTTCGCGATCGAAGACGAAGACAAAACCGGATTTTGTGACCTGGGCGACGGCCTCGATGCTTTTGCCCTCGCGAACAATTGTCACCAAATTCGGCGGCGCCGGCAAATCGCGATCCCACAAATCATGATGCACGGTTTGATAATGCCACACGCGTTCGCCGGTTTCGGCTTTCAACGCAAGCAAGGAATTGGCAAAGAGGTTTTGGCCTTTGCGATTGCCGCCGTAGAAATCATACGCCGCAGAACCGGTGGGAATGAAGACGAGTCCGCGCTGGTGATCGACGCTCATGCCGGCCCAGCAATTCGCGCCGCCGGCTCGCTTCCAAGCGTCCTCAGGCCAGGTGTCATAGCCGAACTCGCCCGGATGCGGAATCGCATGAAAAATCCATCTTACCGCACCGGTGCGAGCATCGAACGCGCGAATGTGCCCGGGTGCTGAAATCGGGCCTTCGGAAACGCGCGTGCCGAGAATGAGAAGATCTTTGTAGATCACGCCCGGTGTCGTTGCACTCACAAGAAGATCCCAATCGCCCTCACTGCTCAACTCACGATCGAGATTTTTATCCAGGCGCACTTTGCCGCTGTCGCCAAAACTCGTGACGAGCTTGCCGGTGCGCGCATCGACCGCGAACAAATAAACGCCGGCGGTAAAGAGAATGCGCTGGTCTTTGCCCGCTTCATCCTGCCAATACGTGACGCCGCGATGGCGGCCTTGGGTGTTCACCTCCTCAGGACGATCGGCAAAGGGATCGAACTTCCAAATCTCCTCGCCCGTGCCGGCATGGAGCGCGAAAATTTTCGTGCGCGGCGAGCTGCCATACAACACGCCGTTCACGATGAGGGGATTGCATTGCATTTCGCCATGCTCGCCTTCGGGAAGGTCGCCGGTGCGATACCTCCATGCGACTTGCAATTGCGCGACATTGTCTTTGGCGATTTGGCGGAGCGGGGAATAATGGCTGCTGCTGCGATCGCCGAGATAGACTCGCCATTCTTTCTTGGCAGCGGCACCATTCAGCCACTCCTCGGATTTCTGGCAGGCCCCGATCAGGTTGAAGAACAACAATGCCCGGAAGCAGGCGAGCACTCGAGGAAACAAACTGGCGCTAAAAGTCTTCGTGAAGCGAGAGCGTTCAGGATGAAGCATCGTTTGCCGTTTCACCATGTTTTCCTTCCCTGATTAGCTTGACAATGTTAAGTCAAATTCGCGCCCTCTCAATTTGTCATGCTGTAAGCATCTTCCCTAGGTTTGTGTGCAAGCCTCGTGGGAAGATTCCTACAGAATGACAAAAACTAGGGGCTTTTTTAGCCAACTTAAAATTGTCAAGTTAGAGGCTGCCAAAGAATTCACCAGGCTGTCATAGCGCAAACGGGTATTCACGCGCAGAATAAAATTCCAAAAAACTTTAGGCACCGGTTTTTCTCATCGCAACAATACACTGCCTCCCATATACCAATTCCGGCCGGCTGCCGGTTCAAAGAATCGGTCACCCGCGGCATTCGGAACAATCGAGCTATTGTAGCGTTCGTCGAAGACGTTATTGATACCTGCAAAGAACTCGATTCGGAGTTTGCTGAATTGATGCTGCCACCCCAGGCGCAAATCAACGGTGCGGTAGGCGTCGTTGATAAAATCACCTAAAGGTTTGTTAACGGACGGAGCAGGGCCGTTGAAATCATTGGTATAGAACTGATCCACCCATTGCAGGTTGATTTCGGCAAAAACGCCTTGGTTATGCTCGTAAGCCAGGCTCGCGAAAAAACGATGGGACGGAATCCCGGGAATCTGATTGCCGGCCAATTGCGCCAGCGTCACACTATCCGTCTCAACCACAAAATCCTGAAACGCAAAATCCATATATGCATACGCCGCCTCCGCACGCCAACCGCGGGCAGGCGACCACTGCACACCGATTTCCAGACCGTTGTTTTGCGCCTGGCCCGCATTGCGATAAAAAACCTCCTCGCTTTCGCGTCCGGCGATTTGATATGGAATCAACATATCTTTGACACGGAACAGATAGAACGAAGCTTCATATTGACAATGAACACTCGGCCAAGTGCCTCTAACACCAAGCTCGTAACTCAAAAGCCTCTCCGGTTGCAGCGTTGGATGCAGGCCGCCTTCTTGAGTCGGTTGGTTGCCCAGTTCCGTCGTGGTCGGCGTTTGAAAGGCCGTCGCTATGTTGCCATAAAGCGAAAGCAACGGGTTGGCGCGATAAGTCAGACCGAACATGGGGCTGAATTTTTCCATGCGTCTCGTGCCGGAATCATCAACGCCATCGGTAAGAAAATGATCAACGACCTCGAACTCGTACCGGTCGAAGCGCTCACCCACTGTGAGCGCCCAGTTTTGATGTGGCGCGAACTCAAGCTCGGCAAATGCGCCGATCCCCTTGACCCTTTCCTTTTGGTCCAACAAGCGCGCGCCGTAACGCACCAAACCAAGAATATCGCTGCTTTTTGCTGTCTCGACCTGGTCTTGCGGAATGCCGACGTTTTCGAATTCCACTCGCGTATCATACTGCCGTTCATAGTCGACGCCGGTATTTCCACGTAGAAACGCACTGCCGAATTGCCACCGTTTGCCATACACCGCACGAAGGCCGCCGGAAGTCCGGTCCAACTCAATGATGCGTCCGGGAATGGGATTGCTCAAGTCGCGAGACAGGCCATAGCCGGTGGCTTCAAAATAAGAGGTTTCACCATTATGCTTAAAAGTTATGCCGCCCTGGCCCTGGCTTGTGCTTTTGCCGGCGCCTTGTTGCTGAATGAAAAATCGAGTTTGCGCCGGCGAGCTCCCGGCCTCGGTTTTGGACAATGAGCTCGGATTCAACAGGTACGGCGCATCAAAATAGTTGAAGACTGCGCTCAACTTGAGATGCTGCGATAGCTCACGATGCGCCACCGCATTGAGGGCATTAAACCGGGCGGCGGAATGCTCGCGAAAACCGTCGAGTTGCAGACGGCTCACATTCAGGAGATAGGTTTGTCGCGCGATTTGTCCGGATACTTTTGCCTGCCATTTTTGCAAGCCAGATGAACCAGCGACAAATTGCGGTTGAACTTGAATCGGCGCATCGAATTCATTTTCGGTGCGAATGTTGATGAGGCCTCCCGCGGCATTGCCATACAACGACGAGCTGGGGCCGCGCAGAATCTCAATCTTGTCCACCGAGCCGAGATCGAGATTGTTCAATTGCGACTGGCCGTCGGGCAGAGTAAGGGGAATGCCGTCCAAGATGATTTTGATGCCGCGCACGCCGAACGGCGCGCGACTGCCGAGGCCGCGAATGCTGAGGCGATCACCTTGCGACAGGTTAAAACGGTTATTCACCACGACACCCGGCACGGCGCGCAAGGCTTCGTCGAGCGAAAGCCCAACCTCGGCGCGCTGGATTTCTTTCCGGGCGATCACGCTGAGGGCGTACGGCACCCGGTCAATCGAGCGCTCGGCACGAGTGGCCGTAACCACAATGGGTGCAAGCTGGTATCGAGTGGTGTCCGATTCCTGTGAGTTCCTTTCCGCTTCCTGTGCAGACGCTGGCGTGACAATACTGATGATGAAGGTCAGCAAAGAATTTTTGGACATATTCTATTGAAACCGCATTTCGTCAACCGTCTGCAAAAGGAAACTAAAGCTGGTTAAGCGATTAGCCTATCAAACATAGAATAAAATTGCAAAAGTTTTTGTCTCCAACGGATGGAAAAACGACCAACGGAAAACAAAATCCGTTGGTCGTTTTGTGATCCGTTGGGCAATTTTTTTAGTCTAAAGCTGCCCGCAGGGCTTCGAGTTTCAGCCCGACTCTTGGGGATGAAAACCCGGTATAGGGCTTTAGCGCTCTTTGTTGTCCAGCTATTTTTGCCGAGAATAATCGATACGATAAATGCAATTGGCAAAATCATCCGAAACCAATAGCGAGCCATCAGGCAATGCTTGCACATCCACCGGACGGCCCCAATACTTGTCCTGTTGCAGCCAGCCCGTGGCGAAGTGCTCATAGCTCACGGCGCGATTATCTTTGAGCTTGACGACGGAGACGCGATAGCCGTTTGGGACAGAACGATTCCACGAGCCGTGCTCGGCAAAGAAGATTTGGTGATGATACTCCTGGGGAAATGATGCGCCAGTATAAAACCGCATGCCCAACGGCGCCACGTGCGCCGGCAGCTCGATGGCGGCGGGCTGGAATTGCTCCTCGTCTCCGGCGATTTTGTAGGTGGTGTCGATCACCGCCTTGCCGAAGCGATATGGAAACCCGAAATGCAGCCCGAGTCGTGGCGCGTGATTGAGTTCTTCGGGCGGCAGATCATCGCCCATCTCGTCCCGGCCATTGTCCGTAAACCACAATTCTTTCGTAACGGGATGCCAGTCGAATCCGACCGTATTGCGGATGCCTTTGGCATAGATTTCCAATCCGGAACCATCGGGATTCAGGCGCGTAATGGCTGCGAATATTTCTTCTTTACGTTCACAGGTGTTACAGGGAGCGCCGACGGGAACATAGAGCTTGCCGTCCGGGCCAAAACGGATGAATTTCCAGCCGTGCCAAGTCTCGGAAGGATAGCGATCATAGACGACCCGCGGCTGAGGCGGCGCGTCGAGGTGATCCTCGATGTTTTCAAATTTGATGACTCGGCTGATCTCGGCGACGTAGAGATCGCCCTGATGAAAGGCCACGCCATTCGGCATATTCAAATCCCGAGCCAGCGTGATCACCTCATCAGCGCTAAAGTCGTTGTTCTTATCGATCACCGCATAAACCTTGCCCGGCGCCTTCCCGCTCTGCTCGAAAGTGCCGACGAACAGTGTACCTTTGGCGCCGAGAGCCATTGCACGCGCGCCCTCAACATTCTCCGCGTACATCATGATTTGAAATCCCGGCGGCAGCTTGATTCTGTTGAGATAATCCTTGGGGTTGACTTTCATGGGATTGCTGACGGCGACGGTCTGCTGGGCTTGCGCTTGGCGTTCGGCGGGAGCAAAAAGGAGCGCAAAGACGATAGCAAGAATAGCAGAACATTTCTTTCGCATGATGGGGTTGCCTTTGGTTAATCTTGACGTTTTTGTTTGGAAGGTCGGCTCCGCGGTTGCTGTCATTCTGAAAGAATCAAATTGTGTGAAAACTTGGTAGGACCGCACTCTGAGCTTGTCGAAGGGTGCTAAGTTCAAAAATCCGGCTTCGACAAGCTCAGCCGGCGTTGAAACCATGGCATGCTCTACGTACCAGCTCTTCGCCCGCCGTCATTTTGTTTTTGCCTGGGCAATACTCTTTAAAGCCTAACTTTTTATGACGCAGAGCGTCATCTCATGCGTTCCACCGCAGAGCGGTGGAACGAGAGCTTTCACTAGAACGAGAGACTTCATTGCGACCATTTTGTCGGCTTGCGGTCCCAGCGATGCTTCTTCAACTCTCGCACCAGCGCGGGCGAAAGCGGCCCGGCAGCGCTGGCGGCGAGGTTGGCTTCCACGTGCTTGATTTTGCGCATGCCCGGAATAATCGTGCTCACCGCCGGCTCTGCCAAAATGAAACGCAGCGCCATTTCGGGCATCGTCATGCCGGCAGGAATGAGGGGCCTCAGTGCCTCAGCGCGATCCACACTCGGATGGAGGTTTTCCGGAACAAAATAGATATTACGCCAATCGCCTTCAGGCCAGCGGCTGTTCTTGGTCAGTGTTCCGGTCAATGTTCCCTCGTCAAACGGCACGCGCGCAATGATCGCCACGTCATGCTTACGGCACGCGGGAAAAAGCTCGTCCTGAGGATTTTGATCAAAGATGTTATAAATGACTTGCACCGCATCGACGACGCCACTCTCCACGGTCTTGACGCCATTCCACGGCTCCCAGCGATTGAGGCTGACGCCAATGGCGTGGATCAACCCCTGCCGTTTAAGCTCCGTCAATTTATGAATCCAGCGATCATCCGCAAGCCAGAGGTCTTCCCACGTGTGAAATTGCATCAAATCAAAAGAACCCAGCCCGGCATTTTTCAAACTGCTTTCAACATATTGCTGAATGTGATCCGGCGGATAGCAATCATCGAGTGAATACTCGCGCCGGCTCGGCCATTTGAGATTCTTCGGCGGAATCTTGGTGGCGGTGTACAGTTTACGGCCGGAATTGGCGCGTACCAGGCTGCCCAACAGGCCTTCACTTCTGCCGGCACCATAGGCCCAAGCCGTGTCGAAAAAATTGCAACCCAGCTCCACGGCTCGCTGCAACCCCTGCATCGACTCTTCATCATCTGATCCGGTCCATCCGCCCATCCCCCACATGCCGTAGCCGATCTCGCTGATTTGCCATCCTGTGCGGCCGAAAGCCCGGTATTTCATCATCGTTCTCCTTATCAATTGATTTATGATTCGCGATTGTCAATTTACAGAGGAATTATCAAGATCTGAAATCGCAAATCGTCAATCATTTCAAGCCTCCTCATTTTCATAGAAATTTTGACTCTACCGTTTAGAGCACACCAAACGCATGCAATTCCTGCAGTAGTTGCGGAGCGCTTTGAAAATGAACTGTGTGTAGGCCCAAATGCCTGGCCGTGGCAATATTATCCGCCCAGTCATCGATATAGACCGCCCTGCTTGCTTCGATCTTATATCTCCCCAACAAAATATGAAAGAGCGCGGGATCCGGCTTGGCGACCTTCTCTTCGCCCGAGACCACGATGCCGTCGAATTCGTGTAAAAAGCCGAAGCGTTTTTTTGCGGTCGGAAAGGTCTCTGCGTACCAATTGGTCAGAGCATAAGCCGGCCGGCCCGTGGCTTTGATCTGTCGAAAGATTTCGACGCTCTCCCAATGCGGCTCGCCGAGCATTTCTTCCCAGCGTTGATGATAGGCTTCGATGGAGGCGCGATGCTGCGGGTACTGTTTTATCAAAATGGCCACGCCTTCATGAAAAGGCCGGCCAGCATCTTGCTGTGCGTTCCATGCGGGCGTGCAAATGTGCGACAGAAAGTGCTCGATCTCAGCCTCGCTGCTCATGAGCTTACGGTAGAGATAGCGCGGGTTCCAGTCGATCAAAACGCCGCCGAGGTCGAAGATGACGGTTTGGATATGCACGTGGTTGGATTTCCTTTAATGGTCTGAACGCCAAAATTAAAGCGAGGCAAGGGCAATGAAAATCTGCTCATCTTCGGTTTCGGCGATTTCGTAAATAGCACAAATGTTGGGATGGTCGAGTGCCGAGGCTACTTGGGCTTCGTGGATAAAACGCTCTTGGGCCTCTTCGTCGCGGCTCAGTTCCGCAGCGTGGAATTTGAGTGCGTCCCGCCACTGCGGGATTGAGCTTGGTGTCTTCGGCTTTGTACACCACACCCATACCGCCACCGCCGAGTTTTTCGATGATTCTGTAGTGGGAGATGATTTGGCCGGTCATTTCGTCTTCGACCATTTAGCCTTTCTATCTACACTTTGGCAAGAGTGCCATGGCAGTTCTGCATTGAATGTAGTTGAAATGCCACCAAAATCAAGTGCAGAAGTGTTGAGAAAGCCCTTGATTGCTTGGTATGAAATCCCTATTTTACATGCGATAAGTTTTCAAAATTGGAGACAAGCTATGAGAATAGATCTTCATATAGACTATTTTGAAGAAGACGGCACCATCGTCGCCCTGTGTCCTGAGTTACAGATTTCCAGTTTTGGCGATACATTGGATGAAGCTGAAAAGAGCATTAAGGAAGCAATGGAGCTCTTCTTTGAAGGTTGCGAAACGCTTGGCACACTCAACGAGGTGTTGGAAGAATCCGGATTCAGAAAAGTCGGAGATAAATGGGTTCAGCGTCAACCGATTAAGACGATGAGAACAACCTTGCAACGCTCCGTCGGAGCAGCCTTTTATGCCTAAGCTCGTACCAATTCACTATGAAAAGTTAATCAAAGTGTTTGAGCTTGAGGGTTTTCAAGTTGCACGAAAAAGAGGCGACCATATTATGATGACGAAACCTGGGATCAGACGGCCAGTGGTCATTAAAACCAGCCCGAGAGAAGTACCCGTTACTCACATCAAAACCAACCTCACCTCCGCTGAAATCTCTCGCGAAAGATACTTTGAGTTGCTGGACAAGATTTGATCATCGCCATGCTTTTTTCTCATTTGCACTCTCTGAACCCACTTCTAGTTCAATCAATCTTCAAAATCTGCGGATGAATCTGGTCTTGCGACTCTTTCGAATGGGAGAATCCAGGACGATCTTCGAGATTTTCCGAGAATTTTGCGCTTTTTAAATCATAAATTACCACGGTTCATCTCTTTCACAACATAATCGCACGCTCTCGCCGTCAGCGCCATGTAGGTAATCGACGGATTCTGGCAGGCGGAAGAAGCCATGGCCGCGCCGTCGGTGACAAAAAGATTTGGCACGTCGTGCGTCTGGCCATAGCCGTTGAGCACCGAGGTTTTGGGATCACGGCCCATGCGCGCGGTACCCATTTCGTGAATGCACAGCCCGGGAGGAGCGTCGGTATTATTGAAGATCTCAACCTTTTTGACGCCTGCGGCTTCCAGCATTTCAGCGGCGCAGCCCGCGATATCGCCACGCATTTTTTTCTCGTTCTCGCCCCACGTGCAATGAATCTTGAGCTGCGGAATCCCCCACTGGTCTGTTCTTGATCGATCCAGCTCGACGTAATTTTCATAACGCGGCAGGCACTCGCCAAAGCCGGAAAACCGCATGCGCCAGGGCCCCGGCTCACGCAGTGCGTGCTTGAATTCAGCACCCAAGCCCGGTGTGCTTGCGCCGCGCTCCCACCCCGTGCGCAGCGCGCCGCCTTGATAAGCGTAACCGCGAACAAAATCCGGATGCCGATCCTTCACATTGCGAAAGCGTGCGATGTAGATGCCGTTGGGACGGTAGCCGTGATAGTATTCTTGCTCGAAACCCGGCATCTCACCGTAAGCGCCGACTTGGTAGGTGTGATCCATGAGATAATGACCCAGTGCGCCGCTGGAATTGGCCAGGCCGTTTGAGAAGCGCGGCGTGGAGGAATTCAGCAGAACTTGCGTCGATCCCAAAGTCGAGGCGCACAGAAAAATGACGCGGCCATAAAATTCCAGAGCTTTATTGGTCTCGGCATCGATGACGCGCACACCCACGGCCTTGTCCTTTTTTTCATCAAAGATCACGCTGTGCACGATGCTGTTGGCGCGAATGGTGAGCTTGCCGGTCGCTTGCGCCGCCGGCAGCGTGGCACTGAGGCTGCAGAAGTAAGAGCCGGTCGAGCAGCCGCGCTCGCACGGACCGCAAAAATGGCACTCGGCGCGGCCGTTGTGCTCGCGGGTCAATACCGCCACCCTGCCGATGGTCATGATGCGATCGGGGAAATTCTTGTCGAGGTGCTCTTTCACCGCGCGCTCGGCGCAGTTCATTTCCATCGGCGGCAAAAATTTTCCGTCTGGCAATTGCGGAATGCGCTCGGTCTGTCCGCTGATGCCGACGAAAGTCTCCACATAATCGTACCACGGCGCAATGTCTTGATAGCGAATCGGCCAGTCCACGCCGAAGCCGTCGCGTGCATTGGCTTCGAAATCGAGATCGCTCCAGCGGTAGCATTGCCGGCCCCACATCAGGGAGCGCCCGCCGAGATGATACCCGCGAATCCAGGAAAATGGCTTGTCCGCATCGTGTGAGTATGGATTCAGTTTGTCGTTAACAAAGAATTGACGCGTGGCTTCGCCAAAGGCATAGCACTGGCTTTGCACCGAATAATCGGCTTCGTAAAGGTTGCGGTCGCCGTGGCCGCGAAAATGAAACTCCCATGGCGGTGTGTGCTCGGTGGTATAATCCTTTGCGTGCTCGAGATAACGCCCGCGCTCGAGCACCAGCGTCTGGAGTCCGCGCTCGGTGAGCTCCTTCGCAGCCCAGCCGCCGGTGATGCCCGAGCCGACGACGATGGCATCGTAGGATTGTGTCTTGGCTTGAGGGGTTGATTTCATTCTTGTTTCACCTGTGAAGTTGGGAATTTATCACACAGAGCATCGCAAAGAAATGCTCTGCTTAAGCTTGGCGCACCTGTCCTGCACTAACAGGATTGCACTTTTTCTTTTTGGCGCCGCCCGCAGGAGTTTCTCACGCCCAGGGCCGGCCAATTTGACTGAAAGGAATACAGCCGTCAAAATAACCCGGCGTAGGATCATAATGCAGCTCTTGCGTTATGCCCACTTCCGAAGTGTAATATCCGGCGAGTGTCATCCCTTTCAGCATTCCGAAGAATGGCGCTTCTTTCACGCCGGCATCTCTGGCTGCAATAGCTTCGAGGTCCATTTTCGCGAGCAGCTCGGTTTTCTCTTCTGCGGAGGCCTCCGGAAAGCGTTTGCGGCATTGTTTCTGGCAGCGCTCCTCCAACTCCGTGAAGCCGGCCATGAAGCGGTCGCGATCTTCAGGCTTGAACCATTCCGCCAGCAGCAGGTCAATGAATTGATTGACCTGCACCGCCTGCGCTCCGGGCGTGTCCGTCGCGGGAATGATCATGTCGGCGATGATCGTGACGATTTTGTCCTGTTCCGCGTTCAGTGCTTGTGGCGCCCACGGATTCCTGGGTTGATAACCGCTCAGCACGGCGTGGAGAACCGGCACGGAGACGGCACCACCCAGGAGCAAGGCGACGCGCTGCAATGCTTCTCTTCTGTTCATCACATCCTCTTTTCCTCAAGGTAAAAACGGAAATAGTGAATTGATCGTCATGAAAAATCATTCACCACGCTAATCAAAAAACCACGCGGAAAATCTCTTGGGATAATTCAAGTGCCTTTGATATCCGCCCGCAATCCAATCAACTCTTGGGAGCTCGAACTCCACTTATATCCACTTTTGATTTTCCAAAGTTGACAATCACACGATGCCCAGACTCAAAGCTTTCAAGTAACTTTGCATATTGGCAATATCAATTTGATCAATGCCTTGTCGTAAAGCTGTGATAACCAAAAGAATTCTGTCATCTACGATTAGGTGACGTAACCGATACGTACGAATTGTCCTGGCGGCGAATTTAACTGGAACAATGACATTCTTCAAAAAGGAGACTTTGAGGTAGTCCAATTCAGCCTCCACGATCTTTTGCCAAACCAGTTTGCCATAACCCAGTTTGTGTAAAATGGCAACGTCTTTGATCGTTTGCGTTATCTGATCCAGAATGTGCTGATCGGCCTTGGTGATTCGATCTTTGATAAACTCATGATTCTCGATAAAGCCCGGGTCTCTTTCAGTAAAAACGTATCGCTTAATATCAAGTTTTGGGAGGCCAAAATTCACCATCAAGCCGAGATCTTTTTGCCACAGTTTGAGCTCAGAGAAAAGCTGCACATAGTGAGCTTGCAAGAACTGGCAGCAGACACATTTGAGCGAAAGGATAATTTTGTCAAAGAGCAAAAAATCATTGATAAAATCTCGAATGACTCTCCCTCTATGCATCAGAGAACATCTCTCTTTCGATATGAACGGCATACTGTGGCGAGCAAAAGACAAGATCAAGCCCTGATGGTAAGTTTCCTCGTCGAAGCCTACTCCAATCTCTTTTCGCACCTCGAAAATGCAGGCACGAATTTGGTAAGTTAAATCTTCATGTAAAAGTCGCATAGCCCCACCCAATTCATCTAAATTCTTCCCCGAATAATATTGCCATTTATCCGCGTGGTTTTTTAATCCGCGTGGAATTGCTTCATTTCAGGTTCTGCGGTGAGTTATTTCCGTGAAGCGCCTACCCCGCGTGTTTCATGAACTGTAACGCCTCGGGCCAGCGCAGAGAAATGTTTCGTAGTCGCACACGACCGGCGCGACTACGAAACATTCAATCAAGCCGACTTCTTAGCGGGCTCGTCCTTAAACGACAAAGCGAAAAACAATGCGATCGCCGCCGCAAAGGCGCACGGTACCAACCAAATGCCGGTCCAATCTTTCACTCCGTCTTTGGTAAAGGCATCGACGATATTGCCGGAAAGAATCGAACCCAGGCCGATGCCGACGCCATAAGTGATCAAGGCGATAAATCCTTGCGCGCTGGCGCGGACGTCTTTGGGCGCCTTTTGGTCGACGTAGATTTGGCCGGTGACGAAGAAGAAATCATAGCAGACGCCGTGCAGCAGAATGCCGGCATAAAGCATCCAAGCCCAGGCGCCGAGATCGCCGTTGGCGAAAAAGGCGTAACGCACGACCCAGGCCAGCATGCCGACCAGCAGCATTTTCTTCACGCCCAAACGCACGAAGAACCACGGCATGAGCACCATAAAAATCACTTCCGACATTTGCCCCATGCTCTGTTTGGCCGCCACGCCGGTCATGCCGAGCTCGTTGAGAAACAGGTTGGTAAAATTATAGTAGAAGGCAAGGGGGATGGAGATCAGCAAAGAGCACAGCACAAAGATGAGGAAGTTTCGTTCTTTGAGCAGGCGCAGCGCTTTGAGGCCGAGCACTTCGCCGATGGTCACGCCCTTGCCGACGTTCTGCGGCGGCGTATTCGGCAGCGTGAAAGAATACAATCCCATCACGATCGAAGCAAAGGCCGCCATTTTCATCGGCACTGAGCTCTTTTCAACATCAGGAATATAGTCGGAAAGTACGAACGTGATCACCAGGCCGGCAACAATCCAACCGATGGTTCCCCACACCCGCACTTTCGGAAATTGCTTGTCCGGGCTCTTCATTTGATTGAATGAAACCGCATTGACCAAGGCGAGCGTCGGCATGTACGAGAGATTGTACAGCAATAAGCTGCCGATCAACGTGCCCACGGCCGTGAGGTCGGAGGCAAAGTACATGAGGAAGCCGCCAAGCAAATGCAGAACGCCCATGACTTTTTGCGAGGAAAAATACCGGTCGGCAATCATACCCACAAAAAAAGGCGAGACGATCGCCGCGATGTTGTTCATGAGGTAAGTGTAGCCGATCTGGCTGCCGCTGAACCCGATGCTCCCCAAGTGCGTGCCCAACGTGACGAACCAGGCGCCCCAAACAAAAAACTGCAGGAACATCATCACACTTAGCTGCGCGTAGGTTTTGGTGCTCATCCTTCCTCCTCTCTGCAAATTGGTTTGTGAGTTTGAACAACAGCGCTTCAAATTGTTGGATTGTTGGATTGTTGGATTGGTGGATTGGTGGATTGATGGTGGCCAACAATCCAATAATCCAACACTCCAGTACTCCATCAATCCATCAATCCAATGATCCACTCATTGGGCGAATCTCCACTTTGCGAAACTCGATCGGATGGCTCTCGGCCTGTAAAGCGATGAAACCTTCACGGAGCCTCTTCTCATTACCGGCGAGGATGAGCTTCTGTGCCTCCGCATCGCTCTCGTCGAGTTGCGGCTGCTCGTATTCCAGCACGATCTCGCCATTGACGATGTGCTTGATGGTCGAGTCGCCGTGCACCTCCATCACCATCGTCACCCACTGGTCGCCGTGATAGGTTTTGGAACGGGAGTCGGTGCAATGGCGGGTGATCAGTTCTCCGCCCATCACCACGTTCGTGCCCGGCGTGCAGAGATTGCCGGTGTGGCGTTCATCTTTGCCGTTACCGCCGAGGAACTGCGCCTCAATGGAAACCGGAAAACTCTGATTTTTGCCCATGCTCTCGGGCGCTTGGCAGTGCAACATCGTCCCGCTATTGCGCCACGCCCAATCCGGGCCACCCAGAGCCTGTTCTCCCACGAAGCGATACTCCACGCGCAGGATATAGTGTGAAAATTTGTCCTTATAAAAAAGGTGGCCGAATTTTCCGTCAAATTTGTCGTACTGATCGTAAGACACCTTCAGGATGCCATTCTCCACGCGGAAGGTGTTGCCATAGTTGTCATTCAGCTCATGTCCGGCGATCTTCACGTGCCACCCCTCCAGGTTCTTGCCATTGAAGAGGCTGATCCAGCGATCGTGCTCACTCTCGGTGCAAGCCGCGCTCGCCAGGAAGCAACTGAGCGCAAATAGCACACCATGCCTGCGGTACCTGGTTAACTGAAAATGTCTCATACGAAATGTCCCTGGGTTTGCGAGTTCGAGGCGCATTAAAACTGCGGCGTCTTGCCGAAAAAGAACTGCAACGGAATGTGGCAGCGGGTCGCCTCGACCGTTCGATCCCAGTCGCCGTCGACGCGCAATACCATGCTGCCGTCTTGCAGAGGATAGACCACGCGAATAATCTGTGTTTCAGCCATCATGCACAATTAAGTTTGGAAATGGGCTAAAATCATGGGAGCATGTTGCTGCCTAACAGGATGCTGAAAAACTCTTTTTACTGTCATACCCGCGAAAGCGGGTATCCAGAAAATCCAACAAAATCATGGATTCCCGCTTTCGCGGGAATGACGAATCAGAGAAATTCGAGACTTCTTCAGCATCCTGCTAAAAACCTGCAAGTGCAAATCGGACTTCACGCCCTGCGGCTCACGTGATACGCAAAACTTCCGAGCCGCGGCCCTGCTGGATGAGCGGCACGTAGGTTTCAAGTTCTTTTTGAATCGCAGGGTCAGTGAGAGCGATTCATTTTTCCAACCCCAGCTTTTTTAACAGCCCTGAAATCGCGGCTCCGAGTGCAGGGAGTCAAAAATCGGATCGAAGATGAGATGTGGATAAGAAAGTGAATGCTCCTCGTAGGCCTGCTCCAGCCAGGTTAACGCCTCATCGGTCTCTCCCAGGCCCGTATAGATACAAGCTATGTCCACGGATGCATCGATCCCTCGCTTCTGTTGTTGTCGCAATTTGTCCAGCATCGCCAGCGACTTATTCCGGTTGCCCGATAAGGCATAAGCGTATCCGAGAGGTCCCAAAGGAGCGTTCCACACTGTTGAGGCCACGACTTCAGTCTCCAACACTTTGATGGCTTTCTCATACTCTCTCTTGAGCAAATATACCTCTCCAAGCAGGAGATAAGTAACACCGGAGTTCGGATCAAACGTCAGCGCCTTCTGGCAATGTTCTATGGCCTCGTGGTACTGGTGGTTTCGTTTATAAGCCCAGGCAATCCAAATATTCGCAACTTCCGAAAATGGATCCAGCTCTTGGGCACGTTTCATCTCGGCCAAGCCTGTTTCCGTTCTTCCCGTCCGGCACAGGAACAAACCGTACTCGCGGTGCGCTTCTCTGTTGCTGGGGTTTAGTTCAATCGCTCGTCGAAATGCTTCATCCGCTCCCTTCCAATTCCAATCGTACATCTCTCGGATTACGCCCAACGTGGTGTGCGCTTCTGCAATCGTGTTATCCAATTCCAAAGCCTTCGTCGCCGCCTGCCTTGCTTTTGATTCAGTCCTCCTCTTGCCCCAGGTGGGAACCTCTGATAATAAGTATGGCACCACCAATTCGGCATAAGCCGGTGCGAAGTTCGGGTCTTTCGCAATCGCTTGCTCGAAATATGCCACGGCCTGTTGCAGACTCTCGGAAGTTTCTTGCTCACGGAATTTTCTGCCCAACAAATAAAACTCGTAGACTTCGGGGTCCACTTCCTGGGTTTGTTTCAAACGCGCCCGCTCAATGGGTGTGAGTTGGACTTTGATCTCTGGTCCCGTTCGAAACTCTCAGACCAGAGGCGCTTCTCCGTCTCCGCTACGATTAAGCGCACCGAGATACTTACCCGATTGCCGGAAGACTGCACCGACCCTTCCACCACCGCGTCGACGTTCAATTCCCGGCCAATAGCCGGCAGCGGTTTCGTACCGCCTTTGTACTGCATCACCGAGGTGCGCGAGATCACACGCAGAGCCTCAATTTGCCCGAGGTCTGAGATTAAGGCCTCGGTCATGCCGTCGGCAAAATATTCCTGATTGGGATCACCGGAGAGGTTTGCCAGAGGTAGCACCGCAATCGCATCGATGGTCTCGCTGCGCTCATAGAAAAAATAAATTTTGCCAACAACAAGTAGAATGAGAAAACTGGCTATGCTGCCATATAGAAGAACACGCTTGCGATTCGGCCTCCTTGTTTTGGTGGTTCCAACCGGCCGGGACTCAGAAGCCCTTGAAATATGTTTTAAATCCGCCAGTATCTCCTCAACGTGTTGATACCGCTCCGCGCGATCTTTCGCCAAGGCTTTCGTTACAATTCCCTGCAATTCCATGGGCGTGTCCTGACGCGTCGGGATCAACGGTTTCGGCTCTTCATTCAAAATGGAATACACCACCGCCTGCTCATATTCGCCTTTGAAAGGCAACTGCCCCGAGATCATCTCGTAGAGCACAACCCCAAGCGCCCAGATGTCCGTGCGGTGATCCACTTCTGTTCCCCGCGTTTGCT
Source organism: bacterium (assembly GCA_044869275.1). Lineage (GTDB taxonomy): Bacteria > Zhuqueibacterota > Zhuqueibacteria > Zhuqueibacterales > Zhuqueibacteraceae > JBIOXB01. The sequence continues at coordinate 30,991 of JBIOXB010000203.1, forward strand.
CCGGCGACATATACGCCACGGTGCCGACGGTCATCCCGGCTTTGGTGAGCTGTGTTCGTCCCACTAGCTTGGCCAGGCCGAAATCAACAATCTTAACCTCGCCGCGATTCGTGATCATGAGGTTGGCCGGTTTGATGTCACGATGGGTGATACCGGCCTCATGTGCCCGCGCCAAGCCCTGGGCAGTTTGCATGGCGATATCGATTGCACTGGCCACTGACAACTGACCACTGGCCACTTTCTTCTTTAGCGTCTCGCCTTCATAGTAAGCCAGGCAAATGAAAATCCGCCCATCTTCGTTCTCGTCAATCTCGTGAATAGCGCAAATATTGGGATGATCCAGCGCCGAAGCGGCCTGCGCCTCGTGGACAAAGCGTTCTTTGGCTTCCTCATCGCGGGTTAAGTCCAGTGGCAAAAACTTAAGGGCGACGAGGCGCTTGAGTTTGGTATCCTCGGCTTTGTAGACGACACCCATACCGCCGCCACCAAGCTTTTCGATGATTTTGTAGTGAGAAATGATTTTCCCTATCAATTCATCCGCCTATCTAAGAATAGAGTTTAAGCCAAGTCGATAAGACTTCTAATGGATTCCATATCACGCCGCTTTCCTCGCCAGCGCCACGTCCATCCACACCGCCAAAATTAAAACAATCCCTCGTGTGATGAACTTCATTTCCGGCGAGACCGCGAGCAAAGTCATGCCATTGAGCATGCTGGTCATGATTAAAGCGCCGAAGAGAACACCGAGCACGGTGCCGCGTCCACCTCTCAAGCTCGTGCCGCCGATGACGCAGGCCGCGATGGCGTCGAGCTCCATCAAATCGCCGACCGTGGTGGTGGAGGCGCCGGCGTAGGCGGTTTGCATGAAGCCCGTCAACGCCACAATGGCTCCCAATAACGCGTAGGCGCCAATGATGACCTTTTGCACGGGGATGCCGGATAATACTGCCGCTTCTTCATTGTCGCCAATGGCATAGAGATAACGGCCAAAGGGCGTATGTTGTGTGACCATATAAACCAGAAATGCCAAGGCGCTCAAGATCACCACCGCCAGAGGAATGCCACGAAATTGATTCATGAGCATGACGGCGAGCAGAAGAACCTGCAAGCTGATGAACAGCTTGAGGAAAGTCAATTCACCCGCTTCAATCTCGAAACCATGCGCTCGGCGTTGCCGGCGTGAGCTGAGCTTGGTCAAAACCAGAGCTGCGCCCACGAGCAAGACGAGCAGATAGCCGCTCCACGGAGGGAAATAATAGGTCGTGAGCAGAGCATAAAGATTGGCGGCGTTGCCTTGCGTCACCGGTACCGTCGCATTCTGAATCACGAGCCAGAACGCACCTTTGAAAACCAGCAGCCCTCCCAGAGTGATAATGAAGGCTGGAATCCGCTGCGCGACAATTACCTTACCCATCAAAGCCCAGACGAGAATACCGAGCACGAAGGCAACCGCCATGGCAAAAGCAGACGGCCAGTTCTGATGAAACACCAACACGCTCGCGATGCCGCCGAGGAGCCCAACGCCGCTTCCCACGGAAAGATCAATCATGCCGGGAAGCAGCACCAACAACATGCCGAGCGCGAGCGTGGCGGTGACGGCCAGCTCAATCGAAAGCAAAGAGAGATTGCGCGGCCCGAGAAACTTGTCCGAGGCCGCTGCAAAGAAAGCCCAGATCAACAGCAGCGCGATGCCAATGGAAAAGTCGCGAATGGAGATTTTGGTGTTGATAGCTTTCTCCTCGATGGTGGCTTCCGATTGCTGATTACGCATGACGCATTACGGATTAACCATGTAATGCGTAATACGTAATACGTAATTGATGCGCAATGACATTTAATGATATTTCATAGCCGCCGCCAGTATGGCTTCCTGGCTCGCTTCGTCCCGCGCAAACGTGCCGCCGATTCTGCCGTTGCTCAGAATGATAATGCGGTCGCTCATGCCCATCAGCTCCGTCAGCTCGCTCGAAACCAATACCACGGCTTTGCCTTGCTCCGTCAGCTTGTTGATGATCTCATAAACTTCGATCTTGGCGCCGACGTCTATGCCACGGGTCGGCTCGTCGAGAAAAACCACACCGGGTTGCGTCATGAGCGCCTTGCCCAATACCACCTTCTGTTGATTGCCGCCCGACAGGCTTTCCACGAGCGTTTCCTGTCCCGGCGCCTTGATTCCCAAGGCGTCAAAAAAAGTTTGATTGCCTTTGAACTCGCGATGGCGGTCGATCAGGCCGTGGCGAGAAAACTGCTCCAGGGAAGCGAGAGAAAGATTGAATCCGATCGGCTTTTTCACCAGCAGGCCATAGCGCTTGCGGTCTTCGCTCACCAAAACCAAGCCGTGGTGAATGGCCTCCGTGGGCGAACGGCTAAAATGCTCCCGGCCCTTGATGAACACTTTGCCGGAGAGGCGTTTTCCATAAACACCGAAAATGTGCAGCAACAATTCCGTGCGGCCCGCGCCCATGAGCCCGCCGAATCCCAAAACTTCGCCGCCGCGCAGCTCGAAGCTGATTTGATCGAGCACGGGTTTGTGCTTGCCGCTCTGGCCGACGCTCAGATTTTCCACTTTGAGCAGCGTTGCGCCCGGCCGGGATTGCCGCCGCGGAAACAGATCTTTGATCTCGCGGCCAACCATGTGGCGAATGACTTCGCTCTTGTTGGTGCGATCACGCGCCAGGGTGATGATGGATTCGCCGTCGCGCAGGACGGTGATGCGATCCGCGATCGCAAAAACTTCATCGAGCTTGTGCGAGATGTAAACGCAGGTGAGGCCCTGGTCTCTCAGGCTCCGGACAATACGCAAGAGAATCTCGACTTCGGTTTCCGTCAGCGCCGCGGTGGGCTCATCAAGCAAGAGTATTTTCGAGTTTTTGGAAAGCGCTTTGAGAATTTCGACGAGTTGTTGCTGGCCGATGCCCAAATCCGCGACTCGGGCGGCCGGGTCGAGGTGGAGGCCATATCGCGACATCAGCTTCCGCGTGTCGGCATAAAGCCGGTTCCAATCAATCCAAAATCCTTTGGTGGGCTCCGCGCCGAGGAAGATATTCTCCGCCACCGTCATTTCGCGGATGAGCGCCAGCTCTTGATAGATCACGGCGATGCCGGCCTTTTCCGCCGCCGCAAGGTCCTGAAATCCGGCCGGGCGGCCCTGCAGCTGCACCGCGCCCTCATAGCTGCCAACCGGATGAATGCCGCAAAGAACTTTGATCAACGTCGACTTGCCCGCGCCATTTTCACCGCAAAGCGCATGCACCTCGCCTTCATTCAAATCGAAGGAAACATTGTGCAATGCGACCACGCCGGGGAAACGCTTGGTGAGCCGGTCGACGTGCAGAATCTTGGGTTGAGGATTTGCAAGTGCGGGCATGGCCTCGTGTCTTTCAAAAGCATTTCCCAACAGCTAGCATCCGAATTTTGCAACGAAAAGAGGATTGCAACGAAAAAGCCCGTAAAATTGCGATTTTCGCAGACACTCCTTTTGGCTATTACTACAACGTTAAGTTCTCGTGTCTGCACAAAAAACAGCACTGTCATCCCTGGTGGTGCCAATGACTTAACGTTGTAGTACTATTCACTTGCCGGCTTTTCCGCTGCGGCAGCGCCGCGATAGATTTCTGCCTCGGAATAAAAGCCCTCAGCGATCACCGTCTCTTGCAAGTTGTCTTTGGTCAAGGTGATGACCTCGAGCAGCACCGAGGGCACTTCCACTTGTCCATTGTCGCTGCCGTGCTTGGTGATGATCGGCATTCTCTTTGCAAGCTTGACGGCCAGTTCCGCCGCCGCCGTGGCGATGCGATGAATCGGCAGGTAAATCGTCATCGCTTGGGTTCCCGCGACCAGGCGTTGGCAGGCGACGAGTTCCGCATCCTGTCCTGTCACTAAAATTTTTCCGGCCAGGCCTTCTTCCTGCAGCGCCTGAATGGCGCCGCCGGCGGTGCCGTCATTCGAGGCCAGGATGGCATCGAAGCGCGGCCCGTGTTGCGTGATGGCTGCGCTCGTGATCTTCTTGGCGCTTTCCGGCTTCCAATTTTCTGCCCAGTCTTCGTGAATAATTTCGATGTCGCCGCGCTCGAGGTACGTTTTCAGAATATGGTCCTGGCCTTCTTTGTAGAGGAAAGAACAGGGATCGGTTTTGGCGCCAAGGATGCGGACCACGCGCGCGGGGCGGCCAGGGGGAAGATGGTCGACCACATACTGCGCCTGCAATTCGCCCACACGTACATTGTCAAAAGCGATGTACAGGTCAAGGTCACAATCATTGATGATGCGATCATAGGCAAGCACCGGCACGCCGGCTTCATGCGCCAGACGAACTGCTTTCGCCATGGCCTGCCCGTTGTGCGGTACAATCACCAGTGCCTGTACATTGTTGCTGAGCAATCCTTGTACATCGTGCATCTGACGTGTGTCGTCGCTGTTCGCCGATTGCACAAGCACTTTTGCTCCCAAGGCTTCTGCGGCCGCCACGAACAGATCGCGATCTCGCTGCCAGCGCGACTCCTTCAAAGTGTCCATGGAGAGTCCGATTAAAATTTTCCCACCGCTGGATTCCGCATCATGAGACAGGCGATCGCCCCGGGGACGAATCAGACCGGGCAACAGGCTCAGCATAAACGTCCCGAGGACGAGTGCAAGGCGCAGCTTCATTTGGTATTTTTTTGCCAAAAAACTGACTTGACACTGTTAAGTTGGCTAAAAAAGCCCATAGTCTTTGTCATCCCGAAGCCTCGGGATCTTCCCATGAGGCTTGCACACAAAGCTAGGGAAGATCCCGAGGCTTCGGGATGACAAATTGAGAGGGCGCGATTTTAACTTAACATTGTCAAGTTAACTGTCCGAAGGAGAATTGCTCGACATGAAGTCCGGCGTGAATGTCGCGTGCCGTGGTCATGCGACTTTCATGTCGCGCAGGTGCGAAACTCAATAACCGGCTAGCGGTTTTGTATTGCTATTCGTTGCTAGGGGGAGCGTTGCGGTACATTTCTTCGCGAGAGTGAAAGCCGTCGGCGATCACGGTCCCCTCCAAGTTGTCTTTGGTTACAGTGACCACCTCGAGCAGAACCGAGGGCACGTCAGACTTGCCGTTGTAGGTTTGCTTCCGCGCAATCACGGGCCTGCGTTGGCCCATTCTGACGGCCAGTGCTGCCCCGGCTCGTGCCAACCTGTGGATCGGCTTGTAAATCGTCATGGCTTGCGTTCCGGCAGCGAGGCGCTGGCACGCCACCAAATCCGCATCCTGTCCCGTGACCATAATTTTTCCCGCCAGCCCTTCTTCCAGCAGCGCTTGAATCGCGCCGCCGGCGGTGCCGTCGTTCGAGGCCAGGATGGCATCAAAGCCGGAGCCATGTTGCGTGAGGGCCGCGTTGGTGATTTTTTTGGCGCTCTCCGGCTTCCAGTTTTCCGCCCAGTCTTCGTGGATGATTTCAATCTCACCGCGCTCAAGATGAGGTGCGAGAACTTTGTCCTGTCCTTGCTTGAACAGATAAGCGCTGTGGTCCGTCTTGGCGCCGAAGATGCGCACCAGGCGGGCTTTGCGGCCTTTGGGGAGATGCTCGACGAGATATTGCGCTTGCATCTCACCGATGCGCTCATTGTCGAAAGCGAGGTAGACATCGAGATCGCAATCGGTGATGAGGCGTTCGTAGGCGATCACCGGGACGCCGGCTTCGTGCGCGAGATGCACTGCTTTCGCCATGGCCTGGCCGTTGTGGGGGATGATGACGAGCACGTCGACGTCGTTGCTGAGCAAGGCCTGGACATCCTGCATTTGGCGCGCGTCATCGCTATTGGCCGATTGCACGAGCACTTGCGCGCCCAGAGATTCCGCGGTCGCGACAAAAAGGTCGCGATCTTTTTGCCAGCGCGCTTCCTTCAAAGTATCCATGGAAAGTCCGATGACGAGGCGGCGGTCGGTCTCCGCCTCGACGTTGGCCGGGGAACGCTTTCCCGTCGACAAGGTCAGGCCGATCAAAAGGCTCAGGAGGAGAGACAAGGTCACCAGAGCGATTTTGGGCTTCATAGCATGTTAGTACCTAAACAGCCAGATTCTTGTAAAAAAAGCAAAGAAATTCCAGGCTATGACAAAGTCGCAAAGGATCGCCAAGCACAGCTCTGCGCAATCTCCGCGTAATCTTTGCGTGAGGCGATCCGTCGGGAATCATGCTGTCTAATTTATGGCAGCCCAGGAATTTTCCCTCGCGCTCTCATACAACGCCTCGATCACTTTCATATTTGCCAGCGAATCCTCCAGCGGGATTGGCGCCGCCGTATCATTGATGATCGCCGCGCTGAACGCCCCGCCCTGCCTGGTAAATTGATTGCAAACTTCGAGGGAAATCTCTTCGGTCGCGCCGTTGCGCTGCAGAAAAATTCTTGCCGGTTGATCCAAAGGCGGATTCAAAGGAAGCTCGACGTCAATTTTGCCCTCCGTGCCGAAAATCGTCACGCTTTGGTGGCGCACCAATTGCATCGAGCAGGTAAAGGTCGCGGTTTGATTCCCGAAGTCAAGAATGCCGGAGATCATGCGATCAATATTGAAGGCCGGATCAATGTCCATGTGCATGCACACCCGCTTCGGCTCGGTGCCAAAGATGAAGCGAGACATGGAGGCGGAATAGCAACCGACATCGTACAACGTGCCGCCGCCCGTGTCAGGTTTATTGCGAACGTTCTGGGCATCCTGGTTGAAAAAAGAGAAGCACGAGTGCATCGTGCACACACGCCCGATTTTGTCGCTGTGCGCCAGCTCGCGCGCCATCTGCCATTGCGGATGCTGGCGATACATGAACGCCTCCATCACCTTGAGGCGCGGATGAGCCTGTGCGACGCGCAACAGTTGCTGCAATTCGCCCACGCCGGTCGCCATCGGTTTTTCGACGAGCACATGCTTGCCGGCTTGCACGGCTTTGATCGACCACGGCACGTGCAAGTGATTCGGCAAGGGATTGTAGATGGCCTCGATTTCCGGATCGTTGAGCAGCTCTTCATAAGAACCATAAACCTTCGGCATGCCAAATTGCGTGGCCACTTTCTTTGCCGACTCAAAATTCCGTGAGGCAATGGCGACGAGGTCGCAGTTCTGGCCTTGTTGCATCGCCGGGATGACTTTCTGTGTTGCGATTCTGGCTGTGCTCAAAATGCCCCAACGGATTTTACGCATATGATTCACTTGTCGCTTTCAGATGGTCGCACCGGCGGCGCTACACCTTTATTGTTCCATTTCCACACGACAAACTTGAGCGCGGTCTCGCCCGTATTCTTGATGCCATGCATATCCCAAGGGGCCGCATACAAAATGTCACCGGTTTGTGCCTCGAAGCTCTTGCCGTTTAAATGCCAGGTTCCTTGACCCGCGAGCACCATCAGGAACTCCTCTTCGGCATGCTGATGCGGCGGATGAATTTCCTGACCCGGCTTGATCACCGCAACCCCGGTTAGGGCGTCCTGCGTACCGTACGTTTCGCCTTGATAATAAGTGTAAAACGTGCCCCACGCCGTATTCTCCGCG
>JBIOXB010000204.1:0-30996 GCA_044869275.1 bacterium
TTCTGCGCGGCAAGCGGCAGAGGCAAAACCGCCAGTGCGCACGCACACACGACTGTTCGCAACAATCGTCTCAGTGACGGCATAAGACACTCCTTTGGTGATGGTTTCAACAACCAACTGTGACAATTGTTACAGCTTATAGTTGTTACAGCCTATAGTTGCGGAAATCCAAAAGTGTGTCCCCTGAGCCCCTGGCATTTGGAAACGGCTTGCCGGGAGTGCGGCAAGATGGAATCTTGACGACAAAAATTTTCTGGATAGGTGAGCCTGGAAATGCTACTGCTACCTCAGCAACAAACCATTTGCTCAATCAGTGGAGCAGTTATGGTGGGTCAATATTTTGAGAGTGCATTAATTGCGTATAAGTTTTTGGTGAATTCCTCGTCAATTTTAGCTTATTGCCATTTGATTTCAGCATACAATTTGTCAGTATCACAGGCCAGCTTTTGCCCCACGACCGGGTCGATGGTAACGTTGGGTGTGGACATCAGGCTATCCTCCATGATCAGCGAAACAGACGCGTGAGAAATTACAATAAACATTCTCGCAACCAAGCCATGGGAACATCTGCTTCAAATCCGCCATCAATACTTTTAATGCGCTTCACCAAGCGCCCTTCTATTTTGAAACCAAGTGATTCATAGAATTTGATCGCCTTGACATTACTTTCTCGCGCAATTAGTTCGATGCGAAGGATTCCTGGTTTTTCATTGATGACAGTATCAAGTAGTTTCTTAAAGAGCATTTTTCCAATTCCTTTTCCCTGATCGTCCGGATCTACTGCTATGGTTAGTTCACCAAAAACGTGCGAAAACACTTTAAGATTGGGACCATAACAATGTATCTCACCGGTAACAATTGATCTTCCCTCGTCTATCGAAATATAGATGACACCGTTTTGAATACTCCTTTGTACAAATGCAGAAACATAATCGGTGGTTATTTCATCTTTTCTTCTTGCAAGTCCACCTTCAACGGAAGATACTTTTTGATAGAGCAAATGAATTGCTGCAATATCGCTTAGGTTTGCTTTTCTTATTAGTGGATTCATATTTATCTATAACTCGTGACCCTTTCATCGCCTTTTCGCAGCGGCGAGATAGCTCTATCAGCAATGCAATGGGATAGAAAAGGAAACTGCAGTTTCTCTTGGAGATAGTAATACCATCCCATCGCTTGCTCTTCGGGACCATAGCAATCCACGACTACCTCCCTCATGATACGCTCTTCGCGCTGGTTATCGCGTTTGGGTCTCTTGGCGACGAATGACGCGGTGCTTCAAAGTGGTTCAAGACGGGCACAAAAGTAGGGCGCAGACGCTCAGGCAGCGACCCCGCTGACGAGCCCCTTTAGCGTGACCACCGGTGCGGATGCCACCACGCGCTGCGCGTCCACCGCGGAGTCGAACGACTGATGAGCGATTTCGCGCGCATCAATCTCGATCTCGACCGTGCGCGCACCGAACGGATCAGGAATGATGAACAGCGATGTTTCCTTGAGACGCATGGCATAACCGCACCCGTCGGAGTCCACCTCCGTCCAGTTGTTGCAGAAAGCCAGGGACGCGAGATCGCCAGCACGCACGAAAGTGTAGTCATGGAGAAGCTCGTCGAGCGAAACGGAGCCGGCGGCGAGAAGGTACGCCTCGCGGGCGGTCGTCACACGGGCGAAGAACGCGCTCCACTCCGGGTGCCCGGCGTAGCGTCGATAGACATGAAGCCGATGCTGTGCCACCAGGGCCGCCGCATACGGGTCGGAGGCGAGAAGTTCGATGCCGCGCAACGACGTCTCACGCTTTAACGCATCAGGGAGATCGATGAAATCAAGAAGCCGGCCTGTGGCCTCGTCTACGACGAGCTCCTCATCGATTTCGGCATATCCATTGTCGTGCTGCGCAATGGCATTGAGGATCGACGCCTTCCGCGCTGACTCCGGAAAGTGCTCGGGCTGCCAGTGCCGCATGATGCGTGCCGCCAGCGCGGCGTGCTGTGGTTGCGAGATCAGTTGAAATGACGCGGCGAGAGGTCGAATGATCATGGACAATACTCAAGAGTGTCGTGTCTGCCGAGACCACGGCCTACATGTTAATAGAATCGAATTCTGCAAACATTTGTTGACACTCGGCAACTCTGGCCAAAGGAACATAATCGCATGCCTCCCCGAACTTAGCCCACAAAGCCTGGACCGCTGGGTTGCTGTGGGCCCGAGTTAAGGCTTTCGCGCCACCGCCACCATGTGTGGACTGTGGGCCGGTTCACGCTCGACCAAGCGCGCGATCTGCATGAGAATCTCGCGCTTGGGTGCCTCATGCCAGCTCTGCTCAAAGTCCGGCACCAGCCACGCTGGACCTTGGATACCCAACGTGACGGCATGCTGCAGGCCGGCTGCCGTGAGTTCCTGCGCGAGGCCAGCAGGTTGGTGGAAAAACGCGGTCGTGAACACGTGCGAATGCGGCGGACGCCGGTGTTGCCCAGTCGCGATCTCTTCGCGGACCATCTCGAGATACTCGTGATCCCAGATCCATCCTTGCACAAGCCCCACAAGGCGGCAAGTATTGCGGTAGGATTTCTTGCATCCGGGCGAATTCCAGCAATCCCAAGCCCTGGAACAACCGGCCGGCCTCCTTTCCCTCATTGTAGAACGCCGTAATCTCCGGCGGCATCTTCATGGCGTTTTCCGTCAGTCTTTATGCAACAGAATAGCTGGGGTAATGCTTGAGACACTGTGAAGTGCTGAACACTTCGACAAACTCAAGGCAGGCATGGAGAATCATCGCACGAATTCTTGTCTCGCGAGTGGCAGTTGGTTCTTATATTGTCTTTTCAATTATTTCTTGTGTGTCTGTGTCGATCATTATTATCCCTTCATTTGTGTCATTCAGCTGCCCAACCAATAAGCCTTGATTATTCCAAATTGATGATTTACCTGCACATTCCATTCCACCACATGGGCCGATACAGTTTGACATCAATACCGTCATAGAATACTTCTTCGCAATGCCGGATAGACTTTTGACGGCTTTGTCAACCCCATTCATTGATTTGGCCACGCTTGCTACATAAATTTCTGCTCCACTTTTATAAGCGTTCTCTGAATGCTCGGGAACGGACAATTCATAACAAATCGCAGGAGCTATGTTAGCTCTATCACCTACTAAACCGGTAAAACTTTGTCCGCCAATGAAAAATTCTTCTTCATCAGGGTGTAAGCACTTTTTTGAATACGTTTTTCTTGATTTGTGTGGTTGAAAAATAACCATACGACAGTTCAGGGAAGATCACTGTATCTGCTCCTTTGGAAACGGCCAGATCTACTAATTCTTTGTGATTGTCGATATTACGCTGAATGTCGCCTTTGCTCGGCCTTGTCTGTGCTGCACAAATTTTCATTTTCGACTTAATTTCGTGTTTGCGTGTGGAGGTTAGCCAGTAAATTGAGCGGAAGAGACTTTGTGCGGATGGAATCATTGGTCCCGTAGTCCCAATACTATCCGAAGATGTAATGGTGAGCAGAGAGAAGGCAAGTCGAAACGGCCATCTAAATCCCTCAATACCCCTCTCGCAGACCGCCCGAACCACAAGACTGGCGGCGAATTTAATAATTTTCAACTCTTTTGCAAGAGAATTTAAGGAAGATTACGGAAAGAAAACGATTTTTCGATTTTCTATTCTCGCTCCTCGATTGCTTATTCATTATCTTACTGATTTCATTTCGCATTGCCGACAACGTCGTGGCACCGGCCCACACGTTCAAATCGATACCGTAGACAATCATGCACAACCAAAACGCGAGAATTTGGAAGATGAGAATGAACAGCGAAGCCAAGGACAGCAGGTGGGGGCCTGATCATGAGAATTGCCTTTTCCCTGGCCAAAACCTGTGATAAGTCACATATTTCTCAAGAGTGCCGCAGAGAGGTTCAAAATTATTTTAGACAGCAGTCACACCCATTCTCACATAAATCGGACGAACCACTTCGCGCAAGGCCGGAAGTTTCCGGGTAAACACCATTGCACCCAACACACACGCAATGCCACCAATCATGATCGTCATAGGCGCGCCGATTTTGCCGGCGAAGGCGCCGGCGAACAGGCTGCCAAAGGGCGCCATGCCTAAAAGCGCCATGGTATAAAAACTCATCACCCGCCCACGTTTGTCGTCATCTACAACGGTCTGCAAAACTGTGTTGCTGGCAGCTGTTTGTACCATCATGCCGAAGCCGATCATTGACAGCAGAAACAATGACAGCTCATATCGGCGCGAGAGAGAAAAAGCAATTAGTCCGAGGCCGAACAAGGTGGCCGAGCGTGACATGATTTTGCCTAACCCACGCACGTTTTTTCGCGCTGCCAGAAAAACCGCACCGACCAACGCGCCCATTCCCGACGCCGCCATCAAAAAGCCGAGCGCGTGCGCGCCGCCGTGCAAAATGTCCGTGGCGAAAACGGGCATGAGCACGGTGTAGGGCATGCCCATCAAGCTGATCAACGCCAGCAATAACAGAACTGCACGAATGGGCGCAAACCCAATGGCGTACCTGATGCCTTCGCGCATTTCCTGCAAAACGCGCAGCTGTGACGTTACTGCCGCTTTTGGCGCGACGCGCATGGCCAGCAAGGAGGCAATCACCGCCAGATAACTGATGCCATCGAGAAGAAAGCACAGCCCTTCCCCGACGGCCGCAATCAGAATGCCTGCGGCGGACGGTCCTAAGAGTCGAGCCGCATTCACCATGGACGAGTTCAAAGCGATGGCGTTCGACAGGTCTTCTCGGTTTTCGACCATTTCCACCACAAACGATTGTCGTGCGGGCGTATCGAAGGCATTGATGATACCCTGGACGATGCTCAAGATAACGACGTGCCAGACGGCGATAACTCCCGTCAGCGCGAGCGCCGCCAGCAGGAATGACTGCAGCATGGCGAGTATTTGTGTAACCACCAAAATGCGATGGCGATTCCAGCGATCCACCACAACTCCGGCGAATGGCGCCAGCAGAAAAGTCGGGATTTGGCCGGCAAATCCGACCACACCCAACAGCAGCGCGGATTTCGTCAAGCGATAGACCAGCCAGCTGGTGGCGACGCGCGTCAGCCACGTGCCAATCAGCGAGATGCTCTGACCGCCAAAGAAAAGGCGATAGTTGCGATGCCGCAAGGCGCGAAGAATTCGCCTGGCGCCGTTTTCAGTATCAATTATGGCTTCATTCATTTTTGTCACTGCATGGTAGAGTTTCTTACCTCACTTCTCCCAAAATCGCCTCCGCAACCGGCGCGTACTTTCCACCGAGACGATGTCCCCCTTGCAAGGTGATGACGTGCGCGAGTCTCGTTGTCATATCCTTGCAAAGGCTGTCTTGTTCCTGGTCCCCACAAAAGCATAGAATTCTCAACTCCTGTAACTTCTCCACTTGGGGCATCACAGGCAATGCATCTTTGTCCGTGCTGCGGTTCAGCCAATCCGTCAAATGAAACTCAAATTCAGCCGAGCGGCTCGGCCCCAACAGGACGACCAGTTGCACCCGCGACCGGAGATCATGGGATAGTCGATTAATCAAAAATGGAAGCACATCCGCACCGAAAGAGTAGCCAATGAGAATGACTCTTTCTTTTCTCCACGCCGTGAGATAATATCGCAAAATCCGCTCGAAATCGTTTCCGGCTGTTTCAGGCGTGTGTTTGGTCCAGAAGTATCGCAGCGAGTTGAGCCCCACAACTGGAATGCCTTGTGCAGCCAGATTTTCACTCAAGCCGCGATCGGTAACACCCCAACCGCCGTCCCCGGTGAGATGCACCGCCATGAGATTGCTGCCGGCCGTCTTTGCGGGAACCTCCACCAGCGGCAAGTCTTTTAACACTTCCACATCCGAAGCCTCGATGTTCTCTTTTCCGTCGATCAATCGAGCGAAGGCCTCCTTGAATTGTGGCATCCAGTTGCGCTGCACTGAAAAGCCGTGCCCCACTCGCGGCAAAAGCACCAACTCGCCCTGCAGCACCTGCTTGACATAAGCCTGCGTCGAGTCGGCATTACAAACTTGGTCAGCCTTTCCTTGAAACGCTATCCAAGGTACTTCGAGATTTGTTGCAGGCAAAAAACTATAACCTTTGCCCTTCGGTCCCGCTTTCCACTTCAATCCGTTGCCGCGGCAAATCGGCTTGGTCAATGGCAGGTCCGGACAAAAGCCGAGACTGATCGCTCCCTTGAAAGTATTGGGTGGAGATTGAACCAATATGGTGTAAACTAAAGTAGCTCCTGAGGAGTACCCAACCAGCACCGGCGTTAGATAATTGGGGAAATCGAGTTGCTTCTGCACAAATTTACTTAATGCCTCAAAATCCGCTGCTGGATAGGAACATTTTTCATCGGATTTTTCCAAAGCATTTAAATAGTGGTTGATATCAATGCCAATGACCAAAGCATCAAGCGAGGCCAGTGCCCGCGCCATGTCGATCACTCCAAGATTCCATCCGCCGTCGCCGGAAACAAAGAGAACCACTTGAGACGGACGAGGTGATTCATAATACAGGCTGACAGTGCCGAAACGTCCATAGCGAAGGGACTCCTCGGTGCGCGCAAAGGTGAGACAGGTGAAGAAAAAAGTACCAAAAACAGCTTGAGCATACCTCATTTTAAGAAGATTCCTCGATGATTAAGCCGTTAAGAGTGAAATCTGTGCTTTTGCTTCAGGTCGCGGGCGCCAAGCCCTTTCCGGGTCTATCCAACTTGAGCTCATGACTTATCAAGAAAGCGCACATGGTGATGTGGACGTGAGGTCGTGGGCATCTCGTCGTTCTTGAGCACGCTGATGGCGCCGTCGACTTCGAGCACGGCGAGCGCGACCTCGTTGATATTGGCGATGCCGTGCTCGCGCAAGGCCTGATGCAAGTCGTCGCTCGTGAGATTTTCTTCGGTCAGGTTCTGCCCCAAGATTTTTCCATGGCGAATGAGTATTGTCGGTGTGCCTTCGACCCAGCGGCGGATTTTCCGGTGTCGCCCCGCCACGCGCGTCAACACTACATTCATGACCAGAAGAGTGGCAGCGGCGATCAATCCGCCGGCCAGCGAAGTGTCGGGGCCCGTCATTGCATTTTGCACTGCGTTTGCAAGCAGGATCAGTAACGCGAGATCCAGCGGCATCATCTGCCCGACTTCGCGCTTCCCAGTGAGGCGCAAGCCGGCCAAGATGACGAGGTAAACCACTGCGGTACGCAGCACAATTTCCACGAGCGGATGATGGATGATTTCCATGAGCTTGGTTCAGTACTTGCATGGTTCGCGAACGGACCCCTCGCATTCACAATGGCACTGGAGGGAAATTAACTTAGGTTTTTGTAAATTGCAAAACCCAGCCGGTGGAATTCTCATAAGATTCTCCGTGCGGCTGGTGAATTTAGATGGAATGCCAATTCACCAAGCGATCTTCTCCGTCTTATTCATGCTTCTGCCGATTTCATTGCGAATAAATGACAAGGTCATGCCGCCTCGGCTTAGGGCCAGCAAGCCGAGTACCCACAACGGAATCGTCAAAACGGTGAACACCACCACGGAGAAGCCGGTGGCCATCGTCTTGTCAATTCCAAAGAGGCGGAGACCGACCACGGTGAAAAATTGGTAGGTGCCGACGTTGGAGGGTGCATTGGGAATGGCAGTGCCGATGTGGACGATCAGCAGAACCACGGCGCCGGCCCACAGCGACGACTGCAATCCGCAGGCGCGCATCACCAGCCAAAAAGCCAAAATTTGAAAAACCAAAATGAAGAGTGAAACGCCGAAAGAGACATGAGAAGTGCCGGCGGTGCCGATCTGCTGCAGCTCGCCGCGCAGGCGTCCGAACAGCCTCTGAATGGCGCGCAGCGGTTTCCAGCCGGAGGTACTCGCGCCCTGGGTCTGGGGCTTGCCGAAAAGGAGATAGGCAAACAGGCACACGACGACAATCATAGTGGCGCCTAGAATCCCCTCGGCCTTCAGCACGATTGGGGGCAGCGGCACATAGAAAGCGGCGAGAGCAATGGCGAACGCCAGCCACACGCCGTCGAACATACGTTCGACGGCCATCGAGGGAATGACGGAGACCAATCCCGTCGCCAGCCAACGCGAAACCAAATAAGCGCGGACCAGCTCGCCTGGGCGTAACGGCACAATTTCGTTGGCGAATAGACCGGCATAAATCGCTTGCGTCGTTTGGAGGGATGAGATCTTGCCGAGGGGGCGCAACAAGAGCTTCCAGCGTGCGCCTTGACAATAATAGCTGGCGATATCGAAAAAGATGGCCAGCGCGATCAGCCACCAGTTGAGATGGGTGAAACTTTCTTGCAAGCGGCCCATGTGAATGTCATGAAAAACCCAGGCCAGGCATCCTAACGCGACGAGATAGCCTAATGCGGGTTTGACCCATGGTGAAACCGGTCTGGGCGTGGCGGCCATGACGAGGTTTAATTTGAGGGTTTGTTGATCCATTCCAATCCCTCCCGAAGAACTCGGAAGAATTCTGGATGATTGCCGTCAAAGCGATGATTTTGCGCGCGCCATCGTCGTGTTGAGACGTCGAAACCCTCTGGCCTTCAAATCGAGAATGATTTTCACAAACACATATTCCATGATGCCAACCGGCGCCTCGGTGCGCCAGCGCATAATTCGCGCCGACGCGATACGCTATGAACGATCGGCGCGAAGTCGAGAAAAAGTACGATTTGTCCGGCCACAACTTGAAAAAATCCATCGCGTGGCGGCTATGCCTGTTCACAATGTCGGTTGCCAGCGCACGCTCTTGCGGTACGATGCGGAATTCATAAATCACCGGACGAAACAACGCGAACAGTGCATAACCGATGCCGGCGAGTGTGACCATCGATACCAGCCAAACCCAGAAATTTTTCACTTTTGCGGCACGCGCCTGCGCCAGATTGGGTGGCATTTCCGCTTCTTCCTCGTTAAAGAATGGCCAAACAAACTGGAAAGCGGGGTTTGCCAGCAGAGCGAAGAGAAAGCTGTTGTCGTTCATGACGTTCACCTCAAAACAGTAAGGCGTGCTGCCGACATCCGCATTTCGACATCGACTTCGCCTCTACTCCATTT
Organism: bacterium; assembly: GCA_044869275.1. GTDB lineage: Bacteria > Zhuqueibacterota > Zhuqueibacteria > Zhuqueibacterales > Zhuqueibacteraceae > JBIOXB01. The sequence continues at coordinate 9,076 of JBIOXB010000204.1, forward strand.
CGGCTACCTTGCTCAGCGCAATGCCGAGCCGCGGCAAATCGCGCAGGCTCCGCAGCACGTCGTAGCGCGGCTCCCAAAAGCTGGCGAACTTGGCTTTGTACGCCCGCAATCCCGTGTAGCTAAACATGAAATTCAGGTGCTGGAAGAAATAATGAATGGCGCGCTCTTCCGGCGTGGCTTGCTCGCGTTCTTGAAATCCGGACATCGGCGCCATACCGAGATTGAAACGGGCGAATCCCTGTTCGGTGCTTTGAAAAAGGAGCTTAATTAACAGATAGTCCATGATGCCATTCGGCGCCTCCATTCGCCGGCGCAAGAGATCGACCGTGGCCTCGCCTTTGCCATAGGAGGGAATCACGTTGACGAACGCGAGAATCTTGTCGTCTCCGTCCGCGGCTGCAAACACCGGTGTGGAGCGAATGTAGTTTGGCTCGAACAAGCCCAACGTGAACCTACGCTCACGACGGCCGGGAATTTGGAGCCATTCCTCGGACACTTCCTGCAATTGCCTGATCACGTCGTCGGAAATTGGCGGTTCGAAATGAACCGTATGAATGCCGGACTTCTCCAAGCGATTGAGGGTATGGCGTAACTCCTTTTTCACGTTTCCACCCAGAGAAAACGTCGCCAAATTGACAATGGCATCATCGCCGATTTTCAATTTACGCAAGCCGAGCTTCTTGTATATCGGCAGGAAATCCGGCAAAGTTTGGTGGAATGCAATCCCCCAATCATTCTCACGGCAAAACTCCATGAACTCGCGAATCGTTTGTTCCGTCTCTGCTTCCGGGCCAACCGGGTCGCCGAGCGCGACGGAAAAATTCGCGGCGACGCGATAGGCCACGAAACTGTGTTGCGATCGGGCAAAGAAAATGGATTTGTCCGGCCACGATTTGAAAAAGTCGAGCGCCGCGCGTCCGTGCTGCCGGACGATTGCGGCCGCGCGGGCGCGCTCATGCGGCGCAGTGTGGAAGCGATAAATCACCGGACGAAACAAGGCAAAAAGTGCATATGCGATTGCCACGAGCGTGAGCAACTGCAGCGAATTGAGAAACCAACGGGCGTAGTGCGTGTGTGGCGTAATTTGCTTGTCGCCTTGCAGTGCCAGAAATTCGAGCGTACGATGAATGGCGTCTCCCAGATGAAAATTGATGCCGAATTGTTTTTGATCCAGCAGCCAAAAGCCGCCCACCCCATAAACAAATGCCGCCGCGAACGCAATGCTGAGACGAAGCATGCCCCAGCGCCAGTCGGGAATGCTGCTCTTTACCGTGAAATCTTTCCGCGTCAATAGCAGCAAAATGAACAAGAGCAGCGAAAACGTTGCCTCTTCATAGTCAAGGCCCTTGGTGAGATGAAAAATGATCGAACCGCTCGCCAAGAGCAAAACGGTCAGCCACGCACGCCTTTTGCGCTTGTAGATATTGACCGAAGAGATCACCAGCGCAAAACCGACCAACACCGTCATAAAACGGGAAAGACGGAGGAATTCCAGCGGAAAGATGCCTTCCAATATGGCCTTGCGCTCAGGCAAGCTGGGGCCGATGACTGAATAAAGGTTCAACACTCCGCTACCCAACGTGACGAGCGTTGCGAGCCAAAGCAAAAACCGTCGTGGTATTTTGATCATATCTTGAGCGCTCTCGTCAAGACGTCCGTTCTACAACAGTACTCGTCTGCCTAGAAGCCCGCCGTGAAATTGAACTGCCAAAACCATCCCTTCTGCGGCCGATCCACCGGATTGACGTAATCGATTTCCAGCACGGCGTAGCCCAATAAATTGACGCGGGCGGTGGCGCCGTAACTTCGCACCGGATCGCGATCGCCGCCCAGGAAGCTGGCTTTGTCATTTATGGTCCATGCCACACCGGTGTCGTAGAACACACCCGTTTCAACGGGAAAGGCGCCGTAGAATCCCGGACCGAGGTGAAGCACGCCGAACAGGGGAAAGCGCAATTCGAAATTAGCCAGCGCAATGCGCGAGCCGATCAACCGATCATACACGGGACTAGCAAAGGTTGAATCCGAGGTGGCAACGAATTCATTCGCGCCGAATGAGTTGCTGTCGTACCCGCGCACCAGGCCGGGATACCCCAGAAACAGCGGCGACAGCCGGCCGTCTTCCGCGTCTTTGCCGTAACGGCCAAAATGCAAAAAGCGCGCAGCAAGTGTAAACGGCCTGATCGGCATGAAGTAGCGGCGATAATCCACCAGCATGGTGTTCATGTCGAGCGTGCCGAAGGTTGGAGAAAATTCGAGGCGGTAACCTTGCCCGATCAGCGGGCTGGTGGCTCCGAAAATCGAGGTGTCATAAACCAACGCCAGGCCTGTAGTAGCGAGATTGAGCGCGCTCGGCGCCGGCAGCGTCTCGGTTTGGTCGATGACCTTGTCGCCGGTAGCGAGCGAAATGCCTTGCGTGCGCAGGCGCTGCTGAAAACTGATGCGCTGGAATCCGGCGGAAAACTCCACGCGCTGTACGCGGCTGAAAGGATACGTGATAAGGCCTGAAAGCTCCTGGTTGAGCTGGCGATAGCGCAATTCTTGCTGAACGTCAATCTCGTCCCCATTATCAGTCTCCGCGATATATTCTCCTGCTTGGCTGACGATGTAGGGAATCTGTTGCACCACAGCACCCCAATTCCACCGGTGCGAAGTATTCGTGTAGCCAAGCTGGCCTGCAAAGTCTTTAAAGTCGCCGTCGATCTGCACTTGCGTGACCAAGCCGAGATTGTGATTGCCAAGCTTGTCGCTCCACATCAGTGAAATACCGCCGCCGAGATGCACGCCGTAACTGTCATAACCGCCGGCGAGCACCGGCTGGCCAACGTACGTCAGCGCCAGACTGGGCTTATAATCGAGAATGCGATAGTGGACAGCATTGGCTAATCCCATGGTCGAATTGTGCAGAACCGAATCGAGGCTAGTGGAGACGCGTGCGACTGGCGGCAGCTCCGCGCGGCTGACACCGTCGGCAAATTCCGCCGCCGGCTTGCCTGCCAGCACATCCGGCGCGTCCACGGCGTAAATGTTATATTTGCCGTTTTCATAGACGCTGAAGGAAAGGCGATTGGTTTTTAGCGCGACCGAAAGCGCCGGGCTCGACGCCGTAATGCCGCTCACGCCGGTGTAGAGATTGGTGACCTGGAAGAGGTTGCCGCTCGCCGGCTCGAGGCGGTAAACATTCGAAATGCCGTCACGATCCGAAACGAAATAAATGCTTTTGCCGTCCGGCGACCATTGCGGATTGATATGTTTACCCTGCTGGAATCCGGCCACTTCGGAAATCTCTTCCGTCGCCACATCATAAAGCGCCAGACGATAGTTGCCAGCCTGCAAAACGCCGAGATCGGTGGTGAAACGGTCGGTGGCAAAAACAATCTGCTTGCCGTCCGGCGACCACGCGGGATGCAAGTCCGAATAAAAATCGTTGGTGACGCGATGCAAGCTGTCGGCCTGCAAATCGTAAATAAAAATATCGCTCATGCCATTGGCCAGGGCCGAAAACGCAATCTGCCGTCCATCCGGCGACCAGGTGGGATTGAAAATCTCGCCGAGGTGCGGCAAACGAATTTCGCGCGTGATCTTGTCCTTCTTGAGGTCGAGTAAACCGAGGCCAGGCCGGCCCTTGGTGACGAGAGCGAAAGCGATGCGGTCGCCATTCGCATTCCACGCGCCGGCGGAGCTAATGAATTCGAGGCTCTCCAAATGTGGATCCTTTTCGGTGCGTACGATGTTGCGCCTGATCTTGCCGGTTTCCGCATCGGCGAGAAAAAGATCGATGGCGAACAAGCCCTTTTCCGAGAAGAAAATCACGTTCTTGCCGTCGGGACTCAACACCGGACCAACGTTGAGATCGCCCGCGCCGGCTTTTTTGCCGATCAAAAGCCTGCCGTATTTCTCCGGCGCTTCGGTGCCTTTCATCAGCGGGTCGTAGGCCTCGTGCAACGCCTTATGCCAATCGTTTGCCAAGGTATCCGGCCCAATATGGAGGACTTTCCGAATGGCGCCGTCGAGACTGGCGGAGTTGCCGGGCCCGCCGAACTCCTTCAGCAATCTTGGGATTGCCTCATCGCCCCAGCGGCCGGCGATATACGCCAGGAGCGCCTGGCCGTAGCGATAGGGGAAAAAACGGCCGCTTTCGAGGTCGCGTAAATTGGGGAGCTTCTTTTGCGTTTTCACGGCATCACGCATCCACATCGCGGTGTTAGGGTCATTCCAGCCGAGCGACAGAAACTCCGCCATGCCCTCAATGAACCACAAGGGCAATTGCAGCCCGGCGGGCGAACGAAAGCGCCCGCCGGTGTTCACGCCGGTGATATCATATTGAAACGCGTGCACCAGCTCATGTCCGATGACGTGATCAGTCTCGGCGATCGGCCCAGCCAACGGCAACACGACTCGGCGCTGCAACGCCTCCGTCACGCCGCCCGTGCCTTCGCCAATGTCCTCGCCGCCAAGCGCATTCGTCTGCCCGAATTGAGGATGGCTGGCATAGAGCAGAATGGGCTGGCGACCGGTGAGCTCGTGCTGCAGTGTGAATTTATGCCGACTATACCAGCGCTCGGCCATTCGCGCCGCTTGTTGTGCTGCATCCTTTTCTTCGGGATAAAAATAAATATCGAAATGGTCGGTTTTGAGAATTTCGAATTTAAAGTGCTCGTATTGCACGCGGTTTTGTCCGAAGTATTGCGCCGCGGCGTTCCGTGGAGTGCCGATCAGGAAAACTCCCGTCAGCAACAACGGCAGTATGTGAATTCGGTATCGCATATTCGGTTTCTCCTCAAAGGAGACCACGCGCAGACAGCATTGCCAGGTGGTGCCATTACAACAACGTTCCGTGCAAAATCGCCAGCGCCACGGTGAAATAGATCACCAGCCCGGTAACATCCACCAGCGTGGCCACAAACGGCGCGGAAGAAGCAGCTGGGTCGAAGCCCAAACTCCGCATAACGAACGGCAGCATCGAACCGGCGAGCGATCCCCAGGTGACGACGCCGATCAAGCTTGCCGACACGGTTGCAGCCACGAGCATATAGTGCTGGCCATAGAGCGTGGCATGGTGTGGCCACACGATGATTCGCACAAAGGCAATCGAGCCGAGCACGCCGCCGAGCGCGAGGCCGCTCAAAAACTCGCGCCGCATGACTCGCCACCAATCGCGCAGCCGAATTTCTTCCAGCGCCATGGCGCGAATGATGAGCGAGGCGGCTTGTGAGCCGGAATTGCCCCCGCTGCTGATGATCAGCGGAATGAACAAGGCTAACACCACCGCGCGGGCTATTTCATGCTCAAAATAGCCCATCGCCGTAGCCGTCAACATTTCACCGAGAAACAGCACCGTCAGCCATCCGGCCCGCTTTTTCACCATGCGAAAAAAGCTGATCCGTATGTAGGGCTCATCGAGCGTCTCAACCGCCGCCATTTTCTGAATGTCTTCAGTTGCCTCTTTTTCAACTACGTCGATGATATCATCAACCGTCACGATGCCAATGAGCACGCCCTCGGAATCGGTGACCGGCAACGCGACACGATCGTATTTTTGCATCAGCTTCGCCGCCACTTCGCGATCGTCGTAAGCCGAGAGCGCGACGAAATGATGATCCATCAGCGTGATCACCGCTTCCGCAGGATCGGCGAGAATCAATTTGCGCAGCCGCAGGTCATCTATGAGTTTGCCGTGCTGATCGATCACATAGATCATGTTAATGGTCTCGGCATCTTTGCCATGCTCGCGGACGTGCTCCAAAGCTCTGCCAGTGGTCCACTCCGGCTTGATCGCGACGTATTCCGGCGTCATCAAACGGCCGACACTCTCCTCAGGATAGCCGAGCAGTTGGCGTGTTTTGGTTAGCTCTTCCGCAGACAGCAGGCCGAGCAATTGCTGGGTCACTTGTGCCGGCAGCTCGCCGAAGAATCTGGCGCGATCATCCGGCACTAGTTCTTCCAGCAAGCTACGGATGCGTCCGGTTGTCAGGTTTTGCACCAAGTGTCGCTGCTGATCTGGCGGCAAATAGGCAAAGACCTCCGCCGCTCTCTCACGCGAGAGCAACCGAAACAGAATCGCCCGCTCCTCGCTGGGAAGGCTCGACCAGAGGTCGGCGACCTCGGGCGCTTCCCATTCTGCAATCCCATATTTCAAGCCCTCGAAGTCTTTCTGTCGAATGAGCTCTTCAATATCCGGCCCGAGTAGTTCTTTGAGCATGGCGACTCTCTTTATTGTTAGACGTGAAATCTGTGCTTTGGAGCAAAGAAATCCAAAAATCCAAAACTCAAAGCCCAAAACCACGGTTGGATTTTGTGCTTTGAATTTTGGTGTTCCGGCTTCTCCGGGTTATGGCACCTGTACCGCCGCATAGAAGGTGTTTTCACCGCGCTGCACGCGCAAAGCGATGCTGTCACCGCTGGTCAAATGTCGGGTGGCACGATTGAAATCCTGCACAGTTTGCACGGCGGTGCGATTGACTTCCTTGATCAAATCCCCGGGTTGGAGGCCCGCCTCATCTGCGGGACTTCCCGAAGCCACTTCCGTGATCACCACACCTCGCTCGTTGTGGTAACCGAGCTGCTGCGCAATCTCGGGCGTCAAATTCTGCACGGAGAGGCCGAGCTTTTTGCCGGTCTGCTCTTGGGGTTGTCCTTCTTCTTGCGGCTCACGACCGCCGCGGCCTTTCGGGCGCTCGCCCAAAGTCACGGTGAGATTCATTTCCCGGCCCTCCCGCAGCAACGTGATTCTCGCCGCGCTCCCCGGATGGGCCTCCGCCACCGCCGTGCGCAGCTCGGTGCTGTTTCGCACTGGTTTGCCATTGACCGCGGTGATTACGTCACCGCTTTTGATGCCGGCCTTGTCCGCCGGCCCCCCGGCCGTCACCTCGCCGATCAACGCGCCTTCGGTACTCTTCAGCTTCAAGGCTTTCGCCAGATTCTCGTCGAGGTCCTGCGGCACGAGCGCCAAATAGCCGCGCGAAATCTTGCCTTTGTCGATCAGCTCATCCATCACATGCCTGGCCATGTTGATCGGAATCGCGAAGCCAATGCCGACATTGCCGCCCGAAGGGCTGCTGATGGCGGTATTGATGCCGATGACATTGCCATCTAAGTCCGCCAGCGCGCCGCCACTATTGCCGGGATTGATCGAGGCATCAGTTTGGATGAAATCCTCATAATCCGCCAAACCCACGGAGGAGCGGCCTTTGGCGCTGATGATGCCGGCCGTTACCGTATGCAGCAACTGAAAAGGATTACCGACGGCGATGACCCATTGTCCGACTTTGACGTTGTCGGAATTGCCCAGGCTCACCACGGGCAAATCCTTCGCCTCGATTTTGATCACTGCCACGTCGGTTTGCGGATCGGTGCCGATGATTTTTGCCGGGTATTTCTTTCTGTCCGACATAACCACTGTCAGCTTTTCGGCATCTTGCACGACGTGGTTGTTGGTCAAGATGTAACCGCCACTGCTCACGATCACACCCGAGCCGAGGCCACGAACGATTTGCTTTTGATCATCCGGCGGAGGCGCCCCAAAGAAGCGCTTGAAAAAGTCATCGCCGAAGAATTCACGAAACGGATCCTCCGGCGTGCCAAACGGACTGGAGGTCTTCACCTCTTGCTCCGAGAAAATCGGTACGACCGCGGGGCTGACCTGCTGCGAGGCCTGCTCAAAGAGCGTGCTCAGTTGATCGGCGAACGCGCGCGCCTCCGCCGAGGCTGGTGAAGAAGTGCTTACCGCCTGCTGATGGATGGGCGGTGGTGTCCGCCCCAGCGTGGAAACGGCGAGGAGACCCGCGATAAGAACGGCGACGAGCCCCATCGCCGCGAACACCGTCTGCTTTTTTGCTGTCATGATGACTGCCTTCCTTTCCTCCTCCCCGACCCGGATTTTAGGATTTCATTAAAATTTGGCTTTGGCGGGAGGAAGCAACGCTGCCACCGCGACCAAACGCGATGGCAGCAAGTGTGAGTTCGAACAAGGGTACGGTCATGAGACCGGTTGATGCTTGAGCTGATTGTCAACGCTTGCTATGCCCTGAATTCTCCGCACTTCTTTCTCAATTTGTTTGGAGGCCCAGAAGCTTGTGACGGTACCGGACAGCACCGCCTTGCCATTGGTGACTTGCACCTGCACAGTATGCCGTTCCAGAGGAAAATCACGCACGATCAAGTCGTGCAGAATACCAGTAAGGTTGGCATCCGAACCAGCTTCTCGAGGTGGCAACACGCGGATTTCGTTGGCGACGCTTCTAACCCCTTGGTGCCAGCTCGCCACGTCCTCGATGATCTCGGCTTGCCGGCCGGAATCGACCGTTCCTCGCAGAATCACCAGACCATTGCTCACCGCGACCTCGATCCTGTCGGGGTCGTCAATGCTCTGGACCATAGCCAGGTAGTGCACAATTTCATCCCTAATGACGTTGTCCGGACGCGCATCGGTCTCAACCAACACTTCGTTTTTGATTTCTTCCACTCCCGGCACCCGTGAAGTGATGGCAAAAATGTTACGCCAATCCCAGAAGCTCTTCACCGTGCCCTTGAGCGTGACAATTCCTCCCTCTTGCACCGCAACGCTAATTTGGTGCTGATATTCCCAATCAAGGTGATTCTGGATGCTGGCCTTGAGCTCGGAAGTGGAGGAGTTTGCGAAAAGCTCCGCTTGGGCCAGCAACACTGCCAAAACCGCCACGGACAGAATACGAATGGTGTTACGCATGTTATTATTCCTTTCCTTTTGTAGTTCAGAACAACGAATGTCAAACAACAAGTCGGTACAATAAAGCTGCCGCCGAATTGGATCAAAGTGCGTAACCGCGAAACCCAAACTCGACGTTCAGCTCAGCAATGGGCAAAGAGAATACCACCGGACCTGATAATGGAATCAACAGGTTAGGGTGGAGAGTTGAGGGGCAATTTGCCCCACCGCGGCATAATGCCCCTAAAGTCAGCAGGAGCAAGTTTGAGGGAGATGGGATTGCAGCAGGCAGAACTCAGTAGCTTGGTCGCTCCAAAGCTCCAGCTCAGACTCAAGCGGTTATCAGTGCTTAGCATGTGAGTGGGCGGCGCAGGAAAGGCAGACTGGCATGGAGTAACCAGTTGCTTCTGCCCTGTGGAGTGCTAAATGGCGAGCTGTCGGAAAAAAAAAGGCGACCGGCAAATGCCGGTCGCTACTTTACGGGCAACGGGTGAGGACGAGGACAGCGCACCATAAAGATGTCATTGCGGTTTCTTGGTCTCGGATGGCTGCTTCTTTTCTACATCTTTCTTCGTACTAGAAATCTGTTCCACCGGCGGCGTGACCGATTTTGAAATCGGCGCCGTGTAGGCAACGCCGAGCTTATGCATAGTCTCCTGATTGGGCTCACCGGTCACTTTCAGCTTGTGGTCGGTCTGGTACTTCCGAATGGCGTTTTTCGTCGCCGTATCGAGCATGCCGTTGGCTTTGCCCTTGTAGGCGTTGGCTTTGATCAAAGCATTCTGCAGCGCCATGATTTCGTCTTTGTTGAGCTGCAACGCCGTAGTGGCCGTCATCGTACTCTTCTGCTCCATCGTCGTTTTGTGTTCGGTGCTGGCCGGCGCCGTGGTCTGCTTTTTCTCCGCATTTTTAGCGGACTGTTGGGCAGACCCGACGGCCGCAAAACCCAGAGCCAGAACCGTGGCCAGTGCGAATGAGATGATGCGTTTCATATTGGATTTCTCCTGGTTAGAATTATGTTGATAAAGACCGTTAGGTGGAAGGCGGCACTGCTTTTCGGACTTTGGCCACAAGGTCGTCGACATCGAAAGGCTTATCGAACATCGCCAATGCTCCCCAATACTTCGCTTTGGCGTGAGTTTCCACATCTCCGAAGGCGGTAATCAGAATGAACGGCGGAAAATCGGGGCGCTTGCTCAGGCCTTCCAGAATTTCAAGTCCGGTGAGGCCGGGCATGCGAATATCAGAGATCACCAGATCCACCTGTTCATGCTCTTGGTCAGGAAGGATAAAGGAACCGAGATGCTCGAGCAGCTCGACGCCGTTGCCGCATTCGGTAATCTTATATCCAGCTCTGCGCAGTGCAACGGCCAGAAGAGCGCGCATTTCCTTGTCGTCCTCCGCCAACAGGATATGCGGTGAAACCAATGCGGTGGAGCTGCTTTTCGGCATTTTTCCTTGTTCATTGGATCTCATTTGCTTCTCCAATCGTATAGGTGGAGCGATGGGCTGTAGCTTCCACCTCTCCACTCGGTGCCCGGTTGGTTTGGTTTTGCTCGCCTTCCTGATCTTGCTGGTGGAGCGTCATGGTGATTTCTTTGCGCTCCGGTTCAACCGTCTCACAATTGCAGAGACCTCATCGCAAGAAGAATGCCATGACTTTACTTCGACAAATCAAGAAGTTACTATGGTAAGAGCTGAGGCATTTTGCCGCAGCGAGGCATAATGCCCCAGAACGCAGCGCAGGCATCAGTAGCTGGAGATATTGTGATGGGGGAGGCAAAAAGCGATGAAGGCGAGGTTTTATGGCTGGACGGCGCGCGTAATGCAAGCAACCTCATTCCACGCCATACTGCTGCAATTTTCGGTACAGAGTCTTGCGGTTCAATCCCAATATGCGCGCGGCTTGCGTTCGGTTTCCGCCCACGCTTTGCAAGGCATGCAGAATGTAACGCCGTTCCATCTCTTCAAGGGAAAGCAGCTCGTAGGGATTATTGCTGCCGATGACAACGGTTGCACCGTGATAGGCACGTATTTTCTCGGGAAAATCCTCCACGGCAAGCTTCTCATAACGCGTCAGAGCAATCGCGTGCTCGATGGCGTTGCGCAGCTCGCGGACATTGCCCGGCCAGGCATAGCCCAGCAGTTTCTCCGCGGCCTGGGGCGCAAGCCCGACCACCCTCTTATCGAAGCGCGTCGCATACTGTTCGATGAAATGTTGCGCCAGTAGGAGAATGTCGGCGCCACGTGCCCGCAGCGGCGGTACTGCGACCGGGATGACGTTCAGGCGATAAAACAGATCCTCGCGAAAACGGCCGTCTTCGACCGCGGCCTCCAGATCGCGATTGGAAGCCGCAATGATGCGCGCATCGAAGCTCTGTTCGGAATCCCCGCCCACTGCGCGAATGCGCCGTTCCTCCAGCGCCCGCAAAAGTTTGGGCTGCAACGCCAAGGGCATTTCGCCGATTTCATCAAGAAAAAGAGTTCCGCCCTCCGCCTGCAGGAATAAGCCCTTGCGGTCCGACTTGGCGTCGGTAAAAGCGCCACGCTTATGGCCGAAAAGCTCGCTCTCCAGCAGCGTTTCCGGCACCGCGGAGCAGTTGATTGCAATGAATGGTCCGTTGCGCCTGCGGCTGCGGTTATGCAAAGCACGAGCAACCAGCTCCTTCCCCGTGCCACTCTCGCCGGTTACGAGAACGGCAGTATCGGTGTCTGCGATGCGCGTTAGGTGCGAAAACAATTCACGCATCGCTGCGCTGTCGCCGACCAGATCGTCAAGGCGCAGCGATTGTTTGACCACCTCGCCGAGAGCCCTGACCCTCTCCTGTAGAGCGCGGTGCTTTGCCGCGCGTTCCAAGGCAATGGAGAGGATATCCAAATCAAAGGGCTTGGCGATAAAATCATAGGCGCCGGCGCGCAGCGCGGCAATCGCCGTATCCAAGCTGCCAAACGCCGTCATCACCACGACCGGCACGTCGGCGCGATTGGCCGCGACTCGTTCACAAAGCTCGAGGCCATTCATACCGGGCATGTTCAGATCGGCCAAAACCACGTCGAAGTCTTCACTTTGTAAAGCCGCAAAGGCCTCTTGCGAGGAGGTGTGCCAGGCAACGGTAAATCCACGCCGGCGTAAATCAACCTCGAGCAGCTCACACATGTTTTGGTCGTCATCTGCAATCAATATTCGTCCGTTCATGTGTTGGCCTCCAGCGGCAAATAGACCGTAAAGCAGGTGCCCGTGCCGGGCCTGCTCTCGACTTCGATCCAGCCGCCATGCTCTTCTACGATGCCATGAGCGATCGAGAGTCCCAACCCTGTGCCTTTGCCCACTTCTTTGGTCGTAAAAAAGGGCTCGAATATGCGTTGCTTGTTTTCTTCGGATATTCCCACACCTTCGTCGCGAACATGAATCGCGACATACTTGTTTTCCGCACCGCTTGCAAAAGCCGGTGGGCGCGCGCGCGCCATATTGATGCCCAGCTCCAGCCGGCCGCCGTTGGGCATGGCCTGGATGCCGTTCATGATCAGATTCGTTAGGACCTGTTGTATTTGCGCGTGATCGATGGCAATCATGGGGATATCGCCGCTTTCAGCCAACTCGAGAGTTACACTATGCTTGAGGGCCGTCGCATTGAGCAGGTCGAGCACCTGGTGAATTGTGGTCCGAATATCGCTCGGGGACCGCTTCGCCGTGCGACGCCGGGCGAAGTCCAGGAGCTGTCGCATGATCCTGCTCATGCGATCAACCTGCTCGCGGATGATGCGCGAATTCTCAATGATGGCTTCTCTTTCGAGGTCTGCTGCGGCAATAAGCTTGGCCCTCCCGGTAACGACGTTAAGCGGCGTGCCCAGTTCGTGGGCAATTCCCGCGGAAAGCCGGCCGATCGTGGCCAGGCGTTCGGCATGGCGCAATTGTTCGAGAGCTGCGATCCGCGCTTCGGTTTCTTTGCGTATATCCTCTTGCGCGGCAGAGAGCTGCTCGCACATTCGATTCATGGCGACGGCGAGATCGGACAACTCATCGTGTCCGTGTAATACCAGATCGGCTGACAAGTCGCCCGCGCCAATCCTGCGCGTCTTTCCCATCAATTCCTTGAGCGGACGCCCGATGAATCTTGATCCGGATATCCACACCACGATTCCACCTGCCGACAACAACAAGGCCGTCAGCGTCGCTGACCGCACGATCGAATGACCGGTGTAAGTGCGCAAGGTCTCGAGCGATTCACGCACCTCGAGCGCGCCTGCTCGCCCGTTGTCGACCTCGACGGGAACATATGTATAAATTTCGCCGGCACCGTTTTTCTGGTTCTCTCTGAACCAGACTTCTTGCCCTGCCAGAACGGCATTCAATCTGTCTCTTGGGAGGCGAGGAGCAAAGGGGTCGTGGGGTGAGGCGTCGAGCCAGACCCAACGGATTTTAATTTGTTTTTCATCTTTGTTGACTTCGTCGATCAGCTCGAGTGCATGTTGCGGGCCGTTGTGCCGCCAGGCTTCGGATACGAGCTGCTGCAAGGCATGACCCAGGAGTACAGTATCGTGCCTTAAGTCATTTTCATACAGCTTGATCTCCTGCCGGACGGAGAGGTAGCTGTCAATCACCAGCAAAATGAGAATGACCAGAAAGACGATACCCACTATTTTAAAAGAAAGTTTCATTATTGGCTCACATCAGTTTTCGGGTAAGATAAAAAAAGTCTGGTCAAAGGCAAGCGCAGGAACAGGTGAGGGATATTTTCGGTGAAAATTCGTGGAATATTCACGACCTCGACGCATGGATTTGAAGAGGCTCGGCGCGAAAACAATCTCACCAAGCCTCCCACTCGACTCATTTCGCTGACAGCTTCATTCCCGTTGCGCGCAAATTCAACATGGGTTGATCTCCAAGAAGCTTTTCCCATTCTCCATAGAGCGGGTTGGGCAGCACAAACCAATCGACGCCCCAGTGACACTCGGCTTCATCGACACGGGAAAATCGAATTTGCATCGCCTGCAAAAGAACGTCTTTGCTCGTGGATTCCAATTTCGGCGCCACAAACGTTTCCGAAAAATCACGCAGGTTATCGCCGACATAGAGCAAGACATTGCGGCTCGCCGCCACGGCTTCGCGCCGGGCAGATTTATCTGATGATGCGCCTTTTCTTTTGAGCAGAAGGCGCTTGCTGATATCCTGGGTGTTGATACCCAATCTCTCCAGCGCTTTGATCGTGAATTGCCGATTTTCTTCCGACCGGTTGGAGATGTAGTAAACGGCCACGCCTTTACTCTCCGCTTTCTCTATAAAGCCTTTCGCGCCAGGAACCAGCGCCACTTCATCATAAAAATCTCGCTCAAAGACCTCCCAATCGGCCTCCGAATATTCCCGGTTGTGCTGATATAGAAAGCTCTGGAATGCAGAGTTATCGAAGACCGTTTCATCCAAATCCATCACAATCGCTGGTTTGGTATGGGATTGTTTGTCGTCTGCCAGCATGGTCTCAAGGCGCATTTCTGCACTTCGGTAAATCTGCAGGCAGCAGGCGCGATACTCTGCAGCGGTCTGCATGTAGAAGTTGCTCCCCAATCGCCAGGACATTGGGAAAGGAGGCTCTTTTTTCTGTGCCATAAGCTCGTCTGCAGAAGTCATCTTGACCACCACGGGGCTTGCGCCGAGTCCCATGACAAAGCAGATCAGATAGGGCCAGAGCTTTCTTATATTACGATTCGCTTGCATGAAACGACTCCAGTTTCTATAAAAATTTGTGGCTCCCCGTCATGCAGACTGTGTGAAAACGCTTGGTTCCAACGCCGGCTGAGCTTGTCGAAGCCGGGTTTTTGAACTTAGCACCCTTCGACAAGCTCAGGGTGCGGCATTCCCAAGTTTTCACACAGTCTGATGCATGTTGAACGAAACAAAACAAAATTGGTAGCGGAGAGCAATGGCAACAAGGAATTTGTGAACAGTATCTCTCCCGCAGCAGCCAGCTTGAACCTTTCCATTTTTGAGGGGGCAGGAAGGCTCCTGCTGCAGGAGATTGTGCTGACAAGATAGTGACGAAAACGGAAAAAGCAATCACAAAGATACTCTACAAAAGTCTCTTACTAAGTTGATCCACTCTTTTTAAGAGGGTTGGGATTCTGTGCTCACCATGCAAGCGCATGATAAAACCTTTTGCTTCTATTTCATTGATGCCAACCGCAGTCACATACAGTGCGCGTTTGCTTCCTCCTCTAAAAATCTCTGTTTCAGAAGGCGTGTCTTTGAACCGGCTCTTGGCCACACCGATGATGACGGATTTTCCCTCAAGCGCATCATACAAATGCTTGCCGATGCCGGGCTTTTGATTGCCGTCAAGATAGACATAACCGTCAATGACGATGAATTCCGGTAATTGCTCGAGCTGTTGCAAAAGCGCCAAGACACAAGGCAGCTCACGTTTGTAGAATTGGCCCGGTTCATACTCTGCAACCGTGAGAATGGGAGCGCTCAATTCTTTGACAGACTCACTATCCTGCCAGTTTTGAAATAACACCCCTGCTGCAACGGCCCCGTCCTTTCGATAATCGACATCAACGGCAAGAATCATAGCAACTCAAGCGAAAATAAAGCGCTTATGGCGATGAGCAACTGGTACGCTGTCATCTTAATTCATGTAACCACTTGACTATGTCATTCAGAAGGAATCAGACTGTGTGAAAACATGGGAATGCCGCACCCTGAGCTTGTCGAAGGGTGCTAAGTTCAAGAAATCCGGCTTCGACAAGCTCAGCCGGCGTTGAAACCAACTAAAAATCTGGAACCGAAACTGGATACGCTGCTGGATATCGTTGCGAATGGCTTTGTATTCTTCTTTAAATCAGAAAGCAAATACGTGAATAACCCCCAACACCATGGAAACCACAAACATCGTTCCGTAAAACCATTTGGCATCTTTGTATGAGATCACCATCCAGCCTCGGAATTCGTTTGTATTGATAAGATACTCATCCAAGAAAGATTGGTCGGTTTTTCCCTCTGCCGTTTTGGTGTAAAACCAGCCGACGACATCGAAGAACGGAAAGCGCTTGCCTTCGATATCCTTTTCACCCCGCAACACCAGGTGCTCGAATGCCTCGCTGTTCAGGAAGTGAGAAAGGTGGCGTTCTCGCCGGCTGCATCGCAGCAGGTGCTTGCGCCAGTTGTAGTCCATCACCCAAAACAGCAGGGGAATCAGGCCGGTCAGAAAAATAAGCCCCATCTTCATTCTCGCGGAAAGATCGCTCAAATATTGCACAATAAGATACAGACTGCCGCCCCAAAACACAAAACCAAAGTTCTTGGTCTTGAAGATAATGTCGTCCAAGTTCTTGATAGTGCTGTGAATCAGCTCGATTTCTTTTAGGAGCAGTTCCCAGCGGTGTTGGCGACGGTAGGCGGAGAGGTCTTCCATGAATGGTTGACACCTGTTAAAGGAATTTCAGCGCTTCATTCGGCCATGCACAACCAGTAGGACCAAGGTAATGACCGTGGCGGCGATGGCAATAATTTTCAACAGACCAGTCAATGAATCTGCTGCTGGGTTCTTGATTTGTATGGTCCACCCCAATGTGATCGCCAATATTTGCGAAACGACAATCAAGCCACTGGTGGCGAATAAGCCGATCAAGCTAAACCCGGAAAATCGCTTCGACTCCCGGTTGATGGTTTGTTCCCATGCCAAGCCGGACAGCTTTGGCTCGATTTCGTCGCGGATATAGCGCGCCAGTTTGATCATGATGACGCCCTGGTGCACCCAACTTAAGGCGAGAAACAAGGCGATCACCGGGTAAATCAGCAACGGCATGGGCGAAGGCGTTTCGCCCTGCAGTCCCAGCGGGAACAAAGCTCCCATGGCGACAAGCAACAGACTAAAAAGCTGAAACCGGAACTGGATACGCTGCTGGATGTCGTTGCGCAGCGTTTTGTATTCTTCCAAAAGAGCCTGGAAGTAGATATTGTCCGGTTTGTCAGTCATAGATGTGCCACGTTTTTATCATTGCAGGGCCTGGTAGAATGTCTTTTCTATTGACAGAAAAAGCAACTTTACAGTGCTGCCGATTTGGCTGTACAACCTAACCCGGACGAGCGGGAACCAAAAAAACAAAAGCGCATCCCGAAATTTCGGGACAGAGACGCAAAGTCTTTTGCTTTTCTTTGCGCAGCCTTTGCGTCTTTGCGTGACTGCTTTTAACACGATTATAGAATCAAACATAGAACAAAATTCCGAAATTTTCGCCCACGGAAAAAGAACTCCCACGGAAAGAAGTTTTTAGTTTCCGTTCCCTTTCCGTGGGCGAAAGCTTTGCTGCTCGAAAAGCTTCGGTTTTTTGCGCTGAGTTTATTCTTTAGAGACTAATTACTGCTTTGTTTCTTTTGCTTTACTCTCAAGCTCATCAACAGTAACTTTCAGGGTTCTTTTCTGCCAATTATTCACCCAAACCCCAAATATGAAACTTGCCAACCAGGCAGTTATAAAGAACCAGGATGCACTTGTATTCAACTTTCCTGAGCTGATTAGGCCGACAGCGCTAACATATATCCATCCACTCATGACCGTTGGGTAAATTACTAAAGCAGCACCCGCCGCACCAAGAAAACCTCCGAGGGCGGCATGTTGCCGAAAATTGAAAGCTCCGTATTGCCACAAGTCGGGGACAAGCTCTTTTTCCAATCTTTTTGCGCAGGCAATAAGGCCTCTGCATTTTTGGATTCCGCGAAGTTCGTAGAAGAATAAACCAATAGTGATAAGCGCTCCGAAAATCCCAACAGAGAAAAGATGAATGAACAACTCACCGGCAGGTTTCTTATCACTGAAAAGAAAAAATATGCCGGCGCCTGAGGCAATCGGAAGCGAGGCCAATAATTTGGCTCTAAAATCAGCGATCTGATCATGGGAAGCACAAATTCGCTCATAAGCTGCTTTTATGCTTTCCAATTTTGTTTCAGCCATATGGTTCAAAAACTTGTATGCAAACATATTGTTTTCTAAACTCAAACCCGCGATCAGGCCAGGTGTTTACGTACTTGATTAATGCTTCCCGCCCAGCAGCAAAATCTTCACCATTGATCCTGCAATCGGCATCAATATTGCCGTCATCTTCTCTCATCGCAAATAAACGCACGCCAAAGAATTCTTTGTTTTCCAAATGATTGCCAAATGCTTCGACGCTATTCATGAAGAGACAACAGGGGCAAAATGAATGTTCATATTTCTCCATATCTGTTGTATCCGTGACAAAATGCGCCGTTGGGCCAAGGACAATTCTTCTTTCAAATGCGCCACTCTCTGGGTCATGAAATGTCTTTCTTAATGAGGTGCAGTTTATGAGATCTCTATTTAGAGATTCCAGCAATACGATCAAATCCGTATCAATCCAATATTGAAAACCTTTGGAGATGGAGCCGATGGGATCGTCTCTCGCGGCATGCTGATACTCGAACAATCCGTTCGGAATCAAATCTTGATGGCCAACTTCAATGGTAGTCGTTGATGATAAACCACCGTCTTCTGATGGCTCTATCGCGACGATCTGTGGCTGTAGAGTGAAACCGGATTCAAGCATTAACCAACCATCATGGATAGCGTGCTCAAGCTTTTGCGACTTCAATACCTCAGACAAGCACTTTACGAGATCAACTTCTTCTTCCCAGCTTTCGCGCCGATTTGCAACGCCTATTTTGAATGTGGAACCATCACCGGGGTTGGTTTTAGAAAGGGCTGGCTTTGTCGATTTTGAACGAAACCAATTTGACATAAGAGCATCTCTTCAAAAAATACTCTAGACAAACCGTTTACTCAGCTGGTCCACTCTTTTTAAGAGGGTTGGGATTCTGTGCTCACCATGCATGCGCATGATGAAGCCTTTTGCCTCTGTTTCACTGACACCAACCGCCGTCACATACAAGGCGCGCTTGCTTCTTCCTCTAAAAATCTCTGCTTCAGCCGGCGTGTCTTTGAACCGGCTCTTGGCCACACCGATGATGACGGGCTTTCCCTCAAGCACCTCATACAAATGCTTGCCGAAGCCGGGCTTTTGGTTGCCGTCAAGATAGACGTAACCGTCAATGACAATGAATTCCGGTAATTGCTCGAGCTGTTGCAAAAGCGTCAAGACGCAAGGCAGTTCACGCTTGTAAAATTGGCCCGGTTCATAATCTGCGACCTTGAGAATGGGAGCGATCAATTCCTCGACAGGCTCACTATCCTGCCAGTTTTGAAACAACACCCCTGCTGCAACGGCTTTGTCCGCTCGATAATTGACATCAACGGCAAAAATCATACTCTAAGGGCTCGTTCGCTCATGTGGCCTTGATTGTGAGGCTGGAAGAGATAACTAAGGGACGATTATTACCAGGACTTCGTTGCTACCGCTGCTTACCATGCCTTCGGTATCAACCACAAAGACCCGGTAATAATAGAAACCACCGGGCAGCGACGCGTTATCAACAAAGAAAGTGCTATCGACAGCACCGGTGGTGTAGAGCAAATCAGAAGAGAGCGTCACACCGGGAGAATCCGCTCGATACATCTTATAGGCAGCAAAATCCAAATCCAGGCTTTTGGTCCAGTTGAAAATGCGGGTTTGAGAATCATAACTCAATGTAGGCCTGTCGGGCGGAATGGGAGCCAGTCTAATTTGGACGGTAAAAGTGTCTTCAGTAATATCCATACCCTTTGTGTTGCCATGGTACTGAATAATGCCGTTTGAATCATAAGCTTCTACGCGAAACGTTCGGTCTTCGCCTTTTGGAACGGAGATCGTTCCCTTCGCGCTACGACCGGAGATGCTTAGTTCTTTTGTTGCAAGCTCCTCATAGCTTTCGGTCTCAAATACACCAGTAAACACCGTGACCACGACTGTCGAGATAGTTGTCAACGTGCCTGCTTTCATGAAACTCTGGGAAGCAGCGAGCTCAATCTCTAAAGCAATCTGAGCAGAACCTTCTGGTGCCAGCGAGAATTGACATGAAATCATGATGGGCAGCAAAAGACATGAAAACAGCAAGATCATGCGTCGCCCTGAAGGTTTTTGACTCAAGAATTCAAACATGCCAAGCGCCCTCCAAATTCGTGGTTCTCACCAACTGACAGTGATCGTCCCTTGTGCCTGATTGTCATCTGGTGGCGGTTTGAGCAACTGCCAGGCGGCTACACCAGTGCCCACGGCTGCAGGAACCCAAAACCAGGGTTTTTGCCAGAAGGGTCTGAAGTGGCTCCATAACTCAATGTGGTTTGTGTGTATCAGTCGTAAATATCTAGCGGTCTCCTGAGGGGATAAATTTAACCTTGCCGGAGCCTCACCGGGCACAGCCTGGGCCGCATCCATCGGTTTCAGCAGCAGACTGTCTCCGCCTGCGAAGACCGTAACCTCTCCTTCATCCACGAAGACTGTTGTGCGTCCGCTTCCTCTTTCAACCGTCATCATGTAGCGTGTGCCGTGGTGTTTGACCTCCATTGCGGGACTTCTTACCGTAATCAAATCTCGCAACCCGTCAGCGACAAACGAGCCATAAGTAACAAAGAAACCATAATACCCCAGCCTGACCGGATCCTTCTGAATCTCATACGCTGCAGCAGGCAGAGCGGTGTCCTTGGTGTCGCCCCAAAGCGTGAAGTGACCGGCGGCTGTAGGGCTTTTCATATCCAACTCGGCGAACGTGAAAGGCCTGATGAGCACGCGATCTTTGTCGTAGAGCTTTGCTTTTTTCCCGGCCTTTTCCCAGTCCGGTTTGTTATGTTTTTTGTATTGCACCCTGTCCGTCGGATCCTTGATTTCTTGCTCTTTGCCGTTCCGCTTAGAAGCAATCTTACTGATTTGCGCTCGAAACTGATTCTGCGCAACTGCAGGTTGGCCAGTCAAGGTTAACAAGATCAGGAATATGATCAGGGCTATAGCCGGGATTGCGTGTCTTTGCTTCAATTCTCCCCTCCTTTGCTGGTGTGGATCGGATGTTGATCAAAGAGATTGACTTCACCTGTTCTTGTGAGCCAGGTCAAATCTGTTCTCCGGATCTGCCAGATTTTCTTGTGCTGCCTGCTATAGAAGTAGTAGTCATCTCCCTCGCGGTGAATCAAGATCAGCGGAGTGCCAAATGTCGGTAGACCATCAGGGTGGTCATTGCGCAGCGCAAATTCTGCCGTTGGATAGTTTTTGGAGATGAGCAGTATCCCATAATTGACCGGCAGGTACAGCAGTTGCAGAATGATCAGTAGCAAAGCGCTGATGGAGAGAACCGATCGCCAGGGCGCCGTTACCTGCTCACCGGTCTTGGCATTTGGCTGATGGCGCCAATGTTCCAGCGGGGCATGTGCCAGGATGGAAAGTAGTGCCACACCAAGCAGGACGGCAAAATACTTCTGGCGCTGGTTGGAACCCTCGGCAGTCATATCAATGAGCCAGGAATAACCGGGAACGGCTGCCTCAAACAGGAGGTCGTTTTGTTGCACCAATTTCAGTGACAGAGTGAGAAACAACACTAATAGAACCAGATTGAACAGGACTTGTAACACGATAACAAAGCGTATGGCCAGTTTTCTGAGCGTATTGCCCAGGCTGTTTACAAGATTGCGGATCAGCTTGATTCGCAATAGCAGCCGCGCAACAACGAGTGCAGTCAGCGCATAAAGAAGCCACTCGAAATTGCGTGCGGCAAGTTCCAACAAGCTGTCCCAGAAATAAACTACCATATTGGGGAAGTACGAAAAAAACTGCCCGCCGCTGAACAAATACTGGCTGTAGTCGACCGAGATGTGCGTAAGCCCCAGGAAATGATGGTGCGCCTGCATAGCCAGAAAGCCAACCACATAGAAAATCGCCGTAAGCCCCCCGACCGAGGCGCCGATCACACCCAGGAATCGTTTGGCGGGTTCAAAGGCCTTTTCAAACATGGTGAAGATCTTTCGAGTCGATCTTCCTGTTCGCCGCTTTATGTTTTCTTTCTGGCGACGGTTGGATTTTTATTGTGCTAGCCATTTTCAAATGACGCCTTTGAGTATTGGCAAAAGCGACAGAAATCAGCGTGATTCTGTCGCGTAAACCTGTCAGGTGATTTGCGGATTGGTACTTCCAAGCACCTAGAACCTCAATTTTGCATCAAATCTGGCTGGCAACGAAAAAACCCGCATGATGTTTTTTCCTTCTTCCGCTTACTACTTGTTAAATGGACACAAAAAGTGCTCAAAACTCTTGCGGTTTTTGAGAGATTTTTTTGCTCAGAACACAAGGCGCAACCCAGC
>JBIOXB010000205.1:0-3031 GCA_044869275.1 bacterium
GTTCCCGCAACGGGGGAATGACATGGCTGAAGGCATAGCAATTAGGCTTACAGCGCACTTCTTTTCTGTTTATGTGATTTTATCATGCGCTGCGCTCCATCACCGCCGCAAAAAAACCATCGCAGCCATGCTGATGCGGGGATAGACGAATGCCACTTCCCTCGGCGAGCTGCTCGAGCTTGTAGCGCTGCAAAATAGCCGCCGCCTCCACCAGATGAAAATCTGCACGCTCCTGCAAGAAAGTTCGCACCATTTCCTCATTTTCTTCCGCCAGCACACTGCAGGTCGCATACACCAGCCGCCCGCCCGGATTGACCAGCGTGGCGTAATCCCGCAAAATCTCTTTTTGTTTTTCAACCATCTCCTGCACCATTGCCGGTGTGATTTTCCACTTTGCATCGGGATTGCGGCGCAGCACGCCGGTGCCGCTGCACGGGGCATCGATCAAGACCGCATCAAATTTTTCTGCGAACTTTTCCCGCTTTTGCTGCGACGATAAATTCGTCACCCGCACGTTTTGCACGCCGCCACGTCCCAGGCGCTTTTGTAAGCTCTCCAATCGTTCGGACGACGTGTCCGAAGCGAAAATTTCCCCGCGATTTTTCATGAGAGCGGCGAGATGAAGCGTTTTTCCGCCGCCGCCGGCGCATACGTCCGCAACCCGCCAATTCGGCTTGGGATCGAGCAATAATGAAATGATTTGGCTGCCTTCATCCTGCAATTCGAACCAGCCCTCACGAAACAAATCAAGCGAAAAAAGATTGGCGCGTTTGGCCAGGTGAATGCCCTCGGGCGAGAGCCGGGAAGGGGCGCACTCGAAACCGCGCTGTTTTAACGCCTTTACGCAATTCTCGCGCGTGGTTTTCAGCGTATTCACGCGCAGCGTCAACGGCGGCGGCTCGTTCAATGCTGAGAGCAAGCGCTCGCCTTCCGATTCGCCCATTTGTTTTTGCAATTTTTCCACCAGCCAATCCGGAAACGACAAGCGTTCGCCCAAAGTTTTTACGACCCGATTCACGTCGAGCGCAGCGAGTGCGTCAATTTCTTGGAGGGAAAGGGGCAAAGAAAAAGCTTGCAACGCCGCCGCCGGAGTTTTTGCAATGTATAATTTGAAAGCCGTAAACCACCAAGCGGGGGAGAGGGTGGCCTCGCTTCGAACCGCGGCAACCAATGTTTGCAGGAAACGGCGATGCCGCAAAATGCCGTAAACGCTCTCCGCAATCTCGCGCCGATCGTGCGAGCCAAGATAGCGCCGGCTGCGGAAAAATATGTCGATGACGCGATCTGCCGGGCGCGGATCAGTCAGTAAAATCTCCAATAGCTCGAGAATGTGCCCGGTGAGGGAAGAGGGGTTCATGGTTGAATCGATGTATTGTTGAATGATTCTGAAACAGTACTGTCTTTTGCCCTGTAATGCAAGTTGTTTTCCGATTCCTTCTTCAGATATCTTCCCCTAACGTGGATTGGCTGGAACCCAGAATGATGCAGAGCGCACAGCGCGACAGGGCCGCAGCCAAAATGGTTACACACGGATCAAAAAACCACACGGAAATTCTAAAACATCCGTGTGGTTTTTTTAATCCGCGAGGAATTAATCTCTGCTCAATTACAAAGACCTCACCTATCGCTGACTACGCCAGAAACTTTGCTAAAAAGGCTTTGTTTTCAAGTTTGTATTACAAAGAACGCCCAGGGAAAAGTTCACATAGACACGGAGTTTGAGTTTTAGGCTTTATCCGTGCCAATCCGCCCAATCCGCGTGATCCGTGGTCAAAAAAGGACAAAGAAACCTCTTGGCGCGAAAGCAATCAAACCTAGAATAAAATTCTGAAAATTCAGCCCACGGAATTGGAACCACGGAAAGAAGCTTTTTATTTCAGTGGGAATTCCATTTCCGTGGGCCAAGGCTTTGCTGCTCGAAGAGCTTCAGTTTTCAGCTTGTCCGAAAACCTGGCGTAGAATTATACCTAAAAATTCATTCCACCTACCGCACCAATCTTTGCCTTCAATTTGGGAGATGCCCAATGATCATGCAACGAAAAAATGCGGGAACCGCAGCGCCGCTGCTTCGTCTAACTGGCGTGCTCGAAAATCAAGAGTTGCAGAACAAACAACCAAAGAGACAAAGGCCATGTCAAAACAACGCCTTTTCGCCTTGATGATGTGTTGTTCGCTGGCGCCAGCGGTTGGCGGCGACCAAAAAGAAATCTCCAGCTGGTGGCCAGCAAATGCCATCGTAATCGACGGGTCGGAACAAGAGTGGGCAGGCGCATTCACGTATTTGGAAAAAGAGAAAATCGCGTACGCGATCAAGAACGATACGAGCCATTTGTATCTCTGTGTCAAGTTCGAAAGTGCGACGCAACGGCAGGCATTGCGATTTGGCTTCACCGTTTGGCTCGACCCCACCGGCAAGAACAAAAGGGAGCTTGGCATTCGCTTTCCGATCGGCATGCAATACTATGACACCAAAGGGATGCCAATGGCGCCGGGCGCAATGCCACCTGAAGAAGCCAGGCGCCAGCGCGCTGCCCTCATGTTGCGCGAGCTCGATATTCTCGAATCCGACCGCAATATTCGCAATCGCCTGCCCATGAATAATACGGAAGGTATTCAATTCGCGGCTTCGGATACTTCTGCCGAGCTGGCTTTCGAGCTCAAAATCCCTCTGCACAGCGACTATGATCGACCGTATGCGTTGGAAGCCAATCTCAACCAGCTGTTCAGTCTGGGTTTTGAGATGGGAGAATTGGACCGCGAAAAATTGCGGGAACGAATGATGGGCGGCGGCGCTTTTGGCGGCGGCAGGCCCTCAGGCGGGATGCCACCTGGCGGTGGTTCTGGTCGCCCGCCGGGAGGAGGCATGGGCGGTGGCATGCCCGGCGGCAAGCGGCCGGGTTGGGAAGATATGCCGAAACCGTTCAGAGTTTGGATGCAGGTGAAACTCGCAACACCAATATCGCAAAATCAATGAACTTTCTCAATTCAAACGCTCAAGGAGAGTTTTATATGAAAAGCAAAGTTTCGTATG
>JBIOXB010000206.1:0-6768 GCA_044869275.1 bacterium
GCCTCTGAGGGAATTGCCGCGAGCGTTTGCGCGTCGTATCCCGCCAGGCCGGGAATGGAAGCAGCTTCGCTTTTCGTGCAGCAACCCTTCTGCTCACGCTGCACCGCGTTGCCGTAATATTCCTGTACCAGCTTTTTGATTTCTTGGGCCTCGCCGGCTGCGGCGGGCACCGCGCCGCCACAACAACCGCTGTTCGCCACGGCCAAGGTCTTGCCGGAGACGGTGGGATTGTTCATGAATGACTCCTTTCTTTAGTTTGCACCTGTAATGTCACTTTGCGCGGCATGCAACAGGTGGCCAGCCAGTCTTGCATGGCGCCGGAAAGAACTTCCAAAGCTTCGAGAATTTGTTCCCGCTTTTCGGGAGGGATGCGCTCCAATATTTGCCGCTGGCTCGCTTGCAAGCTCGCGACAATTTCCTGGTGCAGCTTTTCACCGGCGGGCGTCAAACTCACCCAAATCTCGCGCCGGTCCGCCTCGCCAAAACGGCGCTGCACCAGCCCGCGCTCGACCAAAGGATCGATGGCGCGCGTTGCCGTGCTTTTGTCCAAATATAATTTCCCGGCGAGCTGCACCATGGTCATCTCGCCATTTTCGCCGAGCGCGTCCAGTGCATAGCATTGCGAAACCGTAATGCCGCAGCAGATAATTTCATTGCGGTCGCGCATTTGATAGCGGCGCAACAACTCCTGCGTGAGCCGCTGCATGCGCTCCGCTTGCGTCTGCAAGGTCTGATTTCTTTTCATACGATTTAATTGCATTTAGCAATAGTTGTGAAATACAACTAAATATACGAAGCCACACTGCCGGATGTCAAGCGTTTTTTTGTCTTTTCCCAAAAACATGTGGTGGGGTAAAACCTCTTCGCCCCGGCGCCGAGGGTGATGCCACCGCGCATTTCCAGAATGAAGTGGTCAAAGCGGAGGCAAAACGAGAAATCGCTTGCCTTTGCACAGTGGTTTCTATAATTTGCCGCCGTTTTCCTTAAGTATGCACAAAATGCGAATCCGCGCCAAGGCTTCTGCTTCCATGGATTTAATCACCCTTCACAGGTGGCGATCGCTCAAATGACCGCGCTCCCGATTCTGGATGTCCCCTCTCCTCCTCAACTTGCTGCCACGCCGCCGTCCGGCTTTGTCTCCCGTTGGGATCTGGGCTTCGGCAAAGAAGTCTCTTTCCGCCAATTGCTGAAAGCGTTCACTCCCAGACGCGCCTGGAATGCTTTGCAAGCTTCGGCCTCATTCCTCTTTTCGGCCCTGAGTAAAAAGCATGTCGTTTGGGGTGTGCCTCCCGTGTTGACCATCGAGCCGACTAACATTTGTAATCTGCGCTGCCCGCTCTGCGTGACCGGCAACGGCTCCATGGAACGCCCGTACGGTCGCATGGACTTCGAGGCCTACAAAAGTTTGATCAATGAAATTGGCGATCGGGTTTTGTATCTCGTTTTTTTCAACCAAGGTGAGCCCTACCTGCATCGCGAATTCCATGATTTCGTGGCCTATGCCAAGCAGCGCGGCATCTACGTGACCACGAGTACCAATGCGCATTATTTCGATACCGCCAACGCCGAAGCCGCCGTGCGCAGCGCCATCGACACCCTCATCGTGTCCGTCGATGGTGCGACGCAAGAATCGTATGCGCATTATCGCGTGGGCGGATCGCTGGAAAAGGTTAAACAGGGAGTTCGAAATTTGGTGGCCGCGAAACAGCGCCTGCGCCGAAAGACGCCGTATATTTATATGCAATTTCTTGTGATGCGGCACAACGAGCATGAAATTCCCGCGATGCAAGAGCTCGCGCACGAGCTCGAAGTGGACAAGCTGCTGATCAAGAATATTCAGGTGGAAACGCTAGCGGAAGCGCAGGAATGGCTGCCCGGCGCGGAACGATACCGCCGCTATGCGCTCACGCAAAATGATTTCGTGGTGAAACGAGGGGGGCAGGGCGTGTGTCTGCGGCCCTGGCTCACCACCATGGTGAATTGGGACGGCACCGTCGTGCCCTGTTGCTTTGACAAGAACGGCCATCATACCACCGGCGATCTGCGCCGGGAGAATTTCACTGCGATTTGGACTGACGACACCTACTCACATTTCCGCCAAAACATGTTGACCCGCCGTGAAACGATCGATATCTGCAAGAATTGCAATCAAGGGATCGGCCTTTTTATCTGACGCGCGCGTTCTTTACGGTTTCAAGCTGTTGCTCACGCTCGCGTTTCTCGTCTGGCTTTGGGATTATTGGCGTACGCAGCCCTTCACACTTTCCTGGGGCACGCTGCACGCGGGCTGGCTGGCGCTTGCCATTGCGCTCGTTCCCGTGAATATTGTTTTTCAGTTTTTGAAATGGCATCTCTTGTTGCGGTGCGCGCAACCGCAATCCCCGCCACAAGTTTCCCTCTACTCCCTTTTTGCCGGATTCCCGCTGGGGCTGTTGACGCCGGGACGCTGGGGCGAGCTGGCGCGCGCGATGTACGTGCCGCGCCTCCCCAGAGAAGAGGTTTTTGTTTTGTCCGCAATCGACAAAGTCCATGCGCTGCTCGTCAATGCCTGGCTGGGAAGCCTCGCGCTCATTTATTTGATGCACAAAAACCTTTTGCCCGGCCGGTGGCAGTGGCTGGCAGCCTTGTCGATTGTGGTCTTTTCATGTTTGAATGCCCTGCTCTTCTTCCCCGCGCTGTTTCTGCGCTGGCGGAATCTACCGCGCCCATTCGGCTGCAAGGGCGGCCTGGCCAGTTCCGGAAAATGGCAAATGACGCCGCCGGGATTGATCGCGATCTATTTGCTCTCATTTCTTTTCGTCGTCACTTATTGCCTGCAGATGGCTGCATTTGTGCGCTGCCTGGTTGCCGTCGAGCTCGCGCCGGCCTGGGCATGCGCGGCCGCGATTTTCTTTCTCAAGAGCGCCTTGCCCGTCACCCTCGGCGAGCTTGGCGTGCGCGAAGGCATGGCCGTCTTTTTCTTTGCCGGCTTGCAGGTTCCGGAGCCGGCTGCGCTTCAGGCCAGCTTGCTGCTTTTCTTCTTCAATCTCGTTCTGCCCGCGCTCGTCGGCGTGCTCTGGATTTGGAAACGCAAAAACGAAGAGCCAACATGCTTGTGATCACGACCCGCCGTTTCCTGGTTTTCGTGTGCGTGCTTCCATTTCTCCTCTGCCTTCGGGCGCCGGTTTTGCGGGCACAATCGGCAGACGTCCCGGTGCAACATTCCGTTTACTTTTTGTTGGAAAGACTGGCCACGATGCTGCCGCAGCGCAGCCTCGATCTGCACGTGATTCCTGCCAAACGCGCGCAGGTTCTGGATATCATGCGGGAAGCTGCGGGGTTGCCGCTCTCAAAAGCAGACGCCGATTTGGTGCAACAGTATCTCGCGGAATTCACCGATCCGGCGGTCGGCCAAAAAGCGCATCCCGGCGCCGAGCGCCATTTGCTTAGATACGAAGAAGAGAATGCGCAAATCTTTGCCGATCTGTATGGCATTCAACGCTTCGAATTTCTTCGCGGTGACAGCGTTTTCGAGGGAAGAAATGTTTCACGCACCCGCGTGGGCGGAAGGCTGCGGGCGCAACTGCCGCCGCGGCTCTTGGTCGCCGTTGATTTGAGCAACTCGCTCGAACGGGGCACAGCGGATTCTCTGGAAAGTTTCACTCCCGGCAGCGGCGCGCCGGTGACGCTCTCCGGCAGCTCCGCATTTCGTGAAGCGGCCATTGCTTATGCCCGCCTCAATCTGCGCTGGTTCGAATTGGAAGCCGGGCGCAATCAGTTTTCCTGGAATCTCAGCCCGTTCACCCAGCTCACGCTGTTGCGCCTCAATCAACCCTTCGATCTGGTGCGGCTCGATGCGCGCTGGCGTAAGTTTCGTTTCATTTTCGCGCACGCGCGTTTACGATCCGAGCAAAAAAAGTATATTGCGGCGCATCGTTTGGAAATTCAACCCTTTCACAATTTTTTGTTTGCCCTCGGAGAAACCGTCGTTTATGGCAACCGGCCGGCAGAGTTTTTGTATCTCAATCCTTTCATGCTCTATCACGTCGCGGAACATTTGCTCGGCGACCAAGACAACAACGTGCTCACCTTGGATTTTTCGTATTTCCCCTTTCACCGCACGAAATTTTACGGCGAGATTTTTATTGATGACTTGAGCCTGGAATATCCTCTCGGCACTTATTACGGCAACAAGCTGGCTTTTCTCGCCGGCTTGTTTTGGTATCAGCCGTTCGGCTGGCAGACCGCGGAGGTGCGTGCCGAATACAGCCGTATTGATCCCTTTGTCTACACGCACTATAAGCCGGAAAATGTCTATGAACAGGACGGCGAAGGTTTGGGGGCACGCTTCGGGCCCAATGCCGATCGCGTGCTCATGCATCTCGGCTGGCAGCCGCAGCGCGACGTTCGCTTCGCTGTGCAAGGGCGCTATCAACGCAAAGGCAAGGGCGATATTTTCACGCCGCATCAGGAAAGTGACGGCCTCTCCAAAGGCTTTCTCAAAGGCACGATTATCAAATCCAGTGCGGTTCATTTCGAATTGGAAAACCAGCTCCGGCGCGATATCTACGTGGGATTGGAATTCGATTGGGAGCATCAGCGCAATGCGAATTTTATCGCCGGCGCGAAAATGGACCTGCGGCTGGCGGTTTTCACGCTGCGCGCAGATTTTTGAGCGCCGGCACTGCGAAATGCAACCGCTTCAACTATTCTGCGTATGATAAAGTGCTACTACGGAGATAATGTTATGGACACTCAAATCCTGCAACGTATCCGCGAGAATCTGCAACGCCAGCGGCAAAACCTGCTGGAATGGATGCAGGACACGCCCCCCGCCAAGAAGCAGATTTTCCTCGGGCCCGCCCAGGAAAATAACGTGCAAGCCCATTTGCAAACGCTCGAGGAAGCCCTGCGCAATGCCGAAAACAAAACGCTGGGACGGTGCGAAGTTTGCCACGACTACGTCGAGGCCGACCGTTTGGAAATGGACTTTACCGCCCGGGTCTGCATCGATCATTATTCCGCGGAACAAAAGCGCCGCCTCGAAGCCGAGCTCGAGCTGTCGCACAAAGTGCAAAAAGCGTTGTTGCCGCAGCAATTGCCCGCGATTCCGGGCTTGCGCATCGCAGCGTTCATCCAGCCGGCGGAAGTGGTGGGCGGCGACTATTTCGATTTCTTTCGCTATCGCGACGGCGCGCACGGCTTGGCGATTGCCGACGTCATGGGAAAGGGATTGCCGGCGAGCATGTTGATGGCCAGCTTGCAGGCTGCCCTGCGCGTGATGGTGCCGGAGCACGACTCGCCCGCGGAAGTGGTGCGGCGCTTGAACACGCTATTTTGCCACAACGTGCATTTGATCAAATTCATCACCCTGTTTCTCGCGCGTTACGATCCGCACACGCGCACGCTGGCATACTGCAACGCCGGGCATCACCCGCCTTTTTTGCTGCAACGCGAAAATAAAGTGACGTGGCTCAAGCCTACCGGCGCGGCAATTGGCTTGACGGAAAATTTCAGCTTTGAAATGGACGCGGTAAGCTTGGACGTTGGTGATGTGCTTTTGTTTTATACCGACGGCGTCACCGAGGCTCGCAATGTCTCGGATGAAGAGTTCGGCGAAGAACGTCTGGCCGAGCTGGTCAAAGCCAATGCCGGGTCGACGCCTCAGACATTGCTGGGCGCCTTGCGTCAGGCTTTGCACCAATTTACCGGCGCGGCACCGCACGACGATATTACCATTGTAACCGGTAAAATCGAAGCTTGAAAATGATACGCGGACTAAAAAACCACACGGATAGTTTAAAAACTTCCGTGTGGTTTTTTGATCCGTGTGGAACCATTTTGGTTGCGGCGCTGTCGCGCTGCGTGTCTGTGTTGAAGAGCTTTTACGTTTTTGCACGGCTCGAAGGATTTCAGTTGTCAACCGGCTGCGTCGCCCTCAGCATGCTCGTTTCCGAAAAAGCATGATCTTGTTCTGCACGGTACTGGCTTTTTTGTCCCTCGCCTACGTTACGGCTTTGCTCTGGCTCTCTCGCGGCCTGGCCGCTGCGCGGCGCGCCAGCATCTCAGCTCGTTCCAATCATCATGGGCTCGCTCTTCCTTCGGTTACGATCCTCGTTTGCGCGCGCAATGAAGAAAAAAATCTGTATCATTTGCTGCCCGCACTAGCCCGCCAAGATTATCCCGCCTCGAAGCTGGAAATTATTTTAGTGGATGATCGTTCCGCCGATCGCAGCGGCGAACTCATGCAAGCATTTGCCGCGCAACATGCGCACGCGCACTATGTTCGTATCACGGATATGATTCCCGGTTTTGCGCCCAAAAAACGCGCCATTGATCACGCGATTCGACGCGCCCACCATGAAATTATTCTGCTGACGGACGCCGACGGCATGCCCGCAGAAAACTGGGCGAGGGAAATGGCAGCGCCGTTTCAAGAGGGGGTCGTGATGGTTTGCGGTTATTCGCCCTATCATCCGCGTGCAACTTTGTGGCAGAAAATTCTGGCGTTGGAATATTTTTCGCAAGCGGCGGTGGCGGCGGCGAGCATTGGCGCCGGGCGGCCATTGACTTGTACCGGCAGCAATTTGGCCTATCGCCGTTCGGCTTTTTTCGCAGCCAACGGATTCGAAGGCATTGCGCATTGGATCTCCGGGGATGATGACTTGTTGCTGCACAAAATGCATGAACAGCGCGCGGGTAAAATCGCCTACGCTGCTCATTCGGCCGCGCACGTGTCGGTCAAACCACCTGCTTCATGGAAAGATTTGCAAGCGCAACGCACGCGCT
>JBIOXB010000207.1:0-40897 GCA_044869275.1 bacterium
CGATCAACTTTATCGCAATATTCAGATTGGTCTTGAAGCGTTGTGTGTGGACTACGGCCTGAAACACGCCGCTTAAAAATGACAAAGAACTTTCAGAATTTTATTCTGTGTTTGAATAGTTAATCGCATAACGAACGGGAGTTGACTCATGGCCTACGACGAAAGACTCGCGAGTCGCATCCGCAAACTCTTCGCGAGCCGAAAAGGTGTTACTGAGAAAAAGATGTTTGGCGGCATTGCGTTCATGCTGCAGGGCAATATGTGCTGTGGCGTGGTAAAAGAAACCCTCATGCTTCGCGTCGGCCCGGAGCAATACCAGAGGGCTCTCGCTGAGCCTCATGCCCGCCCCATGGATTTCACCGGTCATTCGCTCAAGGGTTTCATTTATGTGGATCCGGAGGGATATCAAAAGGATGGCGCTCTGCGCAAATGGGTGCAACGTGCGACCGATTTTGTCTTGTCTTTGCCGCCGAAATGAAAGCGCGGTTGGAACAAAGCGAGGGCACTCCGTATCCTGAAGATTAAGGAAGGAACAACACAGTTTTCAACCATCCAAATTATTTTTATGGAGGAGAAGTACTATGAAACGGTCTGCAGTTTTTCTGTTGTCGTTGGCGGCGCTCGCGTGGATTGCCACTCCGTCCTGGGCGCAAAGCAAGGCCGCACCTGGTTTTGAAAAGCTCAAGTCTCTCGCCGGTGTTTGGGAAGGCAAGGGACCGGAGGCGGAATCATTCGAAGTGACCTACCAGCTCATTTCCGGTGGAACGAGCCTGATGGAAATGATCATGCCCGGTACGGAGAAAAGCATGGTCACGGTTTATCATCTCGACGGCGAGCAATTGATGATGACGCATTATTGCATGGTCAACAACCAGCCGCGTATGCGCGCGCAGGTGCCGGCGGGAGAAGTGAAAAAGCTCAGTTTTTCGTTCGTGGATGCGACGAATATGGCGAAGCCAACGGACATGCACATGCACAGTATGTCGTTCAGCTTCCAGGACAAGGATCATTTCACACAGGAATGGAGCATGACCAAAGACGGCAAGACCACGCCCGTGGTTTTCCATCTCACGCGCAAACAGTAGCTTTGCGCGTGATGAGACTTAGGATTTTGTGTCGAAGAACGTTTACACGTTGCACGTTACACGTGCAACGTGTAAAGTTCAAAGTGATCGAGATTTTGGTTTTTAAGAAAACTCAAGGAGGAAGTCATGAAGCTTCTCGACAAGCCGTTTGGAGAGTACCTCCGGTTTGCCAAGGCCGGCATCGGAATACTCTTTGTGGTCTCGGTGGTGCGATTTCTGCTCAAACCGCTGCTGGGGATTCCGTACGCGCAGGGTACACATTTCGCCAGCGTCACCATCTTTATGCTGATCCTCATGCCGTTGTATGCTGTGAGAGTCGCCCGCGAAGGCGGCAGCTTCCGCGATCTCCTTGGCGTGGCTTTGGCGCTGGCGTTGCCAACCACCTTGTTTGTCATATTTGGCATTGCGCTCGATGACTTTGGTGGCGTGGATACATATTACACCGATCTGGCGCACGGCGGCGAGGTCAACGCCTGGGTGCATATGGGCGCGCATGTCATCGGCGGTGTCATAGGCACGTTGATACTATGGGGTCTGGGATCGCTGGCCTATCTCGCTGCCGGCGGCCGCCGTAAGAAGGCCATGGCTTGAAATGTGATGCGTGAACGGATGGAGGGGTCAAGGGAGAGCTGATGGTTTCTCAACCGCTCCATCCGCTAAAGCTGCTGACTTTATTCTTGCAGAGAAGCATGATGCCAGAAATCGCCTTCGCCGGATTTCCCAGAGAATGTGTGAGGTTCTTCGCTCATTTGGCCAAAAACAACCACAAACCCTGGTTCGAAACGCATCGCGAAGAGTACGAAAATTTTGTGATGCTGCCGGCACAGCAGTTTGTGGTGACCATGGGCAAGCGTTTGCAAAAGCTATCGCCCAAGATCAACGCCGATCCGCGCGTGAACCGTTCGCTGTTTCGTCTCAATCGCGATGTGCGCTTCAGTAAGGACAAGCGCCCTTACAAAACCAACCTGGCGGCGATGTTTTGGGAAGGCAGCAAGCCCCGCATGGAATGCTCTTGCTATTATTTTCATCTCGAGCCGCCGAAATTGATGTTAGGCGTGGGCATTTACATGTTCACACCGGAGATGTTGGAGGTGTATCGCCATGCTTGCGTGCATGCCAAACATGGGCCGGCTCTGGCCAAAGCAGTAAAACAATTGCTGCGCAACAAGGGCTTCACTCTCGGCGGAGGTTTTTACAAGAAAGTTCCACGCGGCTATGATGCCGCTCATATGAATGCCGCGTTGTTACTGCACAACGGTTTGCATGCCGGCATTGAAACCAAAATTCCCAAAGAATTCTATTCTGCCAAGCTGCTAGATTATTGCTTTACGAGATACAAAGATATGGCGCCGCTGCACAAGTGGTTGGTGGAAGTGACGGGCAAATAAGCGAGTGATAACTGTGGTCAGAAACTAAAAACCCCCTCACCAAAGGGGGTTTTCAGTTTGCGCAAAATGTTTACAACCGGTACGACAAACGGCCGTAATAATATCTGCCGTTGAAGCCAAACGGCGAGATGCCGTTGTAAATCAAAATGCCGCTGGTGCTGTTCGGAAAAATGTTCTGGTCGGGATAAACGTCGAACACGTTGGTCGCGCCGGCCGCGGCCGTCATGCGACCCCAAAAATTGTAAGAGACATCCAGATCCGTGATCCACTTCGCGCCGAAGGTTTGATCCTGCGCGGGATTGGGGTTGCGGGAAGTGACGGTGCCAAAACGAATGGTGCGCGCCATCATCCCGAAACTGCCCAGGCTGTAATTGGCCATCACGTTGATGTTATCTTTGGGCTGGCCTTCCTCGATGCGTCCGCGCTCGACGCGCCCGAACAAGGTTTCCTCAAAGCCTTGCAGCTGTGGCGGCGTCGGAGCCACGCGCGTCACTTCGGTGTCGTTTCTATTGTAAGCGCCGGTCAGCCGCAGCGTGCTTCTCCCGATCTGAAAGGCGTAGCGCGCAATCAAATCGAGGCCTTGCGTTTTCGTGTCAATGGCATTGGTGAAAAAGCGCCCGCCGCTTGCGCCGAACGGCCGCAGCAAGTCTGCGATGCGGGGACCCGTGAAGTTCTCCGAGAACACGATACGATCGTCAATTGTAATGCGATAGTAGTCGACCGTGAACGACAGATTGTCGATGGGATCCATGGTAAAGCCAGCACTGAGATTCACCGATTTCTCCGCTTTCAGCGGTTCGGCGCCCAGGGCTTGGGCCTGCGGGCTTTCCACCGGGAAGGTTTTCACTTCGAACGGCACGCCGTTGATAAAATTGGTGGCCGTGGAAGAAAAGAAAGATTGTGCCAGCGAAGGCGCGCGAAAACCAGTGCTCACCGCGCCGCGCACCGCGTACTTTTGAATCGGCTCAAAACGCAGCGCCAGTTTGCCGATGGTGGTGGATCCAAAATCGCTGTAATCTTCAAAGCGGCCGGCGGCGCTCAGCGTCAAACTGGAAATCAGGTTGTTTTCGGCGTCGGCGTAGACCGCGACGTTGTTGCGCGACTCGCTGGTGGCATCCGAAGGCCGGAATCCCGGAAAAACTTGTGCGCCCACAGCCGCGAGCGCGCCGGCATTCGGCCCGTCTAGAACTCGGACGCCGCCGTCGATATAGGACGTTTCCTCCCCGGCTTCGATTTGATAATTTTCATAACGAAATTCGGCGCCGAGCGCAAGATTCAACGGCGCATTCGTGCCGATATTCAACGGCCTGGAAAAATCCAGCGCCGAGGTGCTTTGTTGGAACACCATTGTGCCGGCGTAAAATTCGATCGGACTCGCCATGCCGAGCGAGACGTTGTTGCTGTTTTTGACATCAAAGCGGAAAGAATTGCGGCCATAAACCGAGGACAAGTCCCACACCCAGCCGGACAGTGTCCCTTTGAGGCCGGCCGCCAGCGAGCCATCGTAGACCTTGGAATGGATTTCGGGCAGGAAGCCATCAGGGTGAAATGCACGAATGGTGCGATCATCCAGGGCACGGCGGAAGAAACCCGTTGCTTCGCCTCTGCGGCTTGAGAATCCACCGAAAGAATACAGCGTCACCTTTGCGGACAGCGGGAGTGCGCCGTTCATGAAGACCAACCCGTCTTGCGTATCCGCATCGCCCTGGCGGTGATTGATTTGATTGGTCAAATTCGGATCGTTGTTGCGCGAATCACCGGTGAAGTATTGCTGCCGGGTATCCGGCCGCGAACGGTTGGTAAGGCCACGATTGCGAAATTCACCGCTGAAATGCAAAAAAACCGCTCTCACCCAATTGGAACCCATAATTGCCTTCCGCTTGCAGCACTTCGCCGTCGCTTTCGGAAGTTTGCCCGGCGGTGGTAGCGACACTGGCTTGTTGGTCGGATTTGAGAATTAAATTGATCACACCAGCAATGGCATCTGAGCCGTACTGCGCCGCCGCCCCATCGCGCAAGACTTCGATGCGCTCAATCGCACTGACGGGAATGGCATTCAAATCAACGCTGGTGGAGCCGCGGCCAATGGTACCGTTGACGTGCACCAACGCCGCATTGTGCCGACGCTTGCCGTTGATCAGCACCAGCACTTGATCGGGTCCCAGGCCGCGCAGCGTCGCGGGACGAATGTGATCCGTGCCGTCGGAGATGGAAGGGCGAGGAAAGTTGAATGAAGGCACAGCCATTTGAATGAGCTGGCTGGTTTCCGTCAAGCCGGTTTGCCGGATTTCCGTGGCGGTCAAGACGTCGATCGGCACCGGCGATTCAACCACCGTGCGATCCGCGCGCCGCGTGCCCGTCACCACCACTTCGCCCAAACCGATCAGATTTTCTTGCAGGGCCAGGTTTTTGGTTACAGTTTCTCCCGCGCCCACCGTGACCTTTTCGCGCACGCGATTGTAGCCAATGAAGCTCACTTGCAACTCATACGTGCCCGGGTTGAGCTTGATGCGAAAACTCCCATCGGGGCGAGCCGTCGCTCCCAATTGAGTGCCCAATACGGCAACATTAGCGCCGGGTAAAGGAGATTTCGTCCGGGCATCCGTGATCGTTCCCGCAATCGTTCCCGAAGCTTGAGCCTGCAACTCCGGCGGCAACGCAAAAAGCAAAATTGCCGCAAGCAAGGCCAGCACGCGGGCCCTGCTGCTGGCAAGCTGCGAGCTCGACGCCGCCTGCCAGCCTCTGTCTGCAGTGGTCATGATGCTTCCTCCTTCCGGTTGGTGACAAAAACAAAAGGTTGATTTGAAGCTCAGCTTTTTCATCAAATCTTACGCCGTCATCAGGCGGGAAATGGCTTATGAACTGGACATGGACGGGGCACCAATACCAAGCTTCTCGCCTTGCACGGAGCAGGTTAGAATAACAATACTTCAAACATATTCGGAAAGTCAAAAATTGCTGCGCAGGCACTCGTGCTTGGTCGAAAAGAGCATGAAGAGTATTCGGAAAGATCTCGGAATTAATTAGTGAAAACACTTGGAGATTGTCAAGGGGATTTTTGTGCGGCCAGCAAGAACTTCCGGCGTTCTTTTTGCAGATTCTGCCTGTGTTTTTGTTCAATGAAAGCCATTGTCTGTTTATACAAGGCACCGGCTTGGGATTGGCGATGGTGAAAAAGATTGTCGAAGGTCATCGCGGCCACATTGAAGTCGAAAGCACCGAAGGGTTGGGGACGGTGTTCAGTATTTTTTTATTAGCACGTTGATTATCTCGTCTTCCGAATTCTCTTCTCCTCCGTTTGCAGTACATTCCTTCAATGTCATCCCCCAGAACATGTCTGGATGTTGGCGCCTTTTATCCTTTCACCGCTATTTGCTCCATTTGATTTCCAAACGATAATCCCGAAATTTAATCCTTCCGCGACTTGAAATCTCCACCGCAAGTTATTATCTTCATTTCAGAAAATAACTATTTAGTATGCTGTTGCTTCAAAAAAGCTCCTTATATTTGTCCCTCCGGTAGATATCTTCGTTAACTAGGCTGCACCTCGCCTTGGGAAGATGCCTACGGCATGACAACCAAGGATTATGCGCCTTTCGTGTATTTCGCGTATTTCGTGGTTAATTCATCACCGCAGCAAAGGAATCTTAATATGCTCGACCTCAGCGGCAAAGTCATACTCATTACCGGCGCCTCACGCGGGATTGGCCGGGCGGCGGCGATCTTGGCGGCGCGCGCGGGCGCAACCGTGGCGGTGAATTATGTCCATGCGCAGGCGGAAGCAGAAAAGGCTGTGGCGGAAATCACGGCGGCGGGCGGATTGGCGGCGGCATTCCAAGCCGATGTCAGCCGCTACGCCGAAGTGGAAAACATGGTGGCGGAGATTCTCAGGCATTTTGGGCAGATTGATGTTTTGGTCAACAACGCGGGGGTTTGGACCTACGGTGCAATTGACACCATGCCCGAGGAGATCTGGGACGAAACCATGGCCATCAATCTCAAGAGCGTTTATAATTGCTGCCGCGTGATCGTGCCGCATATGAAAGCGCGGCGGGAGGGTGTGATCATCAATATCGCCAGCACTGCCGGGCAGCGCGGCGAAGCATTTCATTCTCATTATGCCGCCAGCAAAGGCGCGATCATCAGCTTTACCAAATCCCTCGCGCCGGAGCTGGCCCCGTACAACATTTTAGTAAATTGCGTGGCGCCGGGATGGGTAGCAACAGACATGTCGGATGCAGCCATTGTGCGAGAAGGAGAGAGTATCACGGCGTTAATCCCGCTCCGCCGCCCGGGCAGGCCCGAAGAAATTGCCGGCCCGATTCTTTTCCTGGCTTCGGGATTGGCTGCGTATATCACTGGCGAGATTTTGAATGTGAATGGCGGGAATGTGCTGGTGGGATAGTTGCTGGATACTGGATGCTGGATACTGGACACTGGTGTTCTGATAAGTGCTAGCAACAAGGA
Organism: bacterium; assembly: GCA_044869275.1. Taxonomy (GTDB): domain Bacteria; phylum Zhuqueibacterota; class Zhuqueibacteria; order Zhuqueibacterales; family Zhuqueibacteraceae; genus JBIOXB01. Next base: position 6,941 of record JBIOXB010000207.1, read on the forward strand.
ACCAGTATCAAGCATCCAGCATCATGCCTCGAGCATCCAATAAACTCACGGCAGCGGAAAGAGAATGGCGAGTGGAAACATTTCTGCCAACCGGAAAATTACCCTCTGACCTTCTGCAACGCTTGCTCGAGCGCTACGTGCATCCGTTGGCGAAGCTTCCACTTGGCGCGGGCTTGGGGCGAGATGCCGCTGTAATCGAATTTGATGGCAAATTATTGATTGCCAAAACCGATCCTATCACCTTCCTGGCCGAGGACCTCGGCTACTACGCGGTACACGTGAACGTCAACGACGTCGCTTGCATGGGCGGCGAGCCCAAGTGGTTTTTGTCCACGATTCTACTGCCGGAAAGCAAGACCCGCGCCAGCGCGGTGGAAGACATCTTTCAACAAATCGGCGAAACTTGTGAAAGCATGGGTGTGGCATGGTGTGGGGGACATACCGAGATCACGGCCGGCATAGCACAGCCCATTGTGGTTGGATGCCTGCTGGCTGAGGCGCCGCTCGCGCGACGGTTCTCTCCCAATCTTATCCAGCCCGAGGATCGTATCATCCTCACCAAGGGCTTGGCGGTCGAGGCCACCTCGATCTTGGGCCGCGTGCAAAAAGGGGCCTTGGCGCAGAGCTTCGAGACCGAATTCGCACAGAAGTGCCGGCAGTTCTTGTTTGAGCCCGGCATCAGTGTCTATCCGGAAGCCAGACTCGCGTGGGAGATTGCCGGCATTCATGCCTTGCATGATGTCACCGAAGGCGGTTTGGCTAATGCGATTCATGAAGTTTTGGAAGAAAAACAGTTGGGAGTGGAAATCGAGTGGCCGTTCGTTCCCATTTTTCCCGAAACCAAAGTGCTGTGCGAGTATTTCGGGCTTGACCCGCTCGGAATTATTGCCTCTGGCGCGTTGTTGATCATCGGCGAGGAGAGGGCTTGCGTAGAAATTCTGCTTCGTTTGCGCGCCGCGGACATCAACGCCGCGGAAATTGGCGTTATCCTGCCGCCTGGCGAAAAACGCTGGTTATTGGACCGAACGGATCGCATTCAACTGCCACGATTTCATAGCGATGAGATCGTGCAAATTATTGCACTTTCCAAATAAAAAATGCATAGCCGCTAACCGATTTTGCTACGTGCGCCTTATATCGAACTCGAATGTTAAGAGAGACTTGCAAATTGAACAGACGGTGAGGAAATTGTTGGGAACTAATTTTGCAGTAACGATTTAAATTATTTATATCGCGATTGACCAGCCTGTCCAACAGGAATATTCGAGAAATTTAACTTGATAATGTTGCTGTTCAGCCGTTCATTGAGAGGCCTCCCGGCGCTTTGGGAAGGGCAAAACCCTTCAAGCTTTTTAGGATTGATTGTTTTGATTTTTGCCTGAACGAATACATCTTTCCCGCGCTCGAGCCATGAAGAAACCGCTGTTCATTTTGCTTGTCGCTGTGCTGTGGAGTGGGGAAGCTTCGGCCCAATTCTATTTTGGCCGGAACAAAGTGCACTATGACAAATTTGACTGGCAAATTCTCAAAACCGCGCATTTCGATATCTACTTCTATCCCGAGATGCGCGAGCTGGCCGAGATTGGCGCGACGTATGCGGAAAACGCCTACACGCGCTTGGAGAAGCTGACCAATTATAACATCAATCGCCGCATTCCACTCATTTTCTACTCCAACCCCTTTCATTTCCAGCAAACCAATACCACGCCCTATCTCCTGCCCGATGGCGTCGGCGGCTTTTTCGAGTTTTTGAAAGGCCGAGTGGTAATACCCTCGGACGGCAGTTTGTCCAAGTTCGAACACGTCATTAATCACGAGATGGTGCACGTTTTTACCATTGGCCTGGCCAATCGCGTGCTGAAAGATCATCGCAAGACGAACTACTCCGGCCTGCCCTTATGGTTCACTGAGGGCATTGCAGAATACTGGTCGGAAGGTTGGGACACGGAAGCGGAGATGTTTCTGCGCGATGCGGTGCTCACGGGTTATGTGGTGCCCATCAGCGACATGTACCGCATCTACGGCACCTTTCTGATGTATAAGGAAGGCCAGGCCATCTGCAAATTCATCGCGGAGAACTTCGGCGAGGAAAAGCTGCTGCAACTCATCGAGAACGTCTGGAAAGCGGACAGTTTTTCCGAGGTCATGGCGCTGACGCTGGGAGTGGACTATCGCAAATTCGACAAACTGTGGCTTTATCATCTCAAGAAGAACAAATACCCGCTGCTGCAGGATCACGATGCGCCGGGCATGATCACCACGCACGTCACCGACAAGGGCATCAGCACCAAGCCGACGTTTGCGGCGTATGAAAACGAGCGGCATCTCATTTTTGCTTCCAATCGCGTGGGCTACTCGAACATCTATCGTCTGCCGTACAACAAAGAAGGCGCGGAAAAGGGTGATCTCGAAACATTGGTCAAAGGAGAGCGCAGCTCGAATTTCGAGGCCTTCAATTTATTGCACGGCAAAATGGACGTCGATCGCAGCGGCAGGCTGGCGTTCGTGTCCAAAAGCAATGGCAGCGACGCACTCTACATTTATTCCCTGCCCCAGAAGCGCGTGCTCAGCCGGCATCAATTCAAAGACATTGTCGCGATGCGCTCACCCAGTTGGGCCCCGGACGGCAGCCACGTGGTGTTTTCCGCAAACAGTTTCAGCGGCCGGAGCGATCTTTACATTCTCGAACTGAACACCGCAAAGCTGGTGCAGGTGACGAACGATTTTTACGAAGACCGTGATCCGGCCTGGTCGCCGGACGGACAAGTCATCGCTTTCGCCTCCGACCGCAGCGAGTTCGGCCGGAAAGGTGCGCATGACATTTTCTATTATCACGTGGCCACCGGCGATATCGAATACGCCACCTTCGATCCCGCGGACGATTATTCACCGGCATGGTCGCCCGACGGCAAGGCCCTGGCATTCGTCTCCGACCGCGATGAGGCTTTCAACATCTGGTTGATTCAAAGCCGGTCCGGCTTCACTCAAATTGCAGCACAAACGGGCGAGGACAGCGCCGCCACCAACGGCCATAGCGCGCCGGACCACGTTGCGGCCGGCATGTCGAATGGCCTATCCTCGCATGGGACAGGCGCCGATCCGGCGATGCAAACTGCCGTCGCGTACGCGGGGCCGGCCGTCAATGGATACGCAAACGGGTATGCCAACGGCGCAAGCCATCTTGGCAACGGAGCAGCAGCGCCCGCGCGGATTTATCCGCGCGCAGTGAACGGCGACAGCGAAGTGCGCAAACTGACCAGTTTCTTTACCGGCGCGTATGATCCGGAATGGACGGACGAAGGCAGCCTGCTGTTCACCGCATTCGAGGGATTCAGCTTCCAGATTCGCGAGCTGGAAAACGTGCAGGGCCATTTTGAAAAATCGCAGGTGGTGGCAGTCGATACCATGCACATTCGCCATTCGCCCTGGAAAATCGCCAAACTGGAAGGCGAAGCCGCGCCGACGCAAGTGAACTACAACAAGAAATTTTCACTCGACATCGCACAAAGCGTGATCACGCAGGATCCGATTTTCGGCACTACCGGCGGCGCGCAATTGGCCATGTCCGACATGCTGGGGAACCAACAATACAATTTTTTAATCTACAACAACGCGCAAAGCAAGGATGAGCTTTGGGAAAGCTTCAACGTGGCCGTGAGCAAGACGGATTTGTCGCATCGCGTCAATCACAGCTTCGGCCTTTTTCATTTTGCCGGCCGCTACTACAATTATGCGGAAGGATATTATTACGAGCGCCGCTATGGCGGATTCGCCGCGATCAGCTATCCGCTCAGCGTGTTCCGCCGCGTGGAAGCGAGCTTGAACATCCGGCAGTCTGATAAGTACCGGGATTTCGGCTTCAATACGTTGAGCGGCTTGCTGGTTTCCAATTTTGTCTCCTATGTGAAAGACAATTCCCTGTGGGGGCCGACCGGCCCGCTGGACGGCGAGCGCTTCAATTTCACCCTGGGCAACACCATCGACGTGCGCGCTTCCAATATAAATTTCTACACCATCATTGCGGATTATCGCCGTTATTTCCGCACCAGCCTGCGCACCGCTTATGCCTTCCGCTTGACCACGCAATACAACCACGGCCGCGAAGGCTTTCGCTTTTTCATGGGAGGCAGTTGGGATTTGCGCCTGTATCCACGCTGGCAGGTTTGGGGTCAAAAAACCGTGCTGTGGAGCAATGAATTCCGGTTTCCGTTCATCGATCAATTCGCCGTGGCCTTCCCCTTCGGCGGCCTGGGCTTCCGCGCGATTCGCGGCGTGGTCTTTTTCGACATGGGCAATGCCTGGGACAAGCGCTTGACTTACATGTTGGGCAGCACCGGCCTGGGTCTGCGCATGAACCTGGGCGGGTTCCTGGTGCTGCGTTACGATTTCGGCCGCAGAATATTGTGGCGCGACCTGGATCGCGGCCTCGCTTTGAACCGATTCAAGATCTATCCCGATATCCAGCATCAGTTTTTCTTTGGATGGGATTTTTGACGCAAAGACAGGAGCAGGAAGCAAGTTGCCATGAAAAAAATCCTGGTGTGGTTTTTGTTTGCTTTTGGCGGTTTGCCGCTTTGCACGGGTTGTGGGCGCGGAGTGGTCAAATCCCTGCAGGGCAGCGACGTCGCCGGTGAAAACTGGCTGCTCGCCGGTGCCAATCGTGGCCGCACTTCTCATATTGAAAGCCAAGTGCCGCTGCCGTTGCAGGAAATCGCCCACTTCAAGCTTTCTTCCGCGCCTGCTCAAAACCTGTTCATCCGTAACGGCATTTTATTCGCGCCAACGCTGGACGGCCGGTTGTTCGTCATCGATCTCACGGAGAAAAAAATCCTGAGCAAGAAAAAATTGCCGGGCGGAAATGCCGCCACCTTGGCGCTGGGAGCCGAAGCGCTGATCGTGGCTTCACGCTACGGAAAAGAGACTTTATTTTGTCACGATCTGATCAAAACACGGCAAATCTGGGAGGTCGATGCGGGCGATATTGCGGGAGAGCCGCTGCTGGCAGATACGGTGGTTTATGTTGCCGCCGTTTTCAGCCACGTCGATGCTTATCGCGTGTCCGATGGCAAGCGGCTTTGGCGCTTTGATACCGAGGGCCAGCTTCATGCCTCGCCGGTGCTGAAGGAAAACCTGTTGGTCGTTGCCACGAACAAAGGTAAAATCTATGCGCTCAACGCGAATGATGGAAAAAAAATCTGGGAAAAAGACCTGCAGCAGCCGGTGCTGGCCTCGCCCGTGATCCGCGACCGGCATATTTATCTGGGGACCTCGCGTGACTTGCTGGCGGCGCTCGATTTAAAAACCGGCGCCGAGCTGTGGCGGCGAAAACTTCCGGGCCGGTTGTTTTACGCGCCTGCCGTCAACGCCACTCTCGTACTCGCGGGCGCGAGCGACGGCGTGGTTTATGCTTTCGATCGTGCCAGCGGCAGGCCGAAATGGTCTTCACGCGCACTCAGCGTCATCGGCACCTCGCCTCTGATCGCCGGCAATGAAGTTTTTTTCGGCGCGTTGGATCATCACGTGTATTGCCTCGATATCGCCGATGGCGAAGTCAAATGGCGGCAGGAATTGCGCGGCCGCGTGCGCACAAATCCGGTGGTGTGGAACAAACAGTTGATCATTGCGAGCGAAGACCATGATCTCTACCTCTTCGGCCCGCCGGAAAATTTAGGGACGAATTGAATCATGTCAGCAGGAATGCAAAACAAACTTTCGAGGAGCATGCTGAGCGTTGCCCTGCTCTTTGCGGGCGTCACCACGGCGGGAGCGCAAGCACCGACCGCGGATAGCGCGCAGGCATGGGTCAATATCATTTCGCGCCATATGGGTTTGCCGGTCTTCGTAGATGGACGCCAAGCCGGGCACACTCCTCTGCGAAACTTTGCCCTGCCGGCCGGCGAGCATGTTTTCGGCGTGCGCCAAAGCCTTTCCGCAAGCTGGCTGGAATCGGATTGGCAGGAAGAGGTAAACCTGGCGGCCGGCGACACGCTTACCTTGACGCCAAAATTTCGAATCGGCTACACCCTCACTTCCGCGCCCTCCGGCGCGCAGGTCTGGATAGAGGGCCAAAGCTTGGGCACCACGCCCTTCGTGCTGCGCCTTCCGGATTTCGCGAGCGTGCGCCTGACCCTCACGCTGGATAACTATGAATCCGCACGTTTCGAAATCGATCCGGATAGCCTTTCTGCGCAGGAAAAGTCGAGGCGGCAGTTTCACTTTGCTCTCATACCCAAATCTGCCCCGCTCGTTTTCAAGGATAAGGACAGCGACCTCGACGCCGCGCATGGGCGGCATCGCAAATGGGGATTCATCGCGGCCGGCGTCAGCCTGGCCGCCGGCATCGGCGCCGTGTGGTGCAAACAGGAAGCAGACGAGGCATATGCCGCTTATCTGGTGACCGGCGAACCGGCGGCACGCGAGCAGCATTACGATCGCGCCGTAAAGTACGATCGCTATTTCGGCGCCGCTTTCGGTGTTTCCCAGGTGAGCTTTGTGTTCTCGGTTTATAGTTTTATCAAGGCAATGCGTTAGCAGGTGCGAAAAAAGCCTCGCTTTCCATTTGCATTTGCGTGCACGGGGAAAATTCACTTCCTTCCTGAGTCTGCTGCGGCAGAATCTCCACCACGGCGCGATCATACCATTCCCCTCTTTCCTGGCCTCGGCGGAGTCACTGCCAGAGATCATTCCCGAGGCGCTCATGTGCGGAAACAATGCCGCGCCATCAATTGCATTGACATTCGGGGATTTTCTGCTACATTTATCCAGCAGCATTCCCTTGAGCGGTCAAGTCGCCGCCCGCGCCTTTGTCTGCACAGCAAACGTCAGGCGGCGCCGGGTTGTTGCGAGCCATGCCGGAGGTTTGCGCCATGGATTCCCGCGTAGTTTTCGAGGAAGCGATCCCACCCGAGGCGGTTCGGTTTCCCACCGTCGCAGGAAGATTTTATCCCGCCGATCCACAGCTTCTGCAACAGGAAATAGAAGAGCTTCTGCAACTCGCGCCAGCACCTCGTGTGTGCGGTCGTTTGGCAGCTCTTATCACGCCGCATGCCGGCTATCCCTATTCCGGCGGCGTAGCCGCGCACGCCTATAAGCTTCTGACGAACTCGGAGACGAGGACGGTCGTCGTGATCGCGCCGAGCCATTTTGAGAGATTTCCATTCCTCTCGGTCTTCACGGGCAAATGCTACCGTACTCCGCTGGGTGATTTGCCCATTGACCAATCGTTCACCGCAAAGTTACTCGCCGGAGACCCCCGGCTTGCCGCTGCCTGGAACGGCCATCGTGATCGCGGCGGCCGTACCGAACACGCTCTCGAAGTCCAGCTTCCATTTTTGCAAATGGCGTTGCCGGATTGCGCCATCGTGCCCGTGGTCATGGGCCAGCAGAGTTGGGAATTGTGTGAAACGCTGGGCCATCGTTTGGCGGAGCTGGCCGAGACCTCCTCTTTTGTCATACTCGCCAGCTCGGATTTGTCCCATTATCATCCCCACGAAGAAGCGGTGCAGCTCGACCAGCATTTCATGGCACTGCTCGCGGCGCAAAATCCTCGCACGCTTTACGAAGCCGTGCAGCGGCGCGATTGCGAAGCCTGTGGTGCCGGGCCGGTCATTGCCGCGATGATCGCCGCGCAGCAACTGCATGCCGCTCAAGTTGACCTGCTGAGTTACAAGACCTCCGGCGAAGCGAGCGGCGATTTTTCGCGGGTGGTGGGTTATTTGGCGGCGAGCATTTCGCTGGCCGCATAAAGAAAAACCGCACCATGTTGCACGCCGAACAGAAAAAATTCCTGCTCGGCCTCGCGCGCGAGGCCATCGCGGCGCATTGGTCGGACGCCGCGCCGTCCGAAGGCGTGACTGAAAAAAGTGAGACGGCGGAGCCTTCTTATCAGGGCGTGTTCGTGAGCCTGCTTCTGCACGATCGACTGCGAGGTTGTGTCGGTTCGCTCAAGACGGTTGCGAACCTTCGGGAAACCATCGCGCATGCTGCGCAAGCGGCGGCGTTTCAGGATCCGCGCTTTCCGCCGCTGCCGCAGGACGAATTAGATGAAGTGCAGATCGAAATCTCTTTGCTGCATCCTTTGCAGATTTTGCAATCGCCGGAAGAGATCGAGATCGGTGAAGACGGGGTGATGATCCGTCTGGGGGAGAAGCATGGCCTGCTCCTGCCGCAGGTGGCCAGCAAGCGTCATTGGGAAGGGCACACATTCTTGCAGCATGTGTGTCGCAAAGCCGACTTGCCGCCGGACGCCTGGCAAAATCCGCAGGCCGAGTTGTTTCGCTTTCGTGCGGAGATTTTTTCGGACGCAGAGACTTAGCAGGAAGCTGAAAAAATCTGAAACTGCTTCGTTTTGTCATTCTCGTGCAAGCGGGAATCCATGACTTTATTGAATCTCTTGGATGCCCGCCTTCGCGGGCATGAGATCAAAAAGTGTTTTTCAGCATCGTGCGAGAGGAAAAAACTCTACTCCCCCGGCGCGGCGCAAGGGCCGCCGGGCATACGCAAAAGCCATTCGATCACGTTATCCATCAGCGCGCAACGGATTCCATCATCCGTTTGATCTGTTCAATCCGCTTACATTAGCAAAAACCTCATGCTACTCTCCCAACGCACGCGCGACGATTGGCAAAAATTCGAAGCGCAATGGCTGGCGGATTTTGCCTGTCCCAGCGCGCGCGCCAATGCGGCACGGCTGCACAGTGAAATTGAACATCCCTATCGCACCGCCTTTCAGCGCGATCGTGATCGCCTGGTGCATGCGCGCGCCTTTCGCCGGCTGAAGCACAAACGCCAGGTTTTTTTGATCACCGAAGGCGATCACTTCCGCACGCGACTGACGCACACACTCGAAGTGGCGCAAATTTCCCGCACCATCGGCCGCGCGCTCGGCCTGAACGAGGATTTGTTGGAAGCGATCGCGCTCGGCCACGATCTCGGCCATACGCCCTTTGGCCATCTCGGCGAAGAAGTTTTGGATGAAATTCTGCAAGGGCGCGATACGCTCTCAGGCGCGCTCTCTGGCGAAGCGCTCGGCGGTTTCAAGCACAATTATCAGTCGCTGCGCATCGTTGACGAGCTCGAGCAAAAATATGAATATCCCGGTCTGAATTTGACCGCGCCCGTGCGTGAAGGCATGCTGAAACACACGCGGCTCAAACGCGGCCAGATTCATTATCCCGATCTGAAAACCGAGGGTTTGTTTTTCGAGCTGGATGACGCCATCACTTTGGAAGGACAGGTCGTGGCCCTGTCCGACGAAATCGCGCAACGCACGCACGATTTCGAGGACGGCCTGCGCGCGGAACTGGTTTCACCGGAAGAAATCCGCACGCTCGAAATCGTGCGGCAAATCGAGCAGGAGGCCGGGCTGCAAAAACTGTTATCGCAGAATCGCTATGTGTATTGCAACCGTCTGGTGAACGGCTTGATCAATTTGCTGGCCAGCGATCTCATTCAACAAACGCTGGCCAATACCGCGCGCTTCATCGAAGAAAAAAAACGCTCCCGCCATTTTGATGAGGAGATCGTGCGTTTCAGCGCGCAGGTCGATCCTTTGCAAAACCAGCTCAACAAGTTCATCTATCAAAGAATCATTTTCGCGCCGGAAAACCGCGGTTCGGATGAGGATGCCGTGCAAGTGCTGCGCAGCCTGTTCCGCGCGTATTATGAGGATGCCACGCTCTGGCCGGCCAACACGCATTTTTTCATTCAGGAACAGGCGAGAAACAACGATCACGAGCACGCGCGCTGCATCGCCGACTTCATTGCTGGCATGACCGATCATTTTTCCTTGAATGAATTCGAGCGCCTGCAGCGCCGCGGCCTGAAATTGCCCCCGGTGAATTTGTCCGCCTTGCGCGCGCCGCGGGTGAAGCGTTGATTGATCGTGGATGGAGGATGGTGGATGGAGGATCGTGGATCGAGGATAGTGGATAGTAAGGATCGCCGTTTGAATAACTTGCCTGTTTTTGAAACCGCTAATTAACGCGAATGTGCGCTAATAGGTTCTCACTTCGCGACTATTAGCGTCCATTCGCGGTTTGAGAAGCTGTGCCTTTATCATTTGCAAAGCTACGATAGCACTAAAATCCGCGAAAATCGGTATTATCCGTGTCATCCGTGGTCAAAGGAGTACAATAAAGCTGGTTCTGAAAAATCGCTGATCTTTCGGAAGAGGAACAAGCACCCAAACACACAGGTTGAAAATTGACGGTTATAAGCGCACCGGCTCTGCAATCAAAAACTAAAATACAACTCTCTGAATTCCATCCTGCGCTTTGGGCGCCGGGCGGCGACTTGCAGACGCTCGCCGGGTATTTTCTGCCCAGCCCCAAATCACTTCCTGAAACACAATTGTATCATGTTCCCGTCTCGAATGGTGACGAGTTGGTCATGTGTGCCAACCGGCCCGTGGCGCGCAGAATTGATGGAATCGTTCTGCTCATGCACGGTCTGGGCGGGCATGCAGATTCGCCTTTCATGCTGCGCGTGGCCGACAAACTCTTGCAACGAAACTGGATGACTTTTCGTCTGAATCATCGCGGTTCGGGACAAGGCAAGGGCCTGGCCAAGGGCATTTACCATGCCGGCAAGAGCGAAGACCTTCAGCCGGTGTTGAAAAAGATAGCGGAACTATATCCCGATCAAAGAATCGTTGTGGTGGGGTTCTCCTTGAGCGGCAATTTGTTGCTGAAATATCTCGGCGAGCAGAAACATTTTCCACCGGAGAACTTTGCCGGCGCAATTGCCGTCAGCCCGCCGATTGATTTGTCTTTGTCTGCACAGGCCATGTCGCGCCTCAGAAATCGTCCTTACGATTTACGTTTTACGCGTTTGCTCAAAAAACTCGTGCGTGAGCACCAGCAAGAATTCGCCGATTTCCCGCGTGTTGACCTACCTTTCAATCTTACCCTTTACGGCTTCGATCAAATCGTCACCGCGCCGGTGCACGGCTTTGCCTCTGCCGAGGATTATTACGCGCAATGCAGTGCGAAACAGTTTCTCGCGAACCTCTCCCATCCTGCTGTCATCCTCGCGGCGGACAACGATCCTTTCATTCCCAAGGAAACCTACATGAACTTGCCTCGCAAAGATTCGATCAAGCTGTATTTGACGCGCAGCGGCGGGCACATGGGGTTTATTTCAAAGCAGAAAACTTCGTGGGGGGATTATCGGTGGATGGATGAGGCGGTGGTGAGATATGCCGAAACGCTTGCGCCGCGGGAATAGCTTGAAAATGTTAAGTTGAATTAGCTATGCTTGTGCAATAGGAGATTGCTGAGTCGCTAGCCGCATTCGTTCGATGACCGCTTTAGGCAATTCGATCAAAACAAAGCGGCTGGCAGGATACAAATAATCCTCTCCACTTTCATCAATAACGCGCAAATCGTCATCTGTCGCAGCGTCATCATCGCGGAGGATGCGGTAAATTTTGTATAGCTCTAGTGAGGCCGGGTAGCCGGAATTATCAATACAGACGGCAAATTTCGGGTCAGCATGATTGTGTTGTTTCATGAGGCTAGTCCAAATAGCGTTTGCGTTTGATTTCCTTCTTGCCGATGCCATGCGCTTCATACCAATGTATTTCGGCTTTGCGAACCCTGCCATTCGAGAGGCGAATCGTCGCCGTTCCTTTTAACTTTCGCCAACGACCCGTACCATATAACTATCGCAAGCGGGCGGCGTCTCGAATTGCGCTGCCAATCGCAATTGGCTCGATATCTGTTATCTTGCCAATGATTTCGAAATCATCATCGCGCATTCAATAATTGCATCCCCAAAAACCAAGCAGCCATTGTACAAGACGCTTGTTTCTTCCCGCACAAACAAATATAAAACAAAATTCAAATAAAGCAACCTTCGTTTTTTGGGACAAGCAGTCTTTCAACTTCAGGTGATTGATACTCAGACACAGCTTCCTCCCAAAAACGGAATGAGCGGAAAAACAAATCTTTGAAAAGAAGTTAATGAAAATCAAGACATGTATTTAAGTGGATCGCAAAAAGTGCAAAAGCGCAGCCAGGCATCTTCGCCGTTATTGTTTCGCCACGCGTTGAATATAGAGCAACGCCTCCTTTGCCGCCAGAATCAACTCCGGGTCAGCAGGAGCAAAGGGCGCCTCCACGACGCGCCGCAGCAACGGCGCGGCTTTCCGGTATTGTTTGGTTTTCATGAACGCCATCGCCTGATTGTACCAATCCATCTGTTGCTGCTGTTGCACCTGCAGGCTCGCGCTCCTCGCGGCTTGCTGCAATTCTGCCTCTTCGCAGGTGGCGGCAGCCTCCTGCAGCCGGAGTAATGCTTCGTCGAAATCTTTGTTCGCCGCCCGGATCAAAGCACCATTATAAAGCTTGAGGTGGCGCTGATGCTCCGCGGCTTGGAGCATTTCTTGCGCTTGCCTCAGCAAAGCCGGATTTTGCGTGCCCGCCTGCACCCGTTTAAGCGCTTGCATCGCTTCGTCAATCTTCCCCTGCTCCAGCCAGGCCACGGCTTTTTCCATCTCAATCGCAACCAGCCGTTCGCGCGCTTCGACGATCTGAGCGCGACGGCCACGCGGCGTAATTACTTTCTCGAACACCACCTGCGCCTTGGTAGAATCATCATTGCGCGCGTAGAGCGCGAGCAAATTCAACGCAATATCCATGCGCGCGGGCAGGCGCTGCAGAGCAATTTCCAGAGCCGCAATGCCCTCCTCCGGCGGGCTTTTGCTGTCGAAGACAAAAGTCTCGCCAAAGGCTGCGTACGCTTCCAGGAAATTGTGATCGAGATCGACCGCGGTGCGAAAAGCCTCGCGCGCTTCCCGCACCGCCGGCGTATTCAGATCACGAGCATTCATCCGGGCGCGATACTTGACGCCGGCAATGAGACACTGGCCGAGGCGATAATGGATCAACGTCTGCGAGGGATCGAGTTGAATGGCTTGCTGGAAAAATTGACGCGCTTCGGGGAATTTTCCCTGCTGCGTTGCCACCACGCCCAAGCCGGCGTATGCCGGCGCGTAATTCGGATTCACTACGAGGGCCTGCCTGAAATGGGCTTCCGCTTCACGCCCGCGCTCGTCTTCCAATTGCACGAGCAAATCTCCCAAGCGGTAAAGCACCTCTTCGTAAGCGAGGATATCCACGCGCGCGGCCGTGGCCACGGCCAGTTGCTGCGAGCTGACGGCCGTGTAATTAAAAAGAAAACGGCGCAAATACCTTTCCAGCTCGGATTGCAATTGCAGCTCGTCCTTCCCGAATGCTTCGTGCAGGGCCGAGTCTGGGGCACTGCCCTGCGCCAGCAGGGTCCAAAACTGGGCGAACGCGGGCCGCAAACTGCCCTGCTGTACGTGCAAGAAATAATGCACCAGCAGCCAGGATTGGGCATAGAAGAGCCCCTGCTTGCTTTCTTCGTTGTAGAGAACAGCACCATCGGCGATCGTAAAAAGTTGCGCCAGCGGCATGAGCGTCTCAGATTGCAAAAAGGCCAGGTGGTGTTTGACTGGCAGGCCGACTTTCGCTTGGTTATCGTCAGATTCGAATGTGCTGTAATATTCGGCCAGGCCTTCATTCAACCACAACGGCAAACCCGGATGATTATTGTTGAAGAAGAAATGAATGTATTCGTGCTGAATGGTGGGCACGGCGCCGACCTCCGCGCTCAACGCCATGTAATTGCCGTCGGAGCGTGGCAAAAAATACCCACCCACCGGCGCGACCTCGCCCGAAACCCGGAAGATATACGGCGTGAAAGACTTGTGGTTTTTGAACAGAAAGATGGAGGTGGGGACCGGAGTATTCACAGCCGCGACATTGGTTAGCAGCGCAAGGGTCTTGCGCAACCGCTCCAGATTCGCGCCAACCAGTAAAGCGATTTTCTCCGGGGCATTGCTATAAATGGTAAAATTCGCCGTTTGCGCGCGCAACCATTTCTCTTGGCGCAGAGGAAGGCGAACCACCTCCTCTTGCTGCGCCGCCGCGCCTGGTGGCGCCAGCGTTGCGATGACGGCACCAAGAATCAGGCCCAGCAAGCCGCCTTGGCTGATTTGCTTCAGACCAGGTCCAACTTTTTTGAAAGAATCTCCGATCATGAGATCCCAGCAGGCATTCTTTAGGTGGCTGGGGAAGATTCTCACAGAATGACATGAACAGGACACGGACACCAATCGCCGCGGCGCCTGCTGCTGCGGACGCTTCCACCTACCGCGCCGCGATATTCCCCACATTATGCGCCTTCAAAAAAGCCATTTCCTCCTCCCCGATCACTTCTTGATGCGCCTCCAAAATGGCGGAGTCGAAACGCACTGCGGCCCAGAGCGCAAAGGGCGCTAGGTGTGTTTGGGTTTGCTTGTAATGATTGAAAACGAGAAAATATCCTTCCGCCAGGTTGCGGCGATCTTGCGGGGAAAGCTGGTCGTAGGTGCCGTACAGAACGGGAAGGGAGAGAAGTTGCCGCGGCTCCAGAACATCGGGATTGCCGATCTTGTCCGTATTCACGCGATAGATATTCGGCCACAAATAGGGATCGACATAATAATGCCCGGAAATGCCCCAGAGATTGTCCCCTTTCACCACTTGATGTTTGCCGCCGCCAAAACCCACCGTGGAGGCCGGCTGTGAAGTTGCAGGAGTTGCGGCATTCGCAGCTTGATTGGCCTCTTGGGGCGCGGTTTGCGCCGGTGAGCTGGTTTCGGTGTTCGTCGATTCCGCCAGGTGATTCCATTGCTCGCGAATTGGCTTGGCGAAAAACAGAAGCAACAGCAACAAAATGGCGCCAAAACTGGCGTACCATTTGAACCGGCTGGGCTTGGGCTCGCGCTCCTTTTCCTGCATGTAAGAGGGCCGCCGCACGCGCGAGGCAAGGCTGGGGGAAGAAACCGTGGCCGGCACCATGCCACTCGGCCGGGTTTCCACCTCTCCCACGAAATGCTCAGCGGCAGCAAATTGTCCATTGCCCTTGCCAAAATGATTCCTGGCGGGCGCGGGCTCTTCTTCTTCACCAAAATCGAAACGGATATGCGAAGGCGGAGGGCTGGCCGGCGACCAGGCCAGCGCGGGTCTGACATAGGCCGGCTGCACCGGCTCGTGCACTTCTTGTTGCCGCACCGGTTCGGCATACTCATCTTCAAGGTCAAAGAGTGGAATGGCCTCAGGCACGGCAGCCGGAACCACTTCGGGAACGGGTTCGGCCCGGGGCTTTTCACGCGCGACCGGGGTATCGATAAATTCCGCTTGGAGATGAACATAGGGCCAGTTCACGCGGCGTTCGAGTTTTTCCACTGGGTTGAAAGCCACACGATACTGCCCGGGAATGTTGATGATTTCACCCGTGCGCGGGTTGCGGCCCTGGCGTGCGTCGCTCCACTTGAGCTGAAAGCTGCCGAATTCATGAATTTTGACCACGCCGTCGCGCGCCAAACCTTCTTCGATTAAAGCCGTGGCCTCTTCCACATAGCGGCGCAGAAAAGCGGCGCGATCCGTCAGCTTCCAGCCTTTACGCGGCCGGTCCATGAGTTTGAGATACCGCGTTTTCGTGCTCATACTCTTCTTCTCCTAGACAGGCGCTTTTTTAGCGCATCCGATGGTTTAAAAAACAGCACGACTTTCGGCGGCAGGATCATGTACTTTTTGGCGGCGGGATTATAGGATTTGCGCGCCTCGGTTTTGCGGGTGCCAAAGGTGCCGAAGCCGCGCAGGCAGATCGACTGGTGTTTCTCGAGATTCTTGGCGATGGTTTCGTGCAGCAGGCGCACCAACTCGCGGGTTTCGCGCTGGGTGATTTCCAATCGATTCGCGAGCGTTTTGACGAATTCGGTGGTGTTCATGGCTCATCTCGCGCGCAGTTTTGGGAGTGAAAATCCGTACTCAATATAAAAAAAGCCGGGCGAATGTCAATAAAAACTTGAGTTGCAATTGGCGTTCAAGACTTTTAAATTCTATTGTCGTGCAGGCGCGCATGCCATCATGCACAAGTGCCAACCATTCCCTGCCAACCTTGACCGAGGTGCTCACGTGCTCGCCATTCAAGTCAAGAATGATGACCGCCACAGTTTGCACTTGGCGGACGTCGCTGATCCCATCTGTCAGCCTCATGAGGTACTGATCAAAGTACAAGCTACGGCGGTAAATCGCGCGGATCTGTTGCAGCGGCGCGGGCTTTATCCTCCGCCGCCGGGCGCTTCACCAATTCTCGGCCTGGAGGCTGCCGGCGAAATCGTTGCCGTGGGCAAATTCGTCACCGGTTGGAAGCCCGGCGATCGCGTTTTTTGTCTGCTCGCGGGCGGCGGTTATGCGCAGTTGATGAAGGCGCATCAGGACATACTGCTGCGTCTGCCCTCGGGGTGGACGTATGCGCAAGCGGCCGCTGTTCCCGAGGTCTTTTATACCGCTTATGTCAATCTGTTCTTGGAAGCGAAGCTGAAAGCGCGCGAAATTGTCTTGCTGCATGCGGGCGCGAGCGGTGTGGGCACTGCCGCCATTCAACTGGCGCGGCAGGCCGGCGCCTTGGTGATCGTCACCGCGGGATCGGACGAGAAAATTCAGCAGTGCTTGATGCTGGGCGCGAATCACGGCATCAATTACAAGAAGGATGACTTCGTCGAACGCGTGCATAAGATCACCAATCAAGCCGGCGTGCACGTGATTCTCGATTGCATCGGCGCTGCTTATTTGGAAAGAAATCTCTCGGTCCTGCAAACGCAAGGCCGGCTGGTGTTGATCGGTTTGATGGGCGGCGCACGAGCGGAAATTGATTTGGAATTACTGTTGCGCAAACGCCTGCGCGTCATGGGATCGGTGTTGCGCAGCCGTGGATTGCGCGAAAAGATCATGCTGACGCAGCTCTTCCGCGAGAAAGTGATGCCGCAGTTTGAAAGCGGCAGCTTCCAGCCGGTGATCGACAAGATCTTTCCCTGGGCGGAGGCGGAAAAGGCGCACGAGTATGTTGCGGAGAATCGAAATTTTGGAAAGGTGGTGTTGGAGCTGAGTTGAGCCGCACATTTGCTTTGGGGCAGCAAGTGCTTGGCGCAAGCGAATACTCCGCCGCGGCGTCTGGGGCCCGATCATTTGACCTGCATCACAGATTGGTCGGGATGGGCGGGATTCGGCAATAGTCGTCGTTCGCGACAGTCCACGTGCAAATCGGTTCTCTCCAAAGTGGTTTGTCCGATGATGACTTCATCTCCGAGCACGAGAGCTTCTTCATGCGTACGGCGGTTCATTATTTCTACAAGAACCGGCTCAGTGACATCGACTTCTTCCCGCCGGCCATCCGCGTATTCAGCCAATTGTTTAAGCGGTCGAGCCAACCCCAGTTGTTCTACGACTAAAGAAGGAACGATCAAAGTCACAGCGCCGGTATCCACCAAAGCGCTGGCTTCCAATGATCGTACTTCTCCAGGCAGCATCAAATTCCGGCGTACTAGCGCCAGATCGGCCGCATTTGTCAGCTTCACATTTACTCTCACTTCGCTCATTTGTTGTTCCCCCTTTTTCAAATTCGCGCTCAAAGATTGATAACCATCTGCCATGGCATTCGGAAGAGCTCCATTCTAAAAGAAAAACAACCGGCTTTTTTGAGCACCTGAGCAGCATCCGCAACTCTTGCTCACCTTTTCTCTATCGGCACATATTTGGCATTTAGTGGCCCGGTATAAACCGCATCTGGACGGTACAAGCGGTTGTCGCGCAATTGCTCCAGCACGTGCGCGGTCCAGCCTGCTATGCGGCTCACGGCAAAAATGGGCGTAAATAAATCCGGCTCGACGCCGATATAATAGTACACTGAGGCGGAGAAGAAATCGACATTGGGATGAATGCCTCTGCTCCCGACTTCGCGCTCCATGACCCGTTCCATTTCTTTCGACATTTTGTACCATTTGAGATTGCCGGTGATCTCGGCCAGTTGCTGCGAATAGCGGCTCAAAATGCGCGCGCGCGGATCGTAGGTTTTATAGATGCGATGCCCAAAGCCGCTCACCTTGCCTTTGCTCTCCAGCCGCGCCATCACCCAGGCCTCCACTTTTTCAATCTCGCCAATCTCCAGGAAACTCGTCATGACCTCGGTATTGGCGCCCCCGTGCAGCGGGCCCTTCAAGCTGCCAATGGCCGCGGTGATCGCGGAATACATGTCCGGCAGCGAAGAGATGCACACGCGCGCGGTAAAGGTCGAAGCATTGAAGCTATGATCCGCATGCAGAATCAAACAGACGTCGAAAATTTTTGCTGCTTTCTCGTCCGGGGTTTCGCCGGAGACTTGATGCAAAAAATGCGCGGCATGATTCAAGTCCAGGCGCGGCTTCACCGGGGGCTCGCCTTTGCGCAGGCGCTGCAGCGTCCCCACGATCGCGGGGAAAGCTGCGATCAAACGCTCGGCGCGTTCGGTGTCCTTGGCCAGGGAATCATCCTTGGGTGCATCATCGAACAAGCCCAAAGCCGAAACCGCCGTGCGCAGAACGTCCATGGGATTGGCCGTGGAGGGGAAGGTTTGCATCAACTTCGTCACGGCGGGCGGCACTTCGCGCTGGGCTTTCAGGCGATTTTCGAAAGCCGTGAGCTCCGGGCGCGTGGGCAAATGGCCGTGCAGGAGAAAAAAGGCCGTTTCTTCGAAAGTGGAGTGCTCCGCCAGCTCTTCGATCAAAACGCCGCGATAGGTGAGAATGCCCTTTTGCCCGTCGATGGAACAAATCGTGCTCGGCCCGGCAATGATGCCTGCGAGGCCGGGATGGTACTGCACCTTATTTCCGGCAGCATCAATAGTTTCAACGATTTTCTCGGACATCCACCTTCTCCTTATGCTGAAAATTGGGCAACGGCTGAAGTGGCATTCCACCCTGGTTTTGTTGGCGACAACATAGAAATAAAATGCTCGAAAAGCAAGGCTGAGAACGACGAGTTGCGAGCCTTCACCGGGCGTTGCCACTCTCGGCAGTTGGTGTCCATTCAAAAACGACTCTCCCGCCCACGATGGTTAGCACGTTGCGCAGGCGGAACAAGCTTTCCTCCGGAGCCGTCATCGGGTCGCCGTTGAGCACGGCGAAATCCGCGAGCTTGCCCGCTTCAATCGAGCCTTTTTCATGTTCTTCAAAAGCAGCGTAGGCGCCCCAAATCGTGAGCGCGCGCAACGCCTCCGGCCGCGTCATTTTTAATTCGTCATGCCAGTCGGCATTGGAAAATCCCGTGGTATCTTTGCGCGCCACTGCGGCATAGAATTCGAGCATGGGATCGCCTTCTTCCACCGGGGCATCCGAGCCGCCGGGAATCACACAGCCGGAATCGAGCAGCGTGCGCCAGGCGTAGGCGCCGCTCAAGCGCGCCGGACCCAGGCGCCGCGGCGCGAAATGCAAATCCCCGATCGCGTGGCTCGGCTGCATGGAGGGAATCACGCCCAACTGGTAGAAGCGCGGCAGATCGCTGGGGTGAACGATTTGCGCGTGCTCGATGCGATGTCGTGGCGCACTGATTTTACGCAGGGCAACGGGCACTTCCTTTTGCGCCTGCTCGTAGAAATCGAGCGCTTTGCGATTCGCCGCATCGCCAATGGCATGGATCGCCATTTGAATGCCTTCCCGGGTCGCGGCTTTGACCACGGGATAAATCTCCTCATCTCTAAAAAGAAAAAGGCCCTTGGTGTCGGCGTCGGAGTATTTCTCCAGCAATGCCGCGCCGCGCGAACCCAGCGCGCCGTCCGCGCTGATTTTGATGCAGCGAACCGTCAAATGCTTCTGGTACAATCCAATTTGCGGGCCGCTTTGCAGGAGGGCCTCCACGTCCGCGCCGGGCCCGCGCACCATGCTGTAAATACGGATGCGCAGCTTGTCCTGGCCGTATAATTCTTTCCAGAGCTCGATGGTGTCCCGGCCTGAACCGGCATCGTGTATTGTCGTCCAGCCGTAGGCCAGCGCGACTTCGCTGGCCTTCAACGCATATTTTTCCTGCCAGGCCCGCGCGCCAGTGGGAAGGTGCTGCGTCACCAAACTCATCGCGCGATCCACCAGCAATCCGTTCGGCTCGCCGTTGTCTTTCAGAATCTCGCCGCCGGGAGGATCGGCCGTGGCGCGGATGATCCCCGAGATTTCCAGCGCTTTCGAATTGACCACGGCCATATGGCCGTCGGCGCGATTCAAATACACGGGATGGTCAGCCACCATGGCATCGAGATCATGGCGCGTGGGGAATTTTTTCACCGGCCAATCTTCCTCCATCCAGCCACGGCCGGTGATCCATTCGCCGGCGGGTTTGTTCGCTGCCCAATGTTTGAGGCGGGTTTGAAAATCTTCCAGGGAGGTGCAACCGTCGAGATTCAAATCATACGCGCGTTTGCCCACGCTTTGAAAATGATAGTGGCTGTCGATCAATCCCGGCACCACGGTTTTACCGCCGAGATCAATGACGCGCGTGTCCGGCCCGATCCAGGCGGCGATCTCCTCATTCGTTCCCACGCTGACGATGCGATCGCCTTTCACCGCTGCGGCCTGTGCCGTCGAAAAATTTGTGTCCACGGTGTAAATCGTGCCCTGATGCAGCACCAGATCAGCAAATTCTTTTGGCGAGCGGCAGGCAAAGGCCGCGGCGCCGAGAAGCAACGCCAGTGACATTCCCGGCATGATTGCAATGAGCTTCATCCTTCTCTCCTTGTGAGTTCTTGGAATACACCCGGCTGAGTATCAAATACAAATTGGGATTCTGCTCATCTGGCAAAGCCAGTGCCGCGCAGGTTGCAGTCTTCAACTTGTCTCGAGCATGTCGTGCCGCTAAAGAGGCAAGAAAAAAGTAAAATCACAAGCAGGTTTTTCAGCAGCTCATCGAAAATCCGGCGGCAAGAACGAAAGATGGTCCCCATCCACCGTCGTTTAATGGCAGAAAGAAATGACCTCGGGGAAATTCCTTTGCATCTCACAGCGAAAATTGTATATTGATGCGCTGCAATAAACGAGATGAGATGTGAATCTACTTGGGCTATCGGGTTCAGAATAGTATTCTGAGAATCTTTCTTTCGTTACTCGCCTCCTTTTCGCTCATGCCGAAATCCGATCATCAAAAATTCGCAGCCGAGCTCAAACGCAAAATTCGCGGTGAAGTCCTCTTCGACCAAGTCTCGCGCTATCTTTACAGCACCGATGCCAGCCTTTATCAAATTGAACCCGTCGGCGTCGTATCTCCGCGCGACCAAGATGACGTGGTGCAATGCATTCGCACCGCGGCAAAATACGGCATTGCAATTTTGCCCCGCGGCGGGGCCACCAGTCTCGCGGGACAGACGGTCGGGCAGGCGCTGGTATTGGATTGCACGAAATACATGAATGCCTTGCTCGAGGTCAATGCGGAAGAGCGCTGGGTGCGCGTCGAACCGGGCCTGGTGCGCGACGAGCTGAATGCCAAAATCAAACACACCGGCTTGCATTTCACGCCCGACGTCGCCACTTCCAGCCGGGCGACGGTGGGCGGCATGATTGGGAACAACTCCGCGGGCACGCATTCTATTGTCTACGGCAGAACCGTGGATCAAGTGATCTCACTGCGGGCGATACTCGCCGATGGTGAGCAGGTCGAGTTCAAAGAGGTGACGCCGGCGGAATATGAACAGAAATGCGCGCAATCGAATCTCGAAGGGCAGATCTATCGCGAGACGCGGCGCTTGGTGCAAGAAAAAGCCGGGGAAATTCGCGCGCGCTTTCCCAAAGTCATGCGCCGTGCGGGCGGATACAATCTCGATCTGTTGCTTGACCAGAAGAATTGGAATCTCGCGAAAATCGTCACGGGCAGTGAAGGCACGCTCGCGTTCGTGACCGAAGCCAAGGTGCGCCTGGAGCCTTTGCCCAAAGCGACCGGCATGCTGATCGCACATTTTCACGATATTTTTGAGGCGCTGGATGCGGTGGCGCCGATCTTGCCGTTCCAACCGGCAGCGGTCGAGCTGCTCGACAGTCCGATCCTGCGCCTGGCCGCGCAAAATCTGGCGCTGCGCAAGCATTGCACGTTTGTCACCGGCGATCCCGCCGCGGTTTTGCTGATCGAATTTTTTGGCGAGGCGCCCGGGGAAATCGCGGAACGCGTGGTGCATGTTGAAAACGAAATGCGGCAAAAACATCGTGCGTATGCCTGCACGCGCGCGTTGACGGTCGAGGAGCAGGCGCGCGTCTGGCACGTTCGCAAAGCCGGCCTGGGTTTGCTCATGGGCATGAAAGGCGAACGCAAGCCGATCGAGTTCATCGAAGATGCCGCGGTCCCGGTCGCCGTCATGCCGCAATATCTGCGGGAAGTCGCAGATTTGATTCACCGGCACGACCGCGAAGTGACGATGTACGCGCACGTCAGCGTCGGCTTGGTGCACGTGCGCACGCAACTTGATCTCAAGCAAGAAGAAGACGTCAAAATCATGCGCCGCATTTCCGAGGGCGCGCTCGACCTGGTGCTGAAATACGGCGGCATGATGAGCGGCGAGCACGGCGACGGCTTGGTGCGCAGCTATCTCAATCCCAAATTTTTCGGCCCCCAGTTGTATCAAGCCTTTCGCGAGCTCAAACGCGCGTTCGATCCTCAGAGCCGGATGAATCCCGGCAAGATTGTTGATGCGCAAGGTATTGAGGAAAACTTGCGCCTCGGGCCGCACTATCACACGCGCCCGTTGCATACGCATTTTCATTTTCACGAAGACGGCGGGTTCGATCGCGCCGTGGAAATGTGCACGGGCGTGGGCGAGTGCCGCAAAACGCTCGGGGGCACCATGTGCCCGTCTTACATGGTCACGCGCGAGGAGGAACATTCCACGCGCGGCCGCGCCAACGCCCTGCGCGCCGCCCTCACCGGTAAAATTTCTCTGCAGCAATTCACCAATCGGCGGCTTTATGAGGTATTTGATCTATGCCTGGCTTGTAAGGCGTGCAAGGCAGAATGCCCCTCCAATGTGGATATGGCAAAATTGAAATATGAGTTTCTGCAACATTACTACGACGAACATCGCGCCCCCCTTGCGACCGTCATGTTCTCACGGCCGGAAGTGCTGGGCAAGTGCGCTTCTCCGCTGGCCGGAGCCGTGAACCGATTGCTACAAAGCAAGGCCGTGCGTGCCGCGTTGCACGGCTTGCTCGGCATCGACTATCGCCGGGTGCTGCCGCTGTACGCGCGAGAAAACTTTACGCGCTGGTTCGAGCGGCATCAAGAGAACCACAGCGCGCTTGACGCCAGGCCGGCGGTGGTCTTGTTCAATGACACTTTCTTAACTTATCATGAGCCCGGGATTGGGATTTCCGCGGTGCGGGTTCTGGAAGCGCTGGGTTATCGCGTGCTTCTCGCGAACGCCGGCTGTTGCGGCCGCGCGCAGATCTCGAACGGTCTTTTGCGCGCGGCACGGCCGCGTGCCGAGGCCGTGGTTGAACATTTGGCCGGGTTTGTGGACCAGGGCCTGCAGATCGTCGGGTGCGAGCCGAGCTGTGTCTCGGCGGTGAAAGAGGATTACCCCGATTTTGTGCGCGACGTGAAAACGGCAAAACGCGTCGCGGACCATTTCTTTCTCATCGAAGAGTTCGTGCTGCAGGATCAGCATCGCAAAACCCTGGACGCCGCTTTTCGGCCGTTGCAGCGCGACGTGCTTTATCACGGCCATTGCCATCTGAAAGCCTTGTTCGGCACGGCTGCTTCCAAAGACGCGCTCGCGCAGGCCGCGGGGTGCACCGTCACCGAAGTCGATTCCGGGTGCTGCGGCATGGCCGGAGCATTCGGGTATGAAAAAAAGCATTACGACATTTCGATGAAGATGGGCGCGCGGCGGCTCTTTCCCGCCGTGCAAGCCGTATCGGCTGACCATCATATCGTCGCCAATGGTTTCAGTTGCCGGCATCAAATCGAGCACGCTACCGGCCGCAAGGCACGGCATGCGGTCGAGGTTTTGGCCGAAGCGCTGAAATGATTTCATTCAGGAGGAATCTTTTGAAGTACAGGGAGAAGCACCTGCTGGTGAGGAGCAGAACCCGAAAGGCTTTTGTACCGCTCTTGCTTGCCGGATTTTTCTGGACGCCGGCGGCAGCAGTTTTCGCCCAACCCCTTCGCGCGTTGTGGGGATATGAGCCGGACAGCCAGGCGACACCGCAGGAGGCAGCGGTAGCGTTGCAAGATTTCGGCGCCAACGCCGTATTCATGAACAACGCCTTGCCGCAATTGATCCAGGCCCTGCACGCTGCCGACATAAAAGTCTACACCACGCTGAATGTTTTCGGCGACAACTCCGTCTGGACGCGGCACCCCCAATTACGGCCGATCAACAGCAACGGCGATCCCTTGGCAGCAAAGGCAGGCAACGGCATTTGCCCGACGCAGCGCTGGTATTGGCCGCGTATTCTGCGGGCACTGCAGCAAAAAATGGATAGCGGCTACGACGGCGTCTGGCTGGACTTTATCCGTTTCAGCGGCCATTGGGAGGAACGCCGGCCGCAATTACAATACACCTGCTTCTGCGATTCGACGCTCGCCGATTTTAGCCGCGTCACGGGCATCGCCATTCCCAGCGAGCTTGCCCAAGCTCCCCCGCCGGCAAAGGTGAACGAGAGCAGCACGGCCGCGCCGGCCCATCCACGCAATGCCGCGCAAGCGGCATGGATCTTATCCCATCACCGCCGCGAATGGCGCAATTATATCAGCGGTGTGATCACCAGTTTCGCGGCCAAAGCGAAAGCGCAACTGGCTGCCAAGCCGGCAATGGTGCTCGGCGCCTTCGTCGTGCCCTGGCAGCGCGACGAATTCGGCCTGGCCATGCTGGATCATTTCGGTCAGGATTATCGCAAATTACGCGAACATATTGACATTTTCTCGCCAATGCTGTACCATGAATTATGCGGCCGCGACACCGAATGGGTGGCGCGTTTTGTGGATTACACCGCCGCCGAAACAAAAAGAACTGTGTTGCCGATCATTCAATGCGAATTGGGCCAGGAACATCGCGTCTCCGACGATGAATTCGCCGGTGCGATCCTCAATGCGCTCGACGCGCCCTCGCATGGCGTGATCATTTTCAATCATAAAGCATTGGTCGAAGCCAAGCAATTGCGTATTCTGAATTCCGCCTGGCAATGAGGCAAAACACATTTTCCAGTGCAGTCTTTACACGTTACACCTTTCACGTGTAACGTGTAATTTGGGATTCTTGTCGAGTTTGGCAAAGGAGGTGGATTTGTCATGCGTTTTTTTAGTTTGGTTGTTGTGATGGCCGGGAGCATGCTCTTCAATTTTGCGCCGTGCCAGCAGACGGCGGAGCGCGGCAGCCGTTCGTTAGCTCCAGAAACTTCCGCCCAGGCCCAGGAAATTCTGGTGAAGTTCAAGGCGGCTGTGCCCGAAGACTCCATCAGCACCCTGGCCACGGCGGAGGGTTTGCAACACGTGCAAGATCTGAAAGGTATTGGCGTGCGTGTTTATCGCGTGCCGGCAGGCAGCAACGCGCAGGCAGTGCTCAAAAAACTGCAAGCCGACCCGAGGGTCGAATACGCCGAACCGAATCTCGAGTACAAAATTCCGGAAAAGCAAAACTGACAACAGATGAGTGCGCCGTGAAGGTTCACTCACCCATCAAGCCGACTTCCGTTGCAGCGCACAAGAATCACATGTTCATTTCGTGTCTATGCAACTGGTGAGGAACGGCACCAGCCGCCGCATCACAATTTCCAAATTTAACTGAAAGGAAGCATCATGAGAAAATGGTGGAGTGTCATGGCGTTATTCCTGCTCGCGATGGTTTTCAGCGCGCAGGCGCCCCAAAAAGAGGAAAAGCCACTATTCGTGCCGGGTGAAGTCGTGGTCAAGTTGAAACCCCAAGCCGCCGAGGGCATAGTTCCGCTCGGAGGCACGACCAGGACGCGAGCAGAGGAACTGGCAGGTGAAATGAATCTAAAAGTGGTTCATATCTCAACCGCATCACCTGCCGGGCAGAGAGGGCTAGCCGCGTCGGGCGCATCGCCAGCGGTAGAAGTGGTTGTTTTCAAAGACGACACCGGCAGAGACATTCAACAATTGATCCAGACGCTAAAGGCCGATGCCCGCGTCGAATACGCCGAGCCGAATTACTTGTACTATGCTTTTGGCACGCCCAACGATCCGCAATTCAGCCAGCTTTGGGGAATGCACAACACCGGCCAAAACGGCGGCACTGCGGACGCAGACATTGATGCACCCGAGGCCTGGGACGTCACCACCGGCGATGCGTCTATCCTCGTCGGCGTGATCGACACCGGCGTGGATTACAAGCATCCCGAACTGGCGCCGAATATGTGGACCAATCCCGGCGAGGATGCATGGACGGATCCGAATAATCCCAACACCGGCAACGGCATTGACGACGACGGCAACGGTTATGTCGATGATTGGCGCGGCTGGGATTTCGTCAACAACGACAACGACCCCTTCGATGACAACGGCCACGGCACGCATGTCTCGGGCACAATTGGCGCCGTGGGAAACAACAGCGTGGGAGTGGCGGGGGTGAATTGGACCGTGAAAATCATGCCGCTAAAGTTTTTGAGCGCCAGTGGCTCGGGCTCACTGGCTGCCGCCATTGACGCGATCACTTACGCCAATCACTTCGGCGTCAATATTACCAGCAACAGTTGGGGCGGCGGCGGGCGTTCACAAGCGCTCGAAGACGCGATTGTAGCAGCGAATAATGCCGGTTCTTTGTTCGTTGCGGCCGCCGGCAACAATGGCACGGATAACGATGCGACGCCGAATTATCCTTCCAACTACGATGTCCCGAACGTCGTGGCCGTAGCGGCCATCGATCGCAAGGGCGATTTGGCAAATTTCGGCTCTGGCGGAGGCGGCGGGATTTGTGGCTGCGTGGGAAACGTGGCGCCCTCGCCCGGCTCGAACTTCGGCGCGACAACGGTCGATCTGGCCGCGCCGGGCAAAGAGATTTTGAGCACGACCCCGAATAACGGCTATTCCACCTTTTCCGGCACTTCGATGGCGACGCCGCATGTTTCTGGCGTGGCTGCTTTGACGTTAGCGAAATTCAGCAGCCTGACCAGCGCGCAGCTCAAGCAGCGTTTGATGAATTCCGTGGACGCTCGCCCCAGTTTGCAGGGGAAGATGGTGACGGGCGGCTCGATCAACGCTTTCAAAGCCGTGAGCGCACCCTTGATGGCGCCGTAATTGCCGTGCCCCGGCTCAAGTAGCGTGGCGGCTTTTCAGTGGTCAAAAAAGTGATGAGCTTCCAGCTATTTTGCTTTCCAAGTTTTCGCTATTGGCATTCATTTGGGCGTCATAGAAAACCATGGACAGCTCAACGATTTCCGCTGGGCAAATCAAAGCTGTCTGTGGTTCTTTTGTTGCTTCAGGTTTTCCTCCCCCTTCTCACCACGGCCCGTCTATTGGCGCACTCGTCATGCTCTCGAGTTTGCTGCTGAATCTTGGAGTTTGAACGCTGATGGAAATCGAAAATCGCTTCATTCGACAGTCCCCTGCCGCGAGCTTTTTGCCCGCGCGCAGGAGCAGGTCGAAGTCGCTGGCCCCTTCTGGTTGGAAGAGGCAAAAGCGGTGCATGAGGGTTTTGGGGGAGAAGGGGTAGGAATTTTCGCTGGCGGCGAGAAGAATTGCCGCGTACCGGTGTCTTCACTTGATAAGGCAGTTTTGGATCGATTTTCCTTGGACGATTGAACCCGAGCGGGAGAAGGAAATGCTCAAAAAGGCGCTGCTGGTGGGTATCAACAACTACCCATTGAAGCGGCTTGATTTGCGAGGCTGCGTCAACGATGTCATGCGGATGCAGGAAACCCTCGCTACGATTTTCGATTTCGCACAAGAAGATATTCGCCTTCTGCTCGATCGCAATGCCACGCGCCAGAATCTCGTTGCGGGCTTGAAGTGGCTGGCCGAGGGCGGCTCGGAAAAGGCCGTGCGTGTGTTTCATTACGCCGGCCATGGCTGTTCCCTTCCCGATCGCAATGGCGAGGAGGAAGACGGCGCGGATGAAGCATTGGTGCCGTATGATTTCCAGCACAACCGCTTTTTAATCGACGACGCGCTCAAAAAGCTTTATCAACGCTTTCCGAAGGACGGCAATCTAACGCTCATCATGGACTGCTGCCATTCCGGCACGATCCAGCGCGATCCGATAGCGGATATTCGCTATCGTTTTATGCCGAATTCATACGAGCAACGCAAGGCGATCTCTGCCGCCAGCCGGAAATTCAAAGAAGAACAACGAGAATATGTTACAGCAGCGCTGGTAGATTTGCGCAGCAAAAAGATACCCGCCGAAGAATTCCAGCAACGCGTGCAGGATGCCATGCGCCGATTCGAAAAGCAGCGTTTTGGCGGCGATTTCAGTCTGCGGGAAGGCAACGTGCTGCTCGCCGCTTGCCACAGCGCGCAGCAAGCTGCCGACGCGAAATTCGGGCGCGATTACCACGGCGCCTTTACATTTTTTCTCACCAAAATTCTGCGCGCGAAACAAGGCCGCATCACGCACCGCGAGCTGATCGAAAAAACTGCCGAGGCTCTGCATGATCTCGATTTTCCCCAAATGCCGCAATTGGAATGCCAGCGCGGCCGGGAAAGGGCAAAACTGTTCTCGGCGTTTTAGTCTACATTTGATCTTGCAGCTGTGCTTTCTTTCGAAGAACTCAAGAGTCTTTCTTACACTTTACACGTTAAACGTGTAAAGTGTAAAATGTATCTCACTCTCGGGAGGGTTATCATGCGCAAAAAAGCATTGCTGATCGGTATCAACGATTATCCCGACGCGCCTCTGCGTGGTTGCGTCAACGACGTGCTGCAAATGAAAGAGACGCTGCTCGATTTATTCGAGTTCGCGCCGGAAAACATTCGCGTGATCCTGGATCGCGACGCCACAAAGAAGGGCATCGTGCAAGGCCTGGATTGGCTGGCGCAAGGCGGCAACGAGCCGGCCGTGCGCCTGTTTCATTATGCCGGGCACGGCCATTTCGTGCCGGACAAGAACGGCGACGAGCCTGACGGCGCCGACGAAGCGCTGGTACCTTATGATTACGCGCGCAGCGGCAACCTGATCGACGACCATCTCAAGGAGCTTTACGATCGCTTTCCGGCAACCGGCAATCTCACACTGATCATGGACTGCTGCCACTCTGGCACCAACCAGCGCGATGCCGAGCACGACATCTGCTATCGCTTCCTGCCGGTGAGTTACAGCGAACGCAAAGCGATTGCCGAGGCAAAGAGAAAATTCCTGCGGGAGCAGCGCGAATTCGTGCTGCAAGAGATGCGGCAATTTCAGCAGCCGAAAGCCATGCGCGGGCCGGATGAAGAATTCGAAAAGCGCATTTGGGGAGTGATGCAGGGTTTCGAAAAGCAGCGCTACGGCGATCATCGCGTGCGCGAGGGCAACGTGCTGCTCTCCGCCTGCCAAAGCGACCAGAAAGCAGCGGATGCCAGCTTCGGGAAAACCTATCATGGCGCCTTCACGTTCTTCTTGATCAAAATTCTACGCGAATCCCAGGGGCGCGTCAACCATCTCGAACTGGTGCAGAAACTGGGAGACTTGCTGGAAGACCATGGCTTCAAGCAAGTTCCTCAACTCGAATGCCTGGAAGGGCGGGAGAAAGCAGGCCTGCTGACGCAGTTCTAGTTTGACAGTTGGTGACGCAAAGCATGAAGATCAGCATGGAGCAAGAAAAGGCGGCAGTGGCATGGGGCGAGTGTCTTGCGAATTGCGTCCGGCAGCGATTCGGGAATGATCTCAATGCCCTGCTGCACACCATGCGTATACGCCTGCTGGCCGTGCCGCAAGATCAACCCGAATTTCCCCGGCCACGTTTGGCGGTTTGGGAGGGCGACACGCGCACGATTCGGCTTTTCATCAGGCCTTTGCGCGAAAAATTCAGCGATTGGGATTTTGCCGCCCGCCGCGCCTGCACGCACGAATTGTTTCATGCACTCTCCGCCGATCGTTATCGTTTCATACTCCCTCCGGCCTCCCCTCCTGTTCTCTCCCCACAAAATGAAGAGTGCGCCGCAGAGGCTTTTTCGCATTCCATGGCACGGAATTTCTGTTTGACTTTGGAGGGCCGGGTGCTTAATTTCTGATGCAATTCCATCTTCCCTTGGAAGATTGCCCGCGAAACACGCGAAGCAGATTTTGACCGGCATTGTGCCCGTGTATTTTCGCATGCCTCGTGCACCGCCTCGGGGCAGGGCAAAACAGGATCAGCAAGGGTAGCGCGGCCTTTGAGGAAAACAAATCCCGGGTGAAGAACTGCCCGCTTGTTTGGAGAATACCCCGTGCTCGTCTCGCTGCTTTTGATCTTCGTGTTTCTCGTTTTCGTGGCATTGATGTATCTCAAAAAGATCTCGGCGATGCTGGCGCTGCCGGTGATGGCGCTGGTTTTCGCCGTGGCGACCAACCTCCCCAACGCATACATTTTAAAAGATATTCTCGAGGACGGGCCGCAGCGTTTCGGTGCAGCGATTATGGCGGCGATTTTCGGCAGTATGCTCGCGCTCTTCATTCGCCATCAGGGCATTGCCGAAGCGCTGGCGCGCTATGCGGCCGAACTCGGCGGTGAAAGGCCGCGCATGCTCGGCATCAGCATGATGCTCGTCACCGCGGTGCTTTTCATCACGCTGCACGGTCTCGGCGCCGTTATCATGGTCGGCTCGATCATTCTGCCCATGATGATGAGCGCCGGCATTCCGCCGCTCACCGCCGCCACGATCATGCTCCTCGGCCTGTCCATGGGCGGCACCCTAAACTTGGTGAATTGGCAGCTCTACGTTAGCGTATTGGGCTTGCCGAAATCCCAGGTGCGCGATTTCATGATCATTGTCTTTTTGCTGTATGCCGTGGTCGGCCTCGCTTTTTGCTGGTGGGGCCTTCGCCCGAGCCAGTTGCACCGCTTTTGGTCCGAACCCGTGTCCCCAGCCGCGCAACCGCTGCGGCGGCTGGCATTGCTGGCGCCGATTTCTCCGTTGCTCTGCGTGCTGCTTCTGCAATGGCCGATCGTTCCATCTTTTGTTGCCGGTTTGCTTTTCACGCTCTTGGTTTCAACTCAAGCGGGCCAGCTTGCGCTGGTTTCGCTCTTGGTTTTGATGGCCAATCTCGGGGTGCTTTCGTTCTATCTGCCGGAGCTCGGGGCGCAACACCTAGAGAAAAAACTCTCCACTTTGCAGGCCGCGGCCAGCGGTGTTCTGGCGCTGCTGCCATTCCTCGTTTGGACGGTTTTCACGCTCTGGCGCGTGCACCGTCGTCGGGAAGGAACGCGCTTCTATATAGCCGTGCTCGTCCCGCTGGTGCCGCTGCTGGGCATACATTTTTTGCATCTCGACTTTATCTCGGCATTTCTGAGCGGTTTTTTGCTGGCCATCATTCTAACCATCCGGCGTGAGACCGTACAAAGCTTCACGAAATCAACTCTGGACGCCTTTGAAAGCGCGGCACCCGCGGTATTGTTGATCATGGGCATCGGCATGCTGCTGGCGACCGTCAGCCACGAGAACATTCGTGCCGCGCTCGACCCGATCATGCGCAAGTTCATACCGCAATCGCCTTTGACTTTCGTTCTGATGTTCGGATTGCTAGCGCCGCTGGCGTTGTATCGCGGCCCGCTCAATATCTGGGGCATGGGCAGCGGATTGACGGCCATTTTTCTCGCCACCGGCGCGATGCGTCCGGAAGCGATCATGGCGGTGCTCGCTTCCGTCAGTGCCGTGCAAGCAGTGTGCGATCCCACCAACACGCACAACGTGTGGATCGCCTCGCAAACCAAAGTCGAGACCTCCGACATTTTGCGCCGCACACTGCCGATGATTTGGCCGATGAGTGTCATTGCTTTGACCATTGCCGCGGCGTGGTATTATTAATGCGATTTACACGTTACACCTTACACGTGTAAGGTGTAAAAGAGTTCTTCTCGTGTCCACTACACTGCAAAGCAAACTTGAGAACCTGCCGGCCAAGCCGGGCGTCTATCAATTCAAAGATCGCACCGGCAAGATCATCTATGTGGGCAAGGCCAAAGTCTTGCGCCATCGCGTACGTTCGTATTTTCAAGAAAGCCGCCCGCTCGATCCCAAAACCTTTCGGCTGGTATCGCGCATCGCGGATCTCGAGACCATCGTCACCGATTCCGAAATGGAAGCGCTGATTCTTGAGATGAATCTGATCAAAGAATACAAGCCACGCTACAACGTCAATTTGCGCGACGATAAGAGCTTTCCCTACATTCGCGTCACCCCGGAGATGTTCCCGCGCATTTTCCCCACACGCAAAGTGGTGAACGATGGCTCGCAGTATTTTGGACCGTACACGGATGTTGGCCAAATGCGCTCTTTGCTGCGCACGGTCAAACGCATCTTTCCCATTCGCAGTTGCAACTATAACTTCACGCCGGAAATCATTGCCAAGAAGAAATACAAGCTTTGCTTGGACTACTACATCAAAAAATGCGACGGCCCTTGTGAGGCCTTGATCAGCGCGGCGGAATACGGCAAGGTGGTGCAGCAAGTCGTGGATTTTATCAACGGCCGCGGCCAGAAAGTTGTCAATGAGATGCAGGAAAAGATGCTGCAGCTTGCCGAGCACAAGCTCTATGAACAGGCGGCCAAAATGCGCGATCGCATTCGCTTCATCGAAGAATTTCAATACCGGCAGAAAGTGGTGACCGACGATCTGAAAGACCGTGACATCGTGGCCGTGGCGATGGAAGACGAAGACGCGGCGGGCGCAGTGTTCAAAGTGCGCGACGGCAAAATCATCGGCCGGCAGCATTATTATCTCAGTGGTGTGTTTCAAGAAACTTACGAAAATGTCGTGGCTTCTTTCACCAAACAGTTTTACTTGAAGGCGGATTTTGTTCCGGAAGAAGTCTATTTGCCCAGTGAGATTTCCGAGGGGGAGGAAGTTCAGGCTTGGCTGGCGGCGCGGCGCGGCGGTCCGGTGAAATTGATCACCCCCAAGCTCGGCGCGAAGGCAAGAATCGTGGAGATGTGCGCGAAAAATGCGCGCTTGCTGCTGCAGGAATTGCAGTTGCAGAAAATGCAAGCCCGGCTGAAAGTGCCGCACAGCATTGCGGCGTTGCAGCGCGATTTGCATCTGGAAAACCCGCCGCGGCGCATCGAATGCTTTGACATCTCGAACATTCAAGGCACGGACGCGGTGGCGGCGATGGTGACCTTCGAAGACGGCCGGCCGAAAAAATCGGACTATCGCAAATTCAAAATCCGCGGTAAACAAACGCCGGATGATTTTGCCATGATGGCCGAGGCGGTTGAGCGCCGTTATTCCGGCTCGCTGTCGAAAAAAATGCCCTTGCCGGACTTGATTCTCGTCGATGGCGGCAAAGGCCAGTTGTATACGGCATTGGGGATTCTGCAAAAATTAGATCTGAAAATTCCGCTGGCCGCACTGGCAAAACGGCTCGACGAGGTGTTCGTGCCCGGCGCCCTGGAGGCGCAAAACATCCCGCGCCATTCCTCCGGCCTAAAACTTCTCCAACAGTTGCGCGACGAAGCCCACCGCTTTGGCGTGACTTTTCACCGCACGCTGCGCACCAAACGCACGACGATTTCGGAACTGAACAAAATCGCCGGCGTCGGCCCGGCGCGGCGAAACGCGTTGATCAAATTCTATGGCTCGATCGAGGCGGTGCGCCAGGCCTCGGTGGATGAATTGACCCTGGTCAAAGGCATCACGCCCGAGCTCGCACAGCGCATTTGGGATTATTTTCATACGGTGAAAGACAGAAAAAAAATAACCCTCACGCCTCCCTCCACGTCTTCGGGCGAAGAAGCGCGGCAATAATTTCTTCCCGCAACCATTGCGAGCTGAACAATCAATGATTCTGTTTCAGAAGAATTACGATGCCGGGCACACCATGAACATGATTCGGCATGATCATGCAAGCGTCCAAATGGACAGATGAGAAATAGCGAACGGTAAAACACTCGCTATCTTCTAGCGGTTTTCCATTCGCTCCTTTATGAATCGAGAAGGTGGTTAAGCCGGCCAATGCTTCACGGCGCTAAA
>JBIOXB010000208.1:0-63897 GCA_044869275.1 bacterium
TGCTGCGCCCCAGTTGTACGATCCGCCGGACTTTCGTGCCGCAAACCTCGCAGCTTTCACCTTCGCGGCCATAAACTTTCAAATGATTCTGAAAATAGCCCATTTCACCGTCGCTGTTGTAAAAATCATTGAGCGTGGTGCCGCCGTTGGCAATCGCGGTGTTGAGAGTCAGGCGAACCGCTGCGGTGAGCTTTTGCCATTGCACGTATGACAATTTGCCTGCGGGTTTTTGCGGGTGAATGTTGGCGCGAAACAAAGCCTCGTTCGCATAAATATTGCCCACACCCACAATCTTGTTCGCATCCATCAAATAGTTTTTGACCGGCCGCGACAAGCCGCGCGCACTGTGATACAAACTTTCGGCATTGAATTCGTCCGATAGCGGCTCGACGCCGAGGCGCCGAAAATGCACATATTCCTCCAATCGCCCCGGCGGAATGGCATCCACCATGCCGAAGCGGCGCGGATCGCGGTAGCGCAGCTCTTCGCCGTTTTCCAGCAAGAATCGAACGTGTTCGTGTTTCTCCAGCGGGCGCGCACTATCACACCATAGTATGCGTCCACTCATCCCGAGATGAATGACGAGATGGGACTGGTTTTCCATGCGGCAGACAACATACTTCGCGCGGCGCAGCACCTCGACGACTCTCTGCTCTGCTATCCATCGCCGCAGCTTTTTCGGCCGCACCGGCACGCGCAGCCGCGTGTCTTTTACCTTGACGCCGGTAATCTTTTTTCCGAGGAGGGCGCGCTGTAATCCGCGACGCACGGTTTCGACTTCGGGCAACTCAGGCATCGACGCTGGCTCAATTTAATGCAGCAATGAAAGGGGGAGACTGGAATAATTGGATTGATGGATTCTTGGAGAAAGGAGCTAAAATCAATCGATCTTACCAACACTCCAGCTATCCACCAATCCACCAATCCTTCGCTAAAGCTTGTATCCAAACTTCCGCAGCATGCTCTTGCGTTCGGCAATCTCTTTTTCGCCCTCGACGCCGAGCGGCGTCCCGCCGTCGATCACACCCAGAATGCCGCGGCCCTGCTCGGTTTCGGCCACGATCACTTGCACGGCATTGGCAGTTGCGCAAAAGATACGACACACTTCCTGCACGTTTTTGACGGCATGCAAGACGTTGATGGGAAAAACATTTCCCAGAAAGATGACAAAGCAATGGCCGGCACCGAGGGCTTGCGCATTCTTCCTGGCCAGCGCCATACACTCTTCATCCGTTCCGCTCCAGCGCACCAGTCGCGGGCCGCTGGCCTCGCAAAAAGCCACGCCGAATTTGATTTCCGGCACGGCGCCGACGAGCGCTTCGTGAATGTCTTCGACCGTCTTGATGAAATGGCTCTGCCCGAGGATGAAGTTGACGGCTTCGGTTTTTTCGATATCAACGACTTTTAGATTCTTGATTTCCATGGTTATCCTCCAAGGCTTTTCGCGTTTCCTGACGAAGTCTCCAATCTAAAGATCGAATTTATTAAATCCCGCTTTAAACGCAAACGAATTCACGCTCTTGCATTTTCATGACAAAGAGATATATTTAATCGAGCATGGCTGCCCGGCGTTTCCTTGGGAGCGCTGGTGCGAAAAAACGCCAGCGCCGCGGCCGGGTACAATAAAATTTCCGGGAATCGTGTCCTTTGAGCGTATGTTCTAACTTCTCTCCTGGCTGTAAGAATCGACCTTGATTCTTTCCAAAGAATTGGTTAAGTTTATAATCTTTTGTATACGCTTTTCTTCTGAATTCACGAGACGCGCCATGCTCAAAGAACTGCTCGGTCCCGACATCCAAGATCTGATCCGCGAAAAAGACTATTCCGGACTGAAAGACGGCATTTCCGAATGGGAGGCCCCGGAGATTGCGGATTTGCTCGTCAACCTGCCCGAGAGCGACCAACCGATTCTGTTCCGGCTGCTGCCGCGCATCATGGCAGCACAAGTATTCGCGTATCTGCCCTCCGAGGAACAAGCGCGCTTGCTGCAAAGCCTGACCACGGAGAATACGCGCGCACTGCTGCGCGAGCTCGCACCTGACGATCGCACCGAGCTGCTGGGTGAGTTGCCGGCGCAGGTTACGCAGCAATTGCTCAGCTTGCTGCCACCGCAGGAATTGAAAGAGGCGCGGCAACTCTTGGGGTACCCCGAGGAAAGCGTCGGCCGCCTGATGACGCCGGAATACGTCGCCATCCGCCCGGAGTGGACGATCGGAAAAGCCCTCGAGCATCTCCGCAGGCATGGCAAGGATGCGGAAACCGTCAACCTCGTTTACGTCGTCGATGACAAGGGTAAGCTCATCGATGATATTCGCTTGCGCAAACTGATTCTGGCTGATCCTTCCGAGGCCGTGGCCACGATCATGGATCACCACTTTGTCGCGCTCTCGGCCAACGACGATCGCGAGTTTGCCGCCAAGCAAATGCAAAAATACGATCGTGTGGCGCTGCCGGTTACGGACTCCGAGGGCGTGCTGCTCGGCATTGTCACGGTGGACGACATGCTGGACGTGGTCGAAGAAGAGGCCACGGAAGATATTCAGAAGATGGCGGCCGTGGCGGCGCTCGATGAGCCATACATGAACACCAGCTTTCCGCACATGATCAAAAAACGCGCGGGCTGGCTGGCGCTGCTGTTTCTCGGCGAGACATTGACTGCAGCCGCGATGGGCTATTTCGAGCACGAAATCTCGCGCGCCCTGGTGCTCACTCTCTTTATCCCGCTGATCATCAGCAGCGGCGGCAACTCCGGCTCACAAGCGTCATCGCTGGTGATTCGCGCGATGGCGCTGGAGGAAATTCGATTGCGCGACTGGTGGCGTGTCATGAGACGTGAGATATTCTCGGGTCTGACGCTCGGCGCCATCTTGGGCCTGATTGCCATGCTGCAAGTTTTGCTGTGGCCCAACCGCAATGAGCGCTATGGCGAGCATTACTTTCTGGTCGGGCTTACACTTTCGTGCAGCTTGATCGGCGTCGTCTTGTGGGGCACGCTTACCGGCTCGATGTTGCCGTTTGTTCTGCGCCGGCTCGGCTTCGACCCCGCGGTATCTTCCGCGCCGTTCGTCGCCACTTTGGTCGATGTGACGGGATTGATCATTTACTTTAGCATGGCGCTTTTCATCCTGGGAGGGACGCTGTTGTAAGGCTTTTGTCCCAGGTAGGGAGCCTTCCTATTTTCACTTCATGCAGCCCGGTTGTGATCGATACACTATGTCATTTTGGTCCTCTCTTCTTGCTTTTCGTCGTAACCTGCAGCCTCCGCGCTCAAGCGAGGAGCCGGCACCCGGCTTCAAAGAGAGATTCAAGGCGCTCGGCAACTTGCCGCAATTCTTTCAATGGATCTGGCAAACGAGCCCGCCGCTGGCAGTCGCGAGCGCGCTGCTGCGTCTCGTGCGCGCGGCTGTGCCCCTGGCCACACTCTATCTCGGCAAGCTCATCGTCGATGAAGTCGTCCACTTGACGCAGCTGCCGGCGCCGCGTGATCTGGCATACCTCTGGCGGCTCGTCGGGCTGGAATTCGGCGTCATTTGCTTTTCGGATATTTTGAATCGCGGCCTGGGTTTGGTGGACAGCGTGCTTGGCGACCGGTTCACGAACCGGACCTCGGTGCGCTTGATGCGGCATGCTGCCGCGCTCGATCTGGAACATTTCGAAGACGCCGGCTTTTACGACAAGCTCGAACGCGCACGCCGCCAAACTTCCGGCCGCATGGTCCTGATGTCGCAAGTGCTCGAGCAGCTCCAAGACGCCATCACCATAGCGTTTTTGGCCCTGGGTCTGGTGGCTTTCAATCCCTGGCTGATTTTGTTGCTGGCGGCGACGTTGATTCCTTCGCTGCTGGGTGAATCGCATTTCAATGCGCGCAGTTATTCGCTGATGTATAGCTGGACGCCTGAACGGCGGCAATTGGACTATCTACGCTATACCGGCGCCAGCGATGACACCGCCAAGGAAGTAAAGATCTTCGGCCTGTCAGGATTCTTAACCGAGCGCTACGGCGATTTGGCCGAGCGTTTTTTGCGCGCCACGCGCGCGCTCTCCGCGCGACGCGCCGGTTGGGGCGCGCTGCTGGCGATGATTGCGAGCGCCGGGTATTATGCCGCCTACGCCGTCATTATCGCGCGCACGGTCAGCGGGCATTTGTCACTCGGCGACATG
Source organism: bacterium (assembly GCA_044869275.1). Classification (GTDB taxonomy): domain Bacteria; phylum Zhuqueibacterota; class Zhuqueibacteria; order Zhuqueibacterales; family Zhuqueibacteraceae; genus JBIOXB01. Next base: position 4,162 of record JBIOXB010000208.1, read on the forward strand.
ACGTTCCTGGCGGGATCCTTTTCGCGCGTGCGTGGCCTGTTGCAAAGCATGCTGCTGCGCTTTACCAGTGTCGCCGAGGGCGCGTTGTATCTGCGCGACCTTTTTGATTTTTTTGCGATTAAACCGCGTATCGTCTCCGTTCCGCAGCCACGGCCGTTTCCTCGTCCCATACAACAGGGCTTTACTTTTGAAAATGCCGGCTTCAAATATCCCAATTCGGAAAGATGGGCGAATCGCCATTTGTCATTTACTTTGCCGGCTGGTGAAAAACTGGCACTGGTCGGCGAGAACGGGGCAGGCAAAACCACGCTGGCCAAACTGTTTGGGCGCTTGTACGATCCCACCGAAGGCCGCATTTTACTCGATGGCTACGATCTGCGCGAGTATGATTTGGAAGAACTGCGCCAGGAAATCGGAGTGATTTTTCAAGATTTCGTTCATTATCAACTGACGGCCGCGGAAAACATCGCGGTGGGGCGCGTGGCGGCGCGTGGCGACGCACCGCGCATCGCACAAGCTGCCATGCGCAGCCTTGCGAATACCGTGATTGAAAAACTGCCGAACGGCTACGATCAGATCGTGGGCCGGCGCTTCGAAAACGGGGTGGAATTGTCCGGCGGCGAATGGCAGAAAATAGCGCTCGCGCGTGCCTACATGCGCGAGGCGCAACTGCTGATTTTGGACGAGCCCACGGCTGCGCTCGATGCGCGCGCCGAGCACGAAGTCTTTCAGCGCTTTGCCGAGCTCACCCGCGGCAAAACCGCGGTGCTGATTTCGCATCGCTTCTCCACGGTGCGCATGGCCGATCGCATTCTCGTGCTCGACCAGGGCGAAATGCTTGAGCTGGGCACGCACGAAAAGTTGCTCGCCCGGAATGGCCGCTATGCCGAGTTGTTTCGTTTGCAGGCGGCGGCGTATCAATAAAGCACCATTCACCTCGCCCAGCCGGCTTCCCACCTGACAAAAAAATCTTGCATCCCAGAGCATTTGTTGTATATTGCTTGCGATTCATGCGAAGGGTCGTTTATCAATTTCGAGAACAGCATGCCGCGCGCAACTTGCCTTGTCCCCTTCTTGCTCGTCATTTTTTTGTTTGGCTGCAACACCCCGGAAAGTCAGAAAATCGTGGTCTATTCCCCGCACGGCAAGGAACTACTCGCCGATTTTGCGCAGCGCTTTGAAGCGGCCAATCCCGGCGTGAAGGTGCAGTGGCTCGACATGGGCGCGCAGGATGCCCTCGACCGCGTGCGCTCGGAAAAGGCTAATCCCCAGGCCGACATTTGGTGGGGCGCCCCGGCCCCTGCTTTCATGCAGGCCGCGGAGGAAAGATTGCTCCAGCCCTATCGCCCTTCCTGGGCCGCAGCGACGGATTCGAGCTTCCGCGATCCACACGACCGCTGGTACGCGACCTGGATCACGCCGGAAGTGATCATGTTCAACACGCAAACTTTGACGCGCGCAAACGCGCCGCAAGATTGGGACGAAGTAATCGCGGAGGAATGGCGCGATCAAATCGTGTTGCGCGAGCCCCTGGCCTCCGGCTCCATGCGCGCGATCTTTTTTGCCATGATTTACCGCCAATATACAGCCTCCGGCGCGACCGTGGCGGGTTTTGCATGGTTGAAGCAATTGGATCGCAACACAAAATCTTATGCCGCGAACCCAACTCTAATGTATCTCGCGCTCTCACGCGGTGAAGCCAAATTCACGCTGTGGAATCATCCCGACGTGTTGCTGCAAAAAAATCAATACGGCTATCCTTTCGATTACCTCGTCCCTCGCAGCGGCACGCCATTAGTGCCGGAGGGCATCGCCCTTGTCGCCGGCGCAAAAAACATGGAAGCTGCCAAAAGATTCTATGAGTATGTCACCACACCGGAATCCTATCAATACGCGGCTCAGAAGTATTGGCGCATTCCCGCGCGCCGTGATCTCGACTTCTCACAATTCACCTCGGAAACCGATCCTCGCAATTTTCCCGCATTGCCGATGAACTGGAAAATGTTCGCGGACAGTTCGGAGGCGTGGATGAAGCATTGGGATGCACATGTTCGGAATCGGGGTAAAGATTGAGGTTAGAAGATTGTGGATCTATGTGGCCAGTTGATCGACGGTAAAAGCGAAGCGCCCGTCAAAAATGCTGTGATCCCTACCCAAACCACACATGTCCCACGTCCGCCTGCAAGAACTCGAAAAATCTTTCAACAATAACCTCGTGGTTCGCCGGCTTTCGCTCGAAATCCGTGAAGGCGAATTCTTCAGCCTGCTCGGGCCCAGCGGCTGCGGGAAGACCACGACGCTGCGCATGATCGCCGGTTTCGAAACGCCGGAGCACGGAAGAATCTATTTCAACAATGAAGAGGTGACGTGGCGCAAGCCGAGTGCACGCAACACCGGCATGGTGTTCCAAAGTTATGCCCTATTCCCGCATCTCAGCGTTTTTGAGAATGTGGCATTTGGTTTAAAAGCGCGCAAAGCCGCGGCGGCTGAAATTCAAACGCGCGTCCTGGAAGCGCTGCAACTGGTTGAAATGGGGGGGTTGGAAAACCGTCCCGTGACGCAGCTTTCTGGCGGGCAACAGCAGCGCGTGGCGCTGGCGCGGGCTCTTGCCATTCACCCTGCGATTTTGCTGCTCGACGAGCCGCTTTCCAATCTCGATGCGCAATTGCGCAAAACCACGCGTGCGGAATTGAAGGGCTTGCAGCGCCGGCTCGGCATCACCACGATTTACGTCACCCACGATCAAGAAGAAGCCCTGGCTCTGTCTGACCGCATGGCGGTGATGCATCACGGCGTATTGCAGCAAGTCGGCACACCGCAGGAGGTTTACAACGCGCCGGAGAATTTGTTCGTGATGAATTTCATCGGATCGTGCAGTGTTTTGCGTGGCCGTGTGACGGCGAGGAACGCGGACCAGGTATCGATTGCCGGCGAGGGTTGGCAAGTGCGATTACCCAACCTGCACCGCGTGCCTGCCGTGGGCAGCGGCGCAAATCTTGCCTTCCGGCCGGAACATGTTCGCGTGACCCTGGAGGCAGAACCGGCGAAGGCCGGGGCACATGAGCTGGTGTTCGATGGCCTTTGGCAAGCGGCGGAATTTGCCGGCACGCATTGGTTGATTCATGCCACGATCGGAGACACACATTGCGCCGCGCGCATGGCGATCGCCGAAGCACAAATTGCCTTGGGCGACCGTGGCGTCGCGCTGCCGGCTGGGGAAGCGGTCAAGTTGCATGTCCCGGTTAAAAACGTCATGCTGTTCGATTAGGTCAACTATGAAACGCCACTCTCCTGGCCTCCTCGTTTTCGGCAGTTTGATGCTACTGTTGCTGGGAATATTGATTTATCTCCCCATGGTCGAGCTGTTGCGGGAAAGCATGCAAGCCAACGGCCGCTGGTCGCTCGGAAACTATGTGCGCTTTTTCGATTGGCAGCAGCCGGTTTATTTGCGCGCTTTGTGGGGCAGCATCAATATCTCGATTCTCACCGTCTTGTGCAGCGCGCTTTTGGGCGTGCCACTGGCGATTTTGTTCACCCGCCTTCAATTTCCCGGCCGCAGCTTATTCGGCGTCCTCGTCACGCTGCCCATCTTGCTGCCACCGCTGGTGGGCGTGCTGGCGTTTTATTTCTTGATGAGCGAAACTGGCATTTTCCCGCGCGTGTTGCAAAAGATTTTTTCACTGTCTTCCGCTCCGCTGGTGATGCGCGGCGTGCCGGCCATTCTGCTGGTGCATGTTTACAGTTTCTATGTGTTCTTTTATCTCTTCGCGCGCAATGCGCTGCAAAGCTTGGATCACTCTCTCGAGGAAGCGGCGAGCGGTTTGGGGGCCGGCGCCTGGACCGTTGCGCGGCGCGTGATTTTGCCGCAGCTCAAGCCTGCGCTCATCGGTGCGGCGTTGCTGGTTTTCATGAACAGCATGGCCAGTTTCACCGCGCCCTATTTGTTCGGCGGAACTTGGCGCTATCTCGCGGTGGAGATTTACAATGCCAAATTGAACGGCGATCTGCCGCTCGCGCTGACGCAAGCCGTCATACTCGCGGCAATCTCCATTCTTTTTCTATTGCTGATTCGCTGGTACGAAAGCCGCCATCCTGCCGGCGCGGGGCGCGGCAGCAAAGGCGTGGCCGCGCCGCCACGAACGGTCACCGCGCGCTGGCAGAAGAATTTGCTTGCCCTGCTCGGCAGTGGGCTCATCATTTTTCTCATGCTCCCGCAAGTGATTCTCCTGCTGATTGCTTTCGTCAAAAACGGCACGTGGACTTGGCAATTGTTGCCAGCGCAATTTACACTTGAAAATTTCACCGCGGTCTTCACTTCGCGCGAAGCGGCGCGGCCATGGTGGAACAGCATTTGGATGTCGGGTACTGCCACCGCTTTTGGCTTAATCGTCGCGACCATTGCCGCGTATTTCACCGGCTTCCAACGGAAGTGGCCCTGGGCGCGCGGCCCGATCGATTTGACCGTAATGCTGCCCTGGGCCCTGCCCGGAACCGTGATCGCGATCATGCTGATCATCTTGTTCGACGAGCCACATTGGTTCACCGGCGGGAGAGTTTTGATCGGCACGGCGGCCATTCTACCGCTGGCTTATTTCATTCGCCACCTGCCTATGCAATTTCGCGCCACAGTTGCGTCCTTTTCGAATTTCGACCCGGCTTTGGACGAAGCGGCACAGAACTTGGGCGCCGGATCCTGGCTGCGTTTTCGTCGCATCACCTTGCCGCTGATTCTTCCCGGCGTGGTTACCGGCGCGATGATGGCCTTCGTTATCGCCTTGGGTGAATTTGTTTCTTCCATTTTACTATACACCTATGAGAACCAGCCGCTGTCCATTGCCATCTTCTCGGAGTTGCGCCTGTTCAACCTCGGTACCGCCGCCGCCTATTCGATCTTGCTGACGATTTTGATCGGCATCGTGATGTGGCTGGCACAGAAATCGGCAGGCGGAGACGGAGAAAACGTCTGGGGGTGAAGAAACCTTGGCCGTTTCCAGCCCTCCGGGCTATTTTGGTTGGTATTCTGCAATAGTTTGATTTCGCCACCCTCGCCCGGCCCGCCGCCGTTTACCTTTCTTTTTCCGCTCCTGCTTTCTTCATTCCTGATTTTTCGACGGTATATATTGAAGTCTCTCAAAGGAAAAACCAGGAGCATATCATGTTATCTAGGAAAGATCCCAACGAAGTTGAACGCGGCGGCAGCGGGGAACTGAATACGATTGTCGGACGCGGATCGATTATTGAAGGCACGGTGACGGTGCAGAGCAGCTTGCGCGTCGATGGCAAAATCATCGGCACGGTGAACGTCGCGGACTCGCTCATCGTCGGCAAGGACGGTGAGATTGAAGGCGAAGTGCGCGTGAAAAACGCGGTCATCGGCGGAAAAGTCAAGAACAAAATCATCGCCAGCGGCAAGGTGGTGCTGGAAGCGAAGTCCGTTGTGTATGGTGAAGTAAAAACCTCGCGCCTGGTGATTGACGAAGGTGCGGTGTTCGAGGGGCGCTGCCTGATGAGCGAGGAGGGTAAAACTACGGTCGTTTCTGATAATCTGAACAGGAATAACCGCCCGGGCGCGGAATTGATCGGCCGCCCGGAAGTGGCTGTGGCAAGATGAAGGAGCGCATCACCACAAAACTCGGCGAATTCTTCGGCTACTCTGCGAAACCGGTTGAACCGGATCCGCCAGCCTCCGTTGCTCAGAAAGAACGCTCGCCTCAGGAAATTCGAACTCAGGAGAAAATCCGGGAGAAAGTCATGGACGATAACAGTAGAATGGGTGATCTGAACACCATCATCGGCAAGGGCACCACCATCGAAGGCACTGTACGGGTGCAAAGCAGCTTGCGCCTCGACGGCAAAATCAACGGCCAGGTGCTCACCACCGATTCCTTGATCGTCGGCCAGAATGGTGAGATCGAGGGCGAGGTGCGCACGAAAAACGCCGTCATTGGCGGCTTCATCAAGGGGCAGATTTTCGCCAGCGGCAAAGTGATCTTGGAAGCGCGTTCGGTGGTGATCGGCGAGGTAAAAACCGCCAAGCTCGCCATCAACGACGGCGCGCGTTTCGAAGGGCATTGCGTGATGAGCGAGGAGCCCGACGTCAAAGCCCTGCCCATCGGCGGCAAAGAGGCGGAAGACGGCGAACGCAAGAATCTGCCCAAGCTACTGCTGCAAAGCCCGGTAAAGTAACTACTTTGTGGCCAATTCCGACCAGTTCGGCGACTATCGCGCCGCCAATCCTTTGATCAATGATCTACTGCAGTTGATGAATTCGCCTCTCCCCATTCACGTTGCCGATTTCACCAGCCGCAACGGCGCAAATCAATCCGACCTGCGCGCATCCCGGCCGCTGTGCGTGCGCTCGCGGCCACGGTGAAGGTCGCAGCGGCTTGCCGGTTCCAATCCCGCTTTATACACTTCCCAGATTACCGTCGGGCACTCGTCGTTTGCGAGCTTTTTCGAAGCGGTGCATATTTCTATGCGCACGACGCCGTCCGGTTTGGGGAAATCTTCCACCTCTAAGTGGAGCGTATCGTGCCAGGCTCGCATGAAGGGGCCCCACATGGGCAGCGCCACGACCGAGCCGGTGCCGCGCTCGAATGACATGTCCTGCCGATCGAAACCCGCCCACACGCCGGTGACGAATTGCGGCGTGAAGCCGATGAACCAGGCGTCGCGATAGGTATTGGTCGTGCCGGTCTTGCCGGCCGCTGGACGGTAAAAGTTGTAGCGGCCGCGCACGCCCGCGGCGGTGCCGCGCGGGCTATCGATAACCGAACGCAACATGTCGGTCATGATGTACGCCGTTTCCTTGCTCAAAACCTCCTTGCCGTTGGGAAAATTTTCTTCCAGCACGTTACCCTCTTTATCCTCGATGCGCGTGATGAAAATCGGCTCCATGCGCACGCCTTGATTGGGATAAGCCGAAAACGCCGAAGTAATCTCCAAAGGAATGACCTCGCCGGCGCCGAGGGCGGCCACCGCGTCGTATGGCGGCAGGTCCGTGGTCAGCCCCATTTTCTTGGCATAGTTGACCACAATTTCGGGTTTGGTGATTTGTTGCACCACGCGAACCGTCGGCAGGTTCAGCGAACGCGACAAAGCTTCGCGCAGCGTCACGAAGCCGCCGATGGAATTGTCATAATTGTGCGGCCGCCACTCCGTGCCATCGACTTGCCTGACGACGACGGGCTGGTTGATCACCTCGTAGGTCGTGGGAAAGCCGTTGTCGATAACGGTGGTATACGCGAAGGGTTTGAAAGCGGAACCGGGTTGGCGTTTCGCCTGAGTGACACGATTGAATTTATTTTCCTCGAAATCTCGCCCGCCGACCAAAGCACGAACGTATCCGGTTTTGGGCTCGATGCACACCAGTGCCGCCTGCACCGGGCGCTCGCGGCTGAGCAGGCTGTGAATTGTGGCCGAATCCAGCAGCACTTGCGTCATGGTCATGCCGAGCGAATCCAGCATCGCGGGGGTAATTATTTTAAGATGTTCGCGTTTGGCGAGCAAGCGCTTGTTGTATTGCCTTTGCAGTTCGTGCAGTTGGTTCGTGACGGCGCGTTCGGCCAAGAATTGTGCGCGGGTGTCAACCGTGGTGTGAATGGTGAGGCCTTGCGTCAGAATGTCGCTGCCATATTTTTGCCACAGCAGCTGGCGCACATGCTCGGTGAAATAAGGCGCGACGCCGTAGTGATCGTTGGACGGGGTATCGAGCACCGCGAGCGGCGCAGCTTTGTAGCGATCATAGTCTTCGCGGGAAAGCGCGCCGGTGGCGTACATATTGTGCAGCACGAGATTGCGGCGCTCCAAACAGCGTTGCGGATACTTGATCGGCGAAAGCGACTCCGGCCGCTGCACCAGGCCGACCAGGGTAGCCGCTTCCGGCACGTTCAATTCTTGCACGGGCTTGCCGAAAAAACGCTGCGCCGCCATTTGCACGCCATGCGCACCATGGCCGAAATAGACGTGCGTGAGGTACATCTCCAAAATTTCCTTTTTGGTGTAGGTGCGCTCGATTTGAATCGCGGTCAGTGCTTCCTTGACTTTTCGCGTGAGCGTTTTTTCGTCGGTCAAATGGAGCTTGCGCGCGAGCTGCTGCGTGATCGTGCTCGCCCCCTGGCGCACGCTCAGGCTGAAAACGTTGATCATCATGGCTTCGGCGAGGCGCATGGTGTTGATGCCCCAGTGGCTGTAAAAACGCCGGTCTTCCGTGGCGAGCAGGGCCTGCTGCAAATACTGCGGCACTTGTTCCAACGGGGTGTAAGAGCGGCGTTCTTCAAAGAATTCCTTGATGAGCTTGCCGTCGGCGCTGTAGACTTTGGAGATAAGCTTGGGCTGGTAGCGCTCGAGCTGGGCGGTATCCGGCAAATCGCTGCTGAGCGCCAGCAAATAGATGATCAGTATCAACCCCAAAGCTGCCGCTGTGCCGCCCAAAACATACAGCGGTTTTGGCGATTGCCAGAAGTCGGCCCAAAAGCCGTTGTGGGAAGATAGGTTCATGGCTGTCACTCTCGCAGCACGCGATAGAATATTTCAAAGCAGTGGCGGCTTCTTGGCGAAAAAGGCAAACAGAAGAAAGCAGAGACTATAGCGTTTAATGTACTGGCCATGCCGGCGAATGCAGGGACCGCATCAGAATAAATCCAGCTCAGGCGCCTGAGCATGCATTTTGCAGTTCTGCAATTCTAAAATGCGCAAGCTCGGCGCATTTTGCCGCCTGCCCCTCATTCAGCGTTCCGGCCATGTGAGCAGCCGCGGTCCATTCTCGTCCATGCGGCAGTAAGTAAAACGCTTCATCCAATCGCCAAGATTGATTAGCGTTTTGCCTTCGATTTGTTCGAGGATGGGTTTGTGTGTATGGCCCATCATGAATACATCGTACCCCTCGGCGAGTTTGCGCAAACCGTATTCGCGATACTCGCGATCCCAGCTGCTGTCGCGTTCCTTGTACTTGCGGCTTGAGCCCGACATGAAGTTCGCCAGCGGCACGCCCAGGTCAGGAGAGAGCATGCGGTACAAAAAAACATTGACCGGGTGTTTCATGACTTTTTTTAGGATGCGATAGCCGCGGTCGCGCTTGGCCGTGCCGTCGCCGTGGGTGATGAAACACTTGTAGCCGTACAGCATGCGGCTCAGGCCCTGGTGGTGAATATTCAGCCCCACCTGCTCGCGTAGAAAATCACCCAGCCACATGTCATGATTGCCGGCGAGATAATCGACCGGCAGCCCGTGGTGGCTCAACTCGTGCAGTTTCGCGAGCACGGCAAAATGCCGGTTCAAAATGGCATGGCGGTATTCAAACCAAAAGTCAAACAGATCTCCAACGATGAACAGGCCGGCGCCGTGGGTTTTGACGTATTCCAAAAATTCCAGAACTTTGGTTCGGCGCTCCGCATCATTGGCACTGTGGGGCGCCCCCAAATGCGCATCGGAAAAGAAAAAATATGCTGGCACTGCGGCGTTGAAATCTCCTCGCTTGGTGCCAACGGACTCTTCGCGTCCGCTGGGTTGTTTCCCTCCGTGGGTGATTCTCTGACGTTCTTCTCCGGGCACCTCCCTTCAAGTAATGCCGGAGTCCGGTAGCGTAAAACACTGGCGTCGTGCATCATTTCAACCAGCGCTGGGCAAAATAAACTCAAAAGAATTTACTGATTCCATTTTCAACATGCAAGCACAGAACCACCGCGTGGCAGAAACCCAACCGTGAAACCTGAAATGCCTGCAGGCCGCAAGCGATTGTTTTGTGAGAGTTATCAGGCAAAAAATGAATTGACAACGTGGTAACTTTTTAGTAGATTTTCCGCGCCAAAATGAAAGGGTAGCCGGGTTCATATCTCCAAAGGAGCATAAATGAGTCTCGATGCACTCGGAATGATCGAAACGCGGGGCTTGGTGGGCGCGATTGAAGCCGCGGACGCCATGGTGAAGGCCGCGAAAGTGACCTTGATCGGCAAAGAAAAAATCGGCGGGGGATACGTCACCGTGTTGGTGCGCGGCGACGTCGGCGCCGTGAAAGCAGCAACCGACGCCGGCGCCGCGGCGGCTGAGAAAGTCGGTGAACTGGTCTCGGTGCACGTGATTCCGCGGCCACATGCGGAAGTGGAATTGATTCTACCGAAACGCTCGGACTTGAGTGAATCGTGAGACGGCCATGAGTGAGCGCGCTTTGGGATTGATTGAAACACGAGGCCTGGTCGCGGCCCTGGAGGCTGCCGACGCGATGGTGAAAGCCGCGCAGGTCATTTTGGTCGGCAAAGAGGTGACCGATGCGGCCATGGTCACCATCAAAATCGTCGGAGAGGTGGGAGCGGTGAAGGCCGCTCTCGACGCGGGCAGTGCCGCTGCCGCGAAAGTGGGCGAGTTGGTTTCGACGCACATCATTCCGCGGCCGCACGAGGAGAGTGAAGCCATCATCTACTCGGCGGAGGAACGCCAAAAACTGCCGGCCCAGCGATAAAGTATGTCGTTGTACGACACCGTCGTAGGTGTACGCCTTCCTTGTGAAAACGATGCAAATGCTCGCCCCTAACTGGCACTGCGCCTTGTTTCATTCCACCCCAATGGTTCAAGCCGCAAGAGCTACATCTGTATGAAAAAATGGATGGTCCGCGCTTATGCGAAAATCAACTTGGGATTGCGCGTGTTGGGCAGGCGTGCGGACGGTTATCACGAGTTAGACACGTATTTTTTGCAGATCAGTCTGGCGGATCAATTGTTCTTTGAGAAATCCGAAGAAGCGTATTTGGAGTTTGCCTGCAACTGGCCGGAGATTCCGGTTGATCGCGACAATCTCTGCGTGCGTGCTTATGACTTGATCACCCGCAAAGCCGGAAGGAAGCCGGGAGTGAAGCTGTATCTGCATAAGAATGTGCCGGCCGGCGGCGGTTTGGGAGGCGGCAGCAGTGACGCCGCCGTGGCTTTAATGGCGATCAACCAAATCTGCGGCCTGGAGTTGGCTCAGGAAGATCTGCGTGAACTGGCCCTGGAGCTCGGCTCGGATGTGCCCTTTTTTCTCGAAGGAGGATTCTGCCGCGGTCAAGGGCGTGGGGAAATCCTTTCACCTGTTCCGAGATTGCCGGAGATAGGGATAGTTGTGATCGTGCCGGAGTTCTCGATTTCAACTGCTTCCGTTTATAAAAACATTAAATTAGGCTTGACAAAAAGTCACCAGAATTGTACATTCGCTCTCTCAAAACTGCAGTGTTTCGAAGACTGCAACACTGAGTCGCTTGGCGTCAACGACTTGGAAGAGATTGTTTTTCAATGGCATCCTCATTTGCTTGCCGTCAAAAACAAGCTGGGGCAGGAGGGAGCCATTTTTTCGAATTTGACGGGAAGCGGCGCGGCGGTTTTTGGCGTCTTCAGCAGCCTTTCGCAAGCGCAGGCAGTGCAACAATTATTTCGTTCCGAGTATCGCACATTTAGCGCGCGACCAATGAAGTGGGGGTACGGCGACGTCGATTCTTTTCTGAGATGATACGGAGAATGGTTAAATCTGCTTTGGGGCAGTTGACCATGACAACTCTTGCAGGGAGGAAGGGATGGAGATTACCGAAATTACGGTGAGTATTCGGGACGAAGACAAGTTGAAGGCGTTTGTCAATGTGACATTCGACAATTGTTTCGTGGTGCGCGGCATGAAGGTGATCAAGGGAGCGACCGGCTACTTCGTGAGCATGCCCAGCCGCAAAATGAACGACGGCACCTATCGTGACATCGCGCATCCCATCTCCAATGATTTTCGCGATAAGATTGAAAAGGCCATTCTGCGACAGTATCGCGAAGATGCTGCCCGTGAAGGCCTCGCGGCCGACCCCGATCTCGTAGTTTGAAGTGGTGAAGAAGTCCTTGGAAAGATGATTCGAAGTTGGGAACAAAACGCAGTGAAGATCGCCATCTCATTCTTCCCTGATTCTCTCCCAGAACGAACTCAAATTCCGAAATTCAGTTTTTTGGGGCGTCGCCAAGCTGGCAAGGCACAGGACTTTGGTTCCTGCATTCGGAGGTTCGAATCCTCCCGCCCCAGCTCAAATTTTCAGCGCCGGATTTTGCCCGCGCGGGCGGGCCAAGGCGTGCGAGTGAACCACGGCTTCCAGAAGGGCTCATGAGCGCTCTGTTGCAACATCCTCGCATTTTCAGCGGAAGGGCGCATCCGGATCTGGCGCAAAAAATCGCCCGGGACCTCAATCTCGAGCTCGGCAAGAACGAGTTTCGCGAGTTCAGTGACGGCGAAACGTGGGTAAAGTTCAGCGAGAATATTCGCGGCCAGGACGTTTTCATTTTGCAGCCAACGAACGCGCCGGCGCGAAACTTGCTCGAATTGTTGATCATGATCGACGCCGCCAAGCGCGCCTCGGCCAAGCGCATTTCGGCGGTGATTCCATATTACGGTTATGCGCGCCAGGACCGCAAAGACCAGCCGCGCGTTTCCATCACCGCGAAATTGGTGGCGAATCTCATAACCACGGCCGGAGCGAATCGCATCCTGACGATGGATTTGCATGCGCCGCAATTGCAGGGCTTCTTTGACATTCCGCTCGACCATCTGTATTCCGCGTCGGTGTTCATCGATCATCTGCAAGAGATCAATATCTCCAATTTAGTCGTGGTCGCGCCCGACCTCGGTGGTGCGCACATGGCGCGGGCCTATGCCAAACGTTTGAATGCTCCTATCGCCATCGTGGACAAGCGCCGCCCGCGGCCCAACGCTGTGGAAATCATGCACGTCATCGGCAATGTGGAAGGTATGAATGCGCTGCTGATCGACGATATTTGCGACACCGCGGGCACGCTCACCAACGCCGCCGCAAAATTGAAAGAGATGGGCGCGCAAAAAATCATCGCGGCGTGCACGCACGCGATTCTTTCCGGCCCGGCGGTCGAGCGCATCGATAAATCCGTGATCGACCAGTTGATCGTCACCGACACGGTGCAAATTCATCCCAGCAAATTGATTGAAAAAATCAAAGTGCTGTCCGTGTCCCGGCTGTTCGGCCGTGCCATCATGCGCATTCATAACGAAGAATCGATCAGCTCGTTGTTTGATTAAAAAGCTCGAATGGTAAGAACACGTTTCACTTTACACGTTACACGGCTTCGCGTAACGCGTAAAGTGTAAGGTGTAATGTATCCAAACATAATTCATTGTTAAAGGCCATCATGAATCAAGCAATTCTATCCGTTCAGGTTCGCCAGGATACCGGCAAGCAAGCGGCCAAGCGGTTGCGCCGGCAAGGCCTGATTCCCGGAGTTTATTACATTCACGGGCAGCCCAGCATCAATTTTACCGTGGATGCAAAGTTGTTGCGCAACACGCTCACGCACAAATCGAGCGTTCTCGACGTGAATTTCAGCAATGGCGATACCGCCAAGTGCGTGGTGCGCGAAGTGCAATGGGATCCGGTGAAGGGCTCGCCTCTGCATCTCGATCTTCTGGGCGTCAGGCTCACGGAGAAAATCAAAATGGCCGTGCCGGTGCGCTTCGTGGGGAATGCCGCGGGTGTAAAAGCGGGTGGCGTGCTGCAACAATTATTGCGCGAGCTCGACATCGAAGGTTTGCCGCTGGATATCCCCGAGGCCATCACCATCGATGTCACCACGCTGGAGATCAATCAATCCGTGCATGTGGGCGATCTCAAGGTGGAGAAGGTCGAGATTCTTGACAATCCGACGCAGGTGATCGTTGCGGTGATGCCGCCGCGCCTGGAGGAAGTCGTGGTCGCGCCCACCCCGACGGAAGAAAGCAAAGAGCCGGAGGTCATCGGCCATGGCAAGAAGGAAGAAGAGGGCGAAGCGGAGCCGGCCAAGAAGCAAGAGGGCAAGAAGTAGTCCGGTTGCCGCTGCGGCGGCCCGCACTCTGGTGCAGTTATGGCGGAAAGATTTTTGGTGGCCGGCTTGGGTAATCCCGGCAAGCGTTATGAGCAAACCCGCCACAATGCGGGCTTCCTGGCGGTTGACCGGCTGGCTGAAAAGTACCGTGTTTCCTTCAAGGCCGGCAAAGGGGATTATCTCGTTTCCGAAGTTGCGCACACGAGTCTTGCGGAAAGAGATTTCTTGCTGCTCAAGCCGATGACGTTCATGAACAACAGCGGCATTGCCGTGCGGCATGCCCTGGACTACTTTAAGATCGATCTCGACAAGCTGTTATTGGTGCTCGACGAGTTTCAGCTGCCCTTTGGGAAAGTGCGCCTGCGCCCGCAGGGCAGCGACGGCGGCCATAACGGCCTGGCTTCCGTGATTCAGCACCTGGGCTCGCAGGATTTTGCGCGCCTGCGCATCGGCATCGGCAGCGAATTTCTAGGCGATCGCGCGAATTTCGTGCTCGCGAAGTTTTCGAAAACCGAGCTGGAAGAATTGCCTGCTCTGATCTCGCTTGCCATGGAGGCCACCATGGAGTTTATCGAACGTGGCATGCCGCAGGCGATGAACAAGTTCAATTGATCTTTGCCCCCAATCCGCCCTTGGGCGCTGCCATTAAATCTCGCTTGCTGTCAATGCAGGCGGCATGCTGCGTCCCTGGCGGCGGCACTTGCGGTTTTTGCTCTTTGCTTTTTGTTGTTTGCTTTTTGCTTTTTGCTTCACCCCGTGCCAGAGCTCATCACCGGCGGCGCGCACATGCACAAGATGAGAAACCAAGACCAGGCGTGCCGAACGCGATGAGCAACCTTTTTTCATCGCAAGGTTTCCGCTCGCGCGCGGGATTGAATAACTATTGTAAGGCGCAGTAACTTTTTTCATGGAGGTTCTCAGTGGCTTTATATGAAACCACCGTCGTGGTGGATTCCATGCTCAAGCCGGACGACGTCAAGGGCTTGCGCGACCGCATCACCAACTTTATTTCGAACAATGGCGGGGAGATCGTGAAAGTGGACGATTGGGGCAAGCGCCGTCTCGCCTACGAGATCAAAAAGAAGCAATACGGTTTCTATCTCCACATGCGCTTCAACGCGCCCGCCGGCATTCTCGCTTTGTTGGAGAAGGAGTACCGCCTGAACGAATCCGTTCTGCGTTATCTCACTATCAAAGTTGACAAGCGTGCGCTCAAGAAGGAAGAAGTGGAACGCCAAAAGCCAAGGCACCTGGCCACGGAAGAAGAGGCAATTGTGCCGAGCTTCGTGCATAATGGCGTAACGGAAGAAATCGGCGCCGGCGCTTTCAAAGGCTGAGCCGGGCGCGCGCACGGGTGGGCGAGCTAATCCAGCGAGTTCTTCGCAACCATGTCGAGGGAAAAGCTATGGCAGACTTGAAGATGCCGGACATCAATTCCGTGATGATCGCGGGGAATTTGACCAGCGACCCCTCCTTCAGAAGGACTTCAAATGGCACGCCCGTGGCCAATTTTTATATCGCCTCGAACCGGCGTTTCAAAGATAACACCGGACAATGGCGCGAAAGCGTGTGCTATGTAGGCGTCGTGGCGTGGTATAAGCTCGCGGAGAGCTGCTCCGAGAGCCTGCACAAAAGCAGCGCGGTATTGGTCGATGGTGAGCTGCAAAGCCGCACCTGGAAAAACGAAGACGGCTCCACGCGCAACGTGGTGGAGATCAAGGCCCGGCGCATCCAGTTTCTCAACAAGCGCGCCGAAGCTCACGAAGCGATGGCGAGCGACGAGGAGTTTGACAGCGCCCCGGCGGAATATTCGGAAGAAGCCACCCGGCACGCGCCGCATACTCACGCGCCTTCACCACCGGCTCCGGCCGCGCCGGCGGCCGAACCCAAGAATGAATTCAATTTTGGCTACGATAATCTCAAATTGTGAGTGTTGTCATCATGATGAAGAAAAAACGCATCTGCCGTTTCTGCGAAGAAGACGAAATCTACGTCGATTACAAGGACGAAAAGCGCCTGGTGCGTTTCGTCACGGAACAGGGCAAGATCATTCCGCGCCGCACCTCGGGAACCTGCGCCAACCACCAGCGCATGCTGGTGACGGCCATCAAGCGTGCGCGGCTATTGGCGCTGATTCCGTTCGTGTTTGATCAAACACGCTAATGGGATTGGCAGGATTGGTCTCGCCGTAGAGACGCTCCGGCCTGGTTGCCGGTGCCCTGAATTGCTCTGGAATGACAAGTTTGACCGGAATAAGAAAAATTTTGCATGAAACGAGAGAAGGCCATATGAAAGTTGTCTTGCGACAGAGTTTCGAAACCCTCGGCGAAGCCGGGAAAATCGTCAATGTGAAAGACGGCTTTGCCCGTAACTTCCTGCTGCCGCGCGGCATCGCTTTCGAAGCGAATGCGCGCAATCTCAAGATCTTCGAGCAAGAAAAGAAGCGCCTCGTTACCGTCAAAGAAAAAGAGAAAAAGTCGGCGGAAGTGCTGAAGGCCAAGATGGAGGGAGTGTCGATCACCGCTACTTTGCCGGTGGGCGAGGACGATCGCGTGTTCGGCTCGGTGACGAATCAAGACGTCGCCGATTTGCTCGCGGCCAAAGGCTTTGAGATCGACAAGCGCCGCGTCATTCTGGAAGAGCCGGTCAGAGCGCTGGGCATTTACGAAGTGCCGGTGAAGCTCCACCCCGAGGTCGAATCGAAAGTCAAGCTTTGGGTGGTGAAGCAATAGCTTTTGCTTCACCTATTGCCGGCCAACGTTTTTCTTTTGGCTTGTGAAAACAAAATAGGGTGTCTGTCGTCTCAATGGCAGGAGGCCACGTGGTTGGGCCGCGGAGCGTGGCATGAGACGGCAGATGCCCTATTTGTTTGACGGGCCAATTTCGTTTTGTTTTCCAGTTCGGCTCGCCGTCTTGTATCTCGCGAAATTATTGCTATATTTCTTCATGGCACGGCAATGGCAAACACCACACCCGACACAGCCGTCGCAGCTTTCGCATCAAACACACAGCCATGCACACTTTTTTCGAAAACCACCGCATCAAGCTCATCGCCCTGATCCTCGCCTCAGTGTTCTGGTTCGTCGTGGCAACGGAAAACGAATACAGCTATGATGCCGAAGCGCCGATCTATTTTACCAATCTGCCGGCGCACAAGATCATCGTGGGCGAGGTTCCGGCGACGGCCAAAGTTCGTTTTGCCGGAAAAGGCAAATCCTTGCTGGCCTTGCTGTTTTATCGCGAGGCGTTCATCGAATTGGACCTTTCTCACGTGCGCCATGAGGCCGAGATCGAATTGACGCACACCATGGTGCAAGTCGGCCGGCGCGGCATTCCGGTCACGGCCACGCAGGTGCTGGCGCCGCATGCGATTTCGATCAGGCTGGGCAGCTTAAAAGAAAAGGTCGTGCCGATCAAAGTGGAGGTCGAGATTCAAACGCCGCCGGGGTATACGCAGGTGGGGGAGATGCAGCTCGAGCCCGATTCCATCACCCTCGCCGGACCGGAAGAGTTTGTCAAATCTCTGAATGAGATTCGCACCCTGCCACGCGAGTTTCGCAACGTGCGCAATGACTTGGCAGAAGAGCTCGCCCTGCAAACTTTTGCCGATTCCTTGAAAATCGAAATGCCGTTCAAAACCGTGCGGCTTTCCGCCGAGGTGCAAAAAATAATCGAATTAAACCTGCAGGAAATTCCTGTACGCGTAAGACACGTGCCGGCGCACCTCAAAGCCACCGCCGTGCCCTCGACCGTGGCGCTGACGGTCGAAGGCGGCGAGCGCTTGTTGATGCGCCTCAAACGCGAAGACCTTTCGGCTTATATCGATTACGCGTGCATTCAAGCTTCCGAGGTTGCCGGGCATCCCCTCTCCATTGAAGCGCCACCGGGCGTGCGCTGCCGCAACATGAGGCCAAGCTTGTTCAAATTGATGATGGAACGCAACTCCAATGATTCTACTCGCCATTGAAACTTCCTGCGATGAAACCTGCGCTGCGGTGAGAGCCGAGGGCAGGCTGCTTTCCAATGTCATTGCCGCGCAGGAAGTCCACCAGCAATACGGCGGCGTGGTGCCGGAATTGGCCTCGCGTGCGCACCTGCAACACATTTCCGGCGTGGTGCGCGCGGCATTGGAGCGCGCGCAGGTTCGCGCGCAGGATTTGGAAGCTCTGGCCGTCACCCATGGACCGGGCTTGATCGGCTCTCTGCTGGTGGGCGTCAGTTTTGGCAAGGGTTTGGCACTGGACTTGAACGTGCCGCTCATGGGCATCAACCATCTTGAAGGACATCTCTTTTCCAGCAATATCGATGCGGGCGGCCCGGAGCCCCCGTTCTTGGTCCTGATCATCTCCGGCGGCCATTCCATTTTGGCGTTGGTGAAGGCCTGGGGCGAGTACGAAATCTTGGGCGAAACCCAGGACGATGCCGCCGGCGAAGCCTTTGACAAAGTCGCGCGCATTTTGGGATTGCCCTATCCCGGAGGGCCGCAAATTGAAAAGCTCGCTGCGCTTGGAGATGCCGAGGCGGTTACTTTTCCGGTCGCGCGCTTGAAAGATGCGCCGTACGATTTCAGTTTTAGCGGGCTGAAAACGGCGGTGTTGTACTACTGGCGGGAAAAAACCGCGGCCTCGGCACCGGGCGCTTCTTTGCCGGAACTCTCACAGCTCAAAGCTGACATTGCCGCTTCGTTCCAAAAAGCGCTGATTGCGGCGCTCTTGGAAACAACCGCGCGCGCGCATGCACGCTGGCCCGTAACCGCGGTTGCACTCGCCGGCGGGGTGGCGTGCAATCAAGCATTGCGTACGGCCTTGATGGAGTTGGGCCGGCAGCGCGACTTCAGATTATTTTATCCGCCGCCGGCTTATTGCACGGACAACGCCGCCATGATCGCCCGCGCGGCGGAATTCTATTTTGAACGCGATCACACCCACATGCGTCTGCTTGCTCAGAATGATCTTCAACTTTCGCCGCAACCCGGGTTGAGATTGGTTTCAACTTCTGGAATGACAAGCACCGCGTTCTTCACCGAAATCCCCTCACAACCGTGAGCGGCACGTTCTGGCACTGAAACGCGCATGAATATTGATCTGAAATTCTCCGTCTCCGCTTTCTATCCCTTCCTGTTTTTGCTGCTTGCTTTTCTGTTCACGTGGTTCATTTATCGCCGCACCACGCCGCCGGTATCGAACTTCCTGCGCCGCTTCCTGGCGGCATTGCGGGGCTTCGCACTGGCGGCCGCGTTGCTGCTCTTGTTCGAGCCGATTCTGGGCCTGGCATTCCAGCGCTTGCAACAGCCCGCGGTCGCCGTCTTGCTCGATCGTTCCGCAAGCATGACCTTGCGTGACTCCACTGGCACACGCGCCGAAAAAGCGCTCGCCGCGCTGGCCATGCCCTGGGCGGAGCGGCTGCGCGAAAGGTCCGAGCTTTCTTTTTTCACTTTCAGCGACAGCTTGCGGGCCCTTGCCCCGGATTCGGTCACCCATATTGCCTTCAATGGCGATGGCACCAATTTGTCCGAAGCTTTGCAGAGTGCCAAAACCAAACTGTCGAACCAGGAATATCGCGCCGCGATTCTGCTCAGTGACGGTGCGCACAATCTCGGCAGCCATCCCGTGCGTACGGCGGAGGCCTATGGGGTGCCCATTCTCGCGGTTCGTCTTGGCGTGGACTCTCGCTCGCGCGACGCCCTGATCAGTGAGGTGCTGACCAACGAAATTGCTTACGCGGAAACGCAATTACCGGTGGAAATCTCCGTGACGGCCAGCGGATTTGCCGGGCGGAAAACCAAACTTCACATCTTCGAGGGTGAAAGAGAAGTCGCCTCGCAAGACCTTTCCTTGCCTGCGGATGACACCCAGATCACCGCGAAAATCACGCTCACGCCCAAACAGCCCGGTCTCAATCGCTACACGGTCAGGCTGCAATCACTCGAGGGCGAGCAGACGCTGGAGAATAATCGCCGCGCTTTTTATGTTCGCGTGCTGAAAAGCAAGCTGAATCTATGGATTTTTGCGGGCGCGCCTGCGGCAGATTATGCTTTTCTCAAGCGCGCGCTGGCAGGCGACCCAAATTATCAAGTGCGCGGCTTTGTGCAACGCCCCGGCGGTGGTTTTTATCGTTCTCAAGATCTCGCTGAGCCCGCATTCGGAAATGCCACCTCTTGGCAGGACGTTGATGGCCTCATTTTAATTGATTTCCCGCGCCGCGATTCCGACCCCGCATTGCTGGAAATGATCAAAACGCAATTGCTCAATCACAGCAAGCCGCTTTTTTATATGCACGGCCCGAACGTCGATCCGTCCCTGCTTTGGCAGTTGCGTGGCGCTTTGCCTTTGGCCACTCCCGTGGCGTTGAGCAATGAACGCAACCTCGCTTTGCGGGTGGAGCCGGGCGGCCTGGCGCATCCGATCACGCGGCCGTTGGTCGAAGCGCAAACCGCCGGTGAGGACTTGCCGCCGCTCTTCACCAACGTGAATCCCACCCGTGCCGTTGCCGGAACCGAAGTGTTGATGAGCGCCCTTCGCGGCAGTGGCAGGCAAGCTGCCGGTGAGCCCCTGTGGCTCGCGCAAAAAAATGCGGCGCGTAAGACTTTGTCCATTTTTTCTTATGGCTTGTGGCGCTGGCATTTGATGCTGCAATCGGTGCCGGCCAAAGCGGAAGTGTACGATCAAATCATGCGCGGCGCCGTGCGCTGGCTGGTGACCAAGGAAGACGCCAAGCTGGTGCGTATCACCAGCAACAAAGAAATCTACCGCGGCGGAGAGCAAATTGAATTGCAGGCGCAGGTGTATCGCGAAGATTACGTCCCGCTCGAAGGCGCGCACGTGCAGGTGCAGGTCGGCGGACCGCAATGGCAGCAGGACGTGATTCTGCAGGACGCCGGGAGCGGTTTGTATCGCGCACGCCTGCAGGTTTTGAGTGGAGGCGAGTATCAATTTCACGGCACCGCGGAATTGGAGGGCAAGAAACTCGGTGAAGATTCCGGCAAATTTTCCGTCGAGCCGTTCAGCTTGGAGTTTTTGCAGACGCGCGTGAACGAGCCGCTGCTGCGCCAGCTCGCGGAAGCGAGCGGCGGTGCTTATCTGCCGCCGGATAGCCTGGAACAAGCTATTGCACGCTTGCCGCTCGAGCCGGTGATCAAACATGAAGAGCGCGATTTCGCCTTTTGGGGGAAGCTGCCGGTGCTATTTGTGCTATTGTTGACCCTGGCAGCCGAATGGTTTTTGCGAAAGCGAGAGGGGATGCTGTGAAGGATTCGAACGCGCGACCGAAGCGTCTTGGCGAATATCGGGAGGGCATGAAATGTTTTCTCAAAGGCTGCGCTGGCCCCTCGCGGCCAATCGACTCCATCGTGTGCTGGAAGAGAAGAGATCGGCCAGTGCTGCGATTTTGGATTTGACGGAATCGAACCCCACGCGCGCGGGCTTGATTTATGATGAGGGTGTGCTGTTGCGCGCCGGGGGAGATTCGCAGGTGCTGCTCTACGAGCCCGACTCTCATGGCATGCTGCCGGCGCGCGAAGCGGTGGCGGGTTATTATGCGGATCATGGGATGGCCATCGCTCCGGAGGCGCTATTTCTCACCGCGAGCACGAGCGAAGCATATGGCTATCTCTTCAAGTTACTCGCCGATCCCGATGCTGAAATACTCTCGCCTTCGCCGAGTTACCCCTTATTGGATTTTCTTACAGCCCTGGAAGCAGTGCAGTTGCGGCATTATCTGCTGCGATATGATTCTCAACGGGGCTGGCACATTGACTTGAACACGCTGGAAAACGTCATCACCACCAAAACCAAAGCGATCGTGCTGGTGCATCCCCATAACCCCACGGGCGCATTTGTCAAACCGGAGGAAGTGGCGCGCTTGAATGCCTTGTGCCGCGAGCACGATCTTGCCTTGATTTGCGACGAAGTGTTTCTGGATTATGCCGTTGTGAACGATCAACGGCGGCCGGCTTCGCTGGTTTCGAATCGCGAGGCCTTGACTTTCGTGCTGAGCGGGCTTTCCAAAATATCTGCGCTGCCGCAAATGAAACTGGCTTGGATTCACGTCAATGGGCCGGAGGCGTTGCGCGAACAGGCGTGCGCGCGGCTCGAATTCATCGCCGACACCTATCTTTCAGCCGGCACTGCGGTCCAGCTCGCGGCGAGAAAACTGCTCGCCCTGCGCCATGAGATGCAGCAACAAATCCGCGCACGCACCGAAGCAAATTATGTCTATTTGCTCGAATCCTGCCGGGCCCGGCAAGAGGGCAAGGTGCTGTTGCGCGAAGCTGGGTGGTATGCCATTCTGAAAATATCGCCGGAGATTTCAGAGGAAGAGCTTGCCGTAGACTTGTTGCAACGCGACGAGGTGTTCGTCCATCCAGGCTATTTTTTTGATTTTCCGCAGGCCGGATTTCTGGTGTTGAGCTTGTTGGCGCCGGCCGAGGTTTTTCAAGAAGGCGTGGAGCGAGTGCTCGCCCGTTTGCATGGCGCCAGCATCCGAAAATCGAAAATAGAAAATCGAGGATAGAAAATGCTCGAGTTTGCTGCAATCAGTTTTTATCCTCTATCTTCGATCCTCCATTCTCAATCTTCTATCTGCCGTCGTCGCCCAATCAACTCGCCCCATAAACCGGCACAGCCGCGGCGTTGATGTCGCGCCCCTCAACCTCGCTGGCCAAAAACAGGATGACCTGCGCAATGCTCTCCGGCTGGACGAATTTCGAGTGCTCGGCGGGGGGAATGGCCTGGCGATTGGCCGGAGTGTCGATCATGCCCGGCAGCACAACGTTGGCCGTGATATTCTTGCCTTTCACTTCTTGCGCAATGGCTTTGGTCAAAGTCAAAACGCCGGCTTTGGAAACGGCATAGGCGGACACGCCCGCGCCCACTTCAATGGCGCCGCGCGAGGAGGTGTTCACAATGCGGCCATAGTTGTTTTTCAGCATATGCGCCAAAACCGCCTGGCAAGTGAGAAAGGTCGATTTGAGATTCAAATTCAGCATGCGATCCCAATCCGCTTCGGGAAGGCCCGCCACATTCACCCCGCCGGCAAATCCTCCGACGAGATTGACCAAAATGTCGATGCGCCCAAATTGCGCCAGCGTTTGATCGACGAGATTGCGCACCTCCGCGGATTTGGTCACATCCGCTTGCACCCCCGCCAATCTCGCTTTTTCTACACCCCGCATGTTCTGCAATTCACGGAAGCCGGCTTCGCTGTGATAAGTCGTCATCACGCGCGCGCCTTTGTTCAAAAACATTTGTGAGACGGCGCTGCCGAGTGCGCCGGTACCACCGGTGATGAGGGCAACACGATTGTCGAAGCTCATATGCCACTCTCCTGTTGAGTTTTATTGCCGGAAGGAAATGCAACAACGTCGCCGCGCCATTCAAAAATTCCCAAACCTCAGGCCTTGATGAACCAATGCTGTAGGCCATTTTACCAAGATTCTGGCAAAATGACAAGCCCGGTCATGCGCGGGGGATTTTGCGATTCTCAGGTGAAATGCTATATTGCATTGGTCGAAATGGCAAGGGATTCCTTGCAAAGACTTGCGGTCCATTTTCTTGCGTATCGCAAGCCAGATTGATTCGGAGGAGGAAGGATGATCGCTTTTATCACCGGTGGCACGGGTTTTATTGGCAGCACGTTGGTGGAAGAATTGGTCAAATCCGGGTGGCAAGTGCATTGTTTGGTGCGCTCGCCGCATGCTTTAAAATGGCTGAAAAGCGTGCCGGTGCAGCTTGTGCACGGCGACATGTTTGCGGAGAAGATTCTCGCGGAAACCGTCGCGCAAGCGACGCACGTGTTCCATTTGGCCGGCCTGACCAAAGCCTTGACTTCGGCGCAATACTTTCAGGCGAATGGCGTGGCCACACGCAAGCTCTTAAAGATCTGCGCGCAGCAGGCGAAACACCTGCAACGCTTTGTCTACGCCTCGAGCATCGCCGCGGCGGGGCCGAGCCGCAACGGCCGGCCGGTGCGCGAAGAAGAAACGCCGCAGCCGGTATCCGTGTATGGCCTCTCGAAACTGGCCGGTGAGACGGCGTGCGCGGAATTCGTGCAACAATTGCCGATCACGGTCGTGCGCCCACCCGTGGTTTACGGGCCGCGCGATCGCGACGTGTATCAATACTTCAAGCAAGTCAAATGGGGAATTCGCTTGCGGCCGGGCCTGCAAAAGCGCTACACCAGCTTGGTCCACGTGCAGGACTTGGTGCGCGGCATGGTCGCCGCCGCACAGCATCCGCAGGCAGTGGGCGAAACTTTTTTCCTCACGAATCCCGAGTCTTACGAGTGGTCGCAATTGGGCCTCGCGATCGCGCGGGCGATGCAGCGCAAGACCATTTCGATTCCGATTCCGCTCGGAATTACGCCTGTGGTTGCCGCAGCCGGTGAGACGATCGCGAAAATCACGCGCCGTCCGGCACTTTTGAATTTTGACAAAGTACGGGAGATGCGCGAGACGCATTGGGTTTGTAGCGCCGAGAAAGCGCGACAGCAACTGGGGTTCACCACGGCGCTCACGCTGGAAGAAGGATTGCGCCAAACGGTACAATGGTATCGTGAGCAAGGGTGGCTGTGAACAACGAAAAGGTTTTTGGCATGCGGGAGGCTCCTGCATGCCCGGGCCGGAATATAAAAAAGAAGAGCACGGTCTCGCTCAACCGTGCTCTTCGCGGGTAGGGAGCGCGGGAGCCGGCAGCCAGGGGAAACCGCCGACTCGTCCGCTGAGGATTTGGAGGAGATTTTTTGCCGTTTCACTTCATTTGTTGCGCACCCCGCGCAAGTCAATCTTAAGGTGGCAGTTCGAGCGGGCGCGAGGCGTGTAGTTCAATTCCGCTCCTGTGGTCTGTGCGGAAGGGAGCGATCGCCGACCATTGCCTCCGAAGGCAAGAATCCTTCGACGCGCCGCGATCATGTCGATCAAGCGGCGGCGCCTTCCTGTTTGCGCGGCATCAGGGGCCGGCGATCGCTCGGAAAATTTCGACGCTCTCCATTCTTCACGGAGGCTTCTTCGCTTTCGAGCTTTTCTTTCTCTTCCTGGCGCTTGCGGTAAAAGACAAATCCAATCACACCACCCAACGCAATCAATCCTAGAATCACCCAGAACCAGCCATCGCTCGTGGTCTCTTCCTGAGGCGGCTGCACGGCGGTTACGCCAGTTGGTTCAGTTGTGGCCGGCGGTGCCGTTACGGTTGCCGGTTCTGGTGCGGGCACAGGGTTATTCGCATCTAAATCGCTCACAGGTTGCGTGCTGGTCACCGCCGGCGTGGTGTTGGCGTTTCCGACTTGCGCTGTCTGCGCCTTTACAATTTCATTCACGCGCGAGAGTGTGCGCGCACGCCGCAGTTCTTGCAGCACATTTGCGGCCGGCAACAAAACCTGCTCGCCCGGCTGGATATGGTTGGGCTTGGGCGCGCGATTGATCAGCGCCAGCTCCCGCCAATAATTCACCTCGCCATAGTTTTCCTTCGCGAGCCTGCTCAAGGACTCCCCTTTCTGCACCACGTGCACGCGCGGGGCGTCCAGCCAATGTAAGCGTCCCAACAACTCTTCATGCTGCGAAAAGAGCACGAAGAAGCCGGTACAGCAGATCATGAAAAACAGCAACTTTTTCATGACGATCTCCTTAGTTTGTTGAAATGAGGTATAAGGCTTATCATTCTTCGAACATGACGATGCCTGCTGAGACCGTGCGCCGAAAACGGGACTAAGTTTCCTCTACATCAAACCCGCGTCGTTCCAGAAACAAGCGCCGCAAACTTTGAAACAACAGCAGCGCGATGCCGGAAAATAATATTCCCATCAAGAAGACCTTGTTCTGCAACCCGGGCATGTTCTGGCCCGTCATCGTGCCGGCAGCGGCTGCCGCAATGCCGATGGGATAATTGAATACTCGCAGCCAGCTTGAATGGCGTTCCATCAAGTTGAACATGTGACCCATCAGCCAGCCGAGTAATCCAGAGATGAAAATGGGCAGAGCGTTCATTTGTAATTCCTTTGCGATTGGCGACTTCCGTGCAATGATCGAAAATTAGCATGAATGATGAATATCGCACTCAAGCGTTGCAGAGATTTCTGCGATGCAAGGTCATTATGCAAAGGGATTGCCAAACTTTTTGAAGGGATGCGGGCAAGGTGAAATGCCCGATCTCAATAAGGAGAATCAGGGAGTTATGGCGGAGAAAAACTTGGGGATAGTCGTGTGCCGCCGGCCGGCGCAGAAGCGGGGAAACTGGAATCGTGTAAGAATTACCTGAGAGAGCCAGCAGCGGGCGGGCCTCAGCCCTGAAAATGCCCGTCTTTTGCGGTGAAACGGCATGCGGTAATTCTTACACGGTGAAAACCGGGTTGGATCAATGCAGGGGAGGAATCCTCACGGCGTTTCTTCGCGATAGCGCTCGAGCTTGTTATGCAGCGTCTTCAAACTGATGCCCAGCGTCTCCGCCGCGCGCGTCTTGTTGTTGTGATGTGATTCCAGCGTCCGCAGTATCAGCAGGCGTTCAGCATCTTCGACCGTGGTGCCCAGCGGAAGCGTGAGCGTGTTGGCCGGCTCGGCGTGGTGAAAATATTTGGGCAAATCCAGCGGCGTGATCATGCGGTTATTACAAAGAATCACGGCGCGCTCGACGACGTTGCGCAGCTCGCGCACGTTGCCGGGCCAGTTGTGCTGCGACAGCATTTCAAACGCTTCGCGCGAGATGCCGGTGATTTTTTTGCCGTTCTTTTCACAGTAGCGTTTGAGAAAGTTCTCCGCGAGCAGTCGCAAATCGCTCAAACGCTCGCGCAACGGCGGCAATTCGATTTCCACCACGGCCAGGCGGTAAAATAAATCCTCGCGCAAAGTTTTTTCGCGCACCGCTGCGCGCACGTCGCGGTTGGTGGCGGAGATGATGCGTACATCAACGCTGATTTCTTTGCGCCCCCCCAGGCGCCGGAATCTTCGCTCTTCCAGGGCGCGCAGCAGTTTCGCCTGCAATTCGTAAGGCATTTCGCCGATTTCATCGAAGAACAGCGTGCCGCTGTCGGCGAGCTCGAAGCAGCCGGGCTTTTCCGTGAGCGCGCCGGTGAATGCGCCTTTTTCATGGCCAAACAGTTCGTTCTCCAGAATATCCGAGGGCAGGGCCGAGCAGTTGGAGGCGACGAAGACCTGGTCGCGGCGATTGCTGCGGCGGTGAATGGCGCGCGCCACCAGCTCTTTGCCGGTGCCGCTCTCGCCCGTGATCAAGATCGTTGAATCGGTTTTGGCTACCGCTTCAATCAGGCGATAGACTTCCCGCATGGCTTCACTTTGGCCGATGAGCTCTTCATAATGCGTCAGCTCTTCGAGGCGCCGCTGCAAAGCGAGATTCGTGATCTGCAGACGGTATTTCTCTATAGCCTTGGCCACCAGCTCCTTGATGCGCGCGCTTTCCACCGGTTTGTGAATGTAATAATAAGCCCCGCGCCGCATGGCCTCGACGGCCGTGTCGATGCTGCCCTGCCCGGTGATCATGATCGATTCCGTGTCGAGATCTTTCTCGCGCATGCGCGACAGGATTTCCAGACCTTCGAGATCGGGCAATTTCAAATCCACCAGCGCCACGGCGATTTCTTCTTCCTGTAAAATGCTCCAGGCGTCCGCGCCGGTTTCTGCCGAAAAGATTTGATAGTCGTCGCCCAGCAACGTTTCGAGCGCGGTGACGACGCCCGGCTCATCGTCGGCGATCAGGATTTTTTCACGATCGGTGGCCAAGATCAAGACTCCCTACAAAATTTGCCATCGGCAAAGTACCACCCGCAAAGGCGATCAAAGCATGAACAATAAACAGCCTTTGTGAAACAAAATCAAGCTGTCATTTGGTATGCTGAAGTCTTTTAACCATTCTTGAGTTGCTTCGCCCCCTCCGCCACCATATTTTTCAACCTCTCCAATTCCGTGGCGACAATGCCCAGATGCTTGCGCAAGCGCTCGGCATTGGCATCTTGCCATTTCGCCGCCAGCATTTGCGCGGCTTCCACATTCAACTGCGCGGTGTGCACGGGGTTGCGCAGGTCGTGCGCGAGCTTGTCAAGTTGTTTCTGCAGATCGGACTTGGGCATGTTCGGCTCGTGGTCATGGTCGTTGCGCTGCTCATTGCTCACTGAATACTGAATACCGCATCCCCATCATGAGGCCTTGCTTTCCACGCGTTCCTCCAGCCAGCGCGCAATCACGGCCAAAATGTCTTTCTTCTCGAAAGGCTTGGTGAGATAATCATCATAGCCGGCGGCCAGCGCTTTTTCACGGTCGCCTTTCATGGCGCGGGCGGTGAGCGCGACCAGCGGAATGTGTTGCAATTGTTTTTGCGCCTTGAGCAGGCGCGCGACTTGATAGCCGTCCAGATTCGGCATCATAATGTCCATGAGAATCATGTCGGGCCGGTCGTGCTGTGCGGCGAGCAGGGCCTTCTCGCCGTTCTCCGCGAACTTCACCTGGTAGCCGGCATCTTCCAAAATAAATTCCATGGCATAGCGCGTGTTCTCATCATCTTCCACCACCAGAATGCTGAAGTTTTTCTTTTTGCCCGAGGAGAGCCACTTGGAGAAAATGCCCTGGCGACTCGGTCTGTTCTCGGCTTTTTCCAGCGGCGCCTCGCCTTTCTGCCGCCGCGCCTTCTGCTCGGCTTTGCTGAGTTCGCGCACGGGAAGTTTGATCTTGAAGACCGAGCCTTTTCCTTTCTCGCTCTGTACTTCGATCTGGCCGCCGAGAATTCCCATCAATTTTTGTGAAATCGCCAGGCCCAGGCCGGTGCCCCCGTATTTGCGCGCTTCGCCGCTTTCGAGCTGGCGGAAAGGCTCGAAAATCTCCTGCAAACGATGCGCGGGGATGCCCTTGCCCGTATCGCGCACACCGATGGTCAACACGCGATTTTGATATTCCGCGGTCACGGTCACTTCACCCGAATCGGTGAATTTTACCGCGTTGCCCAGCAGATTGGTGAGCACGCGCGCAAGCATATAGCGGTCGCTCACGATGTTTTCGGGCAGCGCGGAGGGCAAACGCAGCTGCACATTCAGCCCCTTGTCCAAAGCCAGCGGCCGGATCGCCGCAACGGTTTCACGAATCATTTCCAGCGCATTGAATGCCTGCCACGAGGCTTCCATTTTGCCGGCTTCGATCTTGCCCAAATCCAGAATATCATTGATGAGTTTGAGCAGATTCTTGCCGCTGCGCTGCACGATTTCGATTTGATGCTTCTGCTCGTGATTGAGTCCGCCGGGCTTTTCGCTCAGCATGATTTCGGAAAACTGCAGAATCGCGTGCAGCGGCGTGCGCAGTTCATGCGAGACGCTGGCGAGAAAATCCGCAATGTGCTGGTTCGCATGCTCCAGCGCATGCGCTTTTTCTTCGGTCTGCAAAATCAGGCGGGCGTTGTCGATCGTCAGCGCCGCTTGCGTGGCAAGATCCCGCGCAAAGCCGAGCCGCTCTTCCTCCCATTCGCCCTGCGACTCCCCCGGCAGCCAGAAAATGCAACCAAAATTCTCCTGCCGCGAGTGCAAGGCGGCAAGCTGCGCGCGACAGCGGGCATTGCCCGACCGCGCACGCGGGGATTTGAGCAGCTCGTGCAGGTCCTCGCCCGCCAGCTCGCTGGTACGAATTTCGTTTTCAACCGCGGTTTTGCACAGTTGCGCCAGCAGAATCCCCGAGCCCACGGAAATCGTGAGCAATCTACCCGCGCTTTCGCTCTTGCTTTTGCGCGAGAAATGGGCGGCAGCGGCCAGCCAGATCGGGCCGGCTCCGGGATTGCCATTTGAAGGGAGCCGGTTTTGCACTGCCGGGGTCGTACGCATGGCAATCACGACCGGTTGGGCCATGGCCTCGGCGAGAATGCCGGCGATTTCGCAGAGCACTTGTTGCAACGTTCCAGCGGCGCGAAAAGTGTTGCCGATGCGATTGAGCGTGCGCACTTGATGCTCGTTGCTGGCATGCGTGGACATTGACCGGCTGTTCGCGATCGCGATGGCGGCGGCATCATCGGCAAAGATTTCGAGCTCGCGTGCTTGCTGTTGCTGCGGGTGCCGGCCGTTGTGGGGAGAGAAAACCGCGATCATGCCGTCATAGCGGTCGCGGCTGCGAATGGGCACCAGCAGGCAGTCGTGCTCGCGCCATTCACCCACTTCAAATACCTGCAATTCTCTGGGCATGAAATACGGGCGTTTTTCGGAGAGTTTGCGGGAATCAATGAAGAAAGACGAGCTGAGGCGAAAGGTTTCCAGCAGATACGGCGCGAAGTCGGCGTAAGCCAGCTTGCGAAATTTGCGCGGCAAGGCCGATTCATTTTCGCCAAAACCGGCGCTCGACACCAGCTCGAATTGTTCATTCCCCCGGCTGCAGAAGATCGCGACCCGCTGCCAGCCCAGCGCGTGAATGGCCTCGGCGACGCTGTGCATGATCTCTTCCAGGCCCGTGTTTAAACGAATGGCTTCGCTGATCTCCACCAGTTTTGACAATTGTTGCACGCGGCGCTCGAGCTCCTGCGTGCGCTCGGCGATGGCCTGTGTGATGTCGCGCTCGATCCACAAATAGCGGACGAAACTTTCCTCGGCATCTTCGATCGGCAAAACCGAAAGATCGCTGGCGTGCGTGCGCCCGTCCGTGCCGGAATAGGAAACCTCGCCGCGCCAGGGCTTGTTTTGCGCCAGGCGGCGCTTGATTTCATCCCAGGGATAAAACTGCTCCTTGCGATATTCCTTAAGATCGCGCTCCACAATTTCATGCCGTGCCAGGCTGGTGGTGCGCACAAAGGCATCATTGGCATACAACACTTGATACTGCGCATTGGTGATGGCGATGGCTTCGGTGGCATTTTCCACGCCGCGTTGGAACATGCGGAGATCACGCGATTTCTCGGCAATCTCGCCGGAGCGCATGCGCTCGGCGCTGTAGTAGCGCTTCACGTCCATGAGGCCCAAGTGCACGCCTTGAACTTTTTGCCGCTCGTTGAACAGCGGGGCGTGAGCAACCTGCATGACCTTTTCTTCTTCGCCGATTCTGAAATGCAGGTCCATGCGGGCCGCCCGCTCGCGCCGCGCCTCCTGCAACGCCGGGATCAAAGCGTCGTAAAAATGGCGCGGCAAAACGCTTTGGAGAGACTGCCCGGAGAGGTCCTCGGCCCTGGCGGCGGAGAGCTGCACGAATGCGGGATTGGCAAAGGTGATGCGCTCGTCGAGATCGAGATGCACAATGGCTTCACTGCCGTGAGCGAGCACGGCGATAAGCTGCCGCGCCTGCGTTTCCCACTGCGCGGCGGTATCCATCAGGTTGCGCCGCAGTTCGGATTCAAAGTTGAGAAAGCGCGCGCGATCGGCGAGCAGCCCGAGGATGATAAAAATACTGGAAAGGCTGAGCGCGCCGATTTGCAGCAGGTGCGCCGCGGGCAGCTGATAGCGCACGATGATGGCGAGGGCGGCCAGCAGCGCGCCGGAAAACAGCCAGAACCACACCGCCTGGCGGCTGCGCAAGTTGCGATAAGCCAGGATCAGCGCCGTCACCAGCAAAATACCCGCGGAGAATCCTGCGCTGATCTGCCGAAGGAGATGATAAAAATTCGGCGCGAAGGTAAAGGACCCGCGCACATAGTTTTCCAGCAGGCCCGCTCCGCACAAGACGGCAAAGGAGATCAGTGCGAACAGCAGCCATCGTCCGAAGAACGAGCCTGCGCGCGGCGCCGGCAGCGCGCGCGGCGAGAACAGCGCGAGGCTCAGCCAATGTATGCTAAGCAGAAAGAAGAAAGCGCCGCTCGACCAGTCGGTGTTCAACGCCAGCGCGGCAATCGGCCAGGACCACAGGAGCGCGGCCAGCAGCGCGGCATGATAAAAAAATGTCAACAATTGCTGGAGAGCGAGGCCGGCAAAGGCGGGCAGAGGCTGCACCCGAAAAGCGTGCAGCGCGAGCAGCACGGCGAACAGGCTGAAACACGCCACCAGCAGCATCTGCGGCTGCTGGCCCGGTGTCGCGAGGGGTGGAAATTGAAAGAGAAATGCTGCCTGTATCATGATGGTCTCGGGCAGGAAGGGATGCGAGCTTCATTCCGCTGGAAACGCCGCCGTGTGCGCTGCGAGCCGGCGAAAATCACCGGAGAAAATTTTCTGAAAGCCGGTTACCGGCTGATTGAAAATGTACGCCCAGGCCCTGCGCTCGCCCTCTGGTGTGACGACGGTGATGATTTTGCGCACGTACAGGCTGCGCTCCGGCTGGTCGGGCCGGTAGCCCTCGATCAAATCGAGGGTCTCGAAAAAAATTTCCGGATCAAACAATTCGTACAGTTCGCCCGCGACCATGCTGCCGTTGGGGCTTTCAATCATGCCCGGAAAAGAACCCACTTCGTAGAGCGTTCCGCGCGCAACGCCGGTGCCGGCAAAGAGCGCTTTTTGGGGATTGCCGATGAAGCTGGCGCGTTCCATGCCGCGCATGAGTGAGCCATAAACAAAAAGCAAATGGGTTTCCTCCTCCATCGGCCGCCGTTTGGATAAAGCCATGATGCTGCAAACTCCACAACGAGTTGAGGTCATCCAGCGATAGCGCAGCCACGCTTGCGCGCATCGATACGCTAACTCAAGCTTCCACTTCTACTCTTACCCTTTCTCTTACTCTTGCTCCTGCTCACCTTTCGAACTTCAAAATGCGAGCCAGAGCGAGAGTGGGAGCAGGAGTATGAGTGAAAAAATGAGAGCAATCAAAGCAAACCCAAACAAGGTGCGCAAGCGTGGTGGTAGATAAAGTAAACATCTTCGCTCTTTGTGTCAAGAAGAGAAACGCTGCGAGAAAGCGGCAGGCAAGAAATGATCGCTCGAATAAGAGTTCACCTTCAAGCACCGAAGTAATTCGTTCGCTTTGCCGGGTGGGGAGTGTTACTACTGCTTTGGCAAAGTCCTACGGCTAAGGTGAAATGCAAACGGACGCTAATTCGACGCCTTTACCAGAACAGCGACTTGTTGAGCAATCTTGGCATTATAATCGAATGCCATTTTCTTGTAGTTCACAAGATCAATGATCGTGCCTATGAAGCAAAAGCCGCACGTAAACAAATAAAGTACCCCCATGCCGATTTCACCCAGGATGAAACGCTGAATACCAGCAATCCCAACAAAACCCAATATGGTGGTTAATAAGATAAGTTGAGGGTCTTTCCGCCGCGCCCGATAAACGGTGGCGAATTGCTGTGCGCGCTGATCATCCCAATCCTTGATCAAGCCTTGTATAAACACCATTTCTTCGCCCTCAATTTCCGGCAACAGGGTGATGATATTCGCCATAGCCTTCCTCCTCTTTCTTGATCTTGAAAAAGTGATTTAAGCAAATCAACATCAGCCTTCGAATGTGGTTGGTCAAAACCGCTACGGCGACGATCCCTAAGGGATGTGCCGTCCATGAGCTCTTCCAGTCGCCATGCAATAAGAATGAAATAGAACGCCCCAGACCGCATCCGGGGCAATAATTAAATCCGAAATAGTGCAACAGGCACAGGCTGGGGCCACGATTTTCATAAGGATTCATATAGGCGAGTGCAACCAGGCCCGTTGTCCACATCACAGCCTCCAGCGGAAACTGGGGAGAGATCGAGTTTTTCATGTGCAGAGCTCCCGGACGGAACCGGTGCTAGCGCACCGAGGAAACCGGCATGCGCATCTCCCCGGCCTCGCGTCGCGGCTCTAGCGGCAGGGTGAGGCGCAATTGCGTGCCGCCGGCGGGGATAGCCACGATGTCCACCGTGCCGCCGGATTGCTTGACCATTTGATGCAGCTTCCACAAACCCAGGCCGGTGTGATGGCCGTCTTTGGTTTTGAAAAACGGAAGAAAGACTTTGGTGACATTTTCAGGAGGAACACCCCTGCCGTTGTCGGTCAAACTCACGCGCACGCGCGAAAGGCTGGGCAGCGTTTCCACATCTATTTTGACCTCCGTGGCTCCGGCATCGAGCGAGTTTTGGACGGCCTCGTCCAGGCCGTTTTTGAGCTTGGGTAAAATCTTCACGGTCACGGCCTGCGCCAGCGCCGGAAGTTGAATGGCGATTTTGTCTTGCCAGCGTATGGCCAATTCGGATAGTTCCACGCGCAAATCGCGCGATACCGCGGAGACTTTTCCCAGGTAGGCGGTGAATTCGAAAAGCTGCGCCATGACTTTGCGCAAGTCCTGTACCGCGACATCGGCGCCGCTCACGAGCTGCCCGGCTTCAGGTTTGGGATGGGTCTGCAAGTCTTTTTTGAGCAGGTCGATGACGCCGTGGACGTTCGCGAGTTTTTGCGTGAGCACGTCACCCATGCCGGCGGCCAAGTCATACAGCGCCAGTTGCTTTTCGTTGTCGATGATTTTGGCTTCCAAATCTTTGCGCTCGCCGATGTTCTCGCACGTCAAAATCACGTACTGCAGACGGCCGTGGCTATCGCTGACGTAATCGGAATGAATCTCGCAAATAAAGTGCTTGCCCGTGCGCGACATGCCCACCAATTCGATGCCGGATTTTTTTTGCATCAAAGTCCTCCACAGCGAATCGCGGCTGGCCACCGGGCTGGAGAGGACGTTGTTCAAATCGAGTCCCTTCAATTCGCCGGGGCCAAACTCGAATAGTTTTTCCGCCTCCCGGTTCGCTTCGACGATCACGCGGCGCGCATCGACCACCAGCAAGCCCAGCGGCAGGAATTCCTTGACCGTGCTCAGAAAGTTAGAGGTCTGCTGCAATTCCGCGGTCTTCTTGGCGACTGCTGTGGACAAAGCTTCGGCATGCCGCCGCAGGCTGCGCATGCGCCACCAATGCCCGCCGTAGATGCAGCCGGCAAGCACGAAGAGACCCAAGCCGATAAACCAGGGCGTACGATAAAACGGCGGCAAGATTTTGATTTGTACTTTGGCCGCCCCGGAGGAGGGAATGCCCAGGGCATTCACACTGCGCACTTGAAAGGTGTAGCGCTTAGGCGAGAGATTCGTATAGCGGATGCTGCGCGCGTTGCCCACCTCAACCCATTGCTTGTCAAAGCCTTCCAGCAAAACCTTGGTCTTGACTTCATCTTCATTAATGAATGACAATGCGGCGAATTTGAAGATCAGGGTACTGTTGTAGCCTGGGATCGGAATGGTCCCCGGCGAGATGGCATAAATATAATTATTCAAACCGACGACTTCTATGCCTTCGCAAGCAATGCGCGGCGCGGGCGAAGTGGCGGGTAGAAGCGAAGTTTCCACTCGGCTGGCGCCGCCCAC
This sequence comes from bacterium, assembly GCA_044869275.1. Lineage (GTDB taxonomy): Bacteria > Zhuqueibacterota > Zhuqueibacteria > Zhuqueibacterales > Zhuqueibacteraceae > JBIOXB01. The sequence goes on from JBIOXB010000208.1 coordinate 39,197, forward strand.
GGTGCCGAACCACAAGTGGCCCTGGCCATCGAGCATGGCCGCGCGCGTGTTGCATTCGTCGTTCGGCAAGCCGTTCGCGCGGCTCAGATAAAAAAACTTGTCGTAATCGTAACACGCCAGGCCGGCATTGGTGCCGAACCATAAGCGTTTTTGCGCATCTTCAGCGATGAAATAAACCACGTTGTTGGGCAGGCCGTTCAGCGTATTGAGGTTCTCGAAGCCGTTTCCCGTGAATCTCGCTGCTCCGCCCGCACGCGTGCCGAACCACATCTCGCCGGTATGGTCCTCGAAAATGGAGTAAATACTGTTGTCGGGGAGCCCCTGCGCCGTGGTGAATAGCTTGCTCGTGCCGCCCTGCCTCAGCACCAAGCCACCATCGCAGGCGAGCCACAATCTGCCCTGGCGGTCCGGATAGACGTCGTGAACGGAATTGGTGGGCAAGCCGTCCGCCATCGTCAAATTGGAAAAGCGGCCGTCTTTATAATGAATGGCGCCGCCGTTGACCGAGGCGAACCAAAGGTCGCCTGCCGGGGTGACGCGCATGTGCCGCAATCTCTCCGAAGGCAGCCCGTCTTGCGCCGTGAAAATCTGCCACTGGCTGCCGCGCAAACGCGCAGCCCCGCCCTGTGTCGCCACCCAAATATCGCCATTGGGGGTGGTTACCATTCCACGAATCACGTCATTGGGCAAAACGTTTCTTGAATCCAGGATTGCAACCTCTTCCCCGTCGATAATGGCGATGCCGCCGCCGGCGGTGCCGATCCAAATGCGACCTCGCCGGTCTTGCATGAAGCTGAAAACGAGATTGACCGGCAAGCCGTTTTCGCGGGTGTAATTGTTGAGATACCAGCCGTAAATTTTGCCCACGCCGCCGCCCACGGTGCCGATCCAGAGATTGTCTTCATAATCCACAAGCAGTGAGCGCACGTAGGCATTCGGCAGGCCATGGCGCGTGTCATAAGCGGTGAATCGCCGGCCGTCATACTTCATCAAGCAAGTGCGTGTGCCGATCCACAAATCGCCGCGCTGGTCTTGCGCCAGGCTGAAAACCTCCTGGTCGCGCATGCCCTCGGCAGTTCTGAACGTTTGCACCTGCCCGTCTTTCACGCGGTGCAATCCCGTCGCTGTGCCGGCCCAAAGCACACCCTCGCGCGTGGGCAGCAGGGCGCGCACCTCACCCTGCAATTTCAAGTCGGGTTTTTTTTCTATGCTTTGGGGTGAAGATAAATAATATAGGCCGGCAGTCGTGCCGATCCAGATTTCATTTTGCGAGGTGACTGCCAGTGCTTGCGCGACCATCGGGGCAGAATCGTTCGCCTCTGAGAAAACTCTCTGGAAAGGCTCGGGCCCGGCCTCCTGCGCTCCGGGAAAAGACTCGCGCCAAATCGCAACGCCCGCGGCGGTGGCCACCCATACCGTGCCGGAAGAATCTTGCGCCACGCTATTGATCGCATTGTCGGGCAGCCCGTCTTGTTTCTTAAACGTGCACAGGATCTGATCTTCGAACATGCACGCCAATCCCCCTTCCGTACCGATCCAAATGTGGCCTTTGCGATCTTGCATGAGGCTGCGAATGGAGGGATGGGGCAGGCCCTCGAGAGGAATCATGTGCTTGCCGTCGTAACGCGCCAAGCCGCCTTCATAGGTGCCGAACCACAAATGCCCGGTGCGATCTTGCAGAAGCGCAAACACTTCGCTTTGCGGCAATCCTTCGCCCGTGCCGTAGGTGCGGATTTGCAAGTGTTGCGCGACGACGGGAGGCAGCAGTGCGGTCAACTGCAGCGCGAGGGCGAAAATGAGAGAGGGATTCTTTTTCATAATCAGGATTTTCTGATGATTCAGCTTACTGCTGCGAAATGAAGGCCGCATGCAAGCGCCGCGCGATGTTGGCAATCGTTTCATGCGCCTGCTCATGATCTGCAATGCCGCGCGTCAAGACCACCATCAAACACGGCTGGCGCTCAGGCGGAAAAATGATCGCAGCATCGTGATCAATGGCCGTGATCGAACCGGTCTTGTTGCCCACGAGGGTCCCGGCCGGCAGTCCGGCGGGAATATTCTCGCGAAATTTTTGCCGTTGGAGAATTGCTATCATTTCTTGGCAAGCAGCCGGACTCGCCGCGCGATTCTGGACCAAGGCTTCCAGCGTGAGCATCAAATCATACGCATCCGTGCGATTGTTCAATCCCGCCTGGTAGGCTTTGCCATCTTCCACGCCGCGCAGCACTTTCATGTTGTGCACGCCGAGCTGTGCCAGCGTGTGCATGACGTTCTGCGCTTGCACGAGCTCGATCAACAGATTCGTCGCCAGATTGCTGCTCACCGTGATCATGGCCTCGACCAGGCTGCGAATCGTGGCCCGTTGGCCGAGGGCGCGGTACAGCAGATCGTCGCTATCCTCGCCGAGATCGAGCGCATAGGGCGAGCCATCGACTATGCTGGCGAAGGCATTTTTGATCAGCAAAGAATCTTCCAGGTGAAACTTGCCGGCCTCGGCCTGGCGGAAGACTTCGATCATCACCGGCACTTTCATGGTGCTGGCGGCGTGCATCATGCTTTTTTCATTGAAAAGGAATTCGTGGCCGGTGTGCCCATCACGAAAGGCCACGCCGATTTCGGCGTGCAGGCTGTCGGAGAGTTTTTGCAGCCATGAGTTGAGCATGGGCCGGGCAAAATCCGCGGAAGAGGTTTGCGAGCAAGAACCGCCGGCGGCGCAAGAGGAGGGAGGAAGCACGGATTCGGAAGAGCTCGCGGTACGCGACAAGATCAGGGTACAGCTCGTGAAAACCGGCATGGCCAGGCCTGGCCAATAGCGCGTTTTCTGCATCTCAGATATCCCTCCGCAGCGAAAGTTCGGAGCCGGGCGGTTTCATCGCAAGAGCGAGTTGATTTCCCCCGCGTGAGGAAATCGCCCGGTTTGATATTTCGAGAAAATCAGCTTGCCGTCTTTCTTGACCTCGAAGATGCCTTTGCTGCCCTTAATCAAAACAACTTCAGCCTCGGGAAACTGCTCTTGAATCTCTCGCTCCAAACTGGAGGCTTTGGGATGGTAGTTTCACATCACACAATATTGGATTTCGATTTTCATTCACCTGCTCCTTACCGACGATCCAACGAATTTCAACACCCTCTTGTCATGCTGTAGGCATCAGACTGTGCGAAAACGCCTGGTCTCAACGCCGGCTGAGCTTGTCGAAGCCGGATTATTGCGCTTGGCACCCTTCGACAAGCTCAGGGTGCGGCATTCTCAAGTTTTCACACAGTCTGATCGCTTCAGAGAATGACAAAGGTAGTATCTTGCTTCTTTCCTGCAACCTCACACCAGCACATCTTCCCGCACTTCACTTTCTTCGAATTTGCGAGGTTTGCCGTCAAAGCCGTCCACCAAATGCTCGGGATTGAGCGAGAACAATTCCGGCACCACGAAGCGGCCGTCTTTGCGAATGAGGCGATCGTCAAACCAAACTTCGCCGCCGCCATATTCCGGCGTTTGAATCATCACCAAGTCCCAATGCACCTGGCTGCGATTGCCGTTGTCGGCGTGCTCGTAAGCGTTGCCCGGCGTAAAATGGAATGAGCCCGCGATCTTCTCATCGAAAAGGATGTCGAGCATGGGCTTTTTGATCAGCGGGTTGAATCCCAACGAGAACTCACCAATATAGCGCGCGCCTTCGTCAGTATCAAGAATTTCGTTCAGCCGCTTGGTCTTGTCGGCCGTGGCTCTGATGATTTTGCCGTTCTTAAAAACGAATTCGACGTCTGAGAAGGTGACGCCCTGATAAATCGTGGTCGCGTTGAAGTGAATTTTGCCGTTGACCGAATCACGCACCGGCGCGGTGAAGCATTCGCCGTCGGGAATGTTGAATTCGCCGCCGCAAGGAACGGCCGGAATGCTTTTGATGCTGAACGCCAAATCCGTCTGCGGCCCCACCAGGCGCACGCGGTCCGTGCGCTCCATGTATTCTTTCAGCGCCTGCATGGCATGCGACATGCGGCCGTAGTCCATGGTGCACACCTCGAAGTAAAAATCTTCGAACGCTTCGGTGCTCATGCCGGCTTGCTGCGCCATCGCGGAATTGGGGTAGCGCAGCACCACCCATTTCGTTTTCAAGCGAATCTCATGATGCACGGGCTGGAAAATGTGCTGCTGCAAGTGCCGCATTTTTGCCACCGGCACGTCGGACATCTCGCAGATGTTGAAGCTGCCGCGAATGCCGATGTAGGCGTGCATTTGCTGCATGCGATATTTTTCGAGGTCGCCCAGCAGCTTGAACGCATCTTCGCCGTATTTGCGGTACATCTGGCGCAACACCTGATTATGTTTGGTTTCAACGATCGGAATCGCGCCGCGGCGAATCGCCGCCTCGATCAACTCATTGACGAATGCTTCGGGAACGTCATAAGCTTCAATGAAAACTCTTTCTCCTCTTTGCAGCCGGGTGGAATGGGAAGTCAAAACCTCGGCCAAACGTGCGAGTCGTAGATCTCTCATAATATCAACCCAAGTTGAAGTTCATGTTGCCGACCGGTCCTGCGCGAGTCGCCAACGATCACGGTTGTTGCAGGTCATTTCTTCCAAGCGATGTACAATCCGAAGGTGGGTAAGCGAGAAGAAAACCCTGTTTTTCGCCTTCAAAACAATTCACACATACGTGCAAATTGTTAGCCTTGCAGAACATTTTTAAAATAAATTATTGTAACAAATTTCACAAAGAGTTTAACATGAATTTTACTGTACTTGTTCCAGCCTTGTTTTCATAGATGAAACATGAGTTTACCATTTTTCTAAATGCAGACCCCTGAGATTGAAAGCTCGTATCTGCATCTTGTTGAGACTGAGTATACATTCATGAGACAGCAATTAAAAGGTTGTTCTCTCAAAAACTATAAGGAGCTCTTGATGGACGGAGCGTCTGACTGCTTTACAAGAGCGCGTAACCGACTGGATTTTTTGCCCCCGCTTTTGCCATGGAGCTCGGTATATAGTCTTTTCTGCGTCCAAAAACTGGATGGTAAAAAGTCCAATGTGGCAAGCGCGGCCGCTGCGCCGGTGTTGTTTTTTTTGCTGTCATTTTTCCCGACAGCCTATTCTCCTCTGGCGGCGCAGTCTTCCTCCGGTGAGGTTTCCGTTTATCAGCCACAAGTTTTGGTCAATGAAACGCTGCGCTACCGTATGAGGTCCGGACGGACCCTCGTTGGCGAGATGACCGTCAATATCGCGCGTGATGATATCCATGGCTTCATTCACATTGTGGAGTCCGTTACGGGTTTGTTCGAGCGGGCAACGGCTCTTACTTTGCGCCACGATGCGGCGCTGCGGCCGCTCTCCAGCCACACCGTGTTTGGCAAGGCGGACCGGTTTTACTCCGTGCAGTTGAATTATGATGATGCCGCCGTCTCCGGGCAAATCGATCAACCGGCGGAATACGGCGGCAAGCGCGAGATCGAAGCCGCGCTGGTGCCGGCCACGCAAGATTTCTTCGCCGTGCCATACTTGTTGCGCGCGCGGTCCTTGCAAACGGCTGAGGCCATCTCCTTTCCGATTTTTGATTTTCACCAGGGGCGCAGCGCCCGGGCTCGTGCCTGGGTGGTAAGGATGGAAACCGTTTCTGTGCCTGCCGGTGATTTTGCCTGCCACCGCGTGGAAGGATTCTCCGGCAAACTGCGCTGGATTTTTTTGATTGAAGAAAGATTCCCGCACCATCTCGTCAAACAGGTTTTTCCGGCGATGGAAATCGAAATGGAATTGATCGCGGTGCAGGAAACGGCCGGCCCTACGCCTAACGCCGCCCAAAACAGTACGCTCAAGCTGCAATAAAACTGGAAATGCAAGAAGGGGGTTGACATTCAAATCATTTCGATTAAATTCCGCTATCTTTCTGCTCTTACTTTTCTGCCTTCAGCATGTTCAATTGCAGTGGTCTTGTATCTCAGGAGGGAAATTTTATGTGGTCTCGCCTTGGCCGTTTTATTGTTCTTGTGATCGCGGCATGCAGTGTCTCTCAGCTACACACCGCACGGGCGGCGTGCTTCTTGTTTTCGTGCCAAAGTGCCTCGAAAATCGGCGAGATTCATGGCTATGATTTTTCCGATCAAGCGGCGCAGGTTGTCGCGCTCTCCAAAAATCTGTCCGAAGTCTCGGGATTGGCGTTCACCGACGACGGCCGCTTGTATGCGCACAACGACGAAGCCGCCATGATTTTCGAAATCGAACCGAAAACCGGAAAAGAGCTGAAAAAATTCTATCTTGGCAGGCCGATGGTCACAGGAGATTTCGAGGGCATTGCCGCGAAGAAAGATACACTGTTCCTCACCAACAGCAGCGGCACCATCTTTCGTTTTCGCGCGGGGGAAAACGGCCAGGCGGTGAGATACGACATGTTCAAGACTGCTTTGCACGCGAAGAATAACGTCGAAGGCCTGGCCTACGATCCGGCCACCGACTGTCTATTGCTCGCCTGCAAAGATGACGCCGGCACGGGCCGCAGCGATCAAAAAGCCATTTATGCATTTTCATTGAAGACGCTCAAGCTCGAAGCAAAGCCACGTTTTTTGCTGTCGCTCGCTGAGATTTTAACGCACACCGGGCGCAAAGAATTCAATCCTTCCGGCCTTGAGCGCCACCCCGTGACGGGCCATTTCTTTGTGCTTGCATTCAACGGCCTTGCTATTGCTGAAATCGATCCGCAAGGAAGGATTTTAGGAATTTCAAAACTGCACAAATCCACCCACAAGCAGCCGGAGGGCCTGGCCATTGCCAAAGACGGCACCATGGTCATTGCCAACGAAGGTCAGGGTAAAACCGCGAAGCTGGTGATTTATCGTCCGCTGAAATAGTTCAACATTTTCCATGAGTTGTTAGCCTGATTAATTCATAAAATCAAACCGCCGAGACGCAGAGTTCGCGGAGAACCTCAAGCTATCCAATAGTTACGGTAGGAAGAGGCCCTTTGTGCGGTCCTTAACCAGGTCAGCATAATCTAGTTTTCTTCAACCTCTGCGTGCTCGGCGACTCTGCGGTTATCAATTATTCAGGCTAGCGATTTCACGGCGATAAGAATATACAATAGTATGGTACAATGCGTATTTCCGTGATAATCTTCCCAAGAGGGCTACAACAAAACCTAGGGAAGATCCCGAAGCGTCGGGATGACATAAGGTTCATTCCCATTGCTTCCTCTCCCCGCGCTCCCACAACGAAAACAAAATCCGCCCTAAACTTTCTTCCAACCCCGCAGCGATTTTTTCACGAAGGCTTTCTTTGGACTTGTAAGTGACTTCGTAAATCTCGCAGGCCTCGCTGGCCGCGAAGAGATAATCATCGATGGCAAGCAATTCATCCACGAGCTTCAAATCCAGGGCGCGTTTGCCATACCAATACTCGCCAGTCGCCACTTTGTCGATATCGATTTGCGCGCGGTTCTCGCGAATGAAATCCTTGAAGAGCGCATGCGTTTCTTCGATTTGCTCGATGAATTTTCGCCGGCCTTTCTCCGTGATTTCGCCGAAAATCGACAGCGTGCGCTTGTATTCGCCCGCGGTGATCTCTTCGTAATCGATATTGTGCTTTTTCAGCAGACGGTTGAAATTCGGCACCTGTGAAATCACGCCGATGGAGCCGACGATGGCAAAGGGCGCGGCGAGAATACGATCCGCGACGCAAGCCATCAAGTAGCCACCGCTCGCGGCAACTTTGTCCACGCTAATGGTAAGCGGAATTTTTTTCTGCTTGAGCCGCGTCAGCTGCGATGCCGCCAGGCCATAGCTGTGCACCATGCCGCCCGAGCTTTCCAGGCGGAGCACCACCTCGTCATCCGATTTGGCAACGGTCAGAATCGCCGTGATTTCTTCGCGCAAAGCGGTCACCGCAGAAGCCCGCAAATCCCCTTTGAAGTTGAGCACATACACTTTTTTCTTTTCCGGAGGCGGCGCCTTCTTGAGCTGTTTGGCCTCGGCTTTCAGCTGCTTGTGCCGTTCTTTCATCTCGCGTTTCAACTCCACCGGATGCAGCATCTCGTGGCGCAAGCTGTCGCGCAGGCTTTCGTAGTGCTGGTTGAGTCTCTTGACCATGAGGCGGTCGCGGCCCATTTCTCTTTCCCGTTGCACCGCCGCGATCATGCCGCGAATGATCATCACCACCGCCAAAACTATAGTGATCGCTTTGGCGAGAAACAAGCCGTAGTCTTTGAGAAGTTCTAGCATGTGATTTTTTAGGTTGAGTGATATTGCCACGATTGGTTTATCATGCACACGACGAAAGCAAATGTCAATATATTTCTCTTTCCGCAGAAGCGCAATTGCGATTTTTTGTTTCCGGAGTGAAACGCGTTTGACTCATTGACGAAAATTTTGCATTTTGGGGTGCGAGGAAACAGAGATTTCCGGAGGCCGCGGGGATAGGCGAGAGGTAAAACGTATGAGGTGAGCTGTGAAACGTAAACCAACTGCTGCATTGCAGGGCGTTTGCACGGAATGATTTGAAATGGCAGTGACACGAAAGGAGGCAAAAGATGCGCGACTCGAAAAATTCCGGCCGGGTAAACTCATCGCACGCCTTGGCCACGGCGCTTTTCGTTTTCAGTGTGATCTTGTCGGGCGCGATCAGCGCACCGGCGCAAAGCGGAGAGCAGAAGCCTGCACGCTGGACGCCGGAGGCCATGATGCAATATCACCGTTTGCTCGAGACCGCCATGTCTCCCGATGGCAAATGGGTCGCTTACACCGTGTCGGCGCCGGTCATGGACGGTGAAAAGAGCGAGTATCGCACGCATATTTTCATGGTGAGCGCCGAGGGCAAGAGTGATTTTCAATTCACGCAAGGTGACAAATCGTGCACGAATCCGCGCTGGTCGCCGGCGGGCAACGCGCTGGCGTTCTTATCAGCGCGCGGCGGTGAGAAGAATGACATTTGGCTGATCCGGCCGCACGGCGGCGAGGCGGAAAAACTCACCACCGCCAAAAGCGGCGTGAACCAATTCCAGTGGTCACCCGACGGCAAGTACCTCGCCTACACCATGAACGACCCTGTGACGGAGGAAGAGGAGAAGAGCAGCAAGGAAAAAAACGACGCTCTGGTCGTCGATGAAAACTTCAAGTACGCGCATCTGTACTTGCTTCCCGTGGAGAAGAATGCGAAAGGCGAGCGGCCGGTGCAGCGCCTCACGCGCGGCGGATTTCACGTGGGAAATTTCAACTGGTCGCCGGACGGCAAATGGCTGGCTTTCGATCATCAAGCCACCCCGCTGGTAAATGACTGGCCCACCACCACGATTTCACTCGCGCCTGCGGACAGCGGTGCGATCAGGCCGCTTTTCACCAAAGCGTTCGCGGTGAACCCGAACTTTTCACCGGATGGCAAGTGGCTGGCCTTCAGTCATGATGGCGGCGACACGCGCTGGGCGCAGCGCCGCGATATTTACGTGATGCCCATGGCGGGCGGTGAGGCGCGCAAAGTGGGCAAAACTCACGATGATCAGTCCAGCGTCTGGGGATGGTCGGCGGACGGCAGGGAGATTTTCTACACCGAAACCGAACGCACTTGCGGCCGTGCCTTTGCGCTGCACGTGGCCACCGGCAAAGCGCGCGCGCTGACCACGGGCAGCGGCACTTTCGGCGGGGTTTCGTTCAGCAAAGATTCGAAAATGCTGGCAGCGATTCATCAAAGCTCCGAGCTCTTGCCGCAAGTGGTCGTCTCCACGACCGCAAAGTTTTCGCCGGTGAGGATCACGAATGTGAATCGCGACTTTCCGGGACTGCCCATGGGCCGCACCGAGGCGATAACGTGGAAAGCGCCGGACGGACGCGAAATCGAAGGTTTGGTCACATATCCCGTGAACTATGTCGCCGGCCGCAAATATCCTGTCGTGCTCAACATTCATGGCGGGCCCGCAGGGGTGTTCACGCAATCTTTCACGGCGGCCTCCTCCATTTATCCGTTGCAAGCATTTGCCGCGCTCGATTATGTGATCCTGCGACCGAATCCGCGCGGCAGCAGCGGCTATGGCGCGGAATTCCGCCGCGCCAATATCAAGGACTGGGGCTTCGGCGACTATGAAGACGACATGGCGGGCGTGGAGGCATTGATCAATCAAGGCCTCGTGCACGCCGACAGCCTTGCCGTGTGCGGCTGGAGTTACGGCGGCTACATGACTTCTTTCATGATCACACGCACCAAGCGCTTCAAAGCCGCCTCCGTGGGCGCAGGCGTGACCAATCTGGTGAGCTTCACCGGCACCGCCGACATTCCCGGATTCTTGCCGGACTATTTTCTCGGCCAGCCGTGGGACCATCCCGAAACCTACGCCAAGCACTCCGCCATGTTCAACGTGAAAGGCGTGACCACGCCGACGTTGATTCTGCACGGCGAGAAAGACGTGCGCGTGCCGCTCTCGCAAGGGCAGGAATTTTACAATGCGCTCAAACAGCAGGATTGCCCGGCGCAATTGGTGATTTATCCGCGCACGCCGCACGGCGTGCAAGAGCCGAAGTTCATTCTCGACATCGGCAATCGTTTGCTCGGCTGGTTCGAGCAATACCTTCGCGGCAAGAAAAACGGCGCCGGGACGTCCTAACGAAGCGCATTTCGCAACCTTTGTTCCGTTCATTATTAGATGGCATAGCCCGGACAAGCCGGAAACCCAAAATGCAACGCTCAAAACCCGAAGGTGATTTTGAATTTTGAGCTTTGGATTTTGAGTTTTTCTGCTAAGCAAGCGCAAATTTCACTTGTTATGGCATAACTTTCACATGTCATTCTGAATGAATCTTGGTCGAATTGCTCACTGCGACATTGCTTACCAAGATTCAGACGGTGTGAAACTTGGGAAGGCCGCACCCTGAGCTTGTCGAAGGGTGCTAAGTTCAAGAATCAGACTTCGACAAGCTCAGCCTGCGTAGAAACCAAGCGTTTTTACACAGCCTGATTCTTTCTGAATGACAATTGCATTGGAAATAAGGAAAGCGCTTGCGGAACCATTAGGGCAAAATGAGCAAAGGCCAGACGCTTCACCTGAAAACCGTTGGTGTATTCCTTTTGATATTGACCAGCGCCTTTGCGTTAAGCCGCACCGGCTATTCTTGGGCCACCTGGAAACCCGCGACGTGCATGCCCGAGCGCTGCTTCTGCGAAGCCATTCGCCCTGGTACAATCGCCCAGCCGGCAAACACTTGGTCGTCGTTTGGTTTCGTTGGGGTGGGATTGATGATTCTGAGAGGGCGCAGGCGTGAGTTGGAGCCAAGCTCCACCTCCCTCAATCCCATGATCCAACAATCCATTTATGCAAACCTCTACGGGCTCGCGCTGATTCTCGTCGGACTCGGCAGCGCGTTTTATCATGCCTCGCTCACGCTGGTGGGGCAATTTTTCGATGTGATGGGCATGTATCTGCTGGCGAGTTTTATTCTGCTGTACAATCTCTCCAAAGTTTCCCGCCTCGTGCGCAAGAACTTCACGTCTGTATATTCTGCGCTGAATCTTTTGCTTGCGGCTACGCTGCTGGGGCAGCCGCACTGGCGGCGCTACCTTTTTGCCATTTTGATACTGGCGGCTCTGCTGCCCGAGTATTTTTCTCGACAAAAAGTGCGTGTGCACTTCAGTGCCAAATTCCTGCTCGCCGCGCTGGCGACGTTGCTGATCGCATTTGTGATTTGGGCGCTGGACCTCAACCGCGTATTCTGCCAGCCGGAAAGCTGGTGGCAGGGCCATGCGTTTTGGCATGTGCTCGGCGCGGTGGCGGCGGGATTATTATATAAGCATTATCGCATGGAGCAATTCTCGATACTCGCGAGAGATTCATTCCGAGCACAGACATAGCTGAGACGAATAGACCGAGGCTATCATTCTCCGTATTTCACTCCGGCAAGCTGCCGTTGCAGATATTTTGCCAAAACCGCGTGGCCGCGCGGTGAAAAATGAATACCATCGCCATAACGATAGAGCGTTGCCGTTTCACCGCCGGTAGTGCGCAAAAATTCCGTCGCGTCATGGATAGGAATGCCTGAGTTTTGTAAAGCCGTGTGCATAACACTTTGTGGCAGCCGATCGCCATTCTCTGCGCGCAATTGATATTGGTAGGGGAGAAGCACGATCTCGAAGCGCACATGGCTTTGCCGGGCGAGAGCGTGAATGTGCCGCAAGTCCCGCAACGCCGTCTGCAGACACGATTCTCCTGCGGCATAGAAACTCCGGTCATGCAGATAATAGTCGCGGCTGCGGTCAAAAAGAAATGCCTTCAGCCATTGATACGTATAATAGTGCAGCTTGATAAATCTCAGCAGGCCGCCGGAAACCTGGCGCACCGTTTGCCCCGGCGCATGCAGAGCGCTGGCGCCTTCATAGGCGTCGTTCAAACACCAGAACAGCGTCAGGCGTTTGAAGTGAAACGAACAGTTACCTTTGGCAAGAGGACCGCGTAACAAGCCTTCGGCAACCGTACGGTAATCAGTGGAAGTATAGCCAATCAAAGCCGCGTTGAGGACGTTGAAGGAATCCGCTGCAGCCGCCAATCTGCCGGCAAAAGTGGAATCCGGCTCGACGCCCATGCCCATGGTCACGGAATCTCCGAACAATAGCCATGAAGGCTTGGTCGAGTCGAAAGCCACGGCATATTTCCAGAAGCCGTAGCGATCGACGCGAAACTCAACACCGCAACTCATGCCCACCGCATTGGGTTTCGGCGCGGGTGTATTCAGGTATGCGCTCGGCGCAATGAGATTTCCATCCGTGCCCATGGAAGTGATTTCAGGATGGAAAATCCGCACACCGATCTCGATCACCAACAAAATCGCTGCCGCCACGATGACATTGAGCAGGATGGTCTTGAGGATGCGACCGGTGCGCCGGCCGGCAAGGAGCCAATTCGGAAGAACGGGAAGCGATTCAGGCTTGTACATAACTTCGATTCAAAATGGACCTGCTGACACAGGGCTGTCACAGGAGGTGCTTAAATTTGCGTACGCGAGTATGGCTTGTGGATGATTGCAGCGATGCTAAGTGAGTTTCAGCATCAATTTTTTCAATCTCCGGCGATAACTGAAATGCTCGACTTCGACATAATGCCGCGTCGAATCCAGATACGTGATGCCGGGATAGCTTTCCGGCATGGGAAAGTTGGTGTATTCCGTCAAAGGCTTGGATGAGATCAAGTGCGTGGAGCGATAGACGCTGCTATGCGGCTTGCCATAATACCAATTGCCGCCGACGTCGTCCTCGGCTTCGATCACTTCGAAGCGAATGCCATAGTGTTTCAAGTTTTTTGCCGCGACCAGTCCCGACGAGCCCGCGCCGATGATGCAGTACGCTGCGGTGCGATCATTTTTTCCCATGCGAGCGCTCCCTCCTTTCCCGCGAAACGAAAGAAACAAGCCAGAACCTTTTTCGAAAAAGAAGATATTTTGAAATTGGCAGAGAGGCAAGCGCGAAGTAGTTTTGCGGGACCTGAAGCCGGGGTTTCTCGATAATTGCGAACATAATTCCTCCACGACTCACCTCTTGACGGTGACACGGAATTTGATTATAATCATTTTGATTCTTTTGACATAGTTTTCAAATCTTTGTGAGGCGGTTTTTCATGGCAGACAATTTATCCGACTTGGCGAAATTGCGCATCGATCGCGGCAGCAGGCCCGCGTCTGAAACAAAATCACGCGGCCGGAGCTGGCTTTATGTGTTGGGGCTCGCGGCCGTTGCCGTCATCGGCATCTTGTTTTTTTGGTCCCGCGGCGGATTGAGTTCGAGTGTTGAAGTAGAAGCCCATACGATCAACGCCATTTCGCCTTCGCAGGCCGATGCGGTATTGACAGCCAGCGGGTATGTCGTGGCGCAGCGCCAGGCGGCAGTGGCTTCCAAGGCGACGGGACTCCTGGTCTATCTCGGCGTGCAAGAAGGCGATCAAGTGCAGCAAGGGCAAATTCTCGCGCGCATCGAAGACAACGACGTGCGCGCGTTGTTGGCGCAAGCACAAGCGAATCTGCGCTACGCGCGGGCCAACTGGGAGAGCGCCAAAGCCGAGCTGGCGGACGCCACGGTCAATTACGAGCGCATGCAAAAGCTGGTGGCCGAACTGATGGTGCCGCGTTCGGAGTTTGATGCTGCCGAGGCACGCTACAAGCGCGCGCATGCGAACGTGGCCGCAAGCGAAGCGGCGATCGGCGTGGCAGAGGCCGCCGTCAAAAATGCAGAAATCGCGGTGGAAAATACCAATATTCGTGCGCCATTCGACGGCACGGTTTTGACCAAGAATGCGGATGTCGGCGAAATTGTCGCGCCCTTTGGCGCCTCCAGCACGGCGCGCGCGGCAGTGGTCACGATTGCGGATATGGCTTCTCTGGAAGTGGAAGCCGATGTGTCAGAATCGAATATCGAGCGCCTGAAGCCGGAACAGCCGTGCGAGATCGTGTTGGATGCTTATCCCGGCACGCGTTATCCCGCCGTCGTGGGCAAGATCGTGCCCACGGCCGACCGCGCCAAGGCCACGGTCATGACCAAGATCAGATTCCTGCAGCGCGACAATCGCGTTTTGCCGGAAATGAGCGCGAAGGTGACGTTTCTTTCGCAACGCACCGAAGCGGCCAGCATGACCAGCGAGAAAAAGACTGTGATTCCGCTCACCGCGCTGGCCGAGCGCAACGGCCAGAAAGTGGCGTTTGTCTTGCGTGATGACACGGTGGCGGAAACCCCGGTGGAATTAGGCCAGACTTTGGGTGCGCTGCGGGAAGTGTTGCGCGGCGTATCGGTGGGCGAACGCGTCGTGGTCAATCCGCCGGCAAACTTGACCACGGGTATGAAGGTGAAGTTGAAGGCGAAGTAGACAACAGCGTGTAACGTGTAAAATGGCTTTCCGGTTCTAAGACCAAATTCATGGGGGTGAAAGATGGCTTCAACAAAGTTTCGTTTTGATTTTGAGCGCTTGGAGACTTATCAAAAGGCTTTTCGACTGAATTGCGAGGTTTTCCGACAAAGCTTGAAATTCCCGCGGCTTTATCAGTCCTCTCTCGGCGACCAACTCCGGCGAGCGGCTTTATCAATTCTCACGAATCTTGCCGAGGGCAGTGGCCAAGATTCCCGTTCTCTGAAGAAACGCTATTACAAATACTCGTATAATTCGGCGCGAGAATGTATTCCGATTATTGCTTTGGCTTGCTCCCTGGATACACTCACGAAAGATGAACATCAAAAGCTGAGAGATGATTTCATCAGAGTCATTCAAATGCTGGCCAAGCTCGTAAAGAGCACAGAGAGCAAAGGCAAAAAAGCCCAGTAAAGCATATCGAATTAAACGTTACACCTTACACCTTACACGTTACACAATCGTATAAGTTGGCCAATTCTTGAAAGGATCAAATTCCTCATGAACATCGTCGAAGTGCGCAACGTTTCGAAATCCTACAGCCGGGACAGACTGAAAATTCCGGTGCTGGAGAATATCAATCTCGACGTGCCGGCGGGAGAGTTTTTGGCGTTGATGGGGCCTTCGGGCTCGGGCAAATCAACCTTGTTGAATCTGATCGCCGGCATCGATCAGCCTGACACCGGCTCAATCAAGGTCGCGGACGATGAAGTCACGACTTTGACAGAATCGCAACTGGCGGAATGGCGCGCACATCATATCGGCTTCGTGTTTCAGTTTTACAACTTGATTCCCGTGCTTACCGCGTATGAGAACGTCGAATTGCCGCTGTTGTTGACCAAGCTTTCCAAGCAAAAGCGTGAGGAGAATGTGAGGATCGCGCTCAACGTCGTGGGCTTGAGCGACCGCTTGGATCATTATCCCAAGCAACTTTCCGGCGGCCAGCAGCAGCGTGTGGCCATCGCGCGCGCGATCGTGACCGATCCCACCTTGATCGTCGCCGACGAGCCCACCGGGGACTTGGACAAGCACTCCGCGACCGAGATTTTGGCTTTGTTGGAGCGTTTGAACCAGGAATTCAAAAAATCGATCATCATGGTGACGCACGATCAGCGCGCCGCGGAAAAGGCGCACACCGTGCGCCATCTGGACAAAGGTGAATTGGTATGAAGATTTTCAAGCTGATTTTCAAAAACGTCTGGCGCCACAAGTTACGCACGGTTTTGACCATGCTGGGAATTGCCGTAGCCTTGTTGGCTTTCGGCTTAATCCGCACCGTGATCAGCTCCTGGTATGCGGGCGTCGATGCTTCCGCGCAAAATCGTTTGGTGGTGCGCAGCGCGGTGTCGCTGATTCAGCCGTTGCCGCTGGCGTATCGTGAGCAGCTGGCAAAAGTGCCGGGCGTGAAATCCGTGGGTTATGCCAATTGGGTCGGCGCCTATTACGGCGATCCCAATAATTTCTTTGCGAATTTTGCGGTCGACGAAGCTTATCTGGAAATGTATCCGGAATTGGTGGTGCCGCCCGAGCAAAAGCAGACGTACCTCAAAGAGCGCAACGCGTGCATTGTGGGGAAAAAGCTCGCGGATCGCTTCGGCTGGAAACTGGATCAAGCGGTGACGCTCACCGGCACGATTTTTTACGGCGAATGGGAGTTTGTGATTCGCGGCATCTACACTGGCGGCCAGCCCAGCACGGATGAAACGCAATTTCTCATGCACTGGGATTATTTGAACGAGCGCGTGCGCGAGCGCACGCCCGGACAAGCAGATAATGTGGGTTGGTATATGCTGTTGATCGACAATCAAGCCAATCCCGCAGCGATTTCCGACGTGGTCGATGCCATGTTCAAAAACAGTTACGCCGAGACCAAAACCGAAACCGAGCGCGCCTTCCAGCAGAGTTTTGTCTCCATGTCCGGCGCGATTCTGGCGGCGATGGAGGCGATTTCTTTCGTGGTGGTGTTCATTGTGTTGCTCGTGCTCGCCAATACCATGGCCATGACGGCGCGCGAGCGCATGTCGGAATATGCCGTGCTGAAAACGCTCGGCTTCCGGCCGTTTCATATTGTCGGTTTGATCGGCGGCGAGTCGTTGCTGATTGCGCTGGGGGGCTTTGTCCTCGGTTTGGCGCTGATGATCTACGTGTGCAACGGTTTTGCGACGTTTCTAACCTCGAATCTCGGCAATTTTTTCCCGGTGTTTGAATTGAAAAACCTCACCATTCTCCTGGCTTTCATTTCTGCGATTTTGGTCGGCCTCTTCGCCGCGTTCTTTCCCTCGTGGCGTGCGGTGGGCATGCGCATTGCGGATGGATTGCACCGAGTGGCGTGATTCGAAGTTCGAGGATGGAAGATCGAAGATAGTTTGAAATCCTTAAATCCCATCCCGTTTTTGCGATTCTCTATCTTCGATCTTCTATCTTCAACCTTCTATCTTCGAAGATGATTCACAGAGAATTGGAAATAAGGGCAAATATGAAAATCCCCTCCAGCTACAGCTTTCGCAATCTTTGGACGCGGCGCGTGACCACGGTGTTGACTCTGCTCGGCGTGGCCCTGGTCGTTTTCGTTTTTGCCGCGGCGCTGATGTTGTCCGAAGGCTTGCGGCAAACGCTGGTATCGACCGGCGTCGACGACAATGTCATCGTCATTCGCCGCTCCTCCCAGGCCGAAGTGCAGAGCAGCGTCGCTCGCGAACAAGCGAATATCGTCAAGACCCAGCCGGAAGTGGCGCTCAACAGCGCGGGCAAGCCGTGGGCGACGAGCGACGTCGTGGTCTTGATTTCCATGCCCAAGCGCGGCACAAACGAGCCCACGAACGTCGTGGTGCGCGGCGTCTCGCCGGAGGCGTTGGAATTGCGGTCGCAGCAGGTGAAATTGACCCAGGGCCGCATGTATGGCCAGGGCATGCAGGAACTGATCATCGGCAAGTCGATCCAACAGCGCTTTCAGAATTGTGACATCGACGGCACGCTTCGCATGGGCGGCACGGACTGGAGAATCGTCGGCATTTTCGACGGCGGCCGCACCGGCTTCGATTCCGAAGTCTGGGGCGATGCCGACGTGATCATGCCCGCGTGGCGCCGGCCGGTGTTTTCCTCCGTTACCGTGCGCTTGAAAAATCCCAACGAGTTTGACGCGCTCAAGCAGAGGTTGGAGAGCGATCCGCGCATGATTGTCGATGTCAAGCGCGAGAAACAATACTACGACGAACAATCGAAGTTCATGAGCATCTTCATCAACATTCTTGGCACCGTGGTCACATTCATCTTCAGCTTCGGGGCGATGATCGGCGCGATGATCACGATGTACGCTGCGGTGTCGAATCGCACGCAGGAAATCGGCACGCTGCGTGCTCTGGGCTTCCGCCGGCGCAGCTTGCTCGGCGCGTTTTTGACGGAAGCGATTCTTCTCGGCTTGCTGGGCGGCCTCGCCGGCATCGGCATTGCCTCGCTGCTGCAATTTCTCACCATCTCCACCACGAATTGGAATACCTTTTCAGAATTGGCGTTTAGCTTCAGGCTTTCGCCCCCGATCGTGGTGCAAACGCTGATTTTTGCCCTGATCATGGGATTTGTGGGCGGGTTCCTGCCCGCGGTGCGCGCTTCGCGGATGAAGATTGTGGAGGCGCTGCGCACGGAGTGAGCGACCACCGTGCCCGCAGATAAGGAATTCTTGCTTGTGAGAGATCACATTTGTATCTTATTTGTAAAGAGATTCGTCTTCTCCAAAATGCTTGGGTACTCCATTTTCGAGCTGAACCATGACTACCACGATCGAAATTCAGTTGCAAAAGGATCTGCTGGATTTTCTTGAACGCTATTCCCGAGAAAGAAATCGCCATCGGGATGAAATTATCGCGGATGCTCTTCGCCTATTGCATGCCGATTGGGAATTGGAGAAGGGCTATTCCGACGACAAAGAAGAGGCGTTGGCATTCGCAGAAGCAGTCTTGCCGATTTTTCCATATCAAAGCAGTAAAGCAAACCGGATTGGATCGCGATTCGATGGCTAAAACAAGCCAGTTGCTCACGATCGCCCAAGATCGGCTGCTCAAACGTCTTGGAAAGATTGACCCACAGGTCGTCAAAGTTCTAAATGGCGCGTTAAAGAAGAGTTTGTCTCTCGATTAAGATTGATTTTAAGACAATTTCCAGTCATTCATGTGCAACACAACCATCCACTTATTTTGACATCTTCTTCCTCTTATCCTAATCCACACCATCACAACGGCCCGAGCTGCGCAATGTCGTAGCCATGTGGATAGGTCCGGTTGGGAATGTCCGTGAAGAAGCGCGCTTTCTTGCGTGGCGGCAGGAAGCGCACGAATTTGCCTCGCGCCCTCAAGGCGATACGCGCCAGCTTCGGCATGAAGGCAAACGGCCGTGAATCCAATTCATGCGCGCCAGCGCCTGGCCGCCGCGCTCGCTGTCATATCCCCATTTGCACATCTCCGCAACGATGAGGGCGGTGTCGTCGTAGCGGCGTTGCGGCCGCTGGCGAAACTCTCCTGTTCGGTCGAGCAATGCCGAAATGCTGGGCACGCAGTAGGTGCGGTAGAGCGCGATTTCCAGGGCCCGGAGGGTGTCCCAGGGGAATTCGTAACCCGCCGAGAGATGCTGAATCTCGACATGATCATGCAACGGATCGAGTTTCTGTATATGGTGGAGCCGGTCAAAACGTCCCGTGAAAAGTTTCCTGCCAAAGGGTCGGGATGAAAACTGAAGGTCTTCGAGCAGCAAAGCTTTAGCCCACGGAAATGGAACTCCCACTGAAATGAAAAGCTTCTTTCCGTGGGATTTCCATTTTCGTGGGCTGAACTTTCAGAATTCTATTCTATGTTAGATTCTTTAAAGGCCTACTCCACCGCCTCCGCAGCATCCTTCCCGCTGAATTCTTCAGTATGTCACGACAGCGCCGCGACCAGCCCGGCGGTATCGCCGTACTCGCGGAACTTCGCCACTTTGCCGTCTTTGAACACGAAGAACATGGCGACTTGCACCACATGGGACTTGCCCGTCTTCTTCACTTTGGCGGTATAATCCACGATCGCAAAAACACTGTCGTTTTGCGCCACGAACTCGCGTGGCTCGAATTGTGTGAAGTCGTAAGCCTGCGCAACTTTCTCAAAAGACTTTCCAACCTCAGCCTTGCTCTTGTGCGGGCCGGCTTGTGGAATGATCGCAAGAACCGGGTTGAGCTGGTAAGCTCTGCTGCGTATATTAGCGATGAAGATTACGACCTCACCGCGTCAGTATCACAGGAGATCGAACAATGTCCTTGAAGATTTTGCCTCTCCCCACCGATTTTTTGAATCGTGTTCGCCAGCGCGGCCTCGACGATCAAGATCAGCCGGTGCAGCGATCCTATTCCGCAGAAGGCGGCGAGCCTTGCCGTGATGTCTTGCGCCGGGCCCGTCCCGGCGAAGAAGTCATTCTCGCCAGTTTCTGTCCATTTTCACAATCAGGGCCGTTCAAAGAATTCGGCCCCATTTTCGTTCTCGCGCATCCTTCTAACGAACCAGTCGTGCGCGAGGCACTTCCCTTGCCGCAGGGCAAGCCGGAAGATTATTTCGGCCACCAATTCGTTCTGCGCGCATACAATCGCAACGAAGAAATTATCGATGGCGCGCTGGTGAGCGCAGCAGAAGCGAAAGCGACCGCAGAACGCTTTCTGCAGGCGCCGGAAGTCGCTTTCGTGCACGCACGCTTTCCGGTGTATGGCTGTTTTGCCTGCCGCCTGGAGCGCTCTGAGTGAAAACACTCAATGCCCAGCAGGTTGCTGAAAAAGCGTCGAATTGCTCTGATTCGTCATTCCCGTCCCGCCACTGCGGGAGGAATCCATGATTTTGTTGGATTTTCTGGATACCCGCTTTCGCGGGTATGACATCTAAAAGAGTATTTCAGCATCCTGTTAGAGAACCACTTTCTTCTCGCCGCGATCTACTGCTTTGATGAATTTGGCCAGGCCGCTCATGTAACGCTGCTGATCGTCCCACATGCACATGTGGCTGCCGTTTTCACACAATAGATAGCTGCCGCTCTGAACTTGTTGCGACATCCATTTTAGATGCTCCGGAGCCATGGTGTCATAGTTCGACGCGATGACCAGAGTCGGAACCGTGATGGCGCCCAGTTGGCTGCCAATATCCCAATGCTCGAGTTTACCGGAAAGGCCGAACTCGCTCGGCCCCTGCATCATCAAGTAGATGGTATGATTGATCTTGCTGAAAGCTCTCAACATTGGCTCGGGCCATTCTTCCATGGGCAGACGGCAGATGAATTTGTTATAAAAGTTGGGCATCAACAACTCCATGTAGCGCGGATTTTCAAACTCGCCCTTGGCTTCAAGGGCTTTGATCTCCGCCAATACCGCCGGGTCCAATTGCTTGCCCAAAACCTCCTCAGCGTACTTGTTGTAGGCGGGTGAGCTGGACATCGCGTTCGAGATGATCAACCCTTTGATGTTGCCCTGATATTTCAGCGCATATTGCTGCGCCAGCCAGCCGCCCCAGGAATGCCCCAGCAGATAGCAATTATCTTTGTTCAGCCCCAGTGCCTTTCTCACCTGCTCCACCTCTTCCACAAAGCGGCCGATATTCCACAAGCTGGTGTCCTGCGGTTGATCGGAATATGCCGAACCGAGCTGGTCGTAATAGATGAATTCGATCCCATCCTTCGGGAGAAAACTTTCCAGGCATTCGAAATACTCGTGTGTGGCGCCCGGGCCGCCATGCAGCAGGAGAAGCTTCATGCGGGGATTGTTGCCAAACCGCTTAGTCCAAACTTTGAATGTCCCGGCAGGAGTTTGCACCGGAATCATTTTCACACCGCCGGTTTGAACACCCGGTTCGATGGTTTCAAAGTAGGTGTGCTTTTCCGCTTGTTGGCCTGAGCAGGAGCATAACAGCCCAGTGACGATGAGGGCCATCGCGGATATTGAGAATGTTCTCATTACTAATGTTTGCCTCCGTTTCTACTCATGACGACCTCCTACGGTCAGCAAAACTTCCAGCAGGATGCTGAAAAGCAGTATTTTGAAGTCATGCCTGAGAAAGCGGGCATCCAGGGAATTCAACAAATCCATGGATTCCTCCCGCCGCGGCGGGACGGGAATGACAAAGTGAAGTAATTTCAGGCTTTTTCAGCATCCTGCTCGAATAATTACCGGGCGAGGAATGTGGGCAGCTATATTTCGCACAAGCACTGCCCCCATTAAACTATTTTTTCATCCCCTCTGGTCCGGGCATCGAAATGATCCCGAGCTGCGTCATCATCGTCAAATCGTCACTCACGCCCCAATGCTCGACGGCCTTGCCGCTCACAAAACGCACAATATCGACGCCTTTGACCTCGATCTTTTTCCCGGTCGCGGGCATGCCCATGAATTCGCCTTTGTTGGTGCCGCGCATGGTGGTGTAGGCCCATACTTTATCGCCCTTCGCGACGATATCTTCTATGGTCATCTGCAAATCCGGAAAAGCCGTGCGGAACATGGTCATCGTTTGGGTCAATCCCGCTTTATTGGGAGGCACGTTGGGATTAGGAACATAATGCTCGACAAAGCTATCAGCGACCAATTCATCAATGACTTTCATGTCGCCTTTATGCATCACCTCGTCAAAGAAACGTTTCATCGCGGCGGTGTTCTTTTCTTCCTCGCCCCCCGAGGTGAAGCCCAGGGTGAGGGCGCACAACGCAACGGCCGTACAGAAGGCGGCAATGCTTCTGCCGTGATTGAACATGACGAACCTCCTCATGGTGAAGTTTCTCTTTCAACCTGCCTTGAAAAGAGGGAATTGAGGCCGGGCAGGCGGATTTGGCACCGAGCCTACAAGTAAAGCTACGTTGCAACGGGAGTTTCGGATTTATAATAATCAAATTTACCAATTATCCAAAACAAAAGGCGATGCCGCTATGAACGGCATCGCCTTGCCGCAATCATTTGTCGAATGTTTGCAATCGGGAGGCCGCCACTTCTTTCGAGATTCAATTCACCGGCAGTGTCACGATAAACGTCGCGCCCTCGCCCTGCTTGCTTTCCATTGTAAGCGTGCCGCCATGTCCCTGAGTGACGATGTCATACGAAAGCGACAAACCCAGTCCCGTGCCTGAGCCTGCCGGTTTGGTGGTAACAAACGGCTCAAAGATCTTCACCCGCAGATCGTCGGGAATGCCGCCGCCGTTGTCACTTACCCGAATCTCAACGTTGCCCTGTACGGAACGCGTGGATACGGTAACTATGGGCAAATAGGTCCCGTCTGCCGACTGTGCTCGCTCGCGTACGGCATCGAAGGCATTGCTCAACAGATTCAGCAACACGCGACCGATTTCCTGCGGCACCAACTCGATCTTGCCGTCAAGCTCACCGAAATCCCGTGTGAGGCTCACATTGAAATCCGGCACTTTGGCGCGCATGCCGTGGTAGGTGAGGTTAACGTATTCTTCGACCAGCGCGTTGACGTCGGTTGGCTGGCGTTCTCCTTTGCCACCGCGGGCGTGTTGCATCATGGCGCGGACAATGCCGTCGGCGCGTTTGCCGTGGTGGTTGATCTTCTCCGCGTTTTGAATCAACGTGTCGATAATCTCTTTGAGGTTCGCAAGACTCTCACGATCCACAATCTTCGATCCACAATCCTCGATCTTCTCGAAGCTTTCACGATCCACGATCTTCGATCCACGATCCACGATCTTTGCGATCTCATCCCGCAATTCCCCCGCCAAATCCACTGACAGCGCCGCAAAGTTGTTGACGAAATTGAGCGGATTCTTGATCTCATGCGCGATGCCGGCAGTGAGCTGGCCCAGCGAGGCCATCTTTTCGGCCTGAACCAGTTGGCCCTGTGTCTTCTGGAGATTTTCAAGCGCGGCTTCGATTTCCGCTTTCGCAGCTTCCAATCGTTGAAAGTCCTCGTAACGCGCATAAGCAACGCCGAACGCTTTTGCGAGCGCGTGGCTTATGTCAATTTCATCTTGAGAGAGCGCCGCGCTGCTACCGATGTAAAGCATGCCCTGGGTGAACGGCACGAACTGCAGCACCAGCTTCTCGGGCGCTTCGTCGCCTCCCTGATACTTCTCGGGGCTATCGATCAATCCCCGTTTGAAGATCGATCGCGTCCAGGCGACGAATTGCTCGCGCTGCCATTCCTCGCGATAAACCTTCTGCTGCCGCCAGTGTTGCACCGCGGCTTTGACGAGGGGTGCGCTATCATATTTCAAATGCAATGCAGCAAGAGCTTCTCCCAATGGTGTAGAGAGATAAACCTGTGCATGCTCGCTCGCCTCCTCCATGATGAAAACGCCGCAGCGGAAGAACGGCACGCCGAGATTGGTCAGCTCCCGCCAGATGAGCGGGGTGATGCGCTGCAAATCGCCGGCAGTGCGCATCGAGGCGATCTCGGCGCGCACGCGGTCGAGGGAAGCCTGCTGCTCAGCCTCGCGGGCCTGTGCTTCTGCTTTTTGAATATCAAGAAAGCGCTGGTAGGTGAGATTAAACACGCCGGCAAAGCGCTTCATCACTGCTTTTGCTTCTTCAGGAAAAGCGGTTTCGCGAAAAGCAAACAGGGCGCCGGCCTGGAAGGAGGCGACGTAATAAAACTGCTGAAGATTTTCAGCATGTTCAACCATTGACGGCGATTCTGGAAGTCTGAAGTTGGTCTCGCCCAAAGCTCTGTAATAGCCGGCCAGGTCTTCTCCCTGCAATACATAGGAAAAGTCTCCCTGCTTCAACCATGCGTCAAACGCCCCTTGCAGCAAAGGGTGAATGTCCATCGATTCATCGCCCGAAACATGCACGTTGCTGCCATGCTCGGATTTTGAGGTGGTCCAGACCTGGGCGCAGCGCTTCTCTTTATT
>JBIOXB010000209.1:0-3898 GCA_044869275.1 bacterium
CGACCGTGTAATGGCGGGTGAAGCCTTGCAACCGCGGATACCACCGCGGGTAATGGTGGATAAAAGCTCGTACAGCACTTTACCACGCGGGGGAATGGCGAATAATTGCTTGCAAAGTATATTCCCCCGGGGGGTAATGGCGGGAGAAAGCTTTCGGATGTGAATACGCGGCCGGGTAATGGCGTGAAAAAACTTTTTCACGGGTTTACCCCGCCGGGGAATTGTGCCAGAAAGCTATAGGCCGCTTCTTCCCCGCCGTGTAATGGTATTTAAAGCTTTCATCAGCCTCTACATTGCTCCCTGGCACGGCGCGCCCAAGAGTTACGCTCTAATGCTACAAAAGTTAAAATAATTTGAAAGTTTTTTGACAGGATTAACAAGATTTACAGGATGAAGATCAATCTTGTTCATCTTGTAAATCCTGTCGAAAAAGAAGTTGCCGCGCAGCGGCTTCTGTTTTCAGCTTGACTAAAAACTGGATTAGGCAACTACAAAGACGCCCCCCTCTTCCACGGAATAAAATCATCCTGCCCCAAATCCATCGCCCTGGTCGTCATTCTTCCGCTGGCCACGGCGATGCAGGCCTCCAAAAGCCGTTCACCGGCGGCAGGGATTGTTTCATCGCCCGTCACAATTCCGCCGGCATCCACGTCGATGAGGTCCGGCAGGCGGCGGTACAAATCGGTGTTGCTCGAGATTTTGATGACCGGCGCTATCGCATTACCCGTCGGCGTTCCCAGGCCGGTCGAGAACAAGATTAGATTCGCTCCGGCACCGGCCAGCGCCGTGGTCGATTCGACATCTCCTCCGGGCGTGCACAGCAGATTAAGTCCGCTTTGGGTTACCCATTCGGGATAGTCGAGGACGCCCGTAACCGGTGAGGTGCCGCCTTTTCTGGCAGCGCCGACGGATTTCATCGCGTCGGTAATCAAGCCGTCTCTAATGTTGCCGGGTGAAGGATTCATGTCGAAGCCGGCGCCTACAGCCTTCGCCCGATTTTCATAGGCTCTTTGCAGGTGGATGAAGCGCGCGGCAAGCCGGTCGTCCACACACCGATCGATTAAATCCTGTTCCACGCCACATAGCTCGGGGAACTCCGAGAGAATGGCGGCGCCGCCAAGCGCAACCAATAGATCGCTGCAGTGCCCGATCGCGGGATTGGCGCTGATGCCGGAAAATCCATCGGAGCCGCCACATTCCACACCGATGACCAGCTTGCTGAGCGGTGCGGGCCTGCGCCGGCATTTATCCGCCTCGATCAATCCCACGAACGTTTGGTTGATCGCCTGCCGCATCATCTCTTTTTCCGAGGGAAACTTTTGCTGCTCGAATATCAAGAGCGGCTTGTCAAAATGTCGGTCGCGCCGGACGATTTCCCGGCGTAGAATTTCCACCTGGGCATTCTGGCATCCCAGACTGAGAACCGTCGCGCCGGCAACGTTGGGGTGCACGATGTATCCGGCGAGAAGTCCGCACAGCTCGTCAGAGTCCTGTCGCGTGCAGCCGCAGCCGCCTTCGTGCAAGAGAAATTTGATGCCGTCCACGTTGGGAAAGAGGCGATCTGGCTGGTGTGCGTGACTGGCGGGCTCGAGCGTTAGGGACAACAAACCGTCTCGCGCCGCACCCGTCCTGTAACTATCCGCCAACTTGCGCACGTGCAGCCGGTAACTTTCCATCTTGTCGTAACCCAGCTCTCTGGCCATCGCCTCCTTGATGGCGAGCAGATTGCGATTTTCGCAGAACACCAGCGGCACAACGACCCAATGATTGGCAGTTCCCACGCGACCGCTGGCGCGATGAAATCCGTCAAAAGTCAGATCGGCAAATTTGTTGGCGTCGGGTGGGGTCCAGGCTTTGCGTTGGCGCACAGAACCGAAATCCGTTGCCGCGTGTTTTAAGTTTTTCGTGGAAAGCCGGCTACCCTTCGGAATCACCTCGGTCGCCTCACCAACGACGACCCCGTACATGCAAACTGCCTCCCCGATCTTGAAATCTCTGATTGCAAGCTTGTGCTTGGCCGGAATATCTTCCGGAAGCACTATGACCTCGCCGTTCCATTCAATGCGCTCACCGGAAGCGAGATTTTCCAGAGCAACGAGAACCTGGTCGTCGGGATGAATCCGGAGATACCTTTCTTTCACGATTTCACCTTGGTTGATTACGAAACAAGGCTCCGCCTAACCTGAATAATTCATCACCACAAAGGCACAAAGGACACAAAGCTTTAATTCAATTAACCCTCTATGACTCTGATTCTAAAACTGAGTTTTGTTTGAGAAAAAGTTTTAAACTCAATATTCTTTGTGCTCTTTGTGCCTTTGTGGTGAAGTTCATGAATAATGCAGGCTAAAACCGGGGGATGAGTCTTGCATGCCGGCATGGCGCCTGTCAAATATGATGAACTCATGGAAGTCGCGCAGCGATAAAAAATACTAACAGATTTGGCGTGAAAAGCAAGGAGTGGCTATCAAGGAAATCCAAAATCCAAAGCTCAAAATTCAAAAGACCACTTTTGGATTTTGTGCTTTGTCCCGAATAAGTCGGGATGGATTTCCGATTTGGATTTTGTGTTTTGAATTTTGGATTTCCGGCTTGTCCGGCTTATGTGCTTAGCGAAATAAACTCAGAATAGAATTCAGAAAATCTGGCTTACGGAAAAGAACTCTCACGGAAAAAATATTCTCATGTTTTCATTTCCGTGAGCTGTTCCATTCCGTGAGCTTGAACTTTGCTGTTCGAAGAGCTTCAATTTTCAGTTTGAAAATTGGAGGTAGGCGATTAGAAGTGAAAGCCGTGTTTTTTGAACAAAGAAATTCAAAATCCAAAACTCAAACTTCAAGGCCACTTTTGGATTTTGTGCTTTGAGTTTTTGGATTTCCGATTTGGATTTTGTGCTTTGGATTTTGGATTTCCGGCTTAAGCTGAACGAAGCCTCGCTCTTGGCTGAGCTGGAATGTTGGGTAGCGTCCGGTCGTCGCTTACTGAGGGAGTGACAGCTCTCCAATTTCTATAGAACGAGAACGTCCCCACCTTCGCGATTGTGTCCATTCGCACATCTAGCCCAAGTTCTATAGTTGTCAAGGACAAGTTTGATCTTCACAGTAGAGTTTTTCCCACGTCTGTCCAAAATAAAATCTCTGGAAAGTGGTATGTTTGGGATTGAGCAGACTCTAAGTTACCCACAAACCGGGGATCAAAATGCGTATGAAGGGTACGAATCTCTTCGCTCAGATTGCAGCTTTTGCGGGAATGACGAATCGGAGCAATTCAAGACTTTTTCAGCATAAGCACAGTGCCAGGTGCGGAAAAAGATCCCTCCGGGATGACATGAATTGGGGGAGGTCAGCTTGATATTGTCAACCTTGAAGCAGAAATAGAACTCGTCATCTGCGAACATCAGCGTCATCTGCGTACAAAACGTAGAGCCGGAAGAGCCCAAGCCGCCACCTGTGCGACCACCCGCGTAGCTCCTGGGCGCGCCATGCAAGGGAGCAACAACAACGGGCGCTGCCTGAAAGTGAGGCAACGCCTGCCGCAAACGTGCTTTCGCGCCTTGTCTGGCCGGCAACCGTCGCAGATCCCGACAGAACGACTCTGCGAAAATACACTATCCCACGGGGTAACGGGCGGTGAAAGCTTCCAGTCTCATTCCCCGGCGGGGAATAATGCGTTGCCAGCTTTCCGCCTTGATTCCCCGGCGGCGCAAAAGGCGGTACGAGCTGGTTTAAGTCATTACCCAGCGCGCGAATGTGCGCCGGCAAGCCTGCATGACCATTCCACGGCAGTGGAATCTGCTTTGCACGCGATGATGGGCAATTCCCGGGCGTGGAAAAACGCTAGGTTAGCATGTTTCTACCATTTCCGGCGGTCGCATCCGTCATGGTCAGGCTGCGTCGAC
>JBIOXB010000210.1:0-5623 GCA_044869275.1 bacterium
CGATACCGATCGTATCTCCTCCCGCATCGTGAATCGCGACAAAATGGCGATGCGCGATTGGACAAAATACCATGAATGGTCCAAAGCGAGCACGCTGGATTATGACACGCGCAAGCCCACGGCGGAAGAATTTCGCCTGCAAAAGCTCATGGCCATTTTTCAGATGGCCTACGTCGGTGCGCCGTTGATTTATTACGGTGAGGAGGCCGGCATGTGGGGCGCGAACGACCCGTGCTGCCGCAAGCCGATGGTGTGGGATGATTCGGAATTTGAGGATGAAGCGGTGCTGCCGAATGGCCAGAAGCGCCAGACGCCTGAGACGCAGAAGTTCGATCGCGAGATGTTCGAGCATTACCGGAGCTTGATTCGCCTGCGCCAAGCGCATCCGGCACTGCAAATCGGAGATTATCGTATTTTATTCATCGAGGACGAGCAGGATTGGTTTGCGTTTGCGCGCACGCATGAAGGGCAGCAAATCATCGTGTTCATCAACAACAGCAAGGAAGAGCGGCTGGCGCGCTTTCGCCTAGATCAGGAGGTGGCTTTCGTGGATTTGCTTGAGCCGCAGTTTCACGTTAAAATCGAAGCGCAACAACTCAAGGTGTTGTTGCCGGCGAAATGGGGGAGGATATTGTTGCGGCAGTGTTAGCTTGACATTGTTAAGTTGGCCTCCAAAACCCCTATTCCTTGTCATTCTGCAGGAATCAGACTTTGTGAAAACGCTTGGTTTCAACGCCGGCTGAGCTTGTCGAAGCCGGATTTTTGAACTTAGCACCCTTCGACAAGCTCAGGGTGCGGCATTCCCAAGTTTTCACACGGTCTGAATCTTCCCAAGAAACTTGCACCAGAATCTAGGGAAGAACCCGAAGCATCGGGATGACAGACTGAGATGGCGCGAATTTAACTCAACATTGTCACGCTAGTTCCTCCGGTCATATCAGTCAACTCATTTGGAATCCAGGTAAGAAATGCTTTGGCCCCTCTGACCAATATTCCTGTTGAATCGCGACCAAAAACTTTCTGTCCGCGGATGATGCAGATAAAGAGTCTGCATGAATCCGGGAAATCTGCGGATAACGTGACCTGGTCAACCTACAAGAGCTGCAGCAAATACTTCCCATACTCGCTTTTGTGCAGCGGTGCGGCGAGCGCGCGCAATTGCGCGGCGTCGATGTAGCCCATGCGATAAGCGATCTCTTCGATACAGGAGATTTTCAGCCCCTGCCGCTTTTCCACCGTCGCCACGAACGTCGCGGCTTCGATCAAAGAATCATGCGTGCCCGTATCCAGCCAGGCAAAACCGCGGCCCATCAATTCCACGCGCAACAACCCTCTTTCCAGGTACGCGCGGTTCACCTCGGTGATTTCCAATTCTCCACGCGCAGAGGGTTTGAGCCTGGCCGCGATCTCGAGCACTTGATTGTCATAAAAGTAGAGCCCGGTTACGGCGTAGTTGGATTTGGGCTGGCGCGGTTTTTCTTCGATGCTGATCGCGTTCCTTTTTTCATCAAATTCCACTACGCCGTAGCGCTCCGGATCGCGCACGTAATAGGCGAACACCGTCGCTCCGGTTTCCAGCGTAACGGCGCGATAAAACATTTCCGGCAGGCCGTGGCCGTAGAAAATATTGTCTCCCAGAATCAAGGCGACGTGGTCCTCCGCCACAAACTCCTTCCCGATGATAAAAGCCTGCGCCAATCCCTCCGGCCGCGGCTGCTCGGCGTAACTGAGCTGCAATCCCAGTTGGCGGCCGCTGCCCAGCAATTCCCGGAAGCGGGGCAAATCGTGAGGGGTTGAAATAATGAGAATTTCGCGAATGCCGGCGAGCATGAGCACGGAAAGAGGATAATAGACCATGGGCTTGTCGTAAACCGGCAAGAGTTGTTTACTCACCACCTGGGTGATGGGATAAAGCCGGGTGCCGCTGCCGCCGGCGAGAATGATGCCTTTCATGATTTCCCTTTTCAAATTAAAAGGGCATCCCGTCGTGACGGAATGCCCTTCGAACGCATCAAGCCTGTAAGCCGAATTCTGTGCTCCGGCGAACCGGAGCGGCCATCATTTATCTGGGATTGCCGTCGCCGGCAACCTCCTGCGTGCTACCCGCCTGCTCGAGCGAGCCACTCTTCATCCCGCCGCAGCGGGAAGCGCAGGCTTATTTGCACTTGCACGGGGTATTGGATACCCTTTTCACTCTTGCCCCGAGGGTTCGGGGCAGACTTGGTTTCTGTGGCCCTTTAACACCGTCTCCGGTGGGAGGCGTTACCTCCTACCCTGCTCTGCCGTGTTCGGACTTTCCTCACCCCGAAGCGTCGGGGCGCGATGGCCCGGCCTGTTACGATTCGATTTTCTGTTCCACTAAACTACCACCGCATCTTCTTCCTGCCAAACCAAGATGCGGCCGCAATTTTCACAATAATAAATTTGATTCATGTCGCGAATTTCCATAACGCGCTGGGAGGGGATGCGCGTGCGGCAGTAGCCGCAGGCGCTGCGATCGATGACGGTCACCGCTTCGCCGCCTTCTTTGCCGCGGCGGATGCGATCGTATGAACGCAAGAGCGCCAGATCCACTTCCCCCGTGAGCTGCTGCCGTGCATTGAGCAGTTGCTCGACCTGGCTCTTGTTTTGCTCCAGCAAGCGATTGAGCGCTTCTTCCTGCTGCCGTTGCTCTTGCTCGAGCACCTTGATTTGGGCTTCGTCTTGCGCGACTTCCTGTTTCAAGCGCTCTTCCTGATCCAGCGCTTCGATGATTTTGGTTTCGCTCTGATCGATTTCCTTCTCAGTGTTCTCGATTTCCAGGGTGATGGCGTCGTACTCTTTGTTGGTTTTGACGGCATAGAGCTGGCTTTCATATTTTTTCTTGCGCTCCTTCGCCAGGCTGAGCGCATTCTCCAGCGTGTGCCGCGCCTGTAGCACGGCGGCCGCGCGGGCGGATTTTTGTGCATGCATTGCCGTCAGCTCCACGAGTTTGTCCTTGGTTTCTTCCAAGCTGCGCGGCAAATCACCCTTGGTTTTTTCCAGAGCGAAAAGCTGGCGGTCAACGTTCTGCAAATCGAGCAGTACTTGAATGTTCTTCACCGAACGACCTCCGTCCTCTAAATCCGAAGCCCTCGAGCGAGTTGGTAAACCATGCATGGGCGGCGAGGGGTTACCCAAAAACGAAGAATGCACCGCCGGCGGGGAGGTGCATTCGATGACTGTGCGCAGTTTTGATCTTGGTCGAAGCAAGCAGCAACGCGCCAGGCACGGCGCGCGGGTCTAGCCCGTATCCAGCTTGGTGCGTGCCGCAGCGGAACGACACGAAGATCGAAGAAAGTGCTCTCATGATCAGGTATTCCCGATGCTTGGCGATGACTTTCGCGAAAGACCAAAGCTAAATGTACGCGCCAGGGGTAAAAAATGCAAGCCCTTTCTTGTTCGCCTGATTGCAACTCGGCCAATTGCATCCTTTCGGTGATTCTGGCCGGAAGCCGGTGCAATAGTTCTCACTCAAAGTCTTCTGTTCTCACTGTGAGAAAGAGACCGAAACGTATTCGCCTTTGGGCGGAGGTTCGGGCTGATCCCTCTATCTGACCAACGCCATCTTGCGTATTTGCGCGAATGTGCGGGAGGCTGTACGCGCCTCGATGCGACAAAAATAGACTCCGCTGGTGACGGGTTCGCCGGATTCATTGCGGCCGTTCCATGCCAGGTCGTAATAACCGGCGTTTTGGATTTGCCGCGACACCAGCGTTCGCACTTTTTGGCCGAGAGCGTTGAAAATCTCCAGATTGATCGTGGCCGCCTCCGGTAATTGATAGCGAATTTGCGTCGTGGGATTGAAGGGGTTCGGATAGTTTGGCGCGAGCGCAAATTCTTTGGGCAGCTCTGCAATCTCTACGGCGCCGTCCTGCACGCTGATTTGCGCAGTGGTGAAACCGGCGCTGCCTTTGCCCAGTGCGTTGCTCGCCGGAGTCGCCGCGCCCACTGCCGCGGTCACATTTCGCAAACGCAGCGGCAACGACGCGCCGGCAACGAGCGGATTCTGCAAGTGGACTTCGATTTCCAACAAAACGCCGGTCCCATGCACGGCCGCAGCCGAGGTTGAAAAACCTCCAAAGCGCAAACTGCCCGGGCGTGAGGCCGCGTTTGTAGAGGGCTGCCGGCTCGTTTCAGTATTGGACATGGGATGGTGGCCCAGCTCATAGCCCTCTGCTGGAACGACTTGACCCCGGCGCACACGTGCAATTTCAAAGCTGCCAGCATCATATTCGAGCTCGCCGCCAAAGGCATATACGCCTTGCGCGAGAGCGGTACCCTCGAGCTGAATGTTGAACACCACTTGAGTTGCGTTGGGCAAAATCTTCGCGCCGGCAACCGAGAAACGCAAGGCCGGAACAGAGCCATGCGCCACAGCCACCTGATTTGCGGAGGGGCCGTCCGGCCAGCTCAAATCGACATCGCCACGCACCACGGCTTGGAAATTTTGGTCACGCCGGCGGTCGCGTAAATCCTGGTGCGCGATGCTTGCCGGCGCCGTCAGCCATGCTTCTGGTGTGGCGTCGAGGTCGTAACTCGCGGGCACGGCACGCCAAATTCCTGCCGGAAACTGCGTGACCTTGCCGAGATAGTAATTGAGAATGAGCAAAGCATCAGTCGGTTGAATCACCAGATTGCTGTCGACATCCGCAGCCAGATTCTGGCAGCCTTGCAGTCGCGTATTGCCCAAAAACGCGCTGAACGCCAGCAAGGCATCATTGACCGTGAGTGCGGAACTCACGCCGTCTTTTTCCGGGCGCAAATCCAAGCGATAATTGCCCCCAGGGACAAGATCGTCAAAAACATAATGGCCGGCGGAATCGGTGCGCATTTCTTTAAACAGGGCGCCGTCTTTCGACAATGCCACAGCCATTTCGGCTACGGGCTTGGCCGCCTGGTTGTTGGCGCTGCAATAATTCACGTTGCCCGCAAGGCTCGCGATCTCAACCACCAGAACTTTGCCGGTTTCTCCCGCCAGCGTAAGAGGAGCAGCGTTCGCATCCGCGGCAGAAAGCTCGCTGAAGCGCAGCAATGCCGAAGCGCCCACGCGGGCATCAGGTGCGACGCGGAAACGCAACGTCGCGAGCGCGCCGCCCCGCGTAATCGGTCCGTTGCCGAAATCGATGAAAGCAAAACGCACGCTGTCCGGCGTAGGCGCGTGTACGCGCAATTCATTTCCCGGCACGATCGTGCCCGGAATGAAATCCGTAAACGCCAGCAGTTGGCCGGTGGCTTTGAGTGCGCCGCCCAATGCCGCCGCGGGAATGCCGCCGCTTTGAAATACCAATGCCACAGGCACTGCAATCGTGTCGCCCGCGGCCGCGCGCAGTGTGTCCGGCAATGCCAGCAACAACTCTCTGTCATGCAACTGCAAACTTACCGGAACGGTCACCACCGGCTGTTGGGGATCATTGGATTGGAGCAGTATGTTGGCGCGGTAGTTTCCACCGAGCAAGCCTGCGGCAGCGTTGTAAGTCACCGCCACTTCTGAAGACGTTCCGGGGGCGGTGATGCCGGAGATCGGTGTAGCCGACAACCATTCGGGCGTCAGTCCCAGTGTCTTCAAAAACGTCGCCATAATCGCCAGCGTCGCGTCATTATC
>JBIOXB010000211.1:0-93241 GCA_044869275.1 bacterium
CAAAATGAATCTCGGCAGCAAGATGATTTTGGATGCGACGGTGAAAAGCAGAGAGGGGGAGTGGGAGACGGGGAGAGAGGGAGACGGGGGGAGGGTGGAACGAGTTGTGGGGAGGTTGCCGCGGGAATATCCGGCGATTCGTGAGGCGCGGATTTATCAGGACGCCTTGCTGGCCATTAAAGTGAAGGGCGAAGGCCGGACGGTTGTGGAGGAACTCGTGCGCATGCCGGAGTTGGCGGATTTGAAAATTATTTCCGCAGTGAGCGAAGATGTTGATTTGCAGCGCCAGGAGAGTTACATTTGGGGTATCTTCACGCGCTTCGATTGCGAGCGTGACGTGATTTTCACCACGCAGAAATTGCTGGGCATCAGCCCGGTTTATCGCGGCGTGATGGGCATCGACGCGACCTGGAAGCCCGGGTATCCCGAGCCGCTGGTGATGAGTGATGAAGTTCGCGAAAAAGTCAAACGCCGCTGGGAGGAATATTGGCGATGAGTTTGTAGCCGTGTTTTTGATTTTTTGTTCGCACATATCGCAGAAAAGGATTCCACCTCATGTCTCATTTCCCTTCGATTCGCTTTCGTGATCAACGCTTGTTTCCGATTTGGGAAAAAGTGCAAGCCGGCGAGCGTTTGTCCCAGCAAGACGGTGTGACCATGTTTGCCAGCGACGATCTCATGTCGCTCGGCAAAATGGCGCACGCAGTGCAGCGCGCCAAAAGCGGCGATGCCGTGTACTTCGTCGTCAACCGGCAGGTCAATCCCACCAACATTTGCGTGCTGTCGTGCAAATTCTGCGACTTCGCGGTGAAGGCCAATGATCCGGTGGCATACGAAATGACCATGCAAAATATCCTCCAGAAGCTGAGTGACGACCTGCACGAGGTGCATGTCGTCGGTGGTTTGCATCCGGAATGGCCCTGGGAATTCTATCTCGATATGATGCGGCAGATCAAAGCGCATTTTCCGCAGATTGACATCAAGGCGTGGACCGCGGTGGAAATCGATTTCTTTTCCAAAAAATTCAAACTGCCGGTCGCCGAGATTTTGACGCAATTGAAGGCCGCGGGCTTGACCACCATGCCGGGCGGCGGCGCGGAGGTTTTTTCGGAGCGCGTGCGCCGGCTGCTGTTTAATCAAAAGATCGGCGGCAAGCGCTGGCTGGAAATTCACGACACCGCGCATCGCCTCGGGATTCCCACCAACGCCACCATGCTCTATGGCCATGTAGAGACCTATGAAGAGCGGGTGACGCACATGATCAAATTGCGCGAGCAGCAAGAGCTCACGCGCGGGTTCATGAGCTTCATCCCGCTTGCCTTTCAACCCGGAGATACCGGCATTAAGATACGCTACACCTCGGCGATAGATGATTTGAAGACCATTGCCATTTCGCGCCTACTGCTCGATAATTTCCCGCACCTGAAAGCGTATTGGATCATGCTCACCGAGCAGGTTGCGCCCGTGGCATTGTGCTTCGGTGCCGATGACATGGACGGCACCGTTGGCGAAGAACGCATTGCACACGCTGCCAAAGCGACCAGCCCGATCGCACTCGCCAAAGAACACGTGATCAAACTGATCCAAAGCAGCGGCAAAGTGCCGGTCGAGCGCGACATTCTTTACAATCCCATTGCGGTACACGACCAAGATACGGTCGGACAGATTCCGTATCTCAATTGTGTGCCGTTTTACGATCGTTTCGAGAACCGGCCGTTCCGCATCTTGCCGCTCACGCCGCGCCAGATGGGCCGCATCGCCGAAGTCCAACAAATCGACGGCGGTCCCTTTTCTCTGCTGGATTACTGGCGGGTGGAAAAAGCCTACGAAGCGCTCGACTACGGCATTGCCGTGAAAAATTTTGCGCGCAGCGTGGTGCTCTACTCCAACCATAATTGGATGGAGCTGAACGGCAAGCGTATCGGCATTACTTCCGATACTTCAACTTCCGTTGAATTGCTGAAAGTTTTACTCGCGCGTAAATATGGCGTGACCGCCAAACTGGAGCGCATGCATCCGGTGTTTCAAGCGCAGGAAGCGGAGCAATTCGAGGCGGTGCTGGTGATCGGAGACGAAGCCTTGTTGCGTGCGAAATCCGGGCTGGCAAATTTTCATTTCGTGTTTGATCTCGGCCATGAATGGCATGAGTGGACCGGCCTGCCGTTCGTATTTGCAATCTGGGCTTTGCGCCGCGGCGTGAGCGACGAGAAAAAACGAGCACTGATGCAACAACTCGAAGAGGCGGCGCTCGATGCCGACCAGCGCCATCCCAACTTCGGCGCGTGGCACGGCAAACGTTTGGGCCTGACGCCGGCGGAAGTGCAAATGTATCTGGATGGGTTTGTGTACCGGCTGCGCGAACAAGAGCGGGCGGCGATGGAGAAGTTTCGGTCGCTGCAGACTGAGCTGGAGATTGCGAACTCAGTCGCAATAGTTGAATAAACAGCCGGCACTATCTCAAGCAGAAGAGAAGTGGCAGACGTCCTGGTTCAAAGGGTGTTACTGCATCGTCCTGGGTATCGACAATCTCGACTTGGCTTTCAATTAAAACGAGAGCAAATTCAAAAATCATTGCCAATTTGAGAAGGCAAAACAACTTTTCGGTGTTCCTTTGTCCAAGTACCCCGAAATCGATCTCCGCAAAGTCAAAACCTACCCCGTGCGGCAGCGCCACAGCAAGGTGCATCGCGAAGAGCTGGCGCAGCCGTTTCGGCGAGGGGATTTTTTTGAGACCTTCTGGCATTCGTTGCCGAATATTCTGGCAGCCAAGGATTTGCGGGAATTGGTGCAGCGGATTCTCGCAGCGCGTGAGCAAGACAAACCGGTGATCGTGATGATGGGCGCGCACGTGATCAAAGTCGGTTTGTCGCCCCTGCTGATCGATTTGATGCGCAAGAATTTTATCACCTGCCTGGCCATGAACGGCGCGGGCGTGGTGCACGACACGGAATTGGCTTTGTTCGGACAAACTTCGGAAGAAGTTGCCGACGGCCTGGCCGATGGCAGCTTCGGCATGGCGCGCGAGACGGGTGAGTGCATTAATCAAGCCGTGGCCGGAGGAAAATCGCTCGGCCAGGGATTTGGCGAAGCCGTGGGCGCGGCGCTGGCGAAAACTCAAAGCGGGAACAATCTCAGCTTGCTGGCGACCGCCTTTGAGTTAAATATTCCGGCGACCGTCCACGTGGCCATTGGCACCGATATCATTCACCAGCATCCCAGCGCAGATGGCGCAGCGTATGGCGAGCTCTCCTTTCGCGATTTCAAGATCTTTACGGCGCAAGTCGGGCATATCAACGACGGCGGCGTGGTACTGAACATTGGCTCGAACGTGCTCATGCCGGAGGTTTTTCTCAAAGCGCTCACGGTTTGTCGCAACCTCAATCCTCCCGTCAACAATTTCTATACGGCCAACTTCGATATGTTCGCGCATTATCGCCCACGCGTGAATGTCGTGCAACGGCCCACGCTGCAGGGCGGCAAGGGTTACAACTTCATCGGGCATCATGAGATCATGATTCCGCTTTTGGCCGCGGCCTTGAAAGAGCTCAGTTGAGCTTTAGCGCACGAAGGAGATGGCATGCGAAAAGCAACCTCGCTCCAGCCTGCGAGCACAGCCCGTCTCATCCTCCTCCCGGCTTTAATTAGTTTGGCCGCCACCTGCTTCCGGCTCGTGGGTGAGCTGCAGCATTGGCCGGAGAAGTGGTTCAGCACTGGCACCAGCGGTATTACGCCGAGCGGCACGAATTGGCTGGTCGGCATCACGTGGCTGGCGCTTCCTTTTGGTATTTACTTTGCGTTGAAGTTGGCGGCAGCAGGAGAAACGCCGGCTCGCCCTGCTCAAGCGATTGGCCTCGCCGTTCTCGGCGTTACGGTCATGCTGATTGGGCTGCGTCTGATCGTTCCTCTTTTGCCTATTCCCTTTCCTGCCATTCTGCTTTTCATCTGGCTGGCGATGGCGGTCGCGGCCGCAATTCAAATGTTCGGCTGGCCGGCTCTGTTTAAAACGCTGCTGGCCTATGGCGTCTCCGCACGCCTTCCGGTCGTGCTGGTGATGTTTCTCGCGATGCTGGGCAATTGGGGTACGCATTACGACTACGTGGGCATGCCTGAGCCTTTTCAGATGAGCCTGTGGCGAAAGTTTTTTTGGCTCGCTTTTTTTCCGCAATTGATTTTTTGGATCGGCTTTACCATTGTGACGGGATCGCTAACCGGAACGGTCGCAGTTGTGATTCGTCAGTCTCTCAAAAAATCGTGATCATTGCTTTTGTGCAATTGAAATACCTTTGGGAATACTTTTATTCCATTTTGGCTTGACAATATCCACGTCACTGCAAAGCTCGGAAAGAAAGGCGCGAAGTGCGCAAGGAACCACAAGAACTATAGGCGAAACTATGCTGCCTTGGCGTGCTTTCGGCGTCCATTGCGGTTAAAGCAGTTCAACTGAACACTGCAACATTAGATTCACGTTCTTGCACAAAAAAACCTGTACTGTCATTCTGCAAGAATCTTCTCATGATACAATATCACAGTCCATGCCGGCCCTGCGCCTAGCGCTGGGGAAGATCCCGAAGCTTCAGGATCACATCTCTGGCGGTGGCACTGACTTGACGTTGTGGTATTAACTTGACGCGACAAAATGAAGAGCGATCAAATTTATTTTTTTCTACGGCGCTTCAGCGTGAGCAGAATCCCAGCCTTTTGCGCCGTGCTCATCGCTGGTACGGCAAATCTCAACGCGCAAGATTTGGCCTGGCAAGATCGCGGCGATCGCCATGAGGGCGTGATTGCGCGGGAGAATATTTCAGGCGGTTATTTCAAGCTGCTCGGCGTCCGGGTGGAGGAGGGGGAGCAGCTCCAAAAAACAGCCGTCAACCTGCAAATCTCCTTCTGGCTGCCCTCGCCGCAGGTCCTCAACATTCGCGTGTATGAACCGCACAGTAATTATTGGATGGTCCCGCATGCCAAAAAATTTTCAGCGCAGATGCAGTCCTTTGCCTGGCCGCTGGCGCCCGTGATTCGCGCTCTCAATTTGGAGCTGCAGCAATTGCAGGTCTTGGTTGCAGATGAAAATGAAACGCTGTATTTTCCGGCGCGGCTCTTCACCTCCGCGCCACCGGCTTCGGCCGATTGGCGTTATCTCTTCAGCTTCGACAGCAAAGGCAGCGTCGAACTCGCAGGAACCATCACGCGCGAGTCCGGCAAGCAACTCGTGCCCGTGAAGAAATTCACCCTCACAGAAGAGTATCCGGGAAGAGTGCGCATCGTTTGGGATGGAAAAGACAGCGCCGGCCAGGAGACGCCTAGCGGTGTTTGCCGCTTGCAACTGCAAGGCTCGATTTATTTGAGCGACAGTGAAGAAACTCTGACCGTGGACGTGCGCTTCATGCATCGAGGCAAAGTTGAGCGATAATCCGAATCCGGTGCGCCGTGTGCTGCTCGTGCTGGGCGGGACACTGGTGCTGGCCACGTTGGTCGTGTTGGTGCTGGCGTTTCTACCGAAATCGACCATCGTGGAATTCACCTTGCAGGTCAAACAAGTATCGTTCACCGTGCCCGCACCGCGACCGCCGGATACGGCGATTTTATTTTTTGATCCAGGCTTGAAAGTCACCGCCCTGCAATGGAAGGGTGCGGATAATTTTCTCGCCGCCACCGGCAGCTCGGCTGCGCCCGCGGACACGATGCGTTTGCCGCGCGAGAGTCCGGTGAGCTTGAGCAGCGCCGGAACTTTTCATCCCTTGCTGCGATTGCGCGGCGAAACGCGTTTGTCCCTCCAGCCTTTTCGCCAGGACAGAATTCTGCTCGCGCTGACGCCTGCACACGCTGCCCCTCATGTCTGGCAAAACAGCGTGGAATCCGGCCAGGCCTTGCGCATGCGTTGGGAGGGTTCGTCTGCCTCCTCGGCAGAAGGCTCCACTCAGGAGGCGGATTGGGCGCCTTCTCATCCGCCGGTTTTCTTCAGTGGTGGCAGCCAACCGGCCGAGCTTGGGTTGCGCTTGCCAGCCCAAGCTGCCGCAGCGACGACCGTGATGCAAGTCATCGCAATCGAGTCCGGCCAGGCTTCTGAACCCAAGCACGTGCCCATCGTTTTGCCGGAGGCGCAATTGTTGTTACCAGCGGGAGATCGCCTCATTTTCTTAAAGAAAGAAAAAGACGCTGACGGTGTTTTGCTCTGCGACAACCTTGCCGTGCGCGCCCCGGAATTTTATCGCCTCTCCGGCTTTCAAGAAGAGAGTTTTCTGCTGGGAGGCCAGGTCCGCTTTCCCGCAAAGGAAAAAGAACCAATGGAGTTGGAGCGCGATTTTTTTCTACGCATCGAAAGCGCGGAGCCGCTGCGCCTCAAAGCGCTTCGCCTGAGAAACAGCACGCTCGAGCTCGTGTTGTGGGGCAAGCCGCGCCGAGTCGAACTGGGCCCGACTCTCGGTTTGAGCAACGAACTTTTGCCCAGCTACTTCACGTGGCTCTATACCCATCGTTTGGGCACCTTGATTTTTTCGACCCTGACCGGTGTGGTGACGGCTTGCTTGGGCTTGTTGAAATTGATCGGCATGCTGAAATCATGATGCGGAGGCGCATGCCTTCGCCCGGTCGATTCTTATTGCATGTCATTCTGGAAGAATCTTTTTAAGATTTATCACACCACGCATAACAGAAAAAGATTTTTCCGGGAGGACAAACCAATTTAAACGAAGGACTGGGGTTTTCGCCCAATGAAGGATGCAATGAAAACATTTGGATTGGCGGCGTTGTTCGTGTTGGGCTCGGGAACGGCAACCTGGCCCGCGATAGACAGTGAGCAGCTCAATAAGAGCACGGTCAAAATCACGGTGAAACACGGTGGCGGCGCCGAGGCCGGTGCAGGCGTGGTTTTGTGCCATCAGAACGGCGTGCTTTATGTTCTGACGGCAAAGCATGTGTTGTATGGCGGCACGGGCACTCCTTTTACCGGGGTTTCGGCCGTGGAAGTGGAATTCTATCAGAATCGCTGGCCGGCGGTCAAGGCCGAGCGCAGTGCGTTCGAAATCAAGCGCGCCACCAACAAAGATCTGGCCATGCTGCAAATAAAAATGGCGGGCGATCACTTGGCGCGCGCGTGGACCGGCAAATCGGCCGGCCTCAAACAGCTCGATGAAGTTTATACCACCGGCCATCCCGTGAGCATGTCCAAAAATTGGCTTGCCATGAAGGGCGAAGTGAACGAGGTCGGCGAATTCATTCTCTATTCCGCGAATGTGGAGGAAGGATATTCCGGCGGGCCAGTGGTGAATCAGAAGGGCGAGCTCATTGGCCTCAACGTCCAGATTGCCAAAACCGGCGAGAGCGGCAAAATCGCGCATGCACTGCCCATCGATGAAGTGTTGAGCACGATCAGCCCCTGGCTCGATCTCAATTGTTTGCAGAAAAAAGAGGCGCAGTCCGCCAGTCAAACGCAGGGACTTGCTGATACACCCGATTCGGACCTATACACGATTTTCAACACGTACTACGGTCTGCGCCAGGCCGGCTCGAAAGACCTCTCGGCTTACAGGCGTTGGGCAGAGCAAGCCGAATCCGCCGTGCGCGCGCAGTATCCGGAATCCCGCACCGCGCGCGAGCTGGAACGGCTGAGTACTTCTCTACAATCCGTTCGCGATGAAACAGAATTGGAACTGACACTCCGGGAAATGGAGTACACTTTTGAGGATCTGGGCCAGGAATTGGAAGTGATTTTGCAGGGCGGTGAACTTGGCACCGGGAAAACTTCGAAAGATCCCTGGGCGGGGGAATATGTTTTGACCGGCACCCGTGATCTCTATGGCAACATTTATTCGCCGCCTTACGTGCAAGGCACGCTCAAAATTCAGAATACCGGCTCCCAGCAGTACGTCCTGACTTGGCAAGTCACACTTTTGCAGGCCTATCTCTCGCAAAACATCACTGGAATACTCAACGGCTATGTTTTTTCTGGCACGGTTTCGAATTCGACCCTAGTTGTCAATAACGGCTTGTTTTGGCAGGCGACGTTCGGCAGCATGCAAGACGGCTTGACCACACTGTTGAGCGATGGCGCCACATGGTTTTGGCGCAAGCAGCGATGAAGTGGAAGTGGGCGTGCGCTTTTACCGGCACAACCGCAAAGGGGGTGAATAATGCCGCTATTTCTTCTCCTGATCTTAATCATCTTCAATCCGCTTGCTCTTCGCTCGCAAACCCTTCCATCAAATTCGAACATCTCGGCATCCAGCACGGCCTTTCGCAAAGCACGGTGTATTGCATTCTCCAAGACCGGCAAGGCTTCATGTGGTTTGGCACGCAGGCGGGCGTGAATAGATACGACGGTTATAAATTCACAGTCTATCAGCAAGATGTGTTCAATTCGACTTCGCTGGCGCAGAACGAGATTGTTGTGATATGCGAAGATCACACGGGTACGCTCTGGCTGGCCAGCTCAAATCGGGCTACGCTCAATCGCTTTGAGCCTGAGCAGGAGCGTTTCACTCGTTTTGCTCATGACCCGAATAGTCACCACAGCCTCAGCAACGGCGGCATTACGGCCCTCTATGAAGATCACACGGGCACATTTTGGGTTGGAACCCAAAACGGATTGAATAAGTTTGATCGCGAAAATGAACAGTTCACCCGTTTTTTCCACGATGAAAGGGATTCCAATAGCATTAGCGATAATGCCATCTCCTTCATTTCTGAAGATCACACTGGCGCGCTGTGGATTGGAACAGCCGGCGGCGGCCTGAATCGCTACGATCCAATGACCAGGCGATGGACTCGCTTCGTCCATGATCCGAAGAACTCTCTCAGCCTTAGTCATCCCAGTGTCAGAGCCATTTTTGAAGACCGATTTGGCACGCTCTGGGTTGGAACTTTTGGCGGTGGGCTCAATCGGTTCAATCGCGAGAGCGGTCACTTCACCAGCTTTGTCCATGATGCCAAAAATCAACACAGCATCAATGGCAATTATGTCTGGGCTATTTGCGAAGATTCCCTTGCGCCCAATATCCTGTGGGTGGCAGCGGATGGCCTCAATCGTTTTGATCCTAACACACAGCAGTTTACCCGCTTCGTCAATGACCCCCAAAACCCGCGCAGCCTCAGCAGTGATTACGTGGGAGCGCTGTGTGTTGATCGCAACGGCACGCTGTGGGTGGGAACCATGGGCGGTGGGTTGAATCGTTTTGATCACAAAACCGGGCAATTTATTCATTTCACGGTCAAGGATGGCCTTCCTGGTAATTTCGTTGCTGGGATATTGGCCGATGATCTGGGGCGCTTGTGGTTGAGCGGTAACGGCCTATCCTGCTTTGATCCACAAGCGCAAACGTTCCGAAACTTTGATGTGACCGATGGCTTGGCCAGCAATGAATTTCTCATGCCAAGCCAGCACAAAAGCAATGATGGTGAAATGTTTTTCGGAAGCGCAAGCAGCGGTTTTACCGTGTTTCATCCCGATAGCATCCGAGACAATCCCTATATCCCGCCAGTGGTTATCACCGCTTTCAAACGCTACAATACGGATAGCACTTCGGGTATTGCCATACAAGAAAAAGGTGTTTTTGCCAGGAAAGAAATTTCGGTTTCATATAAGGATAAAGTGTTGAGCTTCGAGTTTGCAGCGTTGAGCTACCGCAGCACTTTTAATAATCAATATGCTTACAAGCTCGAAGGCTTCAACAATACCTGGACTCAGCTCGGCACGAAGCGCGAAGTGACGTTCACAAATCTCGATCCGGGCGAATACACACTGCGCGTCAAGGGCTCCAACAACGACGGCGTTTGGAGCGAAGAAGGCACCTCGCTCAAGATCATCATCACCCCGCCGTGGTGGCGCACGCGCTGGGCTTATGTCTGTTATCTTATGCTCTTCGGCGTGGCCCTCTACGGCTGGCGACGTTTCGAGCTCAATCGCGCGAAGCTGCGCAACGAGCTGAAGATGAAAAATTTCGAGGCGCAGAAGCTGCAAGAAATGGATCACATGAAATCGCGCTTCTTCGCCAACATCTCGCACGAATTCCGCACACCGCTGACGCTCATTCTCGGGCCGGTGGAACAAATGAACTCAGGCGAGTTTAGGGGGAACGTCAAGGAAGCGTATGACATGATTCTGCGCAATGGCCGGCGCTTGTTGCGTTTGATCAATCAATTGCTCGATCTTGCGCGAATTGAGGCCGGTCGCATGACATTGCAAACGCGGCAGGAGGACATTGTCAGCTTTCTCAAAGGCCTCGTGCTGTCGTTCGCTTCCGCTGCCGAACGCAAACACATCGCGTTAAATATTATTGCTGAGGATGAAAATCTCATCGTCTATTTTGATCGCGACAAGCTCGAAAAGATCGTTTCGAATTTGCTCTCGAATGCGTTGAAGTTCACGCCGGAAGGCGGAATGGTAAGTGTCCAGTTAGCAGAAAGCAGTGAACAGTTGCCGGCTAAGAAACTGCCCACTGCCCACTGTTTACTGATCACTATAAAAGACACCGGCCCCGGCAT
Source organism: bacterium (assembly GCA_044869275.1). Lineage (GTDB taxonomy): Bacteria > Zhuqueibacterota > Zhuqueibacteria > Zhuqueibacterales > Zhuqueibacteraceae > JBIOXB01. Next base: position 10,480 of record JBIOXB010000211.1, read on the forward strand.
TTCTCCCGAGCAACGCGACAAGATCTTTGACCGCTTTTATCAAGTCGATGCCTTGCACACGCGCGAGCAGGAGGGCACGGGTATCGGCCTGGCGCTCACGAAAGAATTAGTGGAGTTGCATCACGGCGAGATTATTGTTGAAAGTGAAGTTGGGCGCGGTACGACTTTCATCGTGCGGCTGCCGCTGGGGAAAGCGCATTTGAAGGCGGAAGAAATTGCCAGCGATCAGTTATCTGTGGTCAGTGATCAAGCAAGTGACAAGTTACAAGTGGCAAGTGGGAGGGATTCTGATTTTCCTTCAATCCAACAATCCCTCACTCCATCAATCCGGGAATCAACAACCAGCGACGAAACCCTCATTCTCGTCGGCGAAGACAACCGCGATGTGCGGCTTTATATCCGGCAATATCTCGAGCCGGTTTTCAAAGTGATTGAAGCGGTGGATGGCCTTGACGGTGTGGAAAAGGCTTTGGAAATCATTCCCGATCTCATCATCAGCGACGTGATGATGCCCAAACGCGACGGCAATGAGTTATGCCGCATTCTGAAAGCCGACGAGAAGACGAGCCACGTGCCCATCATCATGCTCACGGCCAAAGCCGATCGCGACAGCAAAGTACAGGGCTTGGAAATCGGCGCGGATGATTATCTTATCAAGCCGTTCGATTCCAAAGAGCTGCTGGCGCGCGTGCACAATCTCATCAAACAGCGCAGACAATTGCGCGAGCGCTTCAGCCGTGAAATCGTTTTGAAGCCGCGGGAAATCGCTATCACGCCGATGGATGAAGTTTTTCTCAACAAAGTGAAAGCGGTAGTGGAAAAATATTTGGGCGAGGAAGATTTTGACGTGGAAATATTGAGCCGTGAAGTCGGAATGAGCCATTCCCAGATTCACCGCAAGCTGAAGGCGCTCACCAATCAGTCTGCCAGCCAATTCATTCGCTCGCTGCGGCTGCACCGCGCCGTGGAATTGCTCAAGCAAAAAGCCGGCACGGTCGCGGAAATTGCCTATCAAGTGGGCTTCGGCAGCCAGGCTTATTTCACCAAATGTTTTCATGAGCAGTTTGGGTGTTCGCCGAAGGACTATGTTAGAAAAGACACTTGAGTGGTGATTCGAGGTGAATTATCGCAGCAGAGATTCCAGGTTTTCAATGACATCGCTGCGTTCGAGCCCCTTCAGCTCTGCAGCATGAGCACGCAAGTAGGTGAGCTGTAATTTTGGTTTGTTAAAAGCTATCAAAGCCCTCACATCGGCTACATCTTTGTCTCTTGCAGCGAAGAGCTTGAAAATGATTAGGTCCTCAATAGTGCAGACATTGATTTCTACCTCGCCAAACATTCTACGCTGGCTGCGGGCGATGGCCTGCCGTTCCAGTCCACTCAAGCCCGCTGCCACGTCCACACGTATTTGCGTCGTTTGATGGCGCAGCGGTAAAACGAAGAAGCGCTGAAAAAACGCCAGCGCGTTTTCCTTCACGGGTACAAAATCGTGCTCGAAAATTCTATAAATCCGGTCGAGTTGATCAATTTCGGCAAAGAGGGTGAGATCTATATCCTGGGTGGTACGCGCTCCGCCGTGAACGAGATTGGCGATACCTCCAATGACGGTATATGGAGTTTGACTTTCAATACAAATGCGGTCAAGGTCAAGAAGCGTCTGCTCGAAGGGCGTCATGCTCATGCTCGCGTAATTGGGAAAACAGCTCTTGCAGCATGACGTGGTGCTGAATGTCCGCCTCCACTTGCGCGGCGGTATTTGGCGAACGCAACCACGTGCGATAGGCAACTTCCAAAAAAGAAACAAAATCCTTCAAAGCGGGTTGCGGCTCGGGCGCAATCTCATTCAAAACCTCGTACTTGCGCCAAAACTGCGTTATGTATTTTTCCTGGTCCGTCATGATTGTCCTTCGTGCCGTTTTGTTGAATTCTGTCTGCGATCAAATATAGTCAATTTGTCAATCGTGAACAACACGGATTTTGATGGAAATATACTGGGACATTTCATCCCTCTGGGGATTGAATACATTCTTGGTCTGCTTTTGTGATTTCCCCGTTGTGAACCGTGCACCTCCCCGACCTTGACTTCCGCGCGTTCACTCTTCGTTTGAGCTGGTTCAAAATTTCCATGCTCAAAACGCCGGGCGCTCTGCCCCAAGACAGAATAACAAGTTACACCGCGTAGCAGCCCTCCATGCAATATAAGTTAAAAGCTTTGCAATATAGGTTAGAGATTTCGCCCTCCCTTTTTTCTAAATTAACGCACAATTCACGCTCTCATCCTGCACAAGTGAAGCCGAAAGTGCATCTCAAGTTTTTTATGTACAACTCCGGCTTTGTCAATCAAAGGAGGGTCAGCCATGAAATCGAAACTGTATCCATGGGCGTTTTCGAACCTGAGTCGAATGTGCCGTTTCTGCCGGCTGCGCGACGTGGCCATCACTTCTCTGTTGTTGGTGCTATTTATTGCACTACTTCCGACCTCGGCGTGGCCACAAACGCTATGGATCAAACACAACAATAATCCCGTTTTGGATGCCGGGCCGTCCAGCGCGTGGGATGGCGGACGGATTTTCTATCACTTCATCTTTTTTGATGGAGCACAATACCGCATGTGGTACACCGGATACAATCCCACTTTGAACGCGCGGCCGGCAATCGGTTATGCGGCCTGGACCTTCGGACAGTTGGGATGATTCCGGTGCGGTCGCAACCTCCGTCCACTACGATGGCACAACCTACAAAATGTGGTACGAAGGCGTCACTGGCATCGGGCGTGCGATTTCTTCCGACGGTATTCAATGGACCAAAGACCCGGCCAATCCTATGTTTGATGGGGACGCGCTGCAAAATTGGGAAAGCCAGGGAGTCGGACATCCTCGCGTCCTCTTTGACGGCCAAAAGTACCGACTTTGGTATATCGGCGTAGACGAAAAGGTCGACATCCGCATTGGATATGCCAATACTCCGTTGACGCACGATATGATGGTGGCTTCATTTCCAGAGCATCTGCAGAGAGTGCCCAAGCTCGCGAATGTTGCACCGAAGGTAATGCTCATGAATGCCGGCTTGAATGACGAATCCAACCTCGCCGTCACTTGTCAGATTGATTCCGCCGGGGTGATCGTTTATTCGGATAAACAGGGCCTCACGCTTTTGCAAAGCCTCGCAACACGCGAAGTCACCTTCAAAAACTGGTGTACCTTCGGCGAGAAAAGCTACCAATTTTCTTTCTTCACCATGAGATTAACCAACGGCGAGAACATCTTTAATGATACATTGCGAACAACCGTCAGCGTATCCAATCTCCTGGATGACTTTGAAACTGGCTTTGGCAAATGGACTTCTGCCACGGGCTGGGGCATCAACGGCCAACGTTTTCATTCCGGCAAGTTCAGCATGGATGACAGTCCAACGGGCAATTACGGCAACAACGTGAATAGCGCGGTGAATTATAATTTCAGCTTCGATCTTTCAGGGCAAAGCGCGGCGCACTTGTCGTATTGGAGTTGGAATGTTCTTCAACCCAATGACTTCGGTTATGTCGAAGTGAGCACGGACAGCGGCGCGACTTGGAATCAACTCGGCGCGCGGCATGAAGGCGTGCAGCGCAGCTTCACGCAAGAATACCGCTCGCTCACGCCTTATTGCGGGCCCGGCTTCACAGATGTAAGAATCCGCTTCCGTCTCGTGACTGACGCGAGCGGCGTTTTTCCGGGCTGGAATTTGGATGATATCGAAATTCACGAAGGCGAGTCGCCCACTGCCGTTGCGGAACAAGAGCCTCAAGGCGTGCCCCAAACGTTTGCTTTGCTCGGCAACTATCCCAACCCCTTCAATCCCGAAACCACAATTGAATATCAATTGCCGCGGCCGGGCCGAGTCGAAATCGCAGTTTACAATCTTGCCGGACAACTCGTTCGCACGCTACTCCAAGCACCTCAACCCGCCGGAAGATTCAAATTAAGATGGGATGGCAAAGATGATCGCGGTGCGAATGTGGCCTCCGGCGTTTATCTGTATCAATTGCAAGCGGAAGGATTTTCTGCAACCAAAAAGATGGTTCTGATGCGGTGAAGGCGCGGAGGGCCTGGCATTTGTTACTTTGATTTTTGAGAGTCACCGGGAGCGAAGTCGAAAGGTATTGTCTTGGTTCGACTTCGCTTCCTGCTGATGACGGGGTTTGAATTCGTGCTCAATGCGACTCATACCCCTTCAACCCGCCGCGCGGCGCGATGAGCTTGAAATTCTGCAGCGACAATTCCACCTCCAGCTCATCGACCTCGATGAATTCTTTTCCATCTTTTATCATCACCGGCACATTTGAGAGCTGCAAAATTTCTTTGAATTTCGCCAAGGACTTTGCCCAATCGTGTTGATTCATTTCTTTGAGAATGCCGTGGGCGTATTGAAACGACTCGAGACGGTTCTTGGGATCAAAGAAAAAGAAATTGCCGCGCGAGGCCCCGCCGAGCAGCTTGGTGCCAAGATACGGCCGGTCGTTGGTGCGCAACTTGCCGGCCGCATCGAAATGAACACCCGCGAAGTAAAAATTTCCGCCCATCAAAGATTCACCGGCGAATTTGCTGGCAGAGCCCAGAATCATCACCTCCAATTTCTGGCCGCGCGCATCGTCCACGGAATTCGTCCACGCGCGATCGACGACGTTGCCCATGATGAAAACTTTCCCGCCCTTGGAGGCATAACCGCAGACCTTGCCGGCATTGCCGAAAACGTAAAGCTCGCCGTGGTGCATGCACATGCCGCAGAAATTTTGCGCATTGCCGTGCAGCCGAATCCCGCCGCCCTGCATGAACGCGCCGAAATACTCGCCCGCCGCGCCATAGACCTCCATTTCAACGTCATCCGTGTCGCGTGTGCCCATCACGGCGGTCGAGATCAAACGCTGGCCGCTGACGCGATAGAGCAGATAGCGCCGCCAGCCCAGCTCGTGGGCCCGGCGCAGAAATGCTGCCAAACAAAATTCGGGATCCGTGCCTTCCGGCAGGAAGCCGGCAGCATCAATCACCAGACATTCTTTGGCAAAAGCGGGTTTGTTTTTGAACTGCTGCGCCTTTTTGCGATTGACGTGGAGGTGCCCCTCGATCAATCCTGCGGCCGTGCCGTCCAGCAAACGATTCAATTCATGGCGGGTAATATCTAACAATGAGCTCTTTGCCTTGTCGCCGGTATCGAGCGTGCGCATGTAGTCGTTCAGCCAGGTCAAGAGGTCCAGAACTCTTGTGAACGTCGTTTGAGTTTCCTTTACACCATCCACACCATGCGCGAGCACCCAACGATAGGTATTGAAATCCCACGTGGCGAGTTGGCGTGCAAACTCCGCGGGCGTGCTGTTGAGCAGCCGGCTCAAATTTAATTGCGCTTTGATCGCCGGCGGCGGCTCGTGCAGCGTTGCGCGGCTGCAACTGTAATGCCGGCCGAAATCTTCCGGCACGATGGGCTGGCCGTAGCGATCGATAAACTCGAAAGATCGAATGCGTTGTTGCTCGTCGAATTGGTAGCGGCTGATCATCCCGCTGCTCACCCAGGTGAGATCCGGCATCGCCCCATCGATCAAACCCTCACGATCCAGCAATTGCAGCATGCGCTGAATCGCCTGCTCTTCGGATGAAATGATACTAAAGGCGCGCGCGCCGCCATTTCCTTGGTCGATCCAGAACGCGCTCACGTTGGGGCGCAAGTCCGCGGGGTCTTTCAAATCCACGCGCTCAGTGACTTTCGTGTAGGGGTTGTGGCGCAAACACAGATATTGATACGGGCCGTCAGGCGAGCTGGCGAACTCCACGCGCTGCACTTCCTCGAGCTGCGGCCGCAGCGCCGGAGCGACGAGATGCAGATCATCGCCGGTGGTCGGGGAAAAGCTTTCGAACAGAGCCCAATCCGGATATTGCCATTCGTCGGCGGTCAGATGAAATTTGAGCGCGGCCACCGCGGTATCGGTCGTTGCCAGAGGCGACAGTCCAAAAAACTCCACGCGTTGTTTGAGCGCTTCATAGTTTGTGGTTTCGCCGTTGTGCGTCAGGGCCGTGTGCAGATTTGAAAACGGGTGGCTGTTCATCTGTTCGACCACGGAGCCGGTGGCGAGGCGCACATGAATGATGTTGTTCGGTGCGGCCGGCGTTTGCCACGGTATTTCGCGGCCCGCGGTTTTCCAGGTTGCGAAATTTTTGCCGCACGACATGACGGCAGCAAGTCGCACCCGGCGGTTTTCATAACGATGCTCATATTGCGCGAACGGATGAGCCTGAATAAAATCACGCATGAGCTGCAAATACGGCTCGGGGTTCTCTTGCGCATTTTCCATGATCGTTTTCACGTGCAGCGAGGAATGCCCTTGGCTCGCAAAACCGTTTTGCTGCGCGAATCTCTTCAAATGCTCCGGCGCGGCTTCAGAAACGTACAGCAAGCGCGTGAGCTCGAGCGAATGCTGGAAGACGAACAAATCCTCGGCCTTCTGCATGAAATGCGGCGACTGTTGATAGTTCTGCCGGGTGATCTTTGGAAACATGCCGGAGAGAAAACCCGTGCGCATGCGCCGTTGTCTCGCCGCCGCGCTGTTTGTGGCTGCGTCGCCTTCCGCCAGCAGCACGGTCTCGATATGATGTTGCAACACTTCCGGTTTCACGCGGACGAAGAACGTGTAGAGATCGCCGGGATCAGTGCCGTCATGGCCGAACTCGCGGTAGTCGCGCTCGTTGCCATGGGCGTCGCCTTTGTAGCGCTCGCGCACCCGCGCCGCTTCGGTCTCAGTCTTGAAATCAAAGCAGGGCTCGAGAAAAACGCGGCGAATGCTGTTCATCAGTTTGGCGCGGCGATGCAAAACCAGCTCGCGCGCCGCAGCCCGCAACTCCTGGGTTGGTGCGTCGCGATGCTCCGCGCGCCATTGCAGCGCGAGATTCTCCTCCATCTCTTTTTGCAAAACGCCTTTCACCAGCACGCGATAGGCATAATCCTCCTGATGATCTGGAAAACACAGGGCCTTCGCCACGCCCACGCCGTCCATGCCGCGATTTTTCATGCACGCCAGCGTTTCATCGAGAATGTAGCTTGGAATCGGCGCCGTGCCATTCACCGCGGCCACGCCACAATTGCTTTGCCCTGCCCGGGCGGGAAGAATTTCAGCAGGCTTGCGCTCATACGTTTCGTCGCGCTCGGCTTCTTTGATGACTTCTTTCTGCAGGCGCTCGCGGTGATCCACGCGCTCCTTCAATCCGATCCAGTGCAGCTTGTCATGGCGGCCGCGCAGCTCGCGAATATCCTTGCAGCCCAGCGCCGCCAGCGCGCGCATCACTTGCATCTGCAGAATGGTGAAGGTGTTGACGATCTGCAGCGCGTTCAATTCGACGTCACGCAGCTTTTGCATGATCAAATTGCTCGTCGCAATACCGCGCGAGCAGCCGTCCTGGCAATTGCGATTGCGGTCGCAGCCGATCGCCACCAGCGGCGCCGTGCCCCAAATGACACCATCCGCGCCCAGGGCCACGGCCTTGATCACGTCTTCATACGTGCGAATGCCGCCGCTGACGAAGAAACTCACGTGGTTGCGCAAGCCGTCGCGCACGAGCCGGTGGTGAATCAGCGGCACAGCGTATTCAATGTGCATCCCCATCTGGCCCTTGATAATGTTGGGTGAAGCACCGGTGCCGCCGCGCGGGCCGTCGAGCCAGATTTCGATTTTCATGCCGTACTGCCTGGCATAAGCCGCGACCTCTGCCGCCATCTCGCCATAGCCCTCCTGTACTTTGCCAAACTTGGTGGCGACGATTTCATCCGTGTTGTCTTTGCCGATGCGTCCCAGGCCCGCGGCGATGAACTCAATGTCGATCGAGGGCGAAACTTTGATCGACACTACGGCATGGGGATTGATCATGCGCACGATATCGATGAACGCTTTCACGTCTTCAATCGAATAACAATTGTGGAACGGAAACGGCGAGATGATGCTGGTGTAGACAAAATTGATCACGTTCTGGGTTTCACGCAGCAAATTCTCGAACTCCAGCTCGTCGAGCTTGCTCTCCGCGTGCAGGTTGTAAATCCGTTCGCGCAGCTCGCGCAGATGGCGTTTTAATTCCTCCGTCACGTGCTTTTCGTCGCGCGCGCGATCGGCTTCTGCCAGCGCAGGCGGGGCGATTGTGTACAGGGGATGGTTCTCGTCACCGGCGATGCGCGCCAAGCGTTTCACCAAAGCCTCCAAACCCTCAAGATGCAATTCTTCCAAGCCTTCTATGCCGCGCAGGTAGGAGACGAGCTTGTTCACTTTCTTCGCGAGAATGTGGCCGCCGATGCCCATCTTCGCGCCCTGGCTGTAGGCGATCACCAGCCGTCGCGCTTTTTGCATGGTTTCCTTGGTCACACCGAACAAGCCGGTCTTCAATTCGGTTGAGATGTAAGCTTCGTCGTCGGTATCAATCACCGTCATAAAATGAAACGGCGCGAGCGAAGGATGCAAATCGAGTTGTGCGAAAACGTGTGCATGGGTGTGGGGGGTGCAGCCGTTCTGCGTCAGTATCTGCCGCACTTCTGCAATGGTGTAATTCCGCCCGTTTTCGAAGAAGGGCTTGATCGTTTGTATTTCATTCTCTGTAAAGAATATCGGCTCGCCTTTCGTGTTCAAAAAGAACGAAGTGGGATAGCCGCCTTCACCGGTGTCGCATTGCGTGCCCAGCGCGCGGCAGGCAATCACCTGCGCGCGCCACGTATCCAATCCGATCGATCCGACGGATTTGCCGCCGAACATCCATGGTCCCGCCAGGATCAAGTCCTTGTCCAGGCGCAGCGCGGTGTTGATATGCTCCAATTCGCCCTCCGGAATGTCCATCGGGTCTTTGTTGTAAAGAATGCGCATCACGTCAAAGCCGTCGCCCAAGGCCCCCGTGGCTTTCACGTGGCGCAAATCGAGCATGGCAAGATCGCCGGTGGCCATGCGGCCGATGGATTCGATCAGGTTGCCCGGCCACACAAAATCGCGCTTTAAGAGATTTTGATTGGTCTCCTCCAGGCGGTAAAAATCATGCGGCTGCGGCAGCGGCCGGATCATCCCGCGCAGCTGTGCATAGTGGCGCTGCGCCTCCTCCGCAATGGGTTCGCGCGTGATCAATTCCTCGTTCAACTGCGCGTACCGCACGAGGATGTCTTCGTCTTCGAAAATATCGCGCTGCAGGCGATGCTCGAGCTGATGAAAATCGATGAGACGCCCCTCCTCGCCCACGGTTTTTTTGATGTCCTTGAATCCGGCGGCGCCGAGCACTTCGAGGATTTGCACCTTGCGCGATTCGGCTTGATGGTTGAGGCGTTGCACCGCCCAATCGACCTCCATGCTCAACAGCTTTTCCGTGGTCGTGCGATTTTCCACATACGCGCGATAGGCCGTCGGGTCGAGCGCCAGCAGCGCGGCAAAATCGATGAGCGTGGCTTCGGCGCCGCGCTGAATCGTCTTCTGTGAATCCGAAGCCAGGCGAATGCCGCCGGAGGCGATGATGGAAACCTCATGCCGCATGCCGATGCGCAAGAGATAATGATGCAACGCCTGCACCGCGTTCGAAGTGACGAAGTACTCGTCTTTGTTGCGCAAGCCGTGCACGTGTAAAATATCAACGCCCAGATCGAGAAACTCATTCACCTTCTGCTTGATCGCGGGCGCAAGCATGCTCATGCCGAGGAGATCGTACTCCGAGATTTCCAGATACCCGCTGATCAGCGGCTGCTGTCCGCCTTCATGGCGCGCGCTGTCACGAATAAAAGGCAGAGTACGGCCGATATTGGCGTCGTGCTTGAGCTCGAACGCCGGCATGCTCCAAAAATCCAGCAAGAATTCGCGATTGGTGTTGGGATTCACGGTCAGGCGGTGCATGAGCTCATGATCCACGCGCGGCATGATCACACGCGGCAGGCGTTGATAATGGCCCTCGCGCAGAAAATATTCGTAATAATCCAAAATTGTGCGCGTGTACATCACCACCAGCGCGCCCTGCCTCTCCGCCACCTTCATCATGGCCAGCTCGATCTTGCCGTTGCATAATTGCTCGATGACGTTGTACAGGATCGGCGTGCGCAACTTGAGCAGCCGCGAGGTGTGAGGGCCATGGCCGCTCACGATCCGGCCGTTGCCGTCGAACTTGCAGAAGTCCTCGCGCTTGCCGAGGATCACGGCGAGCTCCTCGTCCGGGTCGCCTTCGTGCAGGCGATTCTGTGCCGGGCCGACGATGTGAAAATGCGAGAAGCGCTCGGCGTCGAAACCGATGCCCATGTGCCGGTCGCCCTGGCCCATGCCCGACACCGGAATTTGCCCGGTGGAAGCCTCTTTGTCGATCTCCATGATGATTTGTTCGGTGACGTAAAGATCGGACACTTCCGTGACCGGCGTGGAGCGCTGCACCACAGTGGTATCGTGAATGCGCTGCTGGCGGTTGATCCAATATTTCTTTTCCTCGAGATCGACCGCGTGCGCGACCGCGCGATCGAGCGCTGTACGCTCCAGTTGCGCGGCTTTGTTTTGCGGGCAGAAATTCACGCAGGCATTGCACAGCGCGCAATTCACATGCAGCAGCTCGGGAATCTCGCGTGCATGGCCAATGCGGGCGCCGTAGGTGCAGGCATTTTCGTGGCTGCACATGCCACAGCGGATACAGGTTTCGGGATCGATAAAAAGCTTGCCGTATTCATAGCCGCGCGGATAAATCACCTTCAACCCGTGCTGCAAATGCGATTTTTCTTCTTTTTGTTGCGCGAGCGTGTGCGGCAAATACTGCGGACTCTCCTTCATGATTTGCCAGAAGCGGTCGATGAACTCGGTCTTCTGCGGTTTGTTGAGACCCAGCGCGCGAATGAAATTTTGATCCGCTTCGACCATGTCGTAAAGCCGGGTGAGCGGAATGTCAGTCGGGCACACGCGCGTGCAGTTGTCACAGCGCGTGCACACCAGGAAGCCCAGCGCTTCTGCTTGCGAGATTGCTTCGCCGGCGGCAATGCGGTTCGCGGTTTTGCGCCGCGTGATGGGCGTCGCCGCACCGAGCAGGCCGAACACGTCCGAGGTCGGGCACACGCGCTCGCAACTGTCGCATTCCGCGCACACCGCCGTGATTTCCGCCAGCGGGTGGCGTTCCGCTTTCAATGTGGAAGGGACCACTTTCGGGAAAAGCAGCGTGCCGATTTTCCAAATGGCGCCACTCAGCGGATTTTTGAGGTAGCGCTGCGGATCTTCCGCATTTTTATCGAACAATCTCACCAGGATTTCCTGCGCGCGCACCATGGCGTTAAAAGCAAAACGCGGAAGCAGGCGTTGCTTGCTGGCATTCAGAAATTTGCCGCGATTGAGCAGCCTGCGCTCGTCGCTCCGGGCCTTCAGCGCTGCCAGCTTCTCATATTTTTGCGGGAAGGATTTTTTGAAGGCGCGCAGGAACGGCAGATTCCAGATGCCGATGCCGTACGGTTTCGCGCCGAAGTGCAGCGCCATTTGCGTCATATACGGCACCAGGGCGAAGTACAATTTGTGGCGGAAAGTCTTGGTGTCGGCCAGCAAAATGGATTGGATCAACATCTCTTCCGGGTTGATCACGTGGCCTTCGGTCTTGATTTCGAGATCGAGCAGCTCGCGCAAGGTACGGCGCAGCAGCTGCATGTATTGTGGAAACGCCGCAAGCGGAATCACGGTCTCGCTCACCAGCATCGAAGGGCCTTTTTGCTTCATCTGCACCGGCTTGTAGCGATGCTCCCAAAACCTGTGCGCGAGCGCGGTGGGCAATTGGCGATAACTCAGTTGCCCGTGGCGCAAAGACGCGCCGCTGGCGCCGAACAACCGCGAGCGCACAGCCAACTCGTAATCTTCCGCGGTGTCGAAATTGAGCACGAGCACGTGATCCGGCTCACCCAGGGGGTGCAAGGCCTGCAAATCTTCGCGCGCCTCCTGCAGCCGTTTTTCATCGTCATGGGCGAGCGCGCGATGCGAAGCTTCTGCGAGATGCTCGCGTTCGATTTCGACCGTGAGTTTGATGAATTCACGATCGAAATAAATGATCGAAGAGGGCCGCAGGCTTGCCTGGCCAACCAATTGGATAAACTCTCGCGCCGCCTCGCGCGTGGGCAATACCAGTGCAAACGGCTTGCTCGCGGTTTCGTATTCCTTCACCTGAACGCGCGCGCCCACGACCATGCCGAGCTGGCCTTCGCTGCCAAAAAACAGATCGAATTCTTCTTCGTCTTTGTGCAAAGCCTTGAGCTCGCCGCGCGGTGTGATCACCAGCAGCGCCTCGACGGAATTCTTCACCGCACCGTATTTGTACGCCCCTATGCCAAGGCCGCCGGTGACGATCCAGCCGCACAACGTGCCGCTGTTAGGATTGGTGATGTCCTGCCGCAAAGCCAGGCCGTGATCCTTCAACGTCTTGCGCAATGTGGGAAACAATGCGCCCGCGCCCACCGTGATCATGTGCGCGGCGGCATCGACCTGCACAAAGTCGAGATAGGAAAGATCGAGAATCTTGGCGCCTTCGAGCGGGATGCAGCCGCCGAACGGCCACGTGCCGGCGCCGCGGATGGTGTAATGCACTTTGTGCTGATACGCCCACTCCACGAACTGGCGTGCGTCGGCAACGCTCACCGGCCGCACGATGAAAGAAAACTTGATATCGACCAAAAGCTTCTTAAACAACCGCGGCACCATGGCGGTGCCGGTGTCGTTGCCGTAAATCTCTTTTTGTACTTCATCGGGCACGAAGATTTCGGTTTCCTTGGAAAGCCGCTGGCGCAGCTCGGTTACCGCGGCCTCGTTGAGCGCCGGTGCAGCGGCGCCGTTTGGCAGCGCGCTGAATCCACGAAAGAGCAATTGCCGCGCACGACGCTGCTCGGCCACGCGCTCAGCACTCGAGCTCTGCAAAAGAAAATCAAATGGCGAGCCGGAGGAAGCAGCCGGTTGATCTCCATTGGCGCCAGTTTGCTGCCATGCACGGCGGCGCAACAAGCTTGTGGATGAACCGGCACGGTCGGCGTAGTCCAGGTGGGGAGCAGTCGAGGCCATGAGGTGTTCTCCTGAGGTGAAATGATTGGCGCAAATGCAAAATGCCCCGTCCGTTCCTGGTGCATGATCTCATGAGCTACCGGCGCAGAGGAACGAGAGGGGCATTGGCCCGAAAAGAATAAGTTTTATTCGCGCTGCATAATTTTTCAGAAGTGCGTGGATAACATTCAAGCGTTATCGTGTGGCAGGAGAATAGTGAAATTTATTTTGCCGCGCAAAGAGATTTTTTGAGCAGCGCCTTGTTATTGTGCTGAAGGGATCATTTTAAACTAAAGGGAACTGCGGGAGAATTCGTTGGTTGTGGCGCTGCGCGGGAAGAATAGGCTGGGATAATGAGTGTTAGATTTGCAATGATGTAAGTCTAGCAAGAGGGTGATTGATTCCTTAGATCTTGACACCACGCTCTTCCACCATTCGTAACAACATGTCTCTAAAATGGACAAACCCAGGGAATCTTACTGGCAAATATAAACATCTCACCCCTTGTGAGCAAGGCTGATTTCGGCAATGCGCGCTTGACTTTTTCCATACTGCGCTTAAATTGATTTCGACACAATGGCCCGTATTCCAGCCGACGCTCCATCCCGAATTCAATCCACACGGGTTTTGATAAAATTGACTCGGTCATGATTGGCAGAGCCATATCACATTATCGCGTCTTGGAAAAGCTTGGCCAGGGCGGCATGGGCGTGGTTTATAAAGCTCAAGACCTCAAGCTCGACCGCTTTGTCGTGCTCAAATTCCTTCCACCCGATCTCACCCGCGATGAGCAAGCCAAAGCGCGCTTCATCAACGAAGCGCGCTCGGCCTCGGCGCTCGACCATCCCAACATTTGCACGGTTTATGAAATCAACGAAAGCGACGACGGGCAGTTGTTTATTGCCATGGCGTACTATGAAGGCGAAACGCTGAAGGAGAAAGTGGGCAGTGATCAGTTATCAGTAAACAGTGTGATTGAGATTGCCACGCAAATTGCGAACGGCTTGACTCGGGCACATGAGGTAGGCATCGTGCATCGCGATATCAAACCGGCGAACATCATGGTCACCAAACGCGGCGAAGTGAAGATTCTCGATTTCGGTTTGGCCAAGCTGGCGGGACAACAGCATCTCACCAAAACCGGCGCGACCATGGGCACAATTGCGTACATGTCGCCCGAACAGACGCAAGGTTTGCCAGTGGATCATCGCACCGATATTTGGGCGCTGGGCGTGGTGATGTATGAGATGATTACCGGACAACTGCCGTTTCAGGGGCATTACGATCAAGCGGTGATGTATGCGATTGTGAATGTCGAGCAGAAACCGGTTTGGCAACTTCGGCCCGAAACGCCAATGGGGTTGGTAGAGGTTGTTGCAAAGAATTTGAATAAGAATCCGGGAGAACGGTATCAACATGTTGAGGAATTGCTTCAAGATTTGAAAACAGGCGGCCGCGGAGTTGCGAGCAAAGTTTCGAGCAAGCCCACGCTACCTCGAAAAAATTCATTACAGAAACGATGGCCTGTTTATGCGTTATTGGCAGGCCTATTTGCTGCGTTCACATTTGCCGGGATTCACTTTCTTCCGAAATCAACGCAAGCCATCGATTCCATTGCCGTGTTGCCGCTGCAAAATCTCTCCGGCGATCCGGAGCAAGATTACTTTGCCGACGGCATGACCGAAGCGTTGATAGCGAACCTGGCCAAGATCAAATCCCTGCGCGTGATGTCGCGGACCTCGGTGATGCAATTCAAAAACACGCGCGAGCCTTTGCCGGAGATTGCCAAAAAATTGCGCGTCGATGCTATCGTGGAAGGTTCGGTGGCGCGGGCGGGTAATCGCGTGCGGATTACCGCGCAGTTGATCGAGGCGGCAACCGATCGGCATCTGTGGGTGGAGAATTATGATCGTGACCTCCGCGACGTTCTTGTGTTGCAGAGCGAAGTAACGGAAGCGATTATGAGTGAGATGCGAGTGCAGTTGACGCCACAAGAAGAACAGCGTCTGATGGTGGTGCGGCCAGTTGATCCCGAGGCGTATCAGCTTTATTTGAAAGGCCGGGACTTTATGAGTAATTTCAATTGGGATAAAGGCTTGCAATGCTTTCAAAAAGCGATAAGTATTGACCCGAATTTTGCTCCGGCTTATTCTGGTGTTGCAGGAGTATATTTGCAATTCATGACCGGAGGCACGTGCTACGGGTTGCCGAAAGAAATGTTTCCCAGAACCAAAGCTGCCGCATTGAAAGCCTTGGCACTAGATGATACAGATGCCGAAGCTCACGCGGCACTCGGCGCGATGAAATTCTATTACGAATGGAATTGGAATGAACCGGAGCGCGATTTTAAACGTGCTCTTGAATTGGCGCCGCAGAGCGCCGGCATTTATCAAAGTTTTGCTACGTATTTAGTGTTGGTAGGTCGATTCGACGAAGGCATTGCGTTACACAAGAAAGCCATTGAGCTCGATCCTCTCTCTCCATCCTTAAGTATCACTTTAGCTTTTGGTTTTTTTTATGCGCGCCGTTATGACGAGGCAATTGCGTACCTTCACACGATGCTGCAGTTATATCCTGAACATCCCATTGCATACTATCAGCTTGTATGGCCTTACATCTTGAAGAAAATGTACAAGGAGGCTCTCGCGTTTCATGATAAACTGCCGGAACCTTTTGTGAAGGCATATGTTTATGCTGTCGCTGGTCAGCGCGAGGAAGCTTTACAAATACTTGATGAGCAATTGAAGCGCTATCAAGCTGAGCAATGCGAGCCCTTCAATTTTTCGTATGTCTATCTCGCTTTAGGCGATATCGACCAAACCTTTTATTGGTTGAACCAAGCTTACGAATATCGTTCTGGCTATATCGTTTGGCTGAAGACCGAGCCAATGTTCGACCCTATACGCACCGATCCAAGGTATGTAGAATTGTGCAGGAAGATTGGGTTGAAAAATTGATTAGAAGTTTGCTACAAAATTTCTTGACTAGTGGTCCAACATTCCAGGATTTCCAAGTTTTAGAAAAGACAAAGCTGATGCTTCCAATTTTTAATATGCCTAAACTCTGCAAAATATCTCTCCTCTTGACTTCCAAGTTTTGGTAAGCTTTCCTGCCATTTAGCCATTCTTGCTTGATAATCGCCCGCTCAGGTTAACACAATCAAATTCAACCTGTTGAGACATCTGGCATATACCCGCAACTATTGGCATTATTCTTGGCTATGCCCTCACTAAATCAATTCTGTACTGATTTACCAGCTAATTTTGTAAGGAGAGTATCATGATCAAGCTTAGACAATTTTGCATACTGCTGGTAATGGCTATTTTAATAGTTGGCAGTGTAGGAACGGCCCAATGGATTCCCCAACCTTCACCTTTGCCAGTAGGCGTACCAGCGCATTTCTTTTATCCTGTGAATGAAAATATTATCTGGGGAATTGGAATTACCGAGGCGGGACCGTCTCAAGGCGTCATTCGAACTGTCGATGGAGGCAAAAACTGGCAACTCACGACCATCACTGCCGCAACAAACTTATGGTTCGACGATGTCTTTGCCAGCGATAGCAGCATTGCATGGGTTTCCGCATTTGATTTCAATCTAAGCTTAGTGGGAGGCATCTTCAAGACAATTGATGGTGGCAAGACCTGGGTAAGGCAACCCAACCTTTTTGACAGATCAGGAACGGCGCCATTGTGTGTTTATTTTTTCGACGTAAAAGATGGCCTTGCCATTGGCGATTCACCTATTGACGGCTATTTTGAAATTTATACGACAACTGATGGCGGCGATAATTGGACACGAGTGCTCAAGGACAGTATTCCTCCTTTAGCAGTTGGCGGCGAATTTAGTGTCAACAATAGTTATGCTGCGCAAGGGAACTCCTTTTGGTTTGGCACTTTTCCCGGTCGTGTATATCGCACGACCAATCGTGGAAAGAGTTGGGCGGTATCAGACCCGGGACTTGGTCCAACCACGGTAGTGTTTCTCGCTTTTCGGGATGAGCTCAATGGTTTGGCGACCAGATATTTCCCGGATCGCAATCGTTTCGCCAAAACCGCCGATGGAGGAAAAACATGGACCATCAGCAATTCACTCCGCGGGATAACCGGGCCAGTTAAATTTGTTCCAGGCACAACGGCAACTTATATCATCGGTTCTAGAGGTTATTTTGGAGAACCGCCGGGCTCCACTTATACTTTGGATGGCGGCATCACTTGGAAGATGATTGATAATCTCTCACATACCGTCCCCGCATTTTTTTCTCCACAAATCGGTTGGATCGGCGGTGACGACTTTATCTATAAATGGTCCGGCCCAGCCTTGCCCGTCAATGAAACATTGAGCGAGTTGCCAGTTCATTTTGCGTTGAGCCAAAACTACCCCAACCCCTTCAATCCCTCCACCACTATTCGTTATTCATTGGAGCAAACCGAACGTGTTTCGTTGAAAGTCTTCAATCTCGCCGGGCAAGAGGTCGCCACGCTGATTGAGGGCAAACAGAATGCGGGCGAACATCATGTGCAATGGCAAGCGGAGGGCGCGCCGAGCGGGGTTTATTTCTATCGACTGCAGGCAGATAAGAAAGTGGAAACGCGGAAGATGATTTTGATGCAGTGACGGCGCATGGCGCGGAGGGCATGGCGCCTAGCGGTCAGTTTTAGCGCTGTAATTCTCAAAAGCGGATCAGGAAGAGGTTGTTCTGATCCGCTTTTCTCCTTATGAGGCGCCAGCTTGAAAAAGCTCTTTCTTTTGAAGGTAGTTTTAGGTAGTTTTCATCAGAGAAATGGAATGGGAAAGAGTAACCTTTAAGGAGTCGATAACATGGAGACGGTCCAAATTCAACTGCCGTCCAAACTGGCGGAGCGCATACGCCGGGAGATGCCTACCGATGAAGCGTTGAGCAAATTCGTCGCCGAGGCGATCCAGCTCCGGTTAGAAAAACAGCAGGAAGAGAAAACGGACAGAGAAAAAGCGTTGCACGCACTTCGTCAAGCCGGCTTCGTCATGTCGGCTGAAAGGCAGCGTTCCATGGCCGAAGACCTGCTGGCGAAATTATCGTTGCCAAAGACTACGAACCGTGCCGAGGTGGAAACTGCCTTGGCTAAACTCAAAGTCCCCCTTTCAGATGAAATCATCTCGATGAGAGGCGATCGCTGATGTTCTATTATTTTGACAGCAGCGCAGCCGTTAAACGATATGCACCAGAAAAGGGAAGTGATTGGGTGAAAACTGTCATTGCGCGATCGGCAGGCAACACCGTTTACCTTGGCCAAATCGGCGTAGTAGAAATCGCTGCAGCCTTGAGTAAGAAAGTGCGTTCGAAAGAGCTGGCCAACGAGGAATACGAGGCATCCTTTGGGCTATTTCTCGCGGACGTGGAAAATTATGAGTACTTTACCGCCCCACTGCATGACGAAGTGATCTGGCGCGCCGTGGACTTGACCAAGCGGCATCCTCTACGAGGATACGATGCCGTGCATCTGGCTACCGCTATTACTCTCAATACTCTCCAGCTTGAAGCAAATCTCCCTTCGCTTACCTTCGTCTCTGGCGACAAACTCTTATGCGATGCGGCCCAAAAGGAAGGATTCACGGTCTATAATCCCAATGAGCATTGAGGCGATCCCGCAATTGTACCAAATTTCACACGGCGCCGGCGTCTGCTGTGCTTCTTAATGTTGGCTTCGGGATCAGCAACGATTTCCGGCATTCCCCAAAGCAGAGCTAAACCCGCGCACGCATCGCCGTATGCGGCGAGGATCGAGTCTGGTACGCCGTTTTCAATGTCTTTGGCGTGCGTCGCGATTCGATCAAGAAGTTCATCACGCCGCTTGAAGATTGAGATATTCGATTTCTTCATTCGCAACAACGGCTTTGGCATAAGCAAGACACGCCCGAATGTCTTCCGGCTCCAGGTCGGGATAATCTTCCAGCAGCTCCCCCTCCGTCACTCCTTTTGGCTGAGCAAATCCAAAATCATTTCAACTGAGATGCGAAGCCCGCGCACGTTCGGCTTGCCATCGAAGATGCGGGGATCGGAGGTGATTCTTTCCCAAAGCGAGCGATGTGACATTTGATCTCCTTTAATTATGCATTTATGACTCTTGTCGATATCATGAGTTTACGAAGCCGCAAGGGGTCTGCGGTAATTGTCCATCTGTCTTTGATTGACGTCTTTTTGATGGCTTCGTAGGAATTGTCAGGCGACGCCATTCCAACTCATCTTACAATATCCATGGGCAATTTATGACTCATTTCATGCCTTTGCAATGAAAAATTTCTTGTCTTTGCATTCCTCTGGCGCGAATCGATTTGCCTTCCCTTCATGTTTCTATTGTTTTTCTCTTCTGCTTTTCTTGACTTTCGCCGGAAAGTTCGTAGATTCACCGGCATGAAAACCGCCGATCAAAACTGGGAACGCCTCGTCGATCTCGCCTGCCTGCTCCACCAACAAAATGATTTTCATGAGATTCTGCGCGTGGTGGCACAACAAGCGGCGAGCCTGCTACAAGCTGAGATCGCCTTAATCTTGATGATTAATCCCCGCTCGCTTGAAACGGTCAAAACGGTGATGCGCGAAGGCGAGCTGCAGGACGAGCGCAAATTTAAGGCATTTCACCATCAAATCAGTGGTTGGATCATGAGCAACCGGCTGCCGTTGTTGTGCGAAAACATCAAACAAGACGCCCGTTTCAGCGGCGTGACGTGGCGAGAGGCGGCGGTTGAAGCGGTGCTGGGCGTGCCGCTCTCATGCGAAGGCACGCTCTTGGGCACGCTGATCTTGTTGAATAAAACAGCGGAGAAAAAATTCACCGACCTCGACCTCGCCTATCTGGAAAGACTGGCGGTGATGGCCGCGCCCTATTTGCGCAACGTACAGAAGATCGCGGAATATTTCGAAACGCCTCTGCCGGAGGCGGCGTTGTTCGCGAAGTACGAGCAAGCCGGTCTACTCGGCAAAAGTCCGAAATTCATCGAGCTGCTCAAAGCCATTGAAGCCGCCACGCGCTGCGACGTGCGCGTGTTGGTTGAAGGTGAGACCGGAACCGGGAAGGAATTGGTGGCGCGTGCCATTCATCGTTTCAGCCGGCGCAGCGGCCAGCCGTTCGTCGCCATTGATTGCGGCGCGATCCCCGAAAACTTGATCGAAAGCGAGCTGTTCGGCCACGTGAAAGGTGCCTTCACCGGCGCGCTGCAAGAGCGCAAGGGCCTGTTCGAGGAGGCGCATCAAGGCACGCTGTTCATGGATGAAATCGCCAATCTGCCCTTGCACATTCAAACCAAATTCATGCGCGTGCTGGAGCAAAATGAGGTTCGTCCGCTGGGCAGCAACGTCGCTCGCCAAGTCGATGTGCGCGTCATTGCCGCCTCCAGCCGTTCGCTGCGCGAGCTCATGAGCAAACAGCTTTTTCGCGAGGATTTGTTTTACCGCTTGCATGTTTATCCCCTCAGAGCGCCTTCTTTGCAGGAACGGCTGGAAGACATTCCTTTATTGGCGCATCATTTCTTGCAGCATTGCGCCCGGCAACAACAAAAGCAAGTCGAGAGCTTTCACGACAGTATTTTGCTTTATATGAAGCAACGCTCCTGGCCAGGCAACATCCGGCAATTGGAAAACTTTGTCGAGCGGCTGGTGACGCTGTCAAGGCCTGAAAGCAAAACCATAAAGCTGGAAGATTTGCCGGTTGACATCAGAGCGGAGGTGAAAAAAAATGATGTAGATCATGCGGAGACTGCCGGCTTTTCATCTTTGACGGAAAGCCTGGCAGTTTATGAAGCGCAGCTCATTCGCCAGGCGTTGTCCCAGCATCGTGGGAATCAATCTCAGGCGGCAAGGCATTTGCGCATTCCCGTGCAAACATTGCAATATAAAATGAAGAAGCTTGGCATCGCTCCAACCTCTGTGCGAAAGAAATAAATAGCGGCAGAGAGATTGAGCATTTGTATCGTGCCCGGTGCTGAAGAAGATTCAGACTGTATAAAAATGCTTGGTTTCAACGCCGGCTGAGCTTGTCGAAGCCGGATCTTTGAACTTAGCACCCTTCGACAAGCTCAGGGTGCGGCATTCCCAGGTTTTCACACAGTCAGATTCTTCCAGAATGACAGAGTAGAGGGCGTGAGCATCAGGAATAGTACTGAGGTCAACTCATGCACGGCGGCGACCGCATCGCAGAAGTTCTGAAAGCCCAGGGTGTGCAATTCCTTTTCACTTTGTGTGGCGGGCATATTTCTCCCATTCTTGTGGGCTGCAAACAGCGCGGCATGCGCGTGATCGATGTGCGGCATGAAGTCACGGCGGTGTTTGCGGCGGATGCCGTGGCGCGCTTGACCGGTATTCCCGGCGTGGCGGCGGTGACGGCCGGGCCCGGCGTGACGAATACCATCACCGCAATCAAAAATGCCCAGCTCGCGCAATCGCCGGTGATTCTGTTGGGCGGAGCGACGGCTACGGCGCTGAAAGGCCGCGGCGCATTGCAAGACATCGATCAAATAGCTTTGTTCCGGCCGCATGTAAAATGGGCGAAATCAGTGCGCCGCGTGCGCGATCTCGGGCCGGTCCTGGCAAATGCCTTCACCATTGCACAAAGTGACGTACCCGGCCCCGTGTTCATGGAATGTCCGGTGGATTTGCTCTATGAGGAAGCGACGGTGCGCGAATGGTATGGCTTGAAAGCACAACCCGGAAAATCGCTCGCCGAGCGCGCGCTCAAATTTTACCTCGACCATCATGTCAATCGCTTGTTTACCGGCGCAGCGTCAACGCTTTCGACCGCACGCGCGATTTTTTCCATACCACAGCCCAGTGGTGCAAGTATAGCTCAGGCCGCAAAAAAATTATCGCAAGCCGAGCGCCCTCTCCTGCTCGTGGGAAGCCAAGCTTTGCTGGATGCCGCCCATGCTGCACCAATCGCAAACGCAGTCGAGAAACTCGGCATTCCGGTTTACCTTTCCGGCATGGCGCGTGGCTTATTGGGCCGGCGGCATGCGTTGCTTATGCGCCACAAACGCCGCGAAGCCTTGCGTGAGGCTGATCTTGTCGTCCTTGCAGGTGTGCCTTGTGATTTTCGCCTCGATTATGGCCGGCACATTCGCCGCAGCACGTTTTTAATTTCCGCCAATCGCAGCCGCGCAGATTTGAACAAGAACCGCCGCCCCCATCTCGGCATTCGCGGCGATGCCGGAATCTTTCTGCAAAGATTGGCGGAACAATTCCATCCCTCCGAACGCTGGCAAGCTTGGCGCGAGCAATTGCGGCAGCGCGATCAAGCGCGTGAACGAGAAATTCGCGAGCAAGCGGCGGTCACCAAGGATCTCGTCAATCCCTTGCAGCTCTGCCGGGAGATTGAGAAAAGGATCGCTGATGACAGCATCATCGTCGCCGATGGCGGTGATTTTGTGGCTACGGCCTCGTATATCATGAGTCCGCGCGGGCCGCTCACCTGGCTCGATCCGGGCGTGTTCGGCACGCTTGGCGTCGGCGCCGGCTTTGCACTGGGCGCGAAACTATGCCGGCCCGATGCTGAAGTTTGGATTATCTACGGCGATGGCGCGGCGGGATATAGTCTGGCAGAAATCGATACCTTCGTGCGGCATCAAATTCCAGTGATCGCCGTGGTGGGCAACGACGCCGGCTGGACGCAGATCGCGCGCGAGCAGGTGGTAATGCTCAACGATGACGTGGGCACGGTCCTGCGGCACTCTGATTATGAACGCGTTGCGGCAGGTTTTGGTGGGAAGGGATTCTTGTTAAAAGACATGGACCAGATTGAGCCAATTCTCGCACAAGCAAAACAAGCAGCAAAAGCTGGCCAGCCGGTATTGATCAACGCCCATTTGGATAAAACGGAGTTTCGTAAGGGATCGATCTCGATGTGAATGACAAGTGGTGTGGGTCAACCCGATCCCCGCATACGGCCATAGAAATTCTTGATTTCCTCAAAAACCTCTTCCGAATTCCCGCCCGCTATCCGGCATTCGGGCAGGGATTCCAAAAACAAACGGCCGTAGTATTTCGTCGCGATGCGGTTGTCGAAAATCGCGATCACGCCGAAATCGGTTTTGCGGCGGATCAGCCGGCCAAAACCCTGTTTGAATTTGATCACCGCCTGAGGCACGGAGAAATCCATAAAGGAATTGCCGCCGCGGCGGTCGATCGCTTCCACGCGCGCTTCGATGATCGGCTCCGTCGGCACGCGAAACGGCAGCCGCGGAATGATCACGCATTCCAGGGCTTCGCCGTGCACATCCACGCCCTGCCAGAAGCTGTCGGTGCCAAACAAAACCGACCCCACTTTGCTTCTGAATCTTTCCAACAAACGATGGCGATTCTCCTGCCCCTGCTTCAGCGCGAGGAATCCTTTGGCATTCAACTCCGGCGCGAGCAAATTATAGATTTGATTGAGCAAGCCATAAGCCGTGAACAAAATAAAAGCGCGGCCTTGCGAAAGCTCGAGCGTGCGCGCCAGCAGTTGTTTCAAGGCTTGCGGATAACGCCCTTCCGTGGGCGCGGGAATATCCGTGGGAATCGCGAGCAAAACCTGTCGGGGATAATCAAAGGGCGATTCGAGTTGGATGCTGGTACGCCGCGCGGCCTCGATGCGATTCAGTCCGAGCCTTTCCTCCAAAAAGCTGAAGGATTTTCCCACCGCCAGCGTTGCGGAAGTGAGCACGACGGTGGGGAACGCTTCGAAAACTTTTTTTTGCATGATCGGCGCGATGTCCAGTGGCGCGCTGTGCAAACGCACGATGTTGCCGTAACGCGATGCTTTCAGCTCCAGCCAGCGCACGAGGTTTTCGTCGTTGCTGAGCAACACTTGCTCGAATTCCGTGGCCAGCGCCGACAGCCGGTTGGCCTGCGCCATGAGGTCGAGGGCGAGCGAAGCCGCCTCGCTGCCGATGTAGTGCTCCGCCGTGTCGAACAGGCTGTTGAGCTTGGCCAAAGCCTCGGTGCATTCGCGCAGCGTGTTCAAAAAGCTCGGCACGTGCTGGGACAGTATTTCTTGAAAATTCCGGTCCTGGCACAGCGCCGGGGTCAATCGAATTTTTGCTTCACTGAATTCTGCCTGGCGCCTGGAGATGCCCCATGCGAACAGCCGCTCCATCACGTTGCCGAGGGAGAGTTCGAGATTCTGCACCAACGGCGCGCACAGGCCTTCGGCTTGCTCTCGAAATTTTTCCAGCAGCGAGCGCGTAAGGCGGCCGGCATGCTTTTGCATCTTGACCATCGTGAACGGCAAGAGTCCGGTCGCTTTTTTGTCTTTGAAACGATAGAGTTTGTGCAGAATGCGCAAAAAGCCGTGATAACTCGCCGCCGCGCCAAAGTAGGTCGAGGCCACGTCTTCGATATCGTGCCCTTCATCCAAAATGATGCGATGGTACTTGGGCAACACGGCGACTTCTGAGCTCATGCCGCTCTCCGCGCGCACGGCGAGATCGGCGAAAAGAATGTGATGGTTGGCGATGAGCAGGTCGGCGGTGGCGGCACGGCGGCGGGCGTTGTAAAAAAAACATTCATTGTAAAAGGGGCATTTCGCCCGCAGCGTGGTGTCGCTCTCGGATTGAATCTTTTCCCACACTGGCTCGCTGGGCAGGAAGCCAAGGTCGGATTTGCTGCCCTCGGCAGTTTTCTTCGCCCAAGCGAGAAGGCTCAGTAATTCCTGCTGCTGCGCCGTGTCAGAAAACAAGTCGGGCTGGGTCTGCACTTCGGACAATTTGCGTTTACAAGCGTAATTGGTGCGGCCCTTCACCAGCGCCGCGCGAAACTTTGTTTGCAGCGTCTCCTGCAAGAGGGGAATGTCCTTTTGCATCAATTGCTCCTGCAGGTTGATCGTGCCCGTTGCGATCACCGTGCGCTCGCCGTTGCGCACGCTCCATTCGAGGGCAGGCAGAAGATAGGCGAGCGTTTTGCCCGTGCCTGTTCCCGCTTCCACGATCGCAATCTTATTCTGGTTGAAAGCGTCGGCGACATGCTCGAGCATGCGCTGCTGCTGCGGCCGGGCTTCATAGTGGTCGAGCTTGCGCGCGACGGGACCGCTGGCGCCGAGCCAGGCATTCAACTTTTGCACCTCGAGGAGGTGGATCTTTTTCTCGCGCTGCGGCTCGACCACGACGTAAATGTCGTCCACCTGATTGTTGACGATGTAAAACGCGACAGATTCGTTTCCCAGCTCCGAGGCAATGCCGGCGTCGGCGTTGGAAGGCTGCAAAACGCCCGAGGGATGATTGTGCATCACCGCGTCGCCGGTGTGCACGACATTCATGATCGCCGGCACCATGTTTTTATTGCCGCGCGCGACCACCTGTGCAGATTCCACCACGCCTTTGATATTCACCTTTCCGACGAAAAAGACTTCATTGCCGCGCGCTTCGAGAATGTGATGGCGCATATAGGCAATGGCCTCATCGGAGAGATAGGATTTGATTTTGGGAAGGGGTTGTGGCATGGCTGGTTGCTCGTTACGCATTGCTGGCACATCGACCTCACGCACAATATAACGATTTCTTCATAAAAAGAAAGGCCTGGTTACGGCGTGGGAGGCATAGGCATGAAAAATTACACCTTGCTTTCATGGAGGAAAATTATCAAATTTTGTGTGTAAAGATTGGGGGCCGGACTATATGGACGATTTGAGGTGGATCGAAAAATCGGCGGAGAATCTGGCTGTAGCAGCTTGAGTTGCAGCAAACTCCCGCGCGGCTGAAAGTCTAAGCTTCAGCCCATGGCTTTCAAAATCATGCCCAGGCCGAATTTCCCTGCCGCCGCCAACATTCGCGCTTGACTTTGCTTCTCTAGGTCTATAAATTTGCTCTGCTTTTTTCCCAATCTCTTCGCGCGATACAACGGTTCGCTCATGAACCAGGACGAATTGATTTTTTCATGAGCGCGATTGGCTGCCAACCCTCACCAACTGGAGCACGCCATGATCCGAAAACTCGTGACTATTGAGCGGCATATCATCGAGCAGCAAAAGTCCTTTCCCCAGGCGACAGGCGAGTTTTCGGCTTTGCTGTACGACATGGCGTTTGCGGCCAAAATCATTTCACGAGAAGTGCGGCGTGCGGGACTGGTCGATATTCTCGGCTTTACCGGCGCGGAAAACGTGCAGGGCGAGATGGTGCGCAAACTCGACGAATTCGCGGACGATGTCATTTTTCGCGCGATGGACCACACCGGGCGACTGTGCTGCCTGGCCAGCGAAGAGCGCGAGGATTTGATTCCCATCCCGGACGAATTCAAATGCGGCCATTATGTCCTCCTGTATGATCCCCTCGATGGTTCTTCTAATGTCGATGCCAACGTCAGCATCGGCACGATTTTCTCGATTCATCGCAAAATCAGTGCTGGCGAGCGCAGCGAGTTGAAGGATGCTTTGCAGGCTGGCGCCAAGCAGGTGGGCGCGGGCTATGTGTTGTACGGCTCCTCGACCATTCTGGTTTATACTTCGGGACAAGGGGTGCATGGTTTCACGCTCGATCCGACCGTGGGCGAGTTCTTGCTTTCGCATGAAAATATCAAAATGCCCGCGCGCGGAAAAATCTACAGCGTAAATGAAGGGAATGCGGCCAATTGGGACCAGGGTATGCGCGCCTACGTCGAACATCTCAAGGCTGACGATAAAGCCACGGGCCGGCCGTATTCGTCGCGTTACATCGGCTCCCTGGTTTCCGACTTTCATCGCAATTTGTTGTATGGCGGAATTTTCATGTATCCCGCCGACCGGAAAAATCCCAGCGGCAAATTGCGCCTATTATATGAAGCCAATCCGCTGGCTTTCATAGTTGAACAAGCCGGCGGTGCGGCGAGCGACGGCAAACAGCGCATCCTGGACATTGCACCGAAAGCGCTGCACCAGCGCACTCCCTTGCTCATCGGCTGCGCCGAAGACGTGCGCGAAGCCGTGCGCTTTCTCGCCCAATAAACTGCTTGACTCGTGCGAAAAAATTATATAACCTTACCGGCGCAAAATACGATGGACCAGCGTGAAGGTTGATCTCAGAATATCAGAGTACAAGGCAACCGGGGGCTGCACGATCTTCACGTGTTTAATTCACACTTCAGTTTCAAACTCAATCAGGAAAGGGGGCGTTTATGGCCTCACGTGGAGTAAACAAAGTCATCTTAATCGGTCATGTCGGGCGCGATCCGGAGATTAAGTATACTCCGGGAGGAACCGCGATTGCCAATTTCAGCGTGGCGACGACGGACGCGTACAAAGACAAGGCCGGCAACCTGCAGGAGCGCACCGACTGGCATCGCATCGTTGCCATGGGCCGCACCGCGGAAGTCATGGGCGAGTACCTCAAGAAAGGGCAGCAGGTTTATGTTGAAGGCCGGCTGCAAACGCGCTCTTGGGACGATGACAAGGGGCAGAAACGCTATATCACCGAAATTGTCGCTCTGAGCGTGCAATTTCTCGGCAAGAAATCCGAGGGCGGGGGCAACAGCAGCACTGGCTCCGCCGACATTCCGCCGCCTTCTGATGATTATGCCGCGCCTGCAGGAGCACCCAGTGAAGAAGATTTGCCCTTCTAAAAAAACTGCAGCGCGCTGGTCTTGACGCTTACCCATCTTAAAATCCGGGTCCATGCGGGACTCGGATTTTTTTTACTACCATGATGCGACCATCCGAACCCCTCGTAGCTGCAGCGATTGCCGCCAAACACAAAGCGCTGGCACCTTACTCCAAGTTTCGCGTCGGCGCGGCGGTGATGACGGCGCAAGGCAAGATCTTCGACGGCTGCAACATTGAATCCAGCTCTTATGGCTTGACCTGTTGCGCCGAGCGCGTGGCATTATTCAAGGCATTGTCGGAAGGAGAAAGCGACTTTGTCTCTGTCGCGGTTGCTGCGGATACGGAGGATTTTTGCACGCCCTGCGGCGCATGCCGGCAAGTGTTATGGGATTACGCGCGCCGGGCGCGAGTCATTCTCGTCAATGCCAATAGCGATACCAAAGAGTTCGCGTTGGCAGAGCTCCTGCCGCAGGCGTTCGACGACCATTTGTTATTACAAAGGTGAGGTGTGAGGGAGCGAGGTATCTTAATTGGTCTGGCCGGCGGCTCAGGTTCTGGTAAAACCATGGTGACGCGGCGGCTGATCGAACAATTGGGCTCGGACCGCGTCATCGTGGTGGAGCAGGATTCGTACTACAAGGATTTGAGCCACTTGCCGTTCGAGGAACGTGCGGCGCAGAATTTCGATCATCCCGAGGCCATGGATTCTGAATTGCTGATCCAGCATATTCAAACCTTGTTGCTCGGTCGCACGGTCGAAATTCCGGTCTATGATTTTACGCGCCATTTGCGCCAGCCTGACACGCGCAGCACCGGCCCCCACGATGTGATCGTCTTGGAGGGCATCTTGATTCTCGACAATCCCAGGCTGAGGGAGTTGATGGATATCAAAGTCTACGTCGATACCGATGCCGACGTGCGCTTCATCCGCCGTTTGAAACGCGACACTCAGGAACGCGGCCGCTCGACGGCCGCTGTGATCGCGCAATATGAGCGCACCGTGCGGCCCATGCATCTGCAATTCGTCGAGCCCACCAAACGCTATGCCGACATCATTATCCCCGAGGGTGGCTTCAATGAAGTGGCGATCGATTTGCTGCGCACGAAAATCGAGGCGCTGCTGCGCGCCCGCCGCTAGAGGGCAAGATTGACTGCATGATCACGACGAGGCAATTTTGGAGGAAATGACCTGAAGCTATGATCGGCAAGAATTCCACAGGCTCTCTCGAAATCGTTTGCGGCAGCATGTTTAGCGGCAAAACCGAGGAATTGATACGCCGGCTTCGGCGCGCGCAAATTGCCAAACAACGCGTGGCGATTTTCAAGCCGGCCCTGGACAGCCGCTATGGCAGCGATCACATCGTCTCGCACAGCGAGCAGAAGCTGCGCTCCGAGCCGGTGCAAAACGCGCAAGAGATTCTGCAAAAGATCGGGGACGCGCAGGTCGTGGGCATCGACGAGGGCCAGTTTTTTGATAACACCCTGATTGCCGTATGCAACGAGCTGGCGCATCGCGGCGTGCGCGTCATCGTCGCCGGGCTGGACATGGATTATCGCGGCGTTCCCTTCGAACCGATCCCCCAGCTCATGGCGATTGCCGAGCATGTGACCAAGACCCAGGCAATCTGCATGCAATGCGGCGAGCCGGCTGCGTTTACCCAACGTTTGACCCCGGCGCGCGATCGCGTCGTCGTCGGTGCCAAGGAAATGTACGAAGCGCGCTGCCGCCAATGCTACATCCCGCCGGAGAATTAAAGGAAACGCCCGCGCTGGAACGAAAACGATGAACGAAGATCGTGGAGCGAAAATGCGCGCCGCAGAACCGCCTCAGGAGCTGGTTGATGCCGAAGCCCTGGCACAAGCCGCCGTATTTCTGCGCCGCCAGATGCCGCTTGCCCCGCGCCTCGCCATCATTTTAGGCTCGGGGCTGGGACCATTTGCCGATCACGTGCGGGAAGGCCTCGTGATTCCAACGGCGGAGATTCCGCACTATCCACGCTCCACCGTGGCCGGCCATGCCGGCCGGTGGATTTTTGGCACGATTGCAGGCAAGAGAATCCTCGCCCTGCAAGGCCGGGTGCACATGTATGAAGGCTATCCGCCGGCAACGGTTGGATTTCCCGTGCAGCTCATGGCCGAACTGGGCATACAAAAACTGATCGTCACCAACGCTGCGGGCGGGCTGAACATGCATTTCGCGCCCGGCGATTTGATGCTGATAGACGATCACCTCAACATGATGTTCGCGAATCCTTTGCGCGGCCAGCATCGCAAAGAATGGGGCGAGCGCTGGCCGGACATGTTCGCGCCCTACACACCCGCGCTACAAGAAATTGCTCTGCAAACGGCGCTGGCGTTGGGTATTCCTTTGCGTCGCGGCGTGCTGTTCGCGGCGAAGGGCCCGAGCTATGAAACCGCGGCGGAAGTGCAAATGGCGCGGCGCTTGGGTGCGGATGCCGTCACCATGTCCACGGTGCCGGAAGTGATCGTGGCAGTTTCACGCCGCATGCAGGTGCTGGGCATTTCGTGCATCACCAATCTCGCCACCGGCTTGTCGCAGGGCAAATTGGATCATGAAGAAGTTACGCACACCGCCAATCGCATCAGTGCAACGTTTACACGCCTGCTGACGGGAATTATCAGACGCATTGCGTAAATGCACCATGCAGAGCCTTAGCCGCCATCACCGCAAAGGCCAAACCGGCACCGCAGTAATAATTGGTTAAAAATTTAATCTTTCCTCTCGTGGCTATGCAAAACCCCAGTCGAAAAGCCAAAGGCGGACGCAGCAGCAAGCGCACACAGTTGCTGGTCGTAGGCGACCGTGTTTTGATCGAGCCGGACGGCGGCGATGAGCGCACCGATGTGGGATTATACTTGCCCAAATGGGTGGTGGAGAAAGAATCCGTGCAAGGCGGGCGCATCGTGGCCACCGGACCGGGCACACCGCTGCCGGATTTCAAGGAGATGGACGACGAGCCGTGGCGGCCCACGCGGCGCGAGTCGCGCCACGTGCCCATGCAGGCGCGCAAGGGGGACTATGCGATTTTTCTGCGCAAAGCCGGGGTAGAAATTAGAGTGGATAATAAGAACTATCTGGTCGTGCCCCAGGGCGCAATTCTCGTGCTCATGCGCGATCAGGCTCACGACGAGGGGTGAAAAGACTCCGCAGCGCCAGACAAAACCGGCGTGTAGAAGCCATACGACAGCCCCTTCCGGCCGGTGGTGCGCCAGCATAATTTTTGGAATCAAAGCTTGCATTTTTGAAAATTTCGGTTTATCTTGCTCCGCAACTTTGGTACACCGTTTTTGCTCTAAATGCGTTGCCTTCTCTCAACCGGAGAAGATGTAATACTGGATTGTTAAGTTCCGCGAGCCCAAGCCTGCCGGTTTTAAATCACGTATGAGATCAGGCCGATGTTGTTGAATGCAGCGAGCGATCCATCCGGTTTACCCGCACGCAATAACGTGGGTAGGATTGTCCCAGATGATCCTGTTCCAGGTGGGAAATAGGACGGCAAAAGCTGGTTGTACGCAACAACAGTCTCCCGCAGCAGATCTGCCGCGGGATCATTACAACCAATCTTAATGAAAGGGACGGTTATGGAAACCGGCACCGTGAAGTGGTTCAATGAGGCCAAAGGCTATGGTTTTATTCGTCGAGAATCCGGCGATGACGTGTTCGTGCACTTCAAGGCCATCGTGGGCGAAGGCTTTCGCACGTTGAACGAAGGCGAACGCGTGCAGTTCGAAGTCGAAAAAGGCCCCAAGGGCTTGCAGGCCGCCAAAGTTAAACGGCTGTAATATCACTTCAAGAAAATCAAACCCCGCTCGCGGATTTTTTCGAGCGGGGTTTTTTAATTTAAGCCTTTTGAGACCCGCCAGGTTTTAAAAACCTGGCGGGTCTTAGAGGTCAAGTCGCCTGCTCTGTGGGCCGCAGCAGAATTTGATTGATATCGACGTGCGGCGGTTGCGTGAGCGCGAACATCACCGCGGCCGCCACGTCCGGCGCCTGCATGAAACGCATCGGCGGATGCGCTTTGAAGGCTTCCCATACTTCCGGGTCGGTGATGTGCGAGGCCAGCTCCGTGGCCACGGCGCCGGGCATGATGGTGGTCACGCGAATCGGTGTCTTTTCGCGCGCCAGCTCGAAGCGCAGGCCCTCGGAAATCCAATTCACCGCCGCCTTCGTGCCGCTGTACACCGCCGAGCCGGGAAAGACTTTAAGGCCGGCGTCCGATGAGATGTTGACAATCTCTCCGCTATTCTGCGCGCGCAGTACCGGCAGCGTTGCCGCGATGCCATGCAACACGCCTTTGATATTGATGTCCACCATGCGCAGCCATTCTTCGATTTTGAGATTCCGCATGAAAGAAAGCAGCATCACGCCGGCGTTATTAATGAGAATGTCGCAACGCCCGAATTTTTTGAGCGTCTGCTGCACCGTGGTCTGCCAGTCTTCCGGCCGGGTGACATCCATCTGCGCGATCACCGCTTCCCCGCCATGGTCGGCGATTTTTTTGTTAAGATTGCCTAGGCGGTCTTTGCGGCGCGCCGCGAGGGTCACTTTCACGCCGGCTTGCGCCAAGGCCCACGCCGTGGCTTCACCGATGCCGCTGCTCGCACCGGTGACAATGGCGGCTTTGCCTGCAAGGGTGCTCATCTACAATCTCCTGACAGTGGTTTTTGGGCCGTTTGGTAACTGCTCACGTGCCTCTGTGAACCACCAAATAAACGAAATACACGAAAAGTCATCGCGAATTTGAAAATAGTCTTTGCCAAATTCAGGCTCTTATTCGTGTTTTGTGTGTTTCGCGGGCTGAAAACTTTGAAACCACAATTCTTCATAAACAGAACCATTTTTTTATCCGTTGGAATTTTTTTCTTTGTGAACTCGTTGGTTTGAATCCCGAGTGAGTCGGGATTCGCTGGACGGCTACCATGCCTGAATGCAAAAGAGTAATGCAAACTTCGGAATGAACTCGCATGCCTCTCTCTCACGGCAAACTGCAAATCGCGCACACGGTTTATTTTTCCGTTCATGCTCCAGAAGCGGGCGGGCCGTGGCCCATGTTGATCATTTTGCACGGCTTTGGGCAAGCGGCAGCGGAATTCATCAATGTTTTCTCAGCTTTGCCCGAGCACGGAATTTTGGTAGCGGCCCCACAGGCACCGCATCAATATTACAAAAATTTCATCGAGCGCCGCGTCGGTTTTTCGTGGTTGACGCGCTACGAGCGCGATCAATCGATTCAGGACTTTGTGGGCTACATGGAAAAGTTCCACGATCTGCTCACCCGTACTTATGCTATCGACCGGCACCGTATTTTTGTGCTGGGATTTTCGCAAGGCGTGTCCATGGCCTATCGCTTGTGGGCGCATGGCCAAATTCCTCTGGCAGGCCTGATCGCTTGCGGCAGCGATTTGCCGCCGGACGTTGCCGAGCGCCTGCCGGCAATGCCGCCGCTGCCGGTGTTGCTGGTGCATGGCCGGCGCGATCAGGTCGTGCCGCTGTCCAAGGCGCATGAAGCGCTTGCCCGGCTTTTGGCGCAAGGCATACCCGCCGATTTGTTCGAATTCGAGGGCGAGCATCTCATTCCGCCGGAGGCGATGAGGCGCATCGCGCAGATGATGGAGAAGAGATAAAAGCCATTTGCTTTGAAGCTGTCCGGCAGGGTTTAGTCGCTCGGCGACTCGCCAACATAAATTTTCGGCAGCCGCAAGCTGAGCTTCGTCATAATATCGTAAGAAACCGTCCCGCCCCAGGCCGCGAGATCGTGCACAGAAATCACCTCGCCGTTTTGTTCTCCCAGCACCACGCTCTCATCCCATTGCTGCACCTGCGGAATTTCGGAAACGTCGACCATCATCGCATCCATGGCATTGCCGCCCACCACGGGCGCGCGCCGGCCATGTATCAAAACAAAACCGAGGTTGCGCACGCGCGGAAATCCGTCACCGTAACCCAGCGGAATTACCGCGATGGTGCGGGGCGCAGACGCGGTGTAACGCATACCATACCCCACGTGATCGCCGGCTTGAATGAGGCGCAGCGCGGCCACTCGCGCTTTGACTTGCATGATCGGTGCGAGATCGGGAAGGCGGCGGCATACTTGGGAGGGATACACTCCGAGCGGTAATATGCCCAGGCGCACCATGTCGAAGTGCGCCCGCGGCAAATCGAGATAGCCGCCGCTGTTGCAGGCGTGCCGAATCGGGAAGAGAACACCACGTGCTTGTAACTGTGCCAGAACTTCTTGGAAGCGGCGCAGTTGTTCGTTGGCAAAAGTCTTATCCAGCTCGTCGGACATGGCGAAATGTGTCATGAGTCCGGCGATCCTTAGGCTCGAAAAAGCGCCGATCTTCTCGAGATTTTTAGCGGCCCCGGTCCAACGCACGCCGTAGCGGCTCAAGCCGGTATCGATTTCGGTGTGCACCGTCGCTTGCCGGTTTTCTTTGCGCGCCAACTCGTGCAGGCGCGAAGCCTGGTGCTCGTCATTCACTATGCAGGTGAATTGATGCGACAAGCAATAAGGCAGTTCGTCCGGTGTTCTTTCACCAAATAACAAGATTTCCGAGGTGACGCCAGCCTCGCGCAACTGCATGGCTTCTGCCACCGTGGCCACCGCCAAACCGGCGGCACCCATGCGCAAATCTTCTTTGGCGATAACGGCCGCGCCATGGCCATAGGCATTGTCTTTCACCACGCCGCACCAGCGCAATGGCGCAGGCATATCGCGACGAATAATGTCGAGGTTCCGGCGCAGCTTCTGCACGTCAATTTCAACCCATGCCGGAGCCTGCAGCGGACGCTTGGCGGGAATTGCCTCAGCCATAGATGCCGCGCAGCATCAACGTCTGGGCGACGCGATCGATCGCCAGGATGTAGGCCCCAATGCGCATATTGACTTTGTATTTTGCCGCGGCGCCGTTGACATCGTTCAGCGCTTCGGTCATGATGCGCGTCAGGCGATTGAATACATCGTCCTTCGGCCAGAAATAGCCGCCGCGATCCTGCACCCATTCGAAATAGCTCACCGTCACGCCGCCGGCGTTGCACAAAATGTCGGGAATGACGACCACGCCGCGTTCGGCGAGAATGGGATCAGCTTTGGCCGTCGTCGGGCCGTTTGCGCCCTCGGCAATGATCTTGGCCTTGATGCGGCCGGCATTTCTGCTGTTGATTTGATCTTCCAAGGCGCAGGGCGCCAACACTTCGCATTCCAATTCCAGCAGTTCTTCGTTGCTGATTCTGTCTCCGCCTTTGAAGCCTTCCAGCACGCCCTTATTCTGGTCGCGATGGGCAATCGCTAGCGGGATGTCGATGCCGTTGGCATTGTAATAGCCGCCACTGACGTCGTTAATCGCGATGACTTTACAACCCATTTCATGAAAAAATCTCGAGGCGATGGAGCCCACGTTGCCAAAGCCCTGCACCGCGATGCGCGTTTGCTTCGGCCGCAGGCCCATTTTTTCCATCATCGCACTGGTGGTGATCACCACACCTTTCCCCGTGGCCTCGACGCGGCCCTGTGAACCGCCCAGAAAGATGGGCTTGCCCGTGACCACGGCGGTCGTGGTGTGTCGCATGTGCATGGAATAGGTGTCCATGATCCAGCCCATGACTTGTTCGTTGGTGTTCACGTCCGGCGCGGGCACGTCGCGCTCCGGTCCGAACACCTCCAGCAAGTTTGCCGTGTAGCGCCGTGTGATTTTTTCGAGCTCGACTTTGGTGAGCTGCTTGGGGTCGCATCTCACTCCGCCTTTCGCGCCGCCGAAGGGAAGGTTGACCACCGCGCATTTCCACGTCATCCACGCCGCCAGCGCTTTCATTTCCGCCAGCGTCACCTCCGGAGAATAACGAATACCGCCTTTGGACGGCCCGCGCACGTCGTTGTGAATCACACGATAGCCTTCAAACACTTCGATACGGCCGTCATCCATTTGTATCGGAATAGCGACAATGATTTGTTTCTGCGGCGTTTTGAGATATTCGTAAATGCCTTTGTCGAGATTCAAAATGTCGGCGGCTACTTGAAAACGCGCCATCATCGATTCAAAAGGATCGTCGTCGCTGGCTTTGATGGGCGCGGATTCAACGTACTTAAAAGGTGTTGCAGTCGCCATGAAAATCTCCTCCTCGCGCTGAGGGTTGAGTTGCCAAGCAAAATAGACGGGATGAACAGAAAGGGGACTGGCCCGGAATTATTTCGATTCGAGCGTGCGCGGAGACGGTGATTGTTCCTGCTGCAAGCGGCGGAGCACTTCCTGCACCACTTTGCGAATCAGCGCCGGATCCGCGTCCGGCCCCAATTCGCGCAAGGTTTCGCGCACGATGCGCCGCAGCAATTCATCGGTGATTTCCATATAAAATAAAGAAGCCGCAGTTCGTGGACGCGGCTTCAACGGGAAGAAATATACGAGATTTTGGGATTCGTGCAAGGAATTTCTCTGGTGGCGAAACAAAACGCTTGTATTTCCCGGCCGGCTTGCTTAAATCCTCGCCAATTTCACCCTTCCAATCTTACGGATCGTTTGTGTTGTGCAAACCGGAGCATGCATGAAACCTGCCGTAGCACGGATGACGGAAACTTTCACCGAATCCGTCATCCGCGAGATGACGCGCCTGACGCTGTTGCACGGCGGCATAAACTTGTCGCAGGGCTTTCCCGATTTTCCCGCGCCGGAGGAAGTCAAAGAAGCAGCGGTCGTGGCGATCCGCGGTGACTTCAATCAATACGCCATTACCTGGGGCGCAGTGCCGCTGCGTGAAGCGATCGCCCGAAAAGCCGGGCGCTACAATCGCTTGGCGGTCGATCCCGCAAAGCACGTCACGGTTACCTGCGGCTCGACCGAGGCGATGATGGCCACGCTGCTCGCGCTCATCAATCCTGGCGACGAGGTGATCATCTTCGAGCCTTTTTATGAAAACTATGGGCCGGATACGATTCTCGCGCATGCCACGCCGCGCTTCGTTAAATTGCGCCCGCCACATTGGGAATTCGATGAGGGCGAATTGCGCGAGGCGTTCAACCATCATACGCGCGCGATCATCATCAATACGCCCAACAATCCTACGGGCAAAGTTTTTTCGCGTAAGGAATTGCAATTCATCGCGAACCTGTGCCAGGACTGGGAGGTTTTGGCCATCACCGATGAAATTTACGAACACATTTTATACGACGGCGCGAAGCACGTCAGCATCGCCAGTCTCGAGGGCATGGCCGAGCGCACGGTGACGATCAATGCGATTTCAAAAACCTATAGTTTAACCGGCTGGCGTGTGGGCTGGGCCATTGCCCCGGAAAAGCAAACCAATGCCATCCGCAAAGTACATGATTTTCTCACCGTCGGCGCGGCGGCCCCGCTGCAGGAAGCCGCCGCCGTGGCATTGCGCTTGCCGGAGAGTTATTATGCGAATTTGGCCGACATGTATCTTGCGAAGCGTAATCGCTTGCGGGATATTCTGCAAGCGGCGGGATTCTCCTGCTGGCAGCCGCAGGGCGCGTATTATATCATGTGCGACGCCTCAGAGTTGATGCGGCGAACGGGCCATTCCAATGACAATGACTTCGCGCGCTGGATGATTCGTGCCATCGGAGTGGCGTCAGTGCCGGGCTCGAGTTTTTATCAAAATCCGGAAGAGGGCAGAACCCAGGTGAGGTTTTGTTTTTGCAAGAAGGAAGAAACGCTGCGGGAGGCGGAGGAGAGATTAGAAAATTTCAAAGCCCAAAAAACAAATTCCAAATAAATTTCAATTAGATTGCATCATTCCAAATTTTTCTTATTTTAGTTATAGACAGATCAAGCAAGAATTCTTTTTGATTGAGGAAATCCACTATGGCACGGATTGAGATTGGGCAATATCTGGCGGTAGACACCCGCGTCTGCGGCGGGCGATTGATCTTCAAGGGAACACGTATTCTGGTCGCGGATGCGTTAGAGTTGATCGAAGCAGGGTATACGCCGGAAGCGACAGCAAAACAGTATCGAGGTCTAATCACTTCAGAAGCAGTACGCGAAGCCAAATCACTTCTGCTCCGAGGCTTTTTAAAAGAAACGATCAGCAGAGTCAAGGCCGCCGCGTGATTCTGCTGGATCACAACATCCCCGAAGACCAAGCGGAACAGCTTCGGCGATGGCGTATTCGTTTTCGTCAGATTGGTTATGAGGTGGGGCGCCCCGAATGGGATGATCAGCAAGAGATTCTTCGCTACTTGCATCAAACCAAGCGCATAACGTTTTTCACACGCGATTTGGGCTTCTTTCATCCCCGCTTTTGCCACTCAAATTATTGTCTCGTTGTAATCACCAGCCACGTTCTGGAAACTGCTGCAATGATTCGCCGGTTTCTACGCTATCCTGGATTCAAGACACATGCAAAGCGTATCGGAAAAGTTATAAAGCTTTCGTCAGCGAAAGTTGCGTGGTGGGAAAAGGGGCGCCAGTATCAACAAAACTTGGCTTGGTTGTAAGAGTAGTCCAGAGTTCGCTTTGTCCGATTAGACTACTTGATTGAATTCTGACTCCAGTTGCGAATTAAGAGTCACGCATTCGCGAAGTATGACCAGACTCCATCGAAGAAGTTCCTGATCGCGTGCAGCCTCAGCCACTGGACCATTCGAATTCTTACCTCCGTGAAAGAGATTGTTTCGAACACTTCGGATCAGCCTTATGATGAATTTCTCATCAGATTCACCAGTCTCTTGTATTGATTCCTTCCAGTCAAGTTGCTGATTCAGGACATATTGCTTCTTTGGTGGCTTATTCTTTAAATCGGTTACGGTCTGCTGAAACTCAGAACTACGAATGGTTGCGAATTTTCCCGAATTCAACTTATAATAAACTGTATACATCCGTGGTTTATTTTTTTGGGTATTCCGTGTGTTTAGTAAAAAACCTAGCAGATTCTCAGCCTGTCCGGCTTCTGGGATAACCCCATCATCCCATCTCAACAAAAATTGGCGAAGCCCGACTTGCGCGCTACATCGTTCCAAATTAAGTGTGCAAGTCGGACTTCACAGCGCTACCACACCACCTGATCCTTGATATACCGCCGCGTGTTGGCGGGATGGTAATCCTTCTCGATCGGCCGGAACACTTCACGAAAAAAGGAACGGTCGACCTCGATGCCGTCCACTTTCGGGTCACGGCCGGGAATGATAAAGAGTGCTTGCGGCTTGGCAATGGTGCCCAGCACTTCGATCTTGTCCAAAAACATCCGGCTGCTGGCGGCATTTTCGTCGATCACCGGTGCCGGCAAGGTATCGGCCCCAACCATCGTCGCCGCTGGAATCGTCATTTCTTTCGCGTCTTGCGCGCGGACCAGGCTGGAGCCAGCGCAGACCATTACGAAAATCGCAAATGCAAAAAAGGCCTTTTTCATAAAACCCTCGTGCGTTTCAGTATGGCTTTTGATCTATTTTCCATCATCCCATCTTCACAAACACCACCGGATAAACCACCTTTACACTGCCACTGGTGATGGCATCATAACGCCAGCGCCGCACCGTGTCGAGAATGTCCTGCTGCAGCAGCGGCAAGGCGATTTCTGATTTCAGAATATTCACGCTGCCAATGGAGCCGTCGGCGTTGATGGTGACTTCTACCTCGACCTTACCACCGATGTCGGGATTCGTCTTCAAGTGTTTCTCGTAAATGTACTGCAGGCGGCCCATGTTGTCGGTGAGCACTTTGCGCAGCGATTCCTCCGAACGCGCCCCCATGGCCTCTTTCGAGCCGCTCACCTGGCCCAGGCGCTCCACGTTGACGCGGCCTTTCTTGCGCATGGCCACGCCTTCACCGGCATCCGTCCGGCCGATCAAATCGTCGATGCCTTTGCCCTGCTTGCTGATCGCTTCCAGAGCATTCTCGTCCACCTCTCCGGTGGTATTGTGGCCGCGCCCCACTTTAAGCGAGCGGCTCATTTTCAAATCTTTCACCACGCCGTCGGCTTCCTGCATATTTAGCGCAATCTTGCCGTCGGCATTGTCGCTTTCGGAGACGCCATCCAACATGCCCAGCACGCCAATGGTATTCACATCCACTTCTTGCGCGCCTTTTTGCGCGTTGATGGCGCCGTTGGGGTTGTCGGCGTTATCGTTGCCCGGTGTCTTGACTTGCCTTTCTGCCGTGCCCACATCTTCGCTCGGCTTCGTAGATCCGGGAGTCACCAGCTCAGGCTCCTTTTGCCTCTCCACCGGTTCCGGCTTGGCGGGCTCGGGCGGAGTTTCGTTTTCGTCCACGAAGTCGATCTGGCGAATCTCCATGACTTCCGGGGGGTTGATGATAGTGTGCGTGAGCGATAATGCGAAAATCAACAAGTGCACCAGAAAAGAGCCGCCCAGGGCGACCCCGAAGCGTTTCGAAGGGTCATACCCCGCCGACGAGAGAAATGAGGCCGAGGGCTTCAATCCTGCAGCCGCCACGTTTCCTGCAAATTTAGCTTGTGCTTTTTTCATATCGGCTTCATCTCGGAATAAACAAATTGCTTCACAGCGGTGACATCCTCACCGCAAAAGTCTGCTCGAGCTCACCCGGCACGGCGCGCTGGGCGCGGTCGTTGCAGGGTGGCGATGGCCATTTTTTTCGCGCCGCTGCGCTTGGCGATGCCCATCAATTCCAAAATCTGTTTGTGCGTGACCTCTTTGTCGGCGCGAATCATGACCAAACGATCCGGATGTTTGGCCACGATCTTGCGCAATGCCGGCTCCAGCTGGGGCAAGGGCATTTTGGTGTCATTGAGCGCGACCTCGCCGGCAACCGTGAGCGTAATCGTAACATTGTCTTCCGATTTCGTGTCGATCGTCGCTGCTTTCGGCAGGTCAACGGCCACGCCCGCCTTCTCATTCAACATCGGTGCGGTCACCATGAAAATGATCACCAACACCAGCGCAATATCGACCAGAGGCGCGAGCTGCATATTGGAAATAATGCCGCCGCCAGATGAACCACCCGCATGCATGTCATTTGCTCCTGCGTTTCACAATGGACAAATCCTTCGCGCCGGCCTGCCGTGCCGCGTCCAGCGTGGCCACGACACGGTCATGAATCACTTCCTCGTCCGCACTGATCACCACCAGCTTCTTTTTGCTTTTGGAAAGCAAATAGCGCAAGCTGTCGGTCAGGGCGGGTGGCGCCACCGGCACGCTGTTGATCAAAATCTCGCCGTCTTGCTTGAGATATACCTCCGCGCGCAGCTCAGTTTGCTCCGCGCTGCCCGCCGCCGCCTGCCCCACTGCGGGCGTCGATACCGTGATGCTCGATTGCATGATCAAGGGCGTCATGACCATGAAAATCACCACCAGCACCAGCGCCACGTCGATCAGCGAGGTGAGATTGATTTCGTTCAAACCGCTGTCGGTTTTGTTGTATTTGCTTTTCATCGTTTTTGCTCGCGGCCTCAAACAATGCCGAGAATAACGTGCACCTTTTTCGTGGCCGCTTCGATTTCTTCCATGGTTGTGCCGACGCGACGCAAAAAGTAATTGTACGCGATCACCGCGGGAATGGCCACCACCAAACCGGCGGCAGTCGTGATCAAAGCCTCAGCAATGCCGGCTGCCACCACTGAAGGCCCACCCGAGCCGGAGGCAGCAAGATCGCCAAACGCACGGATGATGCCGACGACGGTACCGAACAGCCCGATAAAGGGCGCGATGTTTCCCATGGTGCCGAGAATGCTGAGAAAGCGTTCCATTTTGATTTTCTCTTCCAGCGCGGCGGCCTCCATCAATTCCGTCACGCCTTTGCCGCCGGGCGTAAAACTCTCCAATCCCACTCCGATGACCACGGCCAGCGGCGCTTGATGGCGATGGCACAAATCGAGACCGGCTTTCGTGCCGCCGTCGCGCAGCGAGCTTTGTAAAGCCGGAATAAAAACGCTGGCCTTGAGCGTGGTGCGCCGGAAATAGAGCCAGCGCTCGAAAATGAACGTGATCGCCACCAGTGAGCATCCAAAAAGAATGATGAAGGTCGGACTGCTGGTGACGGTTTCCCAAAAATTAATTTCCATGACTGATCTCCACTAGTCTGCTTGACGAGAAGGTCCTCATACCGAATATGATTGAAATGATACTTTGCACTGTTGATGCTGGATGCTTGATCCTGGATACTGGATGCAATCTCATTATCATCCAGTATCGAGAATCCAGTATCCAGAATCAGTCTTCGTTGCCTTTGGCC
Source organism: bacterium (assembly GCA_044869275.1). Lineage (GTDB taxonomy): Bacteria > Zhuqueibacterota > Zhuqueibacteria > Zhuqueibacterales > Zhuqueibacteraceae > JBIOXB01. The sequence goes on from JBIOXB010000211.1 coordinate 52,189, forward strand.
GAAGCGGTATTCAAGCTATGGCCATTTGGCGCTGAGGAGCCGGTGGTCGCGCCGCTATCGGGGGGAGGCTGCTCCGCTCCGCCTGTGCTATCCGGCGCGGTGCTCTGCTCATAGCCGAGCTCGGTCGCCAAAATCTGAACGCGCTCGCGGCTTTTCTCCACCCAGGGATTGGCAATGCCGTTCTCTTCCGCCTGGCGTAGCGTGCCTTGATAGGTTTCATAAGCACGCTCCTTGAAGGGCCGGACTTTCAGCGCGAGCTGTGCTTCATATTTCGCCTGCACTTCTTCGGTGAGATTGGCGGGGCGCGGTGAGGCCCAAAACGCACGGCCGAACTCTTCATAGGTTTCGCCGATACGGAACGAGGCGGCGGTGAACCACTCTGCCACCTGGAATGTGGCCGCTTCTTTATACGCATTCACCACTTCCGTAAACAAGGCTTGCTTGCGCTGCAAGCTTTTGTCGAGAGGCGGTTCGAGATTGATCTGCTTGTAATCTTCGAACCGCATTTCGCCGAGCCGGAATTGCGCTTGTGCCGCCATGTACGGCTCGGCGGCCAGGCCCTTCTCCATGTTTTGACGATAGCGCGCAATAGTGCGTTGGTAATAATCACTCGCGTGCGTGTAATCCTTGCGTTGATAATGAATCTCGCCCACCCGGCACAACGCTTCCAAATACTGGTCGATTTCGCCTGGATAATCGGCGAGATAGCGATCGTAATTCTTCAGCGCATTCTCGAGCAAACCGGCGTTTTCATAACAGCGCGCCGCTGCGAAAACGGATTTGGCGGCATACGGCGAATGCTCCCTCGCCGTCACCAGTGCCAGATAATTCTGCGCGGCGCGCGTCCATTTGTCCAGTTCTTCACACAGCAGGGCGGCGCGAAACAGTGCTTCATCGATGCGCGGCGAGTTGGGGTATTTGAGGTAGAACTTTTCGTAAATCTCGATGGCTTTTTCCTTGTCGCCGGCCTTGTCGTACTGCACCGCGGACTCCGCGAACGCCATCTCGGCAATCGCGCTGTCCTGGCTGGAGGCGGCGACGTTTTCAAACGCTTTGGCCGCCAACGCCAGCTCGCCGCGTTCTTTAAAGCCTTCGGCGAGCTTGAATTTTGCCGAGCTGATCAAGCGATGCGCTTTCGCCACCTGGCGCACGGAATCGGGAAAATTCTCCACCACTTTGCGCGACCATTTTTCCGCGGCGAGATAGCCTTTGTCGGTCTTCATTTCCATCGCGCATTGCGCGTGCAGCAAATGCGCCTGCACGATATATTTCGATTGCGGCAGATCGGCAATGATCTTTTCGTAGACTTGCTGTGCCATGCCGAAAGCGTGCATATTGTAGAGCGTCTCGCCGTACTTCATCATCACCTCCGGCAGGCGCTCGCTCTTGCCGAGCTGGACGACGAAATCATTGCACGCCAGGAGCAGCTTGGAAAAGATGCGGTTGGGCACCTGCAAGGTGTCGCTCTGGTTGGTGCCAAGAAAATTCGCGAGCACGTACTGCGCCGTGTCCGGCGCGCTCGCCAGGTGCAATTCTTCAAAATGGCTGAGAATGCGGTTGTAAGCCGCTTCGTCGCGGAATTCCGAAGCCGGGTAATTCACCATCACGCGCTGATACGCCTCGGCGGCCGCTGCATATTCTTTGATATCGTAATGGCATTCGGCGAGATAGAAAGCCACTTTACCGGCGTTGGTCGCGGCGGGGAATTTTTCCACGTATTGTTTATAGCGTTTGATCGCGCGCTGGTAGTCTTCGGGACTGGCGCTTTGCTGCGCACGTGTTTGCGCTTCGGTGGCGAGGATGTACAAATTCTGCTCCGCCAGGGCCAGCGTTTTGTCGCGCACCTTCTGCTGCAGCGAATCACTCTTGGTCAGCTTGGAGTACTTCTCGATCCACGCGCTGCCGGGGCCGTAATCTTTCACCAGTTTTTCGCGCGCGGCTTCGGCGTTTTTGGCGTCACCGCTACGCAAATAGTTCTCGACGATTTTATTCTGTAGCAACGGCGCCTCTTCATAGAGCGGCCACAGCTCGAGCGTGATGGCGAGCGTCTTGTTGGATTCGTCGTAGAAATTGCGGCTCTGATAGATGTCGGCGAGCTTCAGGAAAATGTTGAGGCCATAATCTTTGCCGCGGAATTTGTCGAGAAACTCGCGCGTTTTCTCGGGCCCGCCGTATTCGGCAAAGCATTGCGCCAGATATTCGATCGCTTCCTGGCGCAGATCGGCCTTGGTTTTGCCCAACACCTCGGCGTTCACCGCTTTATCCACGAGATTCAGATCGTCGATCAAATAGATGAACGTGCTGATGGCTTTGGCAAAATTATCCACGTTGAAATACGACCAGGCCAGCTTGTAAAGCGCCATGTCGAAAAATGGATTTTGCCATTGGTTCAACAGCTTGGCATAATAATCCGTGGCCAGGCCGTATTCCTTTTTGTCAAAATAATACTCGCCCAGGCGGAAGCTGGCCTCCAGCACGTAGCCACTGTTGGGATAATCTTCAAGCAGCCTCTTGAAATAGTCGCGCGACAAGTCGCGATTGCCCTCTTCGAGCTGGCAGAGCGCGATGCGATAAATCACTTTATCGTTGAACGAGGCGGTGGGATATTGCTGTAAAACCTTATAACCCATTTCCAGGGCTTTGCCGTAGCTGACGCGCGGCATCACCGGCTCGGCTTTGAGCTCGCCCGCATCGAAACGCTTGAGACCGGCGTCATAAGCCTGCATTGCTTTGTTATAGTCGAAAGCCGAACGCTTGACGTACAATTCGACCAGCTGAAACATCACGCTCGGCGTGAAGTCGCTGCTGGGGTATTTGCGGATCAGCTCCTCGCCCTGCACGATTGCCGCCTCCAAATCTTTCACAATGATGGTGTCGCGGCGGGCGAGCTGGAGATCGGCATTTTGCGCATAGGCCGGCGCGCTCATCCAGGCGGCGCAGCCCAACAGCATGGCCGTCAAGGCGGCAGTACGCGCCTTGTGGAATTGTGGGGGTCTCATAAGGAAACTCATTTTAGTTCTGTCTTGGCATTCCCTTCAAGAACAAAGCCCGAGCCTTGCCGTATTCGGCATAAGCCCGCCAGTGGCGTCGCGATTCCTTTCGCACCAACTCGGAGCGCACCTGCTCCAAACTGAACGAGACCTCATCGAAGGTCTTGCGCTCTTTTAAAATATTCTCGATCAACTGATCCTTCGAGCGCGCCAATTGCCCGTAGTGGTCTTGGAGGTATTTCGGCAACTGGCCCGCGCCCTCCATCCGGATCGAGTCGATCAATTTCGATTCCAACACCAACAAACGCACTTTGAGCTTTTCGAGCAAGCCTTCCTGCTGGCGCAGGCCTGCTTCGACCAGGCCCATCTGCTCGCCAATGCTGCTGCCTTCGGGATAGCGTGCGATGATGTAGTCGTACTCTTTGACGGCGAAATCATAAAATTCGAGCTTGAGATAGGACTGGCCGAGCAGGAAATGGGCTTCCTCGCCGAACTCGGAAGCGTCATATTTTTTGATGAGCTCGTTGAGCGTGACCACGGCGCTCTGAAAATCGTTCATCTTGATCGACGCCCAACTGCGCGTCAGCAGCGCTTGGGGAAAGTCTTGGTTTTCTTCCCTAATGTGGCGCAGATGCGCGATCGCTTCCTGATAGTAACCCAGCTCGTAATAAATCAAGCCCAGGGTGAGATGGGCGTTGGCTCTCACCTCACGTTGCTCGTGGCGCAGCAGCGGCTGACTGAGCACCTTGCGAAAAACCTGGACTGCCTGCGTTATGCTTTTTTTTTTAGATGGCAAAGGCCGATGGTGTACAAACCGTAGTCGTAGTATTCGCTGCGCGCGCCGATTTTTTCCAGCATGGCAGCGGCGGCGTCATAATCGTGCTGGTGGAAGTGGGACATGCCGCCGAAATAATGCACGCCGTCCATCAAATCGGCTTGCGCATACTTGGCGGCAATGGCATCATAAATCTTCAGGCTCTCGGCGTAGTTTTCGGCTTGATACTGAATGCGCTGCAAGCCGTACAGGCCCTGCGCCACATGCGCGCTGTTCGGAAACTTGGTGACCAGAAAACGAAACATCTTGTGCGAAGAGTTGAACATGTCCATCGAATACAGGCTCTCGCCCAAGTGGCACAACACGCCGTCAGCCTGTGTGAACGCCGGATAATAGTCCAGCAGGATGATCAATTCGCGCGCGGCTTTCCAATAGGCGCGTTCGAAATAAAATTGTTGTGCACTGCGGTAAATTCGCTGCGCGACCTTTTCCATGTTGCGATCGACGGCGCGATCCGAGGCGGGCGGGGCGTCGCTTCCGCCTGCGGGCAAAGCATGGCTCGCACCCGGGCCCGCGCACCATGCGCAAGCCAGGGCCATCGCCATCATGCGAAATCGTCTGCTGAGAGTTGCGTCCTTCATTCCACTACCGGTCTTGAGCTGGTTAGGTGATATGTTGCATCGGCTGGTTTCAAAAGCACGGCGGATCAGCGCGGCGGATCCTGTTCGCCAGTTTCTTTTGCCTCCGGCTGCTCTTGCAGCGCGTCTTCCATTTTCTGCAGGCTATCCTGTGCGGTTTCGCGCTTGGTTTTGATCTCATCCAACTGCTGCAGCGCGCGCTTGTCCGCGCGCTTGTCCACGCGCTTGGCGGTGGCGAGCGGAGCACTGCTTTCCTCCTGCCGGCCGCCGAATTGATAGTTGACGCTCAGGATCAGTTTCCAATCGGCATAGTCTTTCTGAAAACTCGTGGAAACCGGATTGCTTACCAGTCGGTGCAAGCCGAGGTCGGCGGCAAGATCGACAATCAAATTCCACGGGCCGAGAAATTTGACGCCTTGCGTGAGGCGCGTGGAGTTTTCGGCAAAAGTCACGCTGTCGTTTTTGGCAAATACCTCGCCGGTGTATTCCGTGTGGAAAACGAAGGAGTGAATCGGGAATTTGATTCCGGCGCCGAAGACATATTGGTCCCGATTGGAAGCGAACACAGCGCCCTTCAAATCATGAGCGAGATAGCCGAAGTTCATATACAGCTTCAATGGCACCAGCGGAAATGACTGCGTCATATCGATCGTCGCGAGCCCCATGATTCCCACTGCCATTTCGCCGGAAGAGTAGGGCTCATATGGCACGTTCGCGTTCTTGGCGGTGGGCAGCACGGTGAAGCCATACAAGCCGGTGGAGATGCCGCCCAAACGCACGGGCAATGCCAGTTTCAAGCCCAGGCGCGTGTCCCCCGGTGGCCCCCAGACGTGCTTTTGATCGTCTTGATAGGGTGTGGCTTGCAACGTCACTTCGAGGCTTTGCGTCAAGCCCAGCGTGAAGCCGAGGTTGAAAGTATAGTCCTTGCCCAATGTTCTGCCGCCGCGCTTGGAAGGATCGAGATAGGTCAGAAAGCTGGAATGCACGAAAAACTGGGAGCGGCCGAGGGGTTCGGCGGTAAAGACGCGCAGCAAGCCGCGGCCGCCGTAAATGGTCGTTTGTGCCGAGGCCAGAGCGGCCATCCCAAGCGTGACCGACAAGAACAATGAACCGGTAATGATCTTCTTCAATTGGAGGAACACGATGCTTGATCCCTTCTGCATAAGCTGTCTGGTTGTCTCGCAAAAATTGGCGCGGCCGTTTCGGCGCACGCCCATCTGCGTCTGGCCGCGAAAGTGATAGCTCGACGTAACAATCGGTTACGATGGCTTTTTGTGCACAATGACAGATGTACCGCCACCGGAGCCGTTTTGCGATTCAGGATTTTATCGAGGGGATAAAAATCGCGCGACTGAATAAAGTGTGCTTAACCTTATCAAGGATCATGCCAGTAGGCGGGGGCGAGATCGGGCCGGTGCCACCTCCTCGCCTGCCCTTAAAAAACGCAATAACTGCGATATAAAGCGAGGTCACTCGGAGGGTTGTACGCAGTCATGGGCGGGCGATTTGCTTTCAACCTCATGACTCAGACTGAAACACGAGGATTTGCAAAATTCCGTTTGTGTAAGTGAAAGAGGGATGAAAAAAATGCTGGCGAAGGGAGGCTTGGGAGCCGAAGTTCAGACTGAAATATCATTCCTGCCATGCAGGTTGCGCCGGCTGGCGCACGGCAGGCACGACCACCGGCCGGTCGTGGCGGGCCATCAGGCCTTCTATAATGAAAGAGAGCAGAATGCCAGCGACGGCGTCCAAAATGTAGTGATACTGCAAAATGAAAGTCGAGATCGTCAACAGGGCGACCGGCACGAACAAGAGCCAGAAAGCTGTACGGAAGTCCTTGCGCAGGGTCAGCCACAAGGTCCAAGCCGCCGCGACATGTGAGCTGGGAAATGCCGCGCCGACCACCGCGCTTTGCTTTTGAATCAATATCACCGCCTTAAAGAAAAATCCTCCCGACACCAGCTTGTCGATGTGAACGTTCAAAGCGTGATGCGGGCCACGCGCCGGCAACAGCAGAAACAGAGTATAGCACGTGTACATCACCACGCACATCCGGCCCAACACGCGCTCGAAAGAAAGTGAGCGCGGTTTGCCGTTTTGCCCTTCGGGGGCGCGGTAATGCAGCCATGCCACCAGCGGAATCAGGAGGAAATATCCCCAATAAGCGCAGGCAAGAATTTCGACTTTCACCGCATCTAACCGCGGCACGAAGAATTCCCACCCGTGCCAGCCGTGCAACAGGAGAACATCGCTGCGAATCAAATACGGTTCCAGCCAAAAGGGAAAAAGCACACTGACGACCCTTCCCACTTCGCCGAAGAAAAAAGTCAGGCACAGGATAGGATACCAATAGCGCAGCAAGCGCAGCGCGGCGGGCAATGATTCCTGCCGGTGAATCAAGGCAAGCACGGCAATGACGATCACAGCATGGCCAAACAGCATGGCAGCGCCCGCCGCCGGTAATCTGCCGAAGAACCATTGCAACAAAGGCAGGACGATCAAGACGCTCAGCGTGAGCTTATCAAAAAGAAAAAGCTTTCGATATAACGCCGTCAAAAGCCTGGTATCTTGCGAAAATGGCAAAGCGCTCTCCCTCGATTTCCGCTCTGACAGACCGTCGAAAATATGTTCCAACATGCCAAGAATAGCAAAAATTTCACGAAAAATCAACCTGCTCTTGCATTTCGCCGGCGTGGGTGGAAGGTTTTGCTTGACTTTTGAAAGCCGGTTTGATATTATGCCTCGGATTCTAATGATCCACGCGCACACCATTGCGGCCCGGAGTGCCGCCGAGCTTGCGTGCCACTCTCTCCTTGGGAAAGGAAAGCGAGCGTGAAAATCCAAATCAGGAAGCGCCTTGGTCCCGCGTGGACACACTCCGCAACTTTCGGCCGCTGCCTGTAGAAATTATTGCCACCTGAATTTTTCTCATCGCTAAACAGCCTGATCAGATCATGAGTCTTTACGGGCAATCCTATCGTTTCGAGATTGGCGCGGGCATGACCTCCGCGGTGAAGTATTTGATCATCGCGAATTTCGGCTGCTTTTTGTTGCAACATTTTTTCGGATCATCCCTGGCGTGGGCCGCTTTGGTGCCGGCCAAGGTGGTGCACGAGTTTGCCGTTTGGCAACTGTTCACATACATGTTCCTGCACGGCGGCCCGTGGCACATCATCATCAACATGCTTATGCTGTGGATGATCGGTTGCGAAGTGGAGCGCTATTGGGGCGCCAAACAGTTCCTGATATACTATTTCGTGTGCGGCATCGGTGCCGGCATCTGCCAAACCTTGGTACAAATACTCTTCTTCGATCCGCAGACGAGCGTGATCGGGGCTTCCGGCGCCGTCTATGGTGTTTTGATGGCTTTCGGCGTGCTTTTTTCCGACCGCACGATTACGTTGCTGCTTTTTTTCATTCTGCCGGTGCATATCATGGCCAAGTATCTGGTCATGATCATGGCTGCGATTTCGCTGCTGATGGGGGTTTTTGGCGATGACAGCGGGGTGGCGCATTTTGCGCATCTGGGCGGAATGCTGGTAGGATTTGCGTATCTCAAACTTGACTGGCGCTGGCAGGCACTTGGCCGCAAAGCCGGGAATCTATTTGAGTATCCTGCAGCGAGCAGCGGCGCGCGGCGCGGACTGCCCGCTCTCAAAAACTGGTTTCGCCGGCGCACGGAACAGCGCCGGCAAATGGAGGCGGTGCGGCGCCGCCAGCGCGAGCTGCACTTGCGTGAGCGCGTCGACGCTATTTTGGACAAGATCAATGAAGTCGGATACGAGAATTTATCAGAAGAAGAAAAACAAATTCTCAGACGGGCCAGCCAATCGCTCAGCCGGGAAAACCTGCGGTCGCAAGATTACGGCCCGAATTGAAAACAAGCCTTGCCCTGTCAGCGTTCTTTGCTGCTCCCTGCTCTCGCTCCTCAGCCTGCCGCTGGTACTCTGCTTTTTCCTCGCGCCCATTTCACGCGCCTTCTCCCAGATCGCGCAAAACGAGCTCAAGGTCGTGCGCACCGATGTCGGTGAGAATTTCGATTTCGTTGCTCTGGCAGATTTGGCCGAATTGCTAAATCTGCGCACGTTTTACAGTGAAAAAGCACGCAAAGTGATCCTGTACGTCGGCGGCGCACAAGTCAAGGTCACGGCGATGAATCCTTTCGTGCAAATCGGCGATCGCATGGTGCAGATGCCGATGGAAACGCGCTATGCCAACGACGATATTCTCGTACCGCTCGCGGCCTTCACCGCGCTGCTGCGTCCGCTGTACCGCGGCGACTGGCCGAAGCAGTTGCAGCCGGCCGCCGCCGTCGTCCCGGAAAAAGCACCACCCCCGCCGCCGAACATTTTCAAAGTACTGGTCGAAGACAAAACCAACGGCACGCTGATTCGCATTCAAACCGCGCAGCCGTTTTCGCGCAAGAGCGTCACCACCCGCGCCAGCCGCGACTGGATGTACGTTGACATTTTAGGCGGGCGCATGGCGGCCGATGCGGTCGCGCCGCTGTCCGCGACGAAATTGGTGAAAGAAGTCAAGCCGCAGCAAACCGGGGAAGTGGCCCAGATTTCTTTCCGGCTGCTGCAAGACATTGACGCCAGCCGCATCAACGTCAGCGGGCAAGGCAACGACATCTGGGTGTCCATTCCCACGCAGGAAGTGGTGCCGGAAGAAGTGCTGCGCAATCTGGACAAAGAAAGGCAGAAGTGGCGCATCGATGCGATCGTGATCGATCCCGGGCACGGTGGCAGAGATCCCGGCGCGATCGGGCCCTCCGGCATTAGAGAGAAAGACGTTACGCTGCAAGTCGGCTTGCGCCTGCGCAAATTGATTGAAAAGGACATGGGCTTGAAGGCCATCATGACGCGCGACACCGACGAGTTCATCAAGCTCGACGAGCGCACGCAAATTGCCAACGCCGCGCAGGGCAAGCTGTTCATCAGCCTGCATTGCAACGCCAACCGCAGCCGGCGCGTGAACGGTACCACGACTTATTTTCTCGGCCCGGCCAGAACCGATGAGGCTTTGGAGGTCGCGCTTTTGGAAAATTCCGTGGTCAAGTACGAATCCGACAAGGCGGCGGCCAGTGATGAGGAATTTATCCTCACCGCGATGGCGCAGAATGCCTTCAACCATGAGAGTGAAAGTCTCGCGCAAATCGTGCAGGAAGAGATGGAAACGGTTGTGAACCTGCCCGATCGCGGCATATATCAAGCGGGCTTCTACGTTTTGGTCGGCGCCTCCATGCCCAACATTCTGGTGGAAATGGCCTTTATTTCCAACGCCAAGGAAGAACGCCTGCTCAATTCCTCCGAGGTGCAGCAGAAAATCGCACAAGCCATTTGCAATAGCGTGAAGCGGTTCAAGCAGAAGTTTGAAACGGGGTCGTGAGGTTATAACCTCGACGCCACCAGCTTCACATCCGCTCCGGCCCAGGCTTTTACAAAACGCTGATGCACCGCTTCGGCTTCGTCTTCTTTGCCCTGCGCCCTCAGGCTTTGCTGCAAACCCCATAACGACCAGCCGTTTTCCGGATACTTTTTCAAATCTTCTGCATAAACTTTTTGGGCTTCAGCCGCGCGCCCGGCTTCCAGCAATACCGCGCCCAAATTGTGTCGCGCCGGCGTGTACCAGGGCGGCGGTTCGTCGTAGGTCAGGGCGTCTTCGAAGCGCACCGCGTTCTGCAAATGCGCGATCGCCTGCTCGAATTGTTTGTGCTTTGCCGCCAGCTCGCCTGCCAGCATCTCCCGCGCAATCTGCATCAGATCGAAGGTCGTGTTGATATCCCAAATCGTCACGCCCTTGAGCGTGGTGTCCGCAGCAATGGCCTGCACTTTTTCAAGCTCTTGCGCAGCGGGGTCCATTTGATCCGTTCTCGCATAAGCCATGCCGCGTGCGAAATGCCAAACGCCGTTGGGATAAACCAAATCGACCTCCGGTGCCGAGGCTTGCAGTATTTCGGCCCATTTGCCGAATTTCACCAAGGCGTACAACGGAATAGTGGTGTAATGCTGCAGCGTGCCGTAACCCGGCGCGCGCATGAGTTGCGGGTCTTGGTGCATGGCCATATGATACGCCGCATTTAGCGCCTGTTCACTGTTGCCCGCAAAAGTCGCAGCGGCAGCAAGAAAATGATGATTGTGCGGCACGTAAGCCACGGGATACATGCCTTGGGCGTGGCATTGCGTGATATAAGAGCTGTCGGCGGCAATCGCCCGTTCGTTGGCAATGACGGCATCTTGATAGCGCCCGGTGCGGAGGTAAATATGGGCGGGCATGTGCACCAAATGTCCCGCATTCGGCACGAGATCGCGCAGCAAATCCGCGCTGGCCAGGGCGTGCTCCGGATGTGACGAAGCTTCGATCGTGTGAATGTAAAAGTGGTTGAACCCCGGATGTTTGGGCCAGCGCTGCAATCCCGCTTCCAGCGTACTCACGATTTCCGGCGTCCACGGCTTGGGTGTACCGTCCAGCTCCCAGTATTTCCACGGATGCAAATCCATCAGCGCCTCGGCAAAGAGCGCCGCGGCATCAGCCTCGTCAGGGTAGCGCTGCACAAGTTCGCGCATGGCGTTGGCATAAGCTTCGTCCAGGGGCTTGCGATCGGTGACCGCCGCGGCGGCATAACGTTGCGCCAAAGCGTTGATGAATGCTTGTTCTTCCGCACTGGCTTTGGGCGCCAAAGCCCGCGCTTTTTGAATCGCCGCGTACGCATTGGGAACTTCAGCATTGTCCATCGCCGCGTTGATGTTGGGCCCGAGCACCAGCGCGATGCCCCAGTACGCCATGGCGCAATCCGGATCGAGGCGTGCCACTTCGCGAAACGCGCGTTCGGCTTCCTTGTGATTGAAAGCGTATGCCAGCGTCAAGCCCTGGTTGAAAAAGCGCTGCGCCATTTCGCTCTTGGTGCTGACGGGATGACGCAGGTCACCCATGCCCTCGAGCAAGGGGGCGAGGCGGCCGGTGGTTTCATCCTGTGATTGCTGGTCGCAACCGAGCAGCGGCAAAAGGAACAATGCCACTGCTATCAACGCCAAGCCCCTCACGCGGAAAGTCACCATCATTTTTCCTCCTTTGGCAAGAAAACCGAAATTGTGATTACCACGGGGTTGCCACCGTTACTCGCAGGTCTCGCACCTGGTCTTGGGTTCGAAAGCAATCACGCCGCCGCGCCGGTCTTGCTCGATCCGGCAACATTCCAGGAACATCGTTTTTAGCATTTGCCGCCCACGCTGGACGCGCGATTTTGCGCCGGAGAGCGAGAGCCCTTGCTGCTGGGCAACTTCCCTCTGCGTTAAACCCTCGATCTCCGAGAGCATGATCGCCTGCCGGTACGCGGGGGGTAGTTGTTGAATGAACGGCAGTACACAGCTTGACAACTCCCTCTGTGCAGCTTCTTCATTCTCAGAATTCTGCACCGTGCTGGCGTCATCCATCTTCGGTGCCAGTTTGTTCCGCCGGTAGTAATCGGAGAGGGCATTTCTGGTGATTTGGTAAAGCCAGGGCAGGAGTTTTCCCTGCTCTCGCAGCCGGTCGAGCTGGCCGTAGGCTTTGGCCAGCACGTCTTGCAGGAGATCTTCCGCCGCCGACGTATCGTCTATTCGCTTGCGAATGAAACGATGGAGCTGGTCGCGGTGCGCGCTCCAGATTTGGTCCTGCAATGACATTGTACGCTTCAAGGCATCACTCCGGCGCATGTGATCGACCGCAGGTCGCACCAGCGCGTCATTGACAACCGCAGCCCTGCTGCACCAGGCTTTCGCCGCAGCACGCGGCCTTATTCGCGGGCTCACAGCAAGTTTGTTGCTGCGCCGGCGAACAGCAGGTTGAAACATTTCGCCCCGGAAGCTCCGAAACACCCGCAAAGAAACGCTGCAGGTTCTCTGGAACTTCGCTGGCGGTGAGTGCCGCCGGTGCTTCTGGCCGCGGCATACGAAAAGTTTCTTGCAGAATCGCCTCCACCAGCATTGCCACCGGCGCTTCCGTGTATTCCTCGCCGCGATAAAGCCAGACACGGCAATGGGTGCCTGCGCTGCAGCCGCACAGGTCGGTGCAGGAATCGCATTTGCTCTCGTGCGTCACGAGCGCAATGTCGTGGCCGTTGAGGCGAATCGTCGGTGAAGTGACAAAGCGATGCGCGGCCGCCTTCTCCGCCGAATCAATCAGGATTTTGTTCAAGCTAACCACTGCGCCGGTGAATTGCAAGACTTGTTGGACGGATTCTAAAGCTTTCTCGAGATTACGATCCGTCCCGATGCAACGGGTGCACGTCTTCAGGTCGAGAAAGAGAAAGTCAACATCGACATGGTGCGGGCCGGAGTGACGGCCATTCAAGCCGGTCTGTGTTTGCATTTCCATGTTTGGTCTCCTTTGATGAAGTTGGTCAGTGAGCTTCACGATAGGAGACGCACGACCGCTCAAAAGGACGCAGATTTTCTCCCTCCGGAATGGCACGGCCGCGGAAAAGACTTGCTTTCAAATTCCGTGGGAGTTCTAATTCCGTGGGCGAAGTCCAGCGCAGACGGTGCGGACACGCCGTGGCGTCACGAGGGCGCCGCCAGCTCCATGCACTCGCCCTGGTGTAGCGCGCGATAGACAGCGTCACGAATCACATTGGCCTCGGCATTGGTCAGCGTCCGCGTGTGATCGCGAATCACCAGGCGCAGCAGCACGTTCTTCTGGCCGGGTCGCATGCCCATGCGCGCATGAGCGGCGGGCGGCAAATCCTCATAGTCTGCTTCTTCCAGAATATCCACGCCTTCGATTTGTGCGAGGTGTTCGTGCATCGCCTCACGGATGCGGTCGCCCAATTCCTCGGCGGTCAGGTCCTGTGCGATGGCAATGGAAAGATCGCGCCGCACCGGCGGCTGGTTTGAAACCGGCACGTAAGGCGTAAGATCCTGCATTTGTCTGGCGATGCGCGGCTCTTCCGAGCGCAACAGGCGAATGTCGTCGACTCCTTTGCGGAGCATCAGCATACGATCCAGCCCGAGCCCCATGGCCAGGCCGGTGATTTGCCCGGTATCGAGGCCGGCGCGCGCGAGCATGGCGGGCGCAGCCAGGCCGCATTCGCCAATTTCGATCCATTCGCCATTGTCAGCAATCTCAATCTGCAAGCCGTGGGTTGTGTAGGTGTGGGCTGCGCCAATGACGCGATGGCAGCAGCCCGGCAACGCGGCGGCCACCACGGTTGCCGTCATCTCTCTCAAGTCATCGCTCGTCAACCGGCCGCGTTTCACGCGCCAAAGATCGAGCTGGTGCGGCTCACCCGTGTGCCAACGATCCACTACGTCGCGGCGATAGACCAAGCCCGGGCAAACGAGTAACAAATCCTCCGGCGGATCGAGGGCAAGCGCCCGCAGCAGGCCTGGAATCATCGCCGAAGTTTGCGTGCGCAACAGCATGCGATCGGTCACATAACGCGTATAACGCGCCTCGCGGACCACACCCTCTGCGGCATATCCCAAGCAATCATAGTTGTCTTCGACGGAAACAATGGGGCAGGCGCGATGCAGCAGGCGGGCGCAATGCCAGCGCGCAGCCAATGCCGTGTGGATTTCATGCAAGAGGTGTTGCATCGCATGCGCGCCTTGCCGCGGATCGGAGAGATCGCGCAGATGCAAAGCGTGCGCGAGGGCTTCGTAACTCAAAACTGGGCGGTTCATATTGCTCTCCTGGTTTCGTAATGTTAATTCGTATCATGGCCGAAAACAAAAATGCCCCTGGGTTCAGATCCCGAGGGGCATGTGTGGCCAATCGCCAGAAGAGCCAGGGGTTATATTCTCGGCATAGCGGCTCTCTCCTCCAGGATCTTAACCGGAACCCAGAGGGAACTAAATCGTTTCCAATTGTTGGTTTGCGTCATCATCGCCATTGTGATTGTTTTGCTGCTTTTGTCAAGGATAGCCACAGTTTTTCGCTAGGAAACAAGTTGTCCATTTTACGCGTCTGAGTTCATTTGGTTCCACCCTGGCCTCTGCATAAGAATTTCAGACAGACGTGCATCACGCTCTTCGATCCTTTACCCAATTTCCTGCAGTGCTCGTGCTCCGTGCCGTTTCAACGGCATGGCCCTGCAGCCAGTGCCATGCTTCTCGCCACAATGTTTCCGCAAAAATGTCGCGAAAGAATCCGAAATGGCCGATGGATTTCGCGCCGATTTCTTGTGGATGAATATGCGCGTGCTCTTTGTTGGAGCTGCCATACCAATTCACGATCGTCTCCACTGCTTTTAAGGGTGCCATGACGCGGTCATCCGAGAAACTGACAAACTTAAGCGGCGCGTGCACCCCCGCAAATTTCGCTCTCATTCCGGAGCCATGACTCAAAATGTATTCCGGCCGGCGCCCCCAGCGCGCCCACTCGCGCGCCACACCGCTAGGCAAATCTTCCGCATTACCCATGATCCAGCCCGGGAAGTAGTCGAACATCGCGGTGCTGGCTGGAATCGCAAGATACCAGAGCACGAAAACCAACATTCTGTTCCTTCCCTGCCACAATTTCCAATACCCGCTTTGCGAAGCTACGAAGTAGGCCGCGCGCACGAGATGATGGTTCTCCGCCAGCGGAAAAATCTGCCCGGACACGCTATGGCCGACAAATAAAATGCGGTTGGAGGCAAGTTCCTCAGCGGCCCATTTGATCACGCCCGCCAGATCCAATTCGCCCCATTCGTGTAACGCCGCGCGAAAGCCCCGGAGACTTTGCGGGCGCGATTCGCCGATGCCGCGATAGTCAAAGGTCACCACACGAAAGCCATGCTGGTTGAGAAAGCGCGCGAATTTGGCGTAATATCCTCGTTTCACCGCCGTCGCGGAGGCCATGATGACCAATGGTGCGTGGCTCGATTCCGCGTGGTAAAACGTTGCCGCCAGTGGGAAACCGTCGCGCGCTTTAATCGTCAGATCTTTTTTTTGCGTCTTGCGGCTCAGATCAACCTTCACGTTAAAACCTTACCAGCTTGGGAGACTTCCAAATCAAACGCCTCACCGCATAACGACAATATAAGAATCTGCACTCATTCGATCAACACGACCCATTCACAGACGCATCCGTGGTCATGCACCAGCGCACTGATGCCATCGCTTGCAGCGATGGCATCAGACGCAAATGCATCATCATTCAGCGCGGCGAGTCGGACGATCCAATCGAAGCCGGCTCAGTTCATGGCGCTTTTACCGGGCGTAAGGCATTCTCAAAAGCCCACACCCCGATCTGCTCTCCTTGCAGATAGCCGGCGTTTACCGCCGTCGGGAAGTGAATGCCCGCGAGCACACGCGAAGCGCCGTTTTCCCGTGCCGCCTCCGAGAAGCTCCAATACTTCCGCGTGATGCCGGCATAAGGCGCGCCGCTCGTCATCGCGAAGCTGACGAAATCCGTGCCGAAGTACCGTTGCAACACGGCCGCTGCTGCAGCGCCCAATACGGTGTGGGTGGAAGGATAATCTGGCACCGGCGGCGTGTTCAGGTCGCTCAACCACTCCTTTTCGCCGCCTTCGCGAATCGCCGTGGCCGGCCGCCAGTAGTTGTAATAGTATTTGGCTTCGAAGCCGCCGATGAAACCGTCGGCCATCGCAATATTTACGAGCGCGAACAGCCGCGCATTTTCCCAGATGTCGAGCCGGCGTGCAGCAGAAACTTCGCGCGCGATGCGGTTCCAGCCTTGTGTCGAATTCTCGTACCAGAAGCGCGAAATCTCACTTTGTTCGGCCGTGCGGGCAGTGCTTTTTTCGGCGCCGATCGTTTTGACCTCTTCCACTTCGGCACGTGCCTGCGCGCTCGTGACGGCGAGCGGCGGCACGGGACGGAATTGGGCGGACGATTTGAGCACGAAGGGCGTCACTTCTCCCCAATGTGCAAAAAATGCCGGCGTGAAGTCTGGCGGAGTCGGGCGATATTCTCCGGGTTTCTTGCCGGGCTCGCGCGTAACAGTGCGGCTTGCGCCATCATTCTGCCGCGCCGCGAGTATCGCAACTGCGGCTTTGCCGCCCATTTCCACACCGCGCTTTTTTGCCTCGCCATTCGGAACCGCACGCAGGGTTTCGTCGAGTGCAGCATCGAATGCGGCCTTCCCAGCCGGCATCAACTCGACCAGCGTCGCATGCGCGGCCGCAGCAATGGCGGCTTCGAGCGAAGTTTCAGGGGCAGACGGTGCTGCCAAGCGATACGGCTCATACCGGCGATCAATCGCGTTGACGGCATCGTGAATCGCGAGGTGCAAAATCGAGAAAATCCGCGACTCGGTGAGCGGGAAGGTCTGCGCGGAAGCGGAGACTTCCGTTGCTATGCGATTCCATCGCAAGACTTCATCGGCGGACTCTTTCGACGGCTGAGCGAAACCCGCCAAGGCAAACAGAAGAACGAAGGAAACGATCAGAATTCCTTTGTGGTTCATCTTGTTGCTCCCTTTCATGGTTGAGATGGTGATCGCAGAAATGCCCCATGCATTTCTACGCGCGACGCAACCCCTCACTGGGAGGAGGCCATGCCGTTTCTCTTTTCAGTCGAATTCCACCCGGGTCTCGGATTGCTCCGGTCCGACGCGGCCGGCTTCGATTTCTGCACGGTGATAGTTTTCGCCGCGCACCGGCGACCCGGCCAGGCGCCGCAGCATTGCAATTTGTCCCACGTGTGTGAGCGCGTCCGCGATCGGCCCTTGAAATATTTTTTCGTCGGTAGTGGTCATTTGCTTTCAGCCAATTTTCTCGCTGACCGAATCATCGCTTCCAAGCTACGTTCAACATCTGCTTCCGTCGTTGCCCAGGACGATACGCTGATCCGCATCGCCGTTTTTCCCTGCCACACTGTGCCGCCGCACCAACACGTGCCCTCAGCTTGAATTTCAGCGATGACGCGATTCGTTTTCTCTGCATCTCCGAATGAAACCAAAACTTGATTCAAGACCACTTCATTGAGAATTTGAAAACCGGCGGCGCTTAGCCCCTCGGCAAATCGTCTGGCGTGGCGGCAGGTGCGCTCAATCAGATCGGCCAAACCCTTTCTCCCCAGGCTGCGCAACGCTGCCCACACCTCGACGCCGCGCGCCCGCCGCGACAACTCCGGCGTGTAATCGGAAGGATTGCGCTCCGGGCTTTCAGTCGGCAGGTACTCGGCGGTGATCGCCATTGCTGCGCGCAGCGCATCGGCTTGGCGCACAAATGCCAAACCGCAATCATACGGCACGTTGAGATATTTGTGCGCATCCGTTGCCCACGAATCTGCGTTCCGAATTCCCTTGGTGAGATACGCGTGCGCAGGCGCCGCCGCAGCCCACAGTCCGAAAGCACCATCGACGCGCACCCAGGCGCCGCGGTCGTGGGCAATGCTGCAAATCTGATCGATGGGATCGAATGCGCCGGTGTTGACGTTGCCTGCCTGCACGCAAACAATCGCCGGACCGGAAATTTTGGGAAGCGCCTCGGCGCGCATGCGACCCTGGCCATCGACCGGAATTTTGACGACACGACTTCTGCCCAGGCCGAGCAATCCAAGAGACTTGAAAAGCGTCGGATGCGCTTCTTCGCCGACGAGGACGGTGATCGGCGGCGCGCCAAACAATCCCTCCGCCTCGACATTCCAGCCGGCGCGCTTCAGCACGGCGTGCCGCGCCGCCGCGAGCGCTGTAAAGTTGGCAACCGTTGCACCAGTGACAAATGCGGCGCCGCTTTTAGGCGGCAACTTCAAGATCTCGAGCAACCACCGCAGCGCGACGATTTCGAGGTATGCGGTTCCGGGCGTTGCTTTGTAAAATCCCGTGTTCTGATCCCACGCCGCGGCGAGCCAGTTGGCCGCCAGTGCTGCGGGCAATGAACCGCCAATGACAAAACCATAAAATCGTGGCCCGGCCATCGCCATGGTTGCCGGTGAACCGATTTCATCGAGCAATTGCAAGACGGCCTCCGGGGCGACCGGCTCGTCCGGGAGCGACTCATCGAATCGTGATAGATTGGCGACAGCCTCGGCGCTCGGCGCAACACGACGTGCATCTAACTTTTGTAAATAGCCGAGGGCACGGGCGGCCGTGGTTTCCAATAGTGCCTTCAAAAGTGCTCCTGTAATTAATTCTTGACTGTGGTAGCAGGCATGCCTGCGGCCGCTGTTTTTGCAGCAACGGCATAATATGTTCCGCGGTGCAAATCCCGCGCGCCGGCATCGGCATAAATCTCATCGGTGATCAAAATGGGCTGGCCATAAATGCGATATTCCGCCGGCGCAGAGGAGGCAGCAATGGTCTCCAAGAACACGAACCAACAGTTTTCGCGGGTGAACAGCCGCGTGGGATCTTTAATCTGACAAATCCACAGCAATGTGGAATCATTGATGACATAACCGAGATGCGGCATCTCAAAACGGCCGCGTTGATATCTGGAAACCCAGCCGGTGACGCCGTGGCCGCGGCTGCAAACGTTGATGGCGGCGTCGGCGCGGCGTCGGCGTACGCTCTCATCGAGATGCACCGGCGCGACGAATTCAAACTCAGACAAGGTCACCGGCTGGATCCACTGGCCATCGATGAAGCGTGTGGAATCCCAAACGTGATATTGTGGCACACCGTTGCTCCAGAAGCCGGCCCAGCGGTTAGTCCACGGCTGAAAAATTCCGGATTCCTTCCTGCCCCTAAAACTTTCCGGCGCTTGCACGAGCAACTGGCGCATTTCTGCCTCGGACAAATCTTCAGCACCGGGAAAGGCCTTAACCAGCGCCGCCAATTCTTCCGCGTGGCGTGCAAACAAATCGCGCCATTGAGCAAACTCCGCCGAATAGTTATTGTGCATGTCGAGCATCGCGCGCATCGCGGTTTGTTCGAGCCAGGCGGGCCGTTCTGGTGTGTGCGCTTGCTCCAGCTTCATGATCTGGCAAACAGCAAACAAGCTTTGGCGCGCAAGCCCTGCCGCCGCAAGCGCGATCGGGCTGAGCACTGCCATGAGAACCGGCGCCAGCGCGACCAAAAGAACTCCCAAGCGCAGGCGAAATCCGTGTGTTCGCGCAACTCTTTGAGGGTTGATAGGCTTCGTCATGTGGCACTCGCTTTTCATTCGATGCCAACATGTACGCAGCGCGGTATGTTCTTTCTCCTGTCGTTAAGGATGGTTTTGGGCGGAGGCAATGTGAGCGCGGCGTTACCTGCCCGCGTCAAAATACCGTTCAACGAAGAACTTGTCAAGGAAATAATGGCTTTGCCATTTCGGATTCACGCGGTCAAGCAGCAATACGCTTTTGCAGATTTCTTCCACATGGCGGTGATCCGTGCCGCAGCAACCACCGAGAACATGGAGGTTTTTCATCTTGCTCAAGAGCTCGCGGTGCTGGCGGCCCAATGCCACCGGATCACCGGCATCAAGCGTGGCGCTCTCATTCAACTCGGCATGACGCTTGGTGGAGGCATTGGCCCTAAGGCCGCGAATTCTTTCCAGCCACGGTTCACCGGCAGCCAAGGTGCTATCAAAATGGGTGGGGTGCGCGCAGTTGATCATGTAATAAACCGGTGCACCGTCTGTAGCTTCAACCACCTTCTCGATGGCGGCTTTGAGAATTTGACCGGTTGGCAATGTGCCGTCGGTTTCGACCGTGAAGGAAATCGCCACGGGCATGCTAACGGACCTGGCCGCGCGCGTGATGCCAATCGCTTCGGCAGTGTAGTTCATCGTGATGGCGGTAACCATATCGGCCCCGGCATCGCTGAAAGCGCTGATTTGCCCGAGGTGGTATCGTTGTGCCTCGGTTTCAGACATCGCACTTGCTGGAATGTAGCCATCGCCGCGCGGGCCAATGCAGCCGCTGATCACCATTTTCGAACCGTTAGCCAACGCTAATGGCTTCTAATTTTTTTTCATATCGCGTCAATTCGCGCTCATTCGCGGTTGTCCCTTGATTGAGCTGTGGCGGTGACTCAGTGCGTTTCCCATTCACCCTGCAGGAAGGCCATTGCCCTGTCCTGAAAGAGGCTCGCGTTTTTGCCCAAAGCCGGGAAGTGCCCGTCATTCGGAATGATCCAGAGATAGGAGCGCGGGATGGCCCCGTACATCTGGACGGGAATGTCCACGGGAAAAATCTCATCACGGTCGCCGTGGACGATCAGCGTGCGGGCAGTGATGGTGGCCAGATAAGGTTCGGTGAAATTCATGTCGTCGTAACTATCTTTCATGTGATGGAACTGGCCAAGCACTTCGCGTGTCTGCGCCTCACCCCGCGCGCTGCACTGGCTCCATTCCTTAAGCTCTGCTGCGCTGAGGCTGTCCGGGACGCTCCGCCGCATGATGGCTCGGGCTTGCGCCGGGAAGTAAATCGTGGCTCCGATCAAAACCAGATCCTCGACCCGCGCCGGCTGCTGGGTGGCCATGTGAATCAAGGTCATTCCGCCGCTGCTCATTCCCATCGCTTTGAATTGCCGGATGCCCAAATGATCGAGCAGGGCAAACATATCGAGCGCCGATTGGCGATGCGTGAATTGTCCCGACGGGTTGGTGGAGCGCCCGTGGCCGCGCATGTCCGGAATGATAAGGCGGTAGTGTTGTACAAGCCGCTCTGCAAACGGTTGCCAAACCTGGCCGCAATTGCCGAAGTAATGCAACAGAAGAAGCGGAGGGCCATCGCCTCGCACTTCGTAGTAAATCTCCGTTTCGTTGATGGAGATTTTATGCCCTTCCTGGCCCACGGCCGGCTGGAAGCTGGAAGCCGCGAATGCAAGGAACATGGCAGCGAATAAGGTTTTGCGTGTCTGTATCATGGCATCTTTCCTTTCTTATCTAGTTCTTCTCTAATTCCCAGATCATCACCGGACTCTGGACCGGATCGAACGGGGCACGGTCGTAGCTTCCATAGAGCTGAGCGACGCGAAAGCCAACACTTTGCGCCATGTAGTCGAACTCATCTTTCTCCACAAAAGCAAACTTCATTTGAAGCAATCGCTTTTCGAGCAAGCGTTCTTCACCATCAAAGAACTCGAAAAATTGCTGGCGCGAAACCACCGGATTTCCGCCTTGCTCGAAACCCGATACGACCAGCGTGCCGCTTCCGGTCGGAAACTGACCAACGAGACGCAGCAAGCCATCGACTTGCTTGCGACGAATGGCCGGATTGTGCAGCGTGCAAATGAATCGCCCGCCGGGAGCGAGACATTTGAACACCGCCGCAAGCGCCTCGCTTTGATTCTCCTCGCCAATGATTTCCATGAATGCCTGGAAAGGCAGAATGGCAAGCTCGAAGCGCGCGGGCAAGTCCAAACGACACACGTCTGCGCAATGAATGTCGGCGCGCAATCCGCGTTGTTTCAACTTCCGTGACAAGACTTCGAGCATGGCGTTTGAGCTATCCACGCAAGTTAGCTTCACTCCGGCCTCGATCAATGGCAGTGACAACCGGCCGGTTCCGGCCATCAGCTCAAGAACCTGGCCTTCTACCGACTTGGTCTCCGACAGGAAGAACGGAATGTCGTAATCCGCGGTGACGTAGAGATCATAAATTTCCACAATACTGTTGTAGTCGATGTGCTGCATCGCTGTTGCTCCGTCAGGCATTTCCTTATCTCAAAACCTCTTCGCGTGCAAGTCCGGCTTTGACTCGTTTATCGTAAAGCTCCGTACTCTGGTTTGGTAAGACTCTCTATAAAGGACAGCAGATCAGCAGCAAATCGCTTTGGCTCTTCCCAATGCACGCCATGTCCGACACCTGAGTAGATCACAAGTTTTGAATCGGTGATACCGGCGGCGAGGGCATCCTGCTGGTCCCGGAGAAAGTATGCATCCTTATCGCCCCACACGATGAGCGTGGGTGCTGTGATTTTGTCAAGGTCGCGGGAAAGATCGGATTCCATCAAACCCTTGAACGCCGCTTGCCAGACACGCGCCGGCACCTTCAGGCTCTCCTGGACGACGGTATCGAAAAACGTTTGCGGCACGGGCAAAGCCAGCGTGCTCTTTTGAAACTCGAGCGCAAAGTTCGGGTCGATCGGATCTTCAAGCTTTGATACGCCAGTGTCCCAAAACTCCTGAATACCCTTATCGCCTCGCAGGGTCGTAAATGATCCCACGAGCACAAGCCCAAGCGTGCGTTCCGGATAGTTCATCGCAAAACATTGGGCGATGTAGCTGCCCATGGAATGGCCGACCACAACCGCGCGCTCGAGTTTGAGGGCATCCATGAAGGCGGCAACATCCGCGGCGAAATCACGCGGGTGATAGCCGGTTGCAGGACGTTCCGAATCGCCGTGGCCTCTTTGTGAAAGCGCGAAGGCGTGCATGGAGTTTGGCAAATGCGGCAGCACCAGCTCGTAGGAGTGCCAGGAGTCCGTATAGCCGTGCAGAAGCAATACTGGAACGCCTGAAGGATTTCCCTGCTCGACATATTGCAGTTTCACTCGACTGGGAAGGGCAACAGATTTGATCGCGAATGTCACGTTTGTGGCCTTCTCGTCGGGGCCTGCCGTTTTTGCAGGTTGATATGTCTGGCCGGCCGGGTGGCCTTCACTTGCTCTGGCTCCGTTCGAAGCAAATAGCAACATCACAGCGCATGCGACGCGCAGCTTTCTTAGTCTGCTTTGTTGAAACATAAGTGTCTCCGAATGAAAATCCTTCCACGGCTTCATATGGCTTGGCGCATAAGGCATAGCGCATAACGACACTAATACGCCCTCTGCGCTATGCCCTCTATGTGCGGCGAGCATCAGCAGGCGCGCATGGGGCCTACTGCACAGAGCCCGGCGCATAGCTTATACCTTCTTGCTTTGCTCCTCGCACCATGCCCTCCGCTTCATGCGCTATGCCCTCCGATGCCACAGCTCCTGATGCCGGGCATGCGTTTCCAAATAGGCGCCGTCGCTATAGTGCTTGTCATAAAACTCCAAATCGAGATGATGCGCCTGCAAGTAGGTCAGGATGAAAATCGACGGCACGGTACCGGGAAACTTACCAAAGCGGTCGAACACATATTGCGCCATCGTCGTCACGCACTCCTTGAACTCCTCACTGTGAACTTTTCCAGCACCGCGTACGCGTGCGTTTTCACGATACGGTCCGGGGGTGTTGGCATTGAACGGCCCACCCTCGCCGAATTTCCGCTTGATGAAGGCCTCAACGGCGGCGCGCATGTCTTTATGATGCGGCGGGCAAAAGCCTTCGAAGACGCCGGACAATCCGGTCACATTTGGCAGCGGCCAGCGCCCGTCGGTGTCGTAACGGAAACCCAAGCCGGGCATTTCAGGATCGCCGCTCGCGCCAAGCACGCTCATCGGCGTGATGCCATCGAACATCCAGCCGCCAAGGCCCATGGCCTGCAGCATGAGGGCGCCCGCATAGCACGCGGTGGAAAGCTCGGCGGTCACCTCGGCAAGCGACAATTGCTCGACGTAGGTGAGCGGATACGGATTCTTCACATCGACCAGCGCGCTGAATTTCTCCATTCCCGGAATTGGACTCTTATTTACATCATCGAAAATGCACGCGCCGTTCTGCACGAGATAGCAAAGCACGGCCACGTGGTGCTGCGCGAGATCGGCCACCGGAATGATGAGCGTACTGCCCGGCACATTTACGCACCAGGGATTGTGCATTTCAATATGCGCCGGCTTCGGTGGAATGGCCATGCGCTTGTCCGACAGCTTGCGAATGCGTGCACGATGCGCTTGCAAATAAGCGTTGAGGTCGGTGGCGCCATTTTCGTCCGTCTTGACCAAATTCTGCGCCTCGCGCGTCGGCAGAAAATAAGTCCCGTGGTCATCGGTGTAGAAAAACTCCGTGGTATGAAATCCTGCTGCCGAAGGAAACGTCCGCCCGCCCGCGGCGCCGGCATAATTTGGGATATTGGGCGCATAGTTTTTGTTGTAAGGATGGAGATAAAACCAGCCCGTATTCCCGGCTGCCGCGGTGAGCACCATCATCTGCTCCAGCTCACCGAGCGGCATGGGCGCATGTTGCGATCTGAATTTCAAAGGCCCGTCCGGAATTTCCGCGCCCAGTGCGAACCGCCGCGCGCGCCGGCCGTGCAAGGCTTCGAGGAGCGGCATGGAAACCGCCAGCTCGAGTCCACGCGGAATCGCCGGGATGCCTTCCAGCAGAAATTTGCCCTTCTTTCTTACAGCGGCGCCAAGAGAATTCAGCTTGAGACCAGTCAACATGGTACCCGCGCCAAACAATAAACCGCCGAGCATTTTGCGCCGGGTGATCGGCAGCCAGGAGGTCGATTTTTGCTTGTCAGCCATGAGATCCACTCCTTATTTCAATTTGTATTGATTTACAGATCAGTTTAGCTCATTAGTTAATCTCACTTTTCGCACTCGGACGAGGGCGACAGCAGGATCCGCCACGCCGTCTCTGCCCTCTCGTTTCCGCTTGAATCGAGCGCCACGACGCGCCAGTGCAGATCTTTGCTGCTGTGTAAATGCGAGGGCGAAATGCGATAGCTTCCAACGCTCGAAATTCTCGCCATTTTGACAGTGGCATCGCCATAGGCCTCTTCGATTTCGAGCCGATATTGAGTCGCCGCAGCAATCATTGTCCAACTGAACTCCAACGTGTGGCCCGCGATCGGGCTGGTATGGTCGAGTGGCAACAACGCTAAGAGCTGGCCGTTCGCCATCGCGCTGGAATCCTCGCCGGACGCTGACTTGTGCGTTACCGAATCGTTCTTTGCTTGAGTGGCGGCATGAGCCACGGGTGTGAATAACAAAAGCAGAGAAACAACAAAACGTATTTTGTAAAGCATAGGTGTTTCCTTTTTTAGCGGCGTTGAGGTCTTAGAACAAAATTCTGACTCACCAGCTTGGCCAGCCAAATCGCGAAGTCGGCAATGTGATCGGCGGACCTGTAATGCACCCAAGCCTTGCGATACATCTCCTGCAAAAGCATCGTTGCGGCACGCGGGCTGCCGGTCGCAATCAGTGACGTGCGATAGAGGCGTCCGATGAACGGGCACATGCTGGTTTTGAATTTGTGCACGTTCAGAAAGGCGCTGTTGTTATTTGCTGTTCTTGGCATTGCTCATTCTCCCAAAAGTAGTTTCTCCGGAAGAAATCGAAGCTTACCCCAGCACTTGCTTTGAGAATCCCGCGGCGAGCGCGAGATTTTGCACCGTGGTTGGGCAATTGAGCAAAAAAACCTTATTCGTCATTTGTTGCAGCAGCCGCTCAGCGATTCCTGGACTCACAAAAGTGACATCACAACAATCAAGAATGACGTGCTTGTTGGTTTGCCGCAGCAATGTAGCCAGGGCCTCGGCCCAGTCTTCCAGCGTGAGATTGGTGATTTGACCTTCAATCTTCATCAAAGCGGTCAGGTCGTTTTCATACACTTTCTTGATTAGGAACATAGTCGCGAAAACCCTGCATTGAGATTTCTGAATACTGCATCATGTCGAGTCGATTCAGAAGCGTGTGAGTGATGCAGTGTGTTTTAGTATGGCTCCGGCCTCATGCATTAAATTTCACCTTTAGCAAAGGCCAAAGCCGTACCACAAACAAAAACGCGACTGAGCACGCAGCCCAAGTGGCGTGATACTAGAGAGTTGAAGTTAGATCGGTGGGGTTCGTTGTGTTGACGAACTAATTGAGGGATGCTGATATTTCAGAAGCGTGCTGAGATTTCGGCAGGGTGCACTAATGTCCCATTTTGCTTGGTTGAAGCTAACCTTAAATTTTAGTGTCCACTGCTTTCTGATTCTATCCCCAACTTCCTCATTCTCGACCATAACGTCGAGCGATTGATCCCGAGCAATTGCGCTGCGCCTTTGGGTCCGGCGAGCACGCCGCCGGTTTTTTCGAGCGCCTGCAAAATGTGGCGGCGCTCGGCTGCTTCCAGCGTCTCGAATGCTTCCGAAGAGGGAGGGGCGGCCGGGAAAATTCCGAGGTGCTCTTCCTGCAAGACGCTGCCTTGGCAGAGAATCACGGCGCGTTCGAGAATGTTCGCCAGCTCGCGCACGTTGCCGGGCCATTCATAACCCGTGAGCTTCTCCAGCGCTTTTTGGGTGATACTGTGGATGCGCCTGCCGAGCCGTCGTGCAAATTCGCGCACCAGGAAATTCGCGAGCAGCGGAATGTCCTCGTGGCGTTCGCGCAACGGCGGCACTTGAATGGGGAAAATATTCAGACGATAAAACAAGTCCGCGCGAAACGCGCCGCGCTGCACTTGCTCCTGCAAATTGCGATTGGTCGCCGCGATCACGCGCACATTCACTTTTAAGGTCTGCGCGCCGCCCAAGCGTTCGAACTCCTGCTCTTGTAAAACGCGCAGCAATTTCACCTGCGTTTCCAGCGGCAGTTCGCCG
Organism: bacterium; assembly: GCA_044869275.1. GTDB lineage: Bacteria > Zhuqueibacterota > Zhuqueibacteria > Zhuqueibacterales > Zhuqueibacteraceae > JBIOXB01. Next base: position 78,845 of record JBIOXB010000211.1, read on the forward strand.
GCTTCATCCAAAAAAATAGTGCCACGATGTGCGAGCTCGAAGCGGCCTTTTTTTTGTGCGGTCGCGCCTGTGAATGCGCCTTTTTCGTGGCCGAACAACTCGCTTTCGACCAGGCCGGCGGGCAACGCCCCGCAATTGACCTTCACCATGACCTGGTCTTTGCGCGGGCTGAGATTATGAATCGAGCGCGCAATCAGCTCTTTGCCGGTGCCGGTTTCGCCGAGCAGCAGCACGGTGGTGTCGGTGATCGCCACCATATTGAGATTTTTGAACACGCGCTGCATCACCGGCGAGGCACCGATGATCTCGCCGAAGTTATAGTCGCTCCGCAACGCTTCTTCCCGGAGATAGACGTTTTGGTTTTGCAATTGCGCCAGTTCTTCTTCGGCCTTTTTGCGCTCGTGAACGTCGCGGAGAATGATGGTGTAGAGATTCTGGTGCGCAACTTCGACGCGTGAAATCGTCGCTTCAATGGAAAACGATTCGCCGTTTTTGCGCAACGCCGTCAACCCCTCCGGGGCCCAAATGTATTGCGGCGACATCTGCGCCGCGCCGGAGTGGATATATTGCAAAAGCAGCTCGCGAAAACCCACCGACAAGAAGGGCGCGAGTAACTTGTCTTTTACTTCGGCGGTTTGGCAACGGAAAACCTTTTCCGCCGCCTCGTTGCACATGACGACGCGCAGTTGTTCGTCAATGGTGATGATGGCATCCATGGCCGATTCGAAAATGCGGGTGAGGCGCTCTTCGCTCGCGCGCAGGGCCTCTGCGGCTTGCTGGCGGTGCAGCGAATTGCCAATAATCTCGCTGACGACGTTCAAAAGCCGGACATCTTCTTCCCGCCAAATCTTTTCGGCTCGCACCGAATCAAAGCCGATAAAGCCCCGCATCTTGCCGTCGAAAATCACGGGCACGGTGAGCAGCGAATGAATGCCCTGTTCCTGCCAATGGATTCGTTCGAATTGCGCCTCGTCCGGTAAGTCGGCGACGCGCGGCACGTGGAGGATTTCATGCTTGAGCATTTTGCGCGCGGCCCACGACAGCTCATGAAAGGCGAGATTCTGCAAGTTCTGAATCTGCGGATCGACACCCGCCGCGCACCATTCGTGCGTGTTCACGGCGCGCCCGCCGTCATCAAACAGCAAAAACAAATAACTGCGATCGACTCCTTCCCATTCGCCGAGCCGCTGCAGCGCGTGGTTGATGCCGCGATCGGCTTCCTCCGCTGGAAGATGGATGAAGAAGGTGGAAATCTCACTGATCAACCTTTCCACCTTGAAGCGCTCCTGCACCGTTGCTTCCGCTTGTATGCGTTGCAGCGCCTGCGCAATGATCTCGCCGACAATGTTCAACAAGCGCACGTCCTCTGCGATCCAGACTTTTTCAGATTGAACGGCGTCGAATCCCAAAAGGCCCTTCACCTTGCCGTTAAACACCATCGGCACGACCAGCAACGATTGAATCTCTTGCTCCTGCATTACCGCCTTTTCCATTTTGGCCTCGACCGGCAACTCAGCGACGCGCGGTACATAAATCGTTTCGCCGCGAAGCGCCTTGGGGAAAATCCATGGGAAATCCGCCACCATCAAATCTTGCAAGTTTTGCATCTGCGGCGTGATGCCGGGGGCGCACCATTCGTGCGTATTCCTGGCTTTGGCAAAATCGTCGGAGAACGCAAACATATAACTGCGATCCACACCGGCCAACTTTCCCATTCTTTGCAAGGCGTAGTTGATGCCTTCGTCGATTTGAGGCCGCGCGAGATTGAGAAAACGCGTAGAAATGTCGCCGATCATCTGTTCAATCGCCAGGCGGTCGTGCAGAGCCTCTTCCGTTCTCTTGCGCTCGGCGATCTCTTTTTTCAAACTCGCATTCGCCGCGGTAAGTTCGGCGGTTCTCTCCGCCACGTGCTGTTCAAGCTCGAGCGCGTGTTGCTCGATCTGCTCGAACAGTTTCGCCTGGCGAATGGCAATCGCCAGGCTGTTGGCCACCTCCTGGGCGATCTCAACATCTTCCTGGGAGAATCTGCCCGGGCGCTCCGAACCCAAATTGAGCGCGCCAATTAACTCCCCCTGCGCCTGGATGGGGACATTGATGAAAGAACGCACTCCTTCGGCGCGCACGCGCGCGATCGCCGGCCCATCGGGAACCGTCTCTGCGTCCTCCACCACGCGCGCCTTCCCCAGCCAGAGTTGGGCAATATCGCCGAAGGCTTCCAGAGGAAGCTCCGTGCCCACGTCCAGCTGGGTTTTGGTTTGGACATGAATCGCGATGAGAGCAGCTTTGTCAGCCATAAAATCGAACACGGCCACGCTCGCTCGCAAACACGGCACCAGCTCGTAAATGTGGCGCATGGCTGCCTGCGCGATTTGCGCCGGCGAGCGCGCCGCTAATATCGCACGGTCGATTTCCTGCAAAGTTTTTAGGCGTTGGTTGTATTGGTGCAGGGCCTCATCAGCGCGTTTACGTGCGGTAATGTCGCGCTGAATGCCGAAGTGGCCGGTGATCCGGCCTTCGGCATCGTAGAAGCAAATGTAGTCCCCTTCAATCGATATCGGCGTGCCGTCGAGCTTGCGTTCGTCGGTCTCAACATGCAGGCGGCCGGCGTCGTAGAAGCGCCGCCACACTTCGCGGCCGTGCGCGAGATCGTGCTGATAAAAATCGTTCGGGGTCAAGCCCAGGAATTGTTCGCGGCTGGCGCCGTACTGCGCCAGCATGGCGTCGTTGACTTTCGTCATGCGTTTGTGCGCGAACACGTAATCCAAAACTTTTTCTTTGTCGACGGTATCGTCCCAGCGCACCGGCTCGTCGAGCATCATGAAAAAGAAGCCGTCAAGCGACTGGGAGAAAAAGAGCTCCAGCAGGTATTCGCTCTCAAAAACGGCCTCGGGTGATGGTTCGGTGCGGCGAGGGGAGAGGGGAAAATTCCCAGGGACGGGGGCCTTTTCCGCAATCAAGTTATCCATGATTCATATTGATGGCAAATCTTTTGCAGAAAGTCAAGAACGAAGGGCGGTCGCACATGCGCTCAATTTGCTGTCCGAAGATGCGCTGGCGTGAATTTCCGGGCAGACGCTATTTCATTTTCATCGCCATAAGGGGGTTGCCTTTTCCGTTCATGCCGCTGTGTTGAAACGTTGCTTATTTGGCTAAGAAATTCGTATCATTGGCAGCCTGATGGACAGCTGGTGCTTTGTAAAGCGCGGGTGGTGGCACAGCAAGCTCATGGAAGTTTCGTTGCGCCGGAAAACGCGCATGGGGAGACAGAATTTCTACAAAATTCCGATTTAACTTGGCCTCCAAAAACAGTCTTTCCATCGTCATTGCTCATGAAACTGTTGATCGTCGAAGACAATCTGCACCTCGCGCAGGATATGCAGCGCTACTTACAGGAGAGCGGTTTTGTCGCGGAGCGGGCAGCGACTTTGGCGGAGGCGAGCGAAAAACTCGCCATTTATCAATATGACCTCACGATCGTCGATCTTGGCCTGCCCGACGGCAATGGCCTGGATTTGATTCGTGAGATCAAGGCCAAAGGCCTGGAGACCGCGGCTTTGATTTTGACGGCGAAAGACGCGGTGGCGGCGAAAGTGCAGGGCCTGGATTTGGGCGCAGATGATTACCTCACCAAGCCTTTTCACCAAGCCGAGCTGAACGCCCGTATCCGCTCGATTTTACGGCGCAACAAATTCAACCGCAACAATCTGATGCAGATCGGCGAGCTCAAGGTGGATTTGCTGGCGTCACAAGCCTTCGTTCACGACACGCCTCTGAGCCTGACGCGAAAGGAGTATGATCTGCTGGTCTATTTCATGCAAAATCTCAATCGCATGCTGACCAAAGAAAGCATTGCCGAGCATCTCTGGGGCGACCATATCGACGAAGCGGACAGTTTCGATTTCATTTATAATCACATCAAGAATCTCCGCAAAAAAATCACCACTGCTGGCGGCAGGAATTACATCAAGGCCATGTATGGCATGGGGTATAAATTCTCCCTGGAGCGGTAAAGCGTATTATATTGGATAACCAGTCTATGCCCCCCCAAGCCCGCACTTTCAAGCTGCTCTCCCAAACCACTTTCATTTATCTCATCTTCACGTTCATCGCCTTTTTCTGCAGCGCGCTGTTTCTCACGCAGGAGGCGGATAAATTCATCGAGAGAAACCTGGAGAGCCGCTTTGCCAATTCCGCCGAAAAAATCAGGCGGCATCTCGCAGCCCGAAGGCCGCTGGCCGAATTGCCCTCGAATGTGCAGGTCACGGCTCTGTCCGGGCAGCCTCCGGCCGGCGCGTATCCGGTGCAAACCGACACGCTCATCCACAACGCCGACCAGGACGAGATGCAGCGTTTCCGGAAAAGGACCGTTTGGATTGAAGCTCACGGCCGGCATTACCAGGTGGCCATGAGCAAGAGTGTGGAAGATTTTTTGCGCTTGCGTGACGACATTTTTGCAGCGTTGATTCCAGCGTTTATCCTGCTGGCGGCCGTCATTGTGCTCTTCAACTATTTTCTGGCGGGCTATTTTTTCCGGCCATTCAACAAAATTCTGGAGGTGATGAGAACTTACAAAGTCGGCCAGAAAATCGAGGTGGAAAAAATCGCCACCAGCACGCGGGAATTTCGCAAGATGCAGGATTTGTTTCATCACATGATCGGCCGCATCGAATCCGATTACCGCAATCTCAAAGAATACACCGAGAACATGGCGCACGAGATGCAAACGCCGCTGGCGGTGATGCGCAACAAGACCGAAAACTTGCTCGCCCATCAAGAGGTGATGCAACGCCATGCCGAGACGGTGAAAATCATCTACGACGAAACCAATCACTTGTCGAAGCTCGGCAGTACTTTGAACCTGCTCACCAAGATCGAGAACGGCGAGTTCGGCAATGCCGTCGAGGTTGCCACGCGCCCGGTGATTGAAAAGCACGTTGCCGCCATCGACGAGCTGGCGCGGCTGAAAGTGCCGGGCATCGAAACGGACCTCTCACACGAGCATCGCCTGCTCATCGACCCATTCTTGCTGGATATTGTCTTGAAAAATCTGTTGCGCAACGCCGTCAGTTACGGTGCGCCACAGGGGCCGATCCGCCTGCGCACCACGGCAGAGAGTTTTTCCATCAGCAATTACGGCCCGCCGCTGGAGATGGCGCCGGAAAGACTGTTTGAGCGCTTTTACCGTAATCATCACAAGAACTCCTCTCTGGGGCTGGGGCTGTCGCTGGTCAAAAAAATCTGCGAACTGAACGATCTGCGCATAGATTACCGGTATCAGGACGGCCAGCATCTCTTCCAGGTGAAAAAAACCAGTGGCGCTTTACGGCGGCTGTGACGCTGGCGCACGGCCATAATTTCGTTTTTACGGATGATTGCCATACCGTTGCTTTCAACTTCTCGCACGACCACCACAGGAGCGCAAAAATAATGAGGAAAATCACGCCCTTGAAATTCCTGGTGCTATTCTCGCTGGCGGGGATGGCCTTCTCACAAGAGCATCGGGGGGCGGTGACGGGCAGAATCATGGACGCGGCCACGCAAAAGCCGGTCGAATACGCCAACGTCATTTTATTCAGCCAAAAAGATAGCGCGCTGGTCACGGGCACGACTTCACGAGAAAACGGCAGCTTTAGAATCGACAAAATTCCGGCGGGGGATTATTACGTCAATATTCAATTCATCGGTTACCAGACGAAGCGCTTCGACAAGATCACGATCGCACCGGAGAAACTCGAGTTTGATTTGGGAAAAATTCTGCTGCAGCAAATCACGCTGCAGGTGGAAGCCGTCGAAGTGCAAGCCGATCTCATGGCGATGACGTATCTCATCGACAAGAAGGTCATCAACGTCAGCCAGCAGCAAACGGCGGTCTCGGGCACGGCGGTGGATGTGCTTGAAAACGTTCCCTCGGTGACGGTCGATATCGAAGGCAATGTCAGCCTGCGCGGCAGCGGCAATTTTACTCTGTTGGTGGACGGGCGGCCTTCGGTGCTGGAGCCGAACGAGGCGTTGCAGCAAATTCCTGCGAGCACGATCGAGAATATCGAGCTCGTCACCAACCCCTCGGCGAAGCACGATCCGCAAGGCGCAGCGGGCATTATCAATATCGTGCTCAAAAGAGACCGGCGCGAAGGCCGCAGCGGCGTCATCAATCTCAACGCCGGCATCGGCGATAAATATGCCGGCGACTTGCTATACGACTACAAGAATGGGAATTACCAAGCCACGCTGGGCGCGGACTACAATCACCGCATCTTCACCGGCGATACTCGCGAGATCAGTCAAACGACGCTCGACGGCCTCACTGCTAACGTTCAATCCCAGGGCGATTCCCGCCGCAAAGACGTGGCGCTCGGTGCGCGAGGCGAGTTCAGGCTGGAGCTGGGCCGCAAAGACAATTTGAGCTTTGGCGGGCGTTATGGCGCACGCGATTCGCAAAGAGGCGCCTATCAGAATTATGCCGAATGGTCCGGGACGTCACCGGAGCCATCATTGTATGTCAGCACGACCGACCGTTTCCGCGACCGCCAGTTTTATGCGGTGAATCTGTCCTTTCAGCATCGTTTCGCGCCGCAGGGACACGAGCTTTTCGCCGAGATTTTCTTCAGCCGGCGTGAAGGCGACGAGGCCAGCACCAGCGGTCTGCGCACAAACGCCGGCGCTCTCGTGGACGGCCGGCTCATGACAGAAACCGGGCCCTCGCGCGAGCTGCGCGCCAGGCTCGATTACACTCTGGCATTCGACAATAAGGCGAAATTCGAGGCGGGTTATCAGAGCGAGTTCGATCGCTCCGAGGATATTACCGGAGCCCACGCATACGATCCGGCTGGGGCGGCATATGTTTTACAGCCGTCATTCAGCAACCACACGCAGTACGATGAAAACGTGCACGCGCTTTACGCCATTTATGCCGGCGAGTGGGGCCGCTGGGGATACCAGGCCGGTGTGCGCGGCGAATACACCGACCGCACCATCGCCGTGGCGGGCGTGGCGGCGCCTTTTGTGATCGGCCGCTGGGATTATTTTCCGACGCTGCATTTGTCGCATCAGTTTTCCGCCGGGCGGCAGGCCATGGCCAGCTACACGCGACGCATCGACCGTCCCGATGGCGGCGATCTCGAGCCTTTTCCGACCTGGAGAGACGCCTACAACGTGAGCATCGGCAATCCGGCGCTGCAACCGGAATATATCGATTCATATGAAGCCGGCTTGCAGACGCACCTCGGCCCGAGCTTGATCACCGCCGAAGCCTACTACCGCGCCACACACAATCGTATCGAGGAAGTTCGTTCCGTTTATGCCGACAATATCACTTTGCATTCGGTGGAAAACATCGGCAAGGCCTATACACTGGGCAGCGAGCTCTCGCTGAATTTCGACCTCCACAAAAAATGGAATGTCACGATGATGGGAAATTTTTATGAATATCGCCTTACCGGCGCATTGTTCGGCGAATCTTTGGCGCAGGAAAGCTTCAATTGGAATACGCGCCTGAGCAATGCCATCAAGTTCAACAAATCGGCGCAGATTCAGCTCGACGGCATGTACAACAGCCCTTCGGTTTCGACGCAGGGCCGGCGCGGCGGTTTTTTCACCGCCAACGCGGCATGCAAGTATGAGATCTTTGACAAGCTGCTGTCCGCAACTTTGCAGGTGCGGGATGTTTTCGGCACCGCCAAGAATGAATATATTGCACAGGGCGTGAATTTCCATACCTACAGTTATTCCACGCGCGAGGCCCCGGTGGTCATGTTGAATTTGAAATACAATTTTAACAACTACAAATCCGAGCGCAGCCGGGAGGGGGACAGGCCAAGCGAGGACGAAGATTTCTGATTGATAATCTTAGCAGAAATCATTATCTTCGCCAATCAAAGTGGAGGACATTGGCCATGTTGTTTCGCATGCTCTACGACGACAAGCTGGCGCAGGCCAGTTATTTGATTGGCTGCCAGCGCACCGGCGAAGCGCTGGTGATCGACCCGCAGCGCGACGTCGAGCGTTATGTCGCTGCCGCACAACGCGAAGGCATGAAGATCACGGCCATCGCGGAAACGCACATCCATGCGGACTATCTTTCCGGCGCGCGCGAGCTGGCCGAGCGCACCGGCGCGCGCTTGTATCTGTCGGATGAAGGCGATGAAAACTGGAAGTACCGCTGGCTCGACAAAAAGCAAAACGGGAGCAGCTATCATCATAAATTAGTGAGAGACGGTGACAGTTTCAAAGTCGGCAACATTGACATGCAAGTCTTGCACACGCCCGGCCACACTCCCGAGCATATCAGCTTCATGGTGACCGATCGCGGCGGAGGTGCCAATGAACCCATGGGCATTGCCACCGGTGATTTCGTCTTCGTCGGCGACGTTGGCCGCCCCGATTTGCTTGAGACTGCCGCGGGCCACGCTGGAGCCAAGGAGCCAGCGGCGAAGATGCTGTATCAATCCCTCCAGCGTTTCAAAGATTTGCCGGAGTATTTGCAGGTATGGCCCGCACATGGCTCGGGCAGTGCCTGCGGCAAAGCTTTGGGCGCGGTGCCGCAATCGACCATTGGCTATGAAAAACGCTTCAACGCGGCCATTGCCGAGGCCACGAACGAAAGCCGCTTCGTGCACGCCATACTTGCGGGCCAGCCGGAGCCGCCGGGATACTTCGCGCGCATGAAGCGCGAAAATCGCGACGGCCCAGCATTGCTCGGCAAGCTGCCTTCGCCCAAACCGCTGGACGTCAATGCGCTCAAGAAATTAGCCAGCGAAAAAGCCGTCATCGTCGATACGCGTTCCTGGCCGGAGTATCTCGACAGCCACGTCGAGGGCGCGCTTTGGGCGCCGTTGTCCAATTACTTCCCCAACGCCACCGGTTCTTATCTTGAACCTGGCACGCCGTTTTACTTGATCGTCGATGAAAATCGTGTGCCGGAAGCCGTGACCGATCTCATTCGCATTGGGTTGGACGAGGTCACAGGTTACGCCACGCCTGCGACATTTGTGCAGTATCGCGCCGCGGGCGGAAGGGTAGCAAGCATCCCTTCGTTGCCTATGGTTAAATTGCAAGAGCCTGGCAGCCTCAAGGGCGCGCTGATTCTGGATGTGCGCGGCCGGGCGGAGTTCGAAGCCGGCCACGTGCGCGACGCCTTGAATATCGCCTACACGCAACTGGCAAAACGTCTGCGCGAATTGCCCAAAGATCGCCAGGTGCTCGTGCATTGCCGCACCGACAATCGCTCGGCCATCGCCGCGGCGTATTTGCAACGCCAGGGATATGGCGTCGTTCATCTCGGCGGCGGTTTCGTCGCGTGGCAGCAAAGCAATGGTGAAATCGTAAGATGAGTCCTGCTCAGCGCACGGTATTTGTTGATTCAGTTATTTGATATGGAGGCTTCATCATGACCGAAGTCATCGTTTGGAGCGGCTGGCTCGGGGGGCTGGCCGTTGGGCTCTACACCATCTTTCAATGGCTCGTTTCAGGCAATGCCTTGGGGGTGTCCACCGGGTTTGGCAATGTCTGCAGCCTCGTTTCGCGCGCCTCTTACTTTCACGAAGGCGAATATACTGAAGCCAACAACTGGCGCTTGTGGTTTCTCGTGGGCTTGCCGCTCGGCGGCTTGCTGGCCGCGCTCACTTCTCCCGGCGCCATTGTTGCCAGCTTTTCGCTGGGCACGATGTATGATCGTGTGCTGCCGCAGGCGTTGTGGGCCAAAGGCGCCGTATTGGCTTTAGGCGGCGTTCTGATCGGTTATGGATCGCGCATGGCCGGTGGCTGCACCAGCGGCCATGCCATCGCCGGCATGTCCATGCTCAATCCGCCCAGTGTGCTGGCTTCTGCCGGCTTTTTCGTAGGCGGCATTTTGATGGTGCAGTTTCTCTTTCGCGTGCTGCTTTAAATCCGGAGCCCGATCATGAAGAAATATGCCTTTTTGCTTTTCGGCGCTGCTTTCGGCTTTATCCTCAGCCGCGCCGGTGCCACGACTTACGATTTCTACGCCAAACTTTTTCTTTTCGAGAATCTTCAATTGCTTTGGGTGATTGCCACTGCGGCCGCGGTGGGTGCAATCGGCGTAGCCATTCTCAAAAAACTGCAAACGCGCGATGTTTTCAACGGCCAGTCGATTTCATTCAAGGGCAAGCCGTATAAATCCTCTCTCGTGCCCGGCTCGCTTTTGTTCGGCATGGGGTGGGGATTGGCAGGCGCTTGCCCGGGCACGGCGTTGGCAATGATGGGCGAAGGCAAGCTCGGCGCGATCTTCACGCTGGCGGGCATTTTTCTCGGAACTTATCTCTACGGCTTGCGGCAGAGCAAAGCGCAGGGAGCCAAGCCACCGGCGATCGAACGCCAGTTTGCGGTCAAGGCCTAACCCGGACAAGCCGGAAACCATAAACTCAAAGCACAAATTCCAAGGGGGGTTTTGAATTTTGGGCTTTGGATTTTGGATTTTTTGCGTATTTCGCAGGTAAAATCTTCCCGCCCACTACTCTGATTTTTGTTTCAGCGCATTTTGAGATAAATAAGCCATCATATAAACGGCGCTGGCGGTGCCATCCATGGTCGGCTCGTTGCTGGAGTAATCGCCAATATCGTCATGATAGACTGCTTCATGGCTTTGAAACGCGGCGAACTCATCCGGAGCGCTGAGATGCAACCCTCTGAGACTGGCGTAGATCGCTCCGGAAACCGGCCCATCCACCAAGCCGCCGGGCACCATCTTGCGCGTCAAATACCAAACGCTGGTGTGAATGTCTTCTGGAAATTCACCGCCTGCGGGCAAGCCTGTGAACATGGACGTGCCCCAGGGGTTTCTCCCCAATAACCAATCGCGTTGTGCCAGCATGTATTCGTGAAATTGCATGTCGCCAGTCATTTGTTCATAAAACGAAATCTGCGTCGCCAACGCCACCACCAGGTTGTTGGAACACCAGATGAACGGCGCCCCGACTCGAAATGGATTCCGAAGTGCGCGTTCCAGAGTTCTCGCAATGCCGTCACGGTAGTAATCGGCCAACAACTTTTGCAAGTCATCGCCCACGTGATGGTGCAGCGCAAAATGCCCGGGATTGACGAAGGGATAAAACTGATAGTGCTCGGTCGAGTCTTTTTCCATCCAGGAAACGGTACCCGCCAGCTTTGCGTAATGGATGGCCTCTTCTAAAACTACGGGGTTTTGAGTGGCGGCATACAATTCGGCCGCAGCCCACTCCATGTCGTCTGCCCACGTGTCTTCGTTATAGCGATAAGGCGCTCGGTAGGAATTTCCTTGTTGATAGCCCTCCTTCGTGCGGCCGAGCCGATACAGGCTTTGTGCTGCCTGCAGACACTCTTCGGCAAAAGCAGCTTCGCCGGGGATCTGCTTCCAGATGCGGTACGCGATGGCCATGGCCGCGGCTGAGCGCCCGGCGAGATTGGCGACGCCGGTGGCCTTGCTTTGGTATGCGCGCAAGCCTTGCGGCTGGCCATTGGCAAAATAGACCACGCGATAGCTGGCTTTGCCCCAGCCGTAATCCGAGCTGTCGCGATCAGGCCATTTCCAGGCTATGTGATCGCGATCGTCAGCCACTTGATGATACAACTGGCCGGGTCGCGGGTGCAGATGATGTATCCATGCCAAGCCCCATCTCGATTCGTCGAGCACGTCCGCCACGCCGTTCGGTTGCGGATGACCCAGCGCGTCAACATCATCGCCAAAGGCTTGCGGTGCCAGTTCGTAGGCGAGCAGCATGATCGCCGTGGCGTTGCTGGCGGTAATCAAATACTTGAGCTGATCGCCGGCGTCGTGCCAGCCGCCGCTGGCATCGATGAAAGTGGAGTCCGGCATGGGGCCATACATCGTGCGGCCGTCGAGTTGATGGCAAACGCGATCGAGAAAGGGATTGTAACCGCAGCGTTGCTGCCGCATGAATTCGAGCAGTTTGTCCGGATAGCCGGCATAGGTCTGCGCGCCGATGATGAAAATAGTAGAAGTGGCGCCAGCCTCGGCGAGGCGCAGATAATAGCGTCCTGAAGTTTTGAACGAGGAGAAATCAAGCTGATAATAATGCGAAAAACTGCCCCAGTTTGGCGCGCTTGATTTTCTCGCGTGTGCGACGAACACCTGTTTTCCAGTGGCGGCGTCAACCAGCTGGAATTTTTCGGCAACCGGCGTTTGGGAGAAAGCGATGGCGAGCTTCTGGTCTTCGTTTAGATACCCAGCCTGGTTGACGCGAATGTAAACCGGTTTGGAAGGGGAAACGGCTCGGGCTTGGTGGCAGAGCAAGGAGAACAATTGTGCGGCCGCAATCATCGCGGTGCAGGAGACGATGAAAAGTGGCGATGAAGAGGTTCGAGTTTTCATTGTGCTCCCAGTTCGAACGCATCTGGATTCTGCCGCGGCATAATGCAAAATCGTGCGGATTCCTGCAAGCACAATTTCAAGGCCTTCGTCAGTACATGCTGAACAATTGCAGAGACTCGGCCCAGTTCCCGGGTTTTAACTCAGCCGGCTTCTTCACAAATGCCGGAAGAGCCGGTTCTTGGGGCCCGGCCTTCTCTGCGTCAAAAGGCTCGAACAATTCCTGCAAGTCTTCCTTCGCGAATTCAAGAGCGGGCATTATAAAAAGATTCTTCGAGAAATCCATCATCGCTTCCTTTCAAAACACTCCACGCGCCACGCAAAAAGGCAGCACCAAATAGAGCAGCGTGTCGCGCACCAGGTAATAGGTCACAATCACTCCAAAAAACTTCCAGCCTCTCCGGCGAATGAGCACTTTAAAGCCGGATTGCTTGACAATCAAAATACTGTCGATAATATAGTGTTTGTAAAGCCGGATCAAGAAATTGTGTTGCACGGCTTTCGCGACGTATGTCAAAGCGCTCATGATTCTTCTCAGTATCCAAAAGGCATGGTTACAAAGATTTTAGGCCGTCGCTGCGGTGTGAATGACCGCAGTGCCGACTCTTGCAAACGGCCACGGACTTCCTTCCGCGGCTGAGTTTTTGACCACGAACGGCCCGAAATTCACGAACTGCGGTCGCGTTCGTGTGTTTCGTGTCGTTCGTGGTTATCCTGGCGGTTGCGCCGATGGAGCGCCATTTTGGCGTTATGCTTCCTGCAAGGTTTTGGCATTATTCACTGCCGGAATGAGCATCGGCACTTGGCGTCGATAGGTTGCATATTTCTCGCCGTGCTCGCGCACCAAATCGCGTTCTTCCAATTGAATGGCGATCAGGATGTACGCCGTGGTCGCAATCGCAAACACGAGATGCGCAACAGTCATCGTCGGGGTGGCCCAGAAGGCGAACAGCCAGCCGACGTACAGGGGATGCCGGACGTAATTGTATAAGATCGGCGTGACGAATCCCAGCGGCCGGTATTCTTTGCCGCGCAAATAGAGCCATATTTGCCGCAGTCCGAAAAGATCGAAATGGTTGATCAAAAACGTGGTGATCAGCACCAACAGCCAGCCGAACGCAAACAGCCCGTACAGTATCCCACGGCCAACCGGTACCTGTACGTCCCAGACGATGCCGCCCATCGGCTGCCATTGCCAGAACAGCAGAATCAGGCTCAGGCTCGAGAGCAAGACGTAGGTGCTGCGCTCCGCGGGCTTGGGAATAAAGCGCGTGAGCCATTTCTTGAATCCCCGCCGTGCCATGACGCTGTGTTGCACGGCAAACAGCCCGAGCAATGCGGCATTGACGAGTAACGCCGTTGTCAAAGGCACTGTGGGCGCAGAGTCGATCGACTTGGGCACCATAATATTGCCGACGAAGCCGCAGGCGTACAGAAACGTGACAAAGAAGATCAAATAACTGATCGCACCATACATGAAAACTGATACGCGTTTCATACAGGTTTCCTTTCAAAGGCGTTTTTGAAGATACCGGTGATTTTTCTTAGTAAAACTTGCTCGGCTTCCTCGAGTCCTTCTCGCATTGGAACTTCCGAGCCACACTTTACGGCCGCGTTGTGAGATAATATACGGGAAGAGACGAGGGGTTGCTACTGTCGGAAAGGATGGTTCGAGAGGAACTATACAAGAGGATAGGTGGAGGGATGGTTATGAAGGTTTTTCATTTTCCAGGAGCCTTTGCCTTAACCACGAAATACACGAAACACACGAACAGAAAGCATTTCGTGTGTTTCGTGCCCTTCGTGGTTCATAGAATAATCCTTTCAACCGTCGCCTTGGGATAATGCCCAAAATTGACCAGCACGCCCAGCCGCAAACCGGTCGCTTTCAGATAATTGAACACTTGCGCCCGATGCACATCGTCGATTTCCTTCACGGCTTTCAACTCGACGATGATTTTTTCGTAACAAATGAAATCCGGTCTATAAGACTGCAGCAGCTTCTCGCCTTTATAGAATATGGTCAAATCAACTTGAGAGGAGAACGGTACAGCTCGGTGTAGAAATTCTTTGGC
>JBIOXB010000212.1:0-45305 GCA_044869275.1 bacterium
CGCATCATGGGCACCGGGCCGATGCAAAAAACGCGGTCGATGATTTCGCCGCGTTCGAGCATTGCACTCAAGGGCTTGGTCACCAGCCCGTGCATGCCGTAGCTACCGTCGTCGGTGGTAACGAAAAGATGGTGCGCAGCGTGGCGCATTTCCTCTTCGAGAATCACCATTTCGCGCGAGCGCGCGCCAATGATGGCACTCACATCATTTCCGGCCTGCCGCAAGGCGAGCACCACGGGATAAATCTCCGCCACTCCCACACCTCCTGCGAGACAGACGCAATGTCCAAAGTTTTTGATGTGCGCCGGCTCGCCCAGCGGCCCACAGACGTCGGGCAGAAACTCTCCAGCTTTTTTCTCCCCGAAGAGGCGTGTGCTCAGGCCCACTTCCTGCACAATCAGCACAATCGTGCCTTTGGCGGGATTGGCGCCGGCAATGGTAATGGGAATGCGCTCGCCTTCTTCATGCACGCGCAAAATCACGAATTGCCCGGCCTGGCGATGGCGGGCGATTTCCGGTGCCACGACTTCGAATCGTTTGATACCCGGGGCGAGGGTTTGCTTGTTCAGAATTTTGTACATGTGCTCCTCAGGATTCAGAATTAACCCATTTTCTCATTTCTCAAACCGCGAATGCACGCGAATTGAGAACACATTAGCGTAGATTCGCGTGAATTGGCGGTTTCAAAAAAAACGGAGCCATTATCCGGCCGGCGATCCTTGACACCCACAGATAGGTTTAAAACAATCCCGTAATTCTCCCATGCTCATCCACATCCATATTTACCGCCGCCGGCACGCCGGGCAGGCCCGGCATCAACATCATATCGCCGCAGATCATGACCAGGAAACCTGCACCGGCGGAGAGCTGTGCGTCTGTCACCGTCAGGGTCCAGCCTTTGGGCACGCCCAACGCGCGGGGGTTATCGGAAAGCGAAGCTTGGGTCTTGGCCATGCAAATGGGCAGATCGCCGCAGCCGTGCGACACGAACGTTTCGATCTTCTTTTGTGCTTTCTTTTCGAAATACACACCGTCCGCGCCATAAATTGCCGTAGCGATTTTTTCCACTTTTTCCGTGACCGGCAGCTTCAGCTCATAGAGAAATTTCGGTTTCGGATTCTGCCCGGAGTCCGCCCTGGCCACCACTTTTTCCGCCAGATCGATGGCACCCTCTCCTCCTTTGAGAAATGCCTCGTGCGTCGCACACTCGACTTGCAGCTTCTGGCACAAATCAAAAATCATGTTGATCTCGGTGAGTTTGTCGAACGCGAAACGGTTAACGGCCACGACGACCGGCACGCCAAACTTGCGCATGTTGCGCACGTGCACTTCCAGATTGGCCAGCCCTTTGCGAAATGCCTCTGGATTTTCCTTGCTCAGCTCCTCGGCCCGGTCCGGAACGCCGCCGTGCAGCTTGATCGCGCGGCAGGTGGCGACAATCACGGCGGCCGAGGGCCACAGGTCGGACTGGCGGCACACAATATCGAAAAACTTTTCTCCTCCCAAATCCGCACCGAAGCCGCACTCGGTGACGACGTAGTCCGCGAGCTTCAGCGCGATCTTATCGGCGAGTACGCTGCTGGCGCCGTGCGCGATGTTCGCAAACGGGCCGGCATGAATCAGCGCCGGTGTGTGCTCGAGGGTTTGCACCATATTGGGCATGATGGCTTCGTTGAGAATGACGGCCATGGCATTGTTCGCGGACAACTCTCTGGCATTGATGGCTCTGCCGCCGAGATCATAGCCCACGACAATATCGCCCAGGCGTTTCTTGAGGTCAGCGCGCGATTCCGCCAAAGCCAAAATCGCCATCACTTCCGAAGCCGCCGTAATCACGAAGCGGGATTCGCGCGGCACACCATGCACACGCCCGCCGAGGCCGACCACCATCTGCCGCAAAGCGCGATCATTCATATCCATGGCGCGCGGCCACGCGATGTTGGTCACGTCAAAACGCAGCTCATTGCCTTTGTGCAAATGGTTGTCCAGCATCGCGGCGAGCAAATTGTGCGCGGCGCTGACGGCATGAATATCGCCGTTGAAATGCAGATTGACGAGCTCCATCGGCAGCACTTGCGCATAGCCACCGCCCGTGGCCCCGCCTTTGATGCCAAAAACCGGCCCGAGCGAAGGCTCACGCAGCGTGATCATGCCTTTTTTGCCGAGCTTTGACAAAGCCTGGCCCAATCCAATAGTGGTCAGGGTTTTGCCTTCACCACGACTGGTGGGCGTCATGGCCGTAACCAGAATCAATTTGCCGTTCGGCCGGCCGGCTAGTTTTTTCACTGTTTCCAGCCGAATCTTGCCGGTATATTTTCCATAGAACTCAAAGTCGTCGTCCGCAAGGCCGAGGCCTTCCATCAGCCGGCGAATCGGATACAACTGCGTTCTTTGCGCGATTTCGATATTCGAGAACATTGTTTATTCTCCAAATTCTGCAGTGAAATCTGTGCTTTTTGAGCAAAGAAATCCAAAATCCAAAGCTCAAAGCTCAAAACCATTCTTGGATTTTGTGTTTTGAGTTTTGGGGTCCCGGCATGTCCGGGTCATGGATTTTTTTTTGCTTCAGGGCTCAATCCATCGCCACTTCCGGCTCAGAAACATGGTATTGCCGCAGCACCTCCTGAAAATCATGCGCGCCCTCCCCCTTGGCCGTTTGCACGAGCTGCGCCAAGCGTTCTTGATACGTGGGCGCATGCTTGCGATAGATCACACCCAGAGAAATCTTTCCAACTTCGTTGCTGATTTTCCAGGCGGCTTCCATGGACATGGGATCATGGTCCGCCTCGAGATCCACGGCGAGCGCACGGATGATATCAAATTGATCGCGGCCCACGAAGGTCACGCAGGGGCTGAGCAACTGAATAAAAGCGAAGCCGGGATGCTGAATGCCCTGGACGATGAGCTCCACGGTTTGTTTGATATTCGCGGAGAAACCGCGCGCGATGAAGGAAGCGTTATAGCTTAACGCCAGCCTGACGGGATCAATGGGGTCGTCGATAATGCCATATGGCGTGGACTTCGTTTCTTGATCACCGCCCGTCGTCGGCGAGGTCTGGCCCTTGGTCATGCCATAGATGCCATTGTCCATCATAATGTAAGTGATATCGAGGTTGCGCCGCGCCGTATGCGGAAAATGCCCGCCACCGATGCTCAGGCCGTCTCCGTCGCCCGCCACCGCGATCACCGTCGTTTCCGGGCGCGCGAGCTTCACGCCCTGCGCCACCGGCAGCGCGCGGCCGTGAATGCTGTTGAAACCGTAAGTCTTGACGTATCCCGGCAAACGGCTCGAGCAACCGATGCCGGAGACAATCGCGACTTCTTCCAAGGGCAATTGCAAACGGCTCAGCGCTTGATAGATCGCGTTCAAGACGCCAAAATCGCCGCAGCCCGGGCACCAAACTGGTTTTATGGCGCTGCGATAATCTGTTGGAGTGAAGTTTCCCATGAGCTGCAATCCTTTTGAATGGCTTCGACAATTTCTTGCACGTTAAACAGCGACGCCCCCGCGCGTTTGTACACACGCGTGCTGAGCGGCAGCGCGAGCTGGCTTTTGAGAAAACTGAAGAATTGGCCGTCAGCCAATTCCACGATGAACAGGTTTTCCAGGCGATTGACGAAAGCCTGAAGCGCGGCCGCAGGCAAAGGCGACAGTTGCCTGGTCACCAGCGCCGCGATGCGATAGCCGTCTTGCTGCAACCGCGTCACGGCTTCCTCCACCACGCCTTTGGTCGAGCCCCACGCGAGAATGCCGATTTCAGGCTCGTCGTCACCGCAATGCCAAAGCAGAGGCGATTCCTCCTGCTCGATGACTTGGACTTTCCGGGAGCGCTTGCGCGTCATTATTTCATCGAGCTCGGCGCTGGAGGTGGGCCGGCCGGTTTCATCATGTTCGATGCCCGCCGCCGTATACATGCCGCCTTTGACACCGGGCGCGGAGATCGGCGAAACGCCGGTCTTCGTCATTTTGAATCTTTGATAAGGCTGCAAGTCTTCCGCAGCCGGCAAGGTGCGCGAGATCACTTGTGACTGGCACGCGGCGAAATCGAAGTTGGGTATCACTTCGAGACGCTGGCCTAAGAATTGATCGGTGAGCACCAGCACGGGCAATTGATATTTTTCGGCGAGATAAAAAGCGTGCACCGTGACCGCAATCGCATCCGCGGCATCCATGGGTGCCAGCACCACGCGCGGCAAATTGCCGTGGCCGCCATACACGGCGTGAAAGAGATCGGCTTGTGTGGTCTTGGTGGGAATGCCGGTACTCGGGCCCGCGCGCTGCACATCCACGATGACCAGCGGCAGCTCGGCCATGGCGGACAAACCGAGGGCTTCCGTCATTAAAGAGAGTCCGGGGCCGGAAGTGGCGGTCATGGCTTTGGCGCCGGCGAATGACGCCCCGATGGCCATGGTCACCGCGGCAATTTCGTCTTCGGTTTGAATGAACACGCCGTCGAACTTGGGCAGCTCGCGCGCCATCCATTCCATGATTTCGCTCGCTGGTGTGATGGGATAACCTGCGAAAAACTTTACCCCGGCGTAAAGCGCGCCGATGGAAACCGCTTCATTGCCGCTCAACACCAATTTGGAATTCGGAGCGTTCGTTTTCCAATCATAGCGCGGTTGTCCAACCTCTGATTGCACCAGTTGCACACCGGCATCAAAGGCGGAGAGATTGCTCTTCAAGACTTCTTCGCTCTTCTTGGCAAAACGTTTTTGAATGGCGTCTGCGAAGCCGCCTCGCGGCAGATCGAACCAGCCCGCGAGAAAACCCAGCGCCACCAGATTTTTTGCCAGCGCCGCGTTGGTCACTTCCTTGGATTTGGCGCTGAAGGGCGCCGAAACGAACCGGATGCCGGCGGGAAAAGGCAGGCTCGCGGGCGGAGGGTCTTCGCTGTCGTGCAAAACCACGGCATGCTCTTGCAAGCGAACTTCTCCGGCGAAACGGCTGAAGTTGCTCCAGCTCAAGACCACCAGCGCGTCCAAGGCGTCGCCCTGCGACAGCACCGGTGTTTTGCTCAAACGAATCTGTGCCAGGCTTTCGCCTCCGCGAATCTGCGGGCCGTAGCTTTTGATCATCATGCTGTACAAGCCGTCATGCGAGGTGGCATGAATCAAAATCTCTCCGGCGCTGACCACGCCTTCGCCGCCGCTGCCGACGATCGCCAGGGTCAAATCACCGGTGTTCGTTGCGGTTTTTGTTTCCATCCTGCGACGCTCTCGTGCAGGTGGTACGTTGTTGAAATTGCCGTTTCTTTTTGTCATAGTATCCTTCTTGCTTGTTTTTCACGTCATTCAAAATCTGCCAGCTCGCGCTCGAATCTCGCATGGTAAGATTCATCTGCTCGCGTCGTCCGCTTGGGCTTTGGCGCTGGCATGGCGCGCGCACGCTGGACAAAACGCCAATAAATCATACCTCCAGCAGCCAAGGCAACGCCCGGCAGAATCCAAACGATCAAATTGAAGCCGGAAGCCGTGGGTTTCGCCAGAATGCGCTCGCCGTATTCGGCAACAAACGCCGTGACAATTTGCTTCTCATTTCTATTTGTTCCAATATTGCTTGAAAAGATCGGTGACATAGTTGTGCAAGAATAGCCGAATGATTTCGCTTGGGCATTGCTCGTCAAAGTTCTGGCAGGTTTCGTCAACGAGCGCGGCGGCTTGCGCGCGCGAACTGGCGGTACGAATCTTGACGGCGATATCACCGCAGTATTTGGCAATCAGCTCTTTTTGCTGCGCCACGGCTGGAGAAGCAGTACTTTCCTGCATATTCACACTCTGTATAAATTGATTATTCCGAGCTTCGAGGTTGGAGATTGTTCCGTCTCTCCGGCGTCGTTTGCACCTCTCCGCAGAATAAATGCGCCCCCCTTCCCTTCTCGCCTATCACAAACTCCATGCCGCTGGGAGAAATGGATGTATTTTAAGTATTATCAAGCATGCTTGCACAAAGGACAGAGTGGCCTGTTATTGAACCTAAGAAAGAGGTTCGCAGGATTTCTCAAGAATCGGAAGGCATGCGGTAGACCTCCAGCAGGGACAGAACTGAATCGTGCGGTGAGGGCATGAAAAATTTCAAAAATCAGGCTTGATTTTTTCACCATACTTTTGCATTTTTACCCACTTCTTGGTTCTGGTTAGCTGCTCGTGACAATCTGCGCGGAGGCCGGCAGATCACGAGGTTTTGGTAAATGCATTTCCTCTCCTTTTTCTCGCGCCGTCTCTCTTCCTTTCTTCCGCAAAACTACACCCAGTCCAAGCGCCAGCACCTGCTGGTTGCGAATGACAATCCTTTGTCAGAGTCATCCTCCACCCATCAACTGCATCCGTTTCTCCAAGTCCGCCAAGATTTGCGCCTAAACGCTATAGCCCTCGTACCGAAGAAACTCATTTGCATTGGAGCAATCGTCTGCGCTTGCGCCGGCTATTTCTGCTGGTCAATAAGGAGCCGAATGGAACTGATCTTGTCTCACCGTCAGTTGCATTCATTGGTCATAATTGTGTGCTTCACTAAAATTTCCGTTTACCTCAAACTCGCTAGGAGGGGTATCATGAAAAAGGCTTTCGCACTGTGCACCTTCGTCCTGCTCACCATCTCCCAAGTAGCCGAGGGACAGATTCCTCAAACCCTGAGCTATCAAGGCGTCTTGACGGATGCCAGCGGCACGGTGGTCGCGGATGGCAATTACAACCTCACCTTCAAGCTCTATGAGGCTGCCACCGGCGGCACGGCCATTTGGACGGAGACGCAAACCGTCGCTGTGTCCAACGGCATCTTCGCCGTCATCTTGGGCAGCCAAACGCCTCTGACACCGGCGTTTGACAAGCAGTACTGGCTTGGCATCAACGTGTCGGGTGGCGCCGAGCTCTCGCCGCGCACGCAACTCACCGGCACGGCGTACAGCATGAATGCGCGTTCCCTAGCCGCCGGCGCCGTGACCACCGCCACGCTGGCGGACAAGGCCGTGACCACGGCCAAACTCGCCGACGAAGCCGTGACTCGCGATAAGATCGCCAACAATGCCATCAACAGCGCGAGAATTGCCGACGGCACAATTGTAAATGAAGACCTCGCCGACAACACGCTCAACAAGAACAAGATCGCCGGCGGGCAGGTGGTGAAATCATTGAACAATCTCAGGGACGAGGTCACGCTGACCGCCGGCGCGAATGTGTCCATTACGCCCAGCGGCAACTCCCTGACCATTGCCGCGGCCGGAACCGGGGGAACGATCACGGGTGTCGCCGCAGCCGCGGGCTTGACCGGCGGAGGCACCAGCGGGAACGTCTCACTCGGGATTGCGAATGGCGGGGTGAACACGGCGCAGCTTGCAGACAAAGCGGTGACGACAGTCAAGTTGGCGGATGAAGCTGTAACCAGCGCCAAAATCGAGAATGGCGCCGTTAACACCAACGACCTGGCAAGCAATGCCGTCACCAGCAGCAAGCTGGCGAATGACGCCGTTACCGACTCCAAAATCTTGGATGGCGCAATCATCTCCGCCGATATTGCGGACAACGCGGTTGTGACCACCAAGATCACCGATCTCAATGTGACGAATGCCAAACTTGCCAACAATGCCGTGACGTCGGGGAAGATCGCGGGCGGACAGGTGGTCAAGTCTCTCAATGCGCTTAAGGATGATGTCGTGTTAACGGCAGGAAACAATGTCACCATCACACCCAGCGGCAACACTCTCACCATTTCTGCACCCAGCACGGGAGGAACGATCACGGGCGTTGCCGCGGGCACCGGCCTGTTCGGCGGCGGGGCCAGCGGCAATGTCACCTTGGCGTTAGCGCGTGGCGGCGTCGGCTCGACGCAACTTGCCGACGGCGCCGTGACCACGGATAAGCTGGACAACAATGCCGTGACCCGCTCCAAAATCGACGAGAGTGCCGTCGACACCGAGGAGCTGGCGGACAACGCCGTCACCGGCATGAAAATCTTGGACGGTGCAGTTAACACGCCCGATCTCGCCAACAACGCGGTGACTTCGGGAAAAATCGCTGGCGGGCAGGTGATCAAATCGCTCAACGCACTCAAGGATGATGTCGTGTTGGCAGCAGGAAACAATGTTACCATCACACCCAATGGCAATACCTTGACGATTTCAGCTCCTGCAACTGTAGGAGGAACGATCACGGGCGTTGCCGCGGGCACCGGCCTGTTCGGCGGCGGGACCAGTGGCAGCGTCACCTTGGCGTTAGCGCGTGGCGGCGTCGGCTCGACGCAACTTGCCGACGGCGCCGTGACCACGGATAAGCTGGACAACAATGCCGTGACCCGCTCCAAAATCGACGAGGGTGCCGTCGACACCGAGGAGCTGGCGAATAACGCCGTCACTGGCATGAAAATCTTGGATGGTGCAGTTAACACGCCTGATCTCGCCAACAACGCGGTGACCACCAATAAAATCGCTAACACCTCGGTAACGAACAACAAGATCAGTCCGGCTGGGGCCTCGCCGGGCAATGCGCTCACCTTCAATGGCACAGAGGTGGTTTGGGCGAGCCCTTCTGCCGCCGCGTTACCTTTAACTGGCTCGGTGAACAGCAACAGCGACGCGCTTTCGGCAACCAACACGGGCGCGGGCAAGGCGGGAGTTTTCGCCATTGACAATGCGACTAACACCAACGCGGCGCTTTCGGGCATCACCAATTCCACCCGAAGGCTGGCGTTGGGAGTGTTGGGCAGCAGTGCCGCCGGGGCCGGAATCCAGGGCGAGCATACCGGCGACACCGGCACGGCACCTGGCGTGCGGGGTGAAACCGCTTCGCGGAGTGATTCGGCCAGCGGGGTGCTGGGAATCGTCGAGTCGACAATCTCCGGGAATCTATCCGCCGGTGTGCGTGGCAACAATAACGGTTCCGGCAGCAATAGCATCGGCGTCTGGGGTGCCGCGAGGGGCGGTGGCGCTGGAGTGTTTGGAACGACGACGGGTGGCCGGGGCGTGTCCGGGTATGCCTCCGGTAACTCCGGAACAAACTACGGCATCTTTGGCAAAACCGAATCGTCAGAGGGCTTCGCCGGCTTCTTTGAAGGGAAAGTTAACGTTTCCGGAGACTTGGGCGTGCAGGGCAAAGTGCAGATGAATGATGACGTGGACATGCATAGAGATGTTAGAGTCGATCGCAATCTGCATGTTTCGGGCAGGCTTTCTAAAGCCGCCGGCTCCTTCAAGATCGATCACCCGCTGGATCCGGCGAACAAGTACCTCTCGCATTCATTCGTCGAAAGTCCGGATATGATGAATATCTATAACGGTATCGTCCACCTCGATCAAAATGGCGAGGCCTCGGTCACGCTGCCGGAATGGTTCGAGGCCCTCAACCGGGATTTCCGTTATCAGCTTACCGCCATCGGCGCGCCCGCACCCAATCTTTACATTGCAGACGAAGTTTCGCACAATCGTTTCAAAATTGCCGGCGGTAAGTCCGGCCAGAAGGTCTCGTGGCAAATCACCGGCATCCGCCGCGATGCTTATGCAGAAAAATATCGCATCCCAGTGGAGGAGGACAAGCTGCCGCAGGAGCGCGGGACCTATCTGCATCCCGAAGCCTATGGTCAGCCGGAAAGCTCAAGCAGCGCAGCGGCACATGCGGCCGGAAGGCCTGGTAAAGATTCGAGTGACAGTCAATTCACCGCCTCAAGGCAGCGCTAATCATGCTTGTCCAGCTATCGTAAGGAGTGCATATATGCAAAACTCAAGAACCATGCTGGCGCTGCTCCCCCTGGCTGCATGCCTGCTCGTTCAGCAGCGTGCCTGGGCGCAGAGTCAATTCCAGGTGCCGGCCAATGTCGCCAGCAGCGGCGGCACCCACAGCGCGAACAACAGCAATCGCCTCGTGGGCACGCTCGGCCAGGCGGCCATTGGCACCTCACAAAACGCCAGTCAAAGGATTGGCGCAGGCTTCTGGAATTTGCCGGATCAAATTCGCTTCAACCGTCCGCCCAATTCCTGGAACTTTGTAAGCAACACCGGCGGCAATGCCACCATTGCCGTGCCGGCCGCCATCAATCCCGCCATTGGCTCGGACCCGCTGCAAACGGGCGATGCCATCGGCGTGTTTTTCATGCGAGATAACAATCTCGTGTGCGCCGGCTTCAGCATTTGGCAACCCGGCCGCAACGTTTCAATCACCGCCTGGGCTGATGATGCGCAAACCTCGGTGAAGGAAGGTTTCGCAGAAGGCGAGCTGATCAACTACAAGATCTGGGACGAATCGGCGCAGCACGAGTACAACGCCACCGTGACTTACCAGGCCGGCGGGCCCAACTTCGCGACCAATGGCCTTTATACGTTAAGCTCGCTGGTGGGAATAACCACAACGACGCAAGGCGTTGCGCTCGCGCCAGGCTGGAACATGATTTCGAGCTTTGTCGATCCCTCCAACCCTGATTTACAGGCCATGTTCTCGTCAATTCTCGCGAATCTTGTTATCGTGAAAAATGGCGCGGGACAGGTCTTTTGGCCGCAATTTGGCATCAATACCATTGGCCAATGGAATCTGCGGCATGGTTATCAGGTCAACATGAGAGCGGCGGCCGCACTCGCGGTCACCGGCTTGCCAGTCGTGCCCGAAGCCACGGCCATACAGTTGAATCAAGGATGGAATCTCGTCGCCTACTTGCGCAGCAGCCCGCAAAACATTGAAACCGCGCTCGCCAGCATTGCCAACAGAATCGTCATCGTTAAAAACAATGCCGGCCAGGTTTTCTGGCCGCAATTCAGCATCAATACCATCGGCTCGATGCAGCCGGGCGAAGGTTATCAAATCAATGTCTCGCAAGCGGCAACACTCACCTATCCGGCGAACGGCGCGATAAACTCGGTCCTGGCGAAGTCGCGAATGAATGGGACCGTGCCGGAAGCGCATGAAGGCGCCACACGGCACTATCCATGGCTGGCGAAGACCGGAGCCAATGCCATTTTATTGGTTCGTTTTCCGCAGGGAACCGATGGCGATGAGATTGCAGTATTGGCTTCCGAGACAACTCTGGTGGGAAGCGGCGAGCTCCAGCAAGGAACAGTTTTGATCACAGTTTGGGGTGATGATGCATTGACCGAGGAAATCACGGAGGGTGCGGTCGAAGGCGACGCGCTCTCGCTCAAGCTGTGGTCCACGGCGGATCAAACGGAGAAAACGCTGGATATTGCCTCGCTCACCGATGCTTTGAACGACGTGGCGCTGGCTCCTTCCGCTCAATATCAAGCCGATGCTGCCTGGGTTGCTGAGGTTGCGTTCACACAGGAGCGCCCGACTTCGTTCAGTTTATCGCAAAACTATCCCAACCCGTTCAATCCGGCCACGCACATTCAGTACGGCTTGCCCGAGAATGCGCATGTTGAATTGATTGTTTACGACGTGCTCGGCCAGCGTGTGGCGGTGTTGGTGGATGAGAAACAAACGGCGGGATACCACCAAATTGTTTTTCAAGCGACCTCCCTGCCGAGCGGAATGTACTTTTACCGTCTGCATGCGGGCAGTTTTGTGGAGACGAGGAAGATGGTCGTTTTGAAATAAGCTTGCGATGTGAATCACAGGCTAAGGCAAAACAATCACGGGCAAAACTATTGCAAAGCTTTGGGCAAGGTGATTGAATGGCAAAATAATTTCAAACCCTATTGCCATTCAATCATTTTGCGTGAAATAGTTTTGCCCTTCATTTCGCGACTGCATGGCACCACAATGTTGAGTTAACACCAGTACCGAAATTGTCATCCCGAAGCTTCGGGATGACAATGCTGGTATTTGTCTCAAAAGGTGAGCTTACCGTTGCCGTGTTAAGGGCAAGAGCGAGAAGGCTGCGCTCAAAACAGGAGAATCAGCGTGTCACATTATATTTTAAGCAATCTTGGCTTGCTTTTCTTCGCAATCGCCGCCACAGTCTCAGCGCAATCGCATTTCAAAAGCGTTGGCAGCACCGGCAGCAACGCCACACTCGCCGTACCGGCTTCTGCCAATCCCAGCGTCATGGGCGCGCCCCTGGCAAGTGGCGATGAGATCGGCGTGTTTACACCAGACGGCCTGTGCGTCGGCGCCACGACCTGGCAGGCCGGCCAAAACGCCGTACTCGTGGCCTGGGGCGACAACGATCAAACGCAAGAAGTTGACGGCTTGCGCGCCGGAGAGCGGATGCACTTCTGCGTTTGGCAAAAGTCATCCCACAACGGCTATGGTGACGTGGCGGTCGCATTTACTTCAGGCGATGGGCTCTATGCCGCCAACGGGATTTACGTCATGACTTCGCTGGCTGCCAATGCAGCCGTTTTGCCGTTGCCTCCCAAGCTGGCGTCGCCGAGCGATGGCGCCGCTGGCATCATGAGCATGCCACGATTGTCGTGGTTCTCCTCTTGCAGCGCCAGCTCGTATGCCCTGCAAATTTCCACCACCCCGGCGTTCACGACGCTGGTGGCCAATCCCAGCGGCATCGATTCCACATTCTATGACCTCCCCGGAGTGGCGAGCCGAACGACTTATTACTGGCGCGCCAGCGCGACCAACAGCTTGGGCATGAGCGCTTGGTCGGCAGCGCGAAGCTTCACCACCGGAATGATCAGCGCGGTGGACCAATCACCCTCACCGGCTCCGCGTGACTATGTTCTAAGACAGAATTACCCAAACCCTATGAATCCGGGCACGCAGATCATCTTCGAGATTCCGGCGGCGGCACATGTGTCGATGAAAATCTATGATCTATTGAGTCGTGAAATTCGAACGCTGGCAGACGCGCCTTACCAGGCCGGCGCGCATGTCCTGCTTTGGGATGGGAAAGACAGCCGTGGCTTGACGGTGCCAAGTGGCACTTATCTTTACCGCCTCCAAGCGGGGAGTTTTTCGCAAGTAATGAAGGTGGTATTGCTGCGTTGACGGGCTGTCATCTTGATAGTCGCAGATTGGGCTGCGCTGAAAACATTCGCGTACGGCGCTGAACGAAACCAATGAGAGGGCAAAAATAATCTCACCCGCGCACGCTATTGCTCACAACTTTGCGAGCAACCACAATAACAAGCCGAGCCCGCCGAGCACGGCAAATGCTACGGGGCCTCAGTAGCAGGATTTCCTGTTCGTTTTCGGCATTTTCATCCTTTCCGCTCGATGCAGCAACTCGCCTCACGATCAGACGCTAGATAGGAAGGTTGGGGTCGCTGTTTCCCACCGCACAGTTGCGAATTCGAAACAAATACTGCCGGATGAGGCACCGGCCCTGAGCGCTTAGCCAAACCAGACTGATGATAAGCAACATAACGACAACTGTGTAAATGATGGCCAAATATACGCACGCCAGCACATTGTTCTTTGGAAACACTGGCGCCAGGCATCTGTCGTTGTCAGCCATGTTGATCTCCTTTTGTGGGGTGAATGACTCATGGATGTTGGTGCCGAAATCAAGGCAAAGTGCAAGCCGAGGTAAAGTGGAGATAAAACGTTAGACTTCTTGCTTGTAAAAATATGCATAAACAAGCATGAAAAGTCAAGTAAATTTACGCACACAAAGTCACCGGATAGCATTTCCTCTGGGAGCCGTTGTTTCGCCGACTCGAAAAAGCGCGTCTCCATGCAGAATTGAGAAAAAGCTCCCACTTGTTTTCCCGCAGTTGAGAAATTTACCCCTACCAAGAAGATGCTCCGTTCCCGTAATTCCCATGGAATCAAACTCGGGCAACGCCGCCGCGTTCTGGTCTGAAGCTTGCAAAAGCTGTATTTCAAAATCCAGGACTTTTGTCTGCAGCTTCCCAGTCAAAAAGTGAATATAGATCCCATCAAAAGTTCTCCCTTGAAAATCCGGCAAGCGGCAGCGAGGCTTGGCATTGCGGTTGAAACTATTCGCATGTACGAACGCGAGGGCCTCCTGCTTACCGCAAAAACCGCATCCGGCCAAAGGCTGTTTAATGAGGATGACTTGCACTGGATCGGCTGCATTCGGCGCTTGATCAAAGCACAGGGGCTGAATCTCGAGGGCATTCGCCGTTTGCTTGCACTCATGCCCTGCTGGGAATTGAAGCCGTGTTCCGAGGAAGAAAGAGAAAACTGCCCGGCATATTGGGGCGCAACCCAGCCTTGCTGGATGATCAAAACCGTGCTCCAGGGCGATTGCCGCAACACCGTTTGCCGCGACTGCAAAGTTTATCAAAGCGCTTTACATTGCGACAATCTCAAGGCGCTTGTGCGAAAACAAGCCCAGTGGAGGGCTGAAGGCATAGCGCATAGAGCATAGCACATGTTGCTCTTTGCCCTTTGCCCTCTCCCCATGCCCTATGTGAGGTATCGCTCATGTCCACAAAACTTTCGCGACGCGAATTCATCAAGATCAGCGGGCTCGGCCTGGGTGCTGCGGCGGCAGGCGTTGGTTTGGTCAAAATACTCTTTGATACCGATAAACACGAGATTATTGCGGCGCCTGCCTTGACCGGCTTCTCCGATGGAGCAGTGACATTGACGCCCACGGTTTGCGAAATCTGCTTTTGGCAATGCGCGGGCTGGGTGCACACGATCAACGGCCAGCCCTGGAAGATCACGGGCAACGTGGACGACCCGAATTGCAACGGCCGGCTTTGTCCTCGCGGCACCGGCGGGTTGGGCGCGTATCTCGATGAAGATCGCCTGCGCACGCCGCTTATTCGCAGCGACTCACGCGGCAAGCAGCTTTTTCGTGAAGCTTCGTGGGAAGAGGCGTTCGACTATATCGCGCAAAAGCTGAAGAAGATTGCCGAAGAGCACGGTCCCGAGTGCGTCGCGCTCTTCACCCACGGCTCCGGAGGCGCATATTTCAAGCATCTGCTGCGCGCCTTTGGTTCGGACAATGTCGCCGCGCCCTCGTATGCGCAATGCCGCGGCCCGCGCGATGAAGCATATGTGCTCACCTACGGCGAGGAAATCGGTTCGCCCGAGCGCACGGATATGCAAAACGCAAAATGTCTCGTGCTCATCGGCAGCCATCTCGGTGAGAACATGCACAACACGCAAGTGCAAGAGTTCGCGGATTTGGTGGGCAATGGCGCCACGGTGATCACTGTCGATCCGCGTTATTCCGTGGCAGCGAGCAAATCCAAATACTGGCTGCCGATTCGGCCCGCGACTGACCTCGCGCTACTGCTCGCGTGGATCAACGTCATCCTTGAGGAGAATTTGTACGACAAGGAATATGTCAAAAAATACACCGTGGGGCTTGACGAGCTGAAACAATCGGTGCAGCACAATACGCCGGAATGGGCACATCCCATCACCACCATTGCGCCAGGTGTGATTCGTGAAACCGCGCGTGAGATGGCGCGGCATCGTCCAGCCACCCTCGTGCATCCGGGTCGCCACGTCACGTGGTATGGCGACGATACCCAGCGCGTGCGTGCCGGTGCCATTCTGAATGCGCTGCTGGGGAGTTGGGGCCGTCGTGGAGGCTTCTATTCTCCCAACCAAGCGAATGTGCCCGCGTATCCGACGCCGCCTTACCCCAAGCCGAAAAGAACTTGGCGCGACGCTTTCCCGGACGTGTATCCGCTGGCCAATTTGGCACTGGCAAACGGCATCTGCGAGGCGACCATTCCCTCGGCCACGCGCAATTGGAATTTCAATGCCTGGATCGTGTACGGCACCAACTTGATGCTTACTCTGCCGGAGCCAAAGAAAACCCTCGCAGCGATTCAGAATCTTGATCTGCTCGTTGCGATCGACATCATGCCGGCAGAAATTACCGGTTGGGCAGACGTGGTATTGCCCGAATGTTCATATCTCGAACGCTATGATGATCTGCGGCTTTTGCCCGGTCGCGTTCCCAGCCTGGCGATGCGCGCGCCGGCATTCGAGCCGCGCTTTAATTCCAAACCGGCATGGTGGATGGCGAAAGAGCTGGGCCATCGCCTCGGCCTCGACGCCTATTTTCCATGGAAAAATTTTGAAGAGTATTTGGAAGTGCGTCTGCAAGGCACTGGCTCAAGCTTGGAAGAAATGAAAAAGAAGGGCGTACTGGTTCTAAACCAGCAACGCCATCCGCTCTATTTCGAAGACGGCGCCGAACCGGTGTTCGACACGCCGAGCGCCAAAATCGAACTGGCCTCGAGCACGCTCGCGAGTTACGGCTTCGAGGCCGTGCCCAAATACACGCCGCATGAAGAGCCGCCGGAAGGTTATTATCGACTCCTCTATGGCCGCGCTCCCACGCACACGTTCGGTCGCACCACGAACAATCCCATTCTGGCCGAAACGATGCTGGAGAACGAAGTGTGGCTCCATCCCGTGGTGGCGAAGTTGCACGGCATTCGCAACGGCGAATACGTCACGCTGGTGAATCAAGACGGGGCGCGCAGCAACAAGATCAAGGCCAAAGTCACTGAGCGCATCCGGCACGATTGCGTTTACATGGTGCATGGCTTTGGCCATTCGGACAAACGCATGCGCCGCACGTATCTGCGCGGCGCCGATGATGCCGGATTGATCACGCGCGTGAAAGTCGATCCCATCATGGGCGGCACGGGGATGCGGGGAAATTTTGTGACGTTTGAATCGGTGAGTAGTTGACTGTTGTCAGTATCCAGTGTCCAGTGTCCAGTAATCAGTGTTGAACACTGAACACTGAATACTGGACACTGGGCACAGGCTCCCGCAATGGAGATAGACAATGCCTCGTTACGCCATGGTCATCGACACCAGGCGCTGTGTGGGCTGCGCCGATTGTGTCGTGGCATGCAAGACTGAAAACAACGTTCCCGACGGCTTTTGCCGTGATTGGATTGTGCAGGAGGTGCGGGGAGCCTTTCCGGATCTCCGCATGGAAATCCGTTCCGAGCGCTGCAATCACTGCGAGAACGCACCGTGCGTGCGTTGCTGCCCGACGGGCGCGAGCTACATCGCCAACGGCGGCATTGTGCTCGTTCATCACGAAGAATGCACTGGCTGCAAAGCCTGTATCGCCTCATGTCCCTACGATGCGCGATTCGTTCATCCTGAAGGCCATGTCGATAAATGCACGTTTTGCATGCCTCGCGTGTCGCAGGGAGTTGATCCAGCGTGCGTTGCGGTATGCCCGACCAAATGCATGCATTTTGGCGATCTCGATAATGCGAATAGTGCAGTGAGCAAACTGCTGCGCTCCCGGTCAAATCATGCGTTAATTCCCGAAGCCGGCACGCAGCCGAAGGTGTTTTATTTGAGCTGAACTTGCCGCCCGGACGCTCGTGCCCGTGTTTAAAGATGCGGTTGGAGTTCAAGATAGCGTCCGGGCGGTTCTTTGGTTCTTGAATGATGGAGCAACCCCATGCACGAACTCACGATCACCAGCGGCAGAGACATGCACCTGATCGATCCGCAATTGACGATCTGGGGCTGGGAGATTCCGGTCTATTTGTTTTTGGGTGGATTGGTTTCCGGCATTCTCTTCTTCTCCGCCCTGTACTTCCTGCGCGGCAAGGCGGAGGAAATGCCGACCGTCGTGCGCGTCACGCCGCTGCTTGTGCCCATCTTCCTGGGGCTGGGGCTCTTCGCGCTGTTCCTCGATCTCGAATACAAATGGCACGTCTTCCGTTTCTACACCAACATTCGTTTCGAGTCACCCATGTCGTGGGGCTCCTGGACGCTGGCTGCGGTTTTCCCGCTCAGCGTCATTTGGGCGCTGCTGCACGTTTCACATGTTTTTCCCACGTGGCGCTGGCCCTATGCCTGGCTGGAAAGAACGATGGCCTGGTTCAGCAAACACGCGCGGGTCGTGGCGTGGCTATTGATCGTCTATTCTGCCTTGCTCGGCATGTATACCGGCATTCTGCTCAGCGCGTTCAACGCCCGGCCGTTTTGGAATTCGGCGATTTTGGGGCCGCTGTTTCTCATTTCCGGCCTATCCACCGGGCTCGCACTCAATCTGCTGCTGTCGCGCCACGAGAATGAGAAACATCTGCTCGCTCGAATCGACCTGATGGCGATCAGTGTGGAGCTATTCTTGATCATTCATTTGTTCATGGGACTTCTGGCTTCCACGCAGGCGCATATCGAGGCCGCCAAGCTCTTCCTGGGCGGGCCCTTCACCGCGGAATTCTGGGTTTTGGTGGTCGCGCTGGGACTCATATTGCCTGCGACCATCGAATGGTTGGAACTGCGCGGCAAAGTTTTGCCCACCAAGGTTCCCGCCTTGTTGGTTTTGTTCGGCGGTTTATTGCTTCGCTTCATTGTGGTGGAGGCAGGACAGGTGAGCCGCTGGATGATTGGAAACGCGGATTGAAGGAGGCCAGACCAGTGTCAGACCAGCACGACGACAATGCTTTGATCACAACCTGGATCAAAGTTGGTGCCAGCGCCGGAATCCTCGCTTGCATCATTTATCCGTTCATGATTCTGGTTGAAATGCCCAGGCTGCCGACGGTTATATTTGCCGTCGCCTTCGGTCCGCTCTTGAGCCTCGGCAGCGTTGGACTCTATCATCTGCTCGAGTTGCAACGAAAATCAGTCACGGCACCGATCGCCGCCGTCGCGAATATCATCGCCGGAGCGATCGTGAACATGATGCTGGTGGTGCAATTGGCGATTTCCTACTCCATGCGCGACTATATCAGGAGCGCCACCGACGCTGCCACAAAATCAACTCTGGAGTGGATTTGGAAGGCGGTTGACAAGGTGCAATTGGGACTCGACGTCTCCTGGGATGTTTTCATTTCTATTGGCACACTTCTTTTTGCAGTGAACATGCTCAAGCATCCGCGCTTTGGCAAAAGCTTCGGCGGGGTTGGTATCATCTTGGCGGCTTTGCTGCTGGCTTTCAATCTATACTCCTTTCCCATTCCTCCGGCCAATGCCGATCTCATAGATTTTGGGCCATTCGTGGGCGCGTGGTATATGGCCGTCAGTATTCAATCACTTCGTTCACTGCCATGGGCGAGAAATACGCTGGAGAACAAAACATGAATGCCACTGATGAGAAATACTGGTCTCCCTACGTTGCCGGTTTCGCGCTCGGCTTGGTGTTACTGGCAACCTTTGTGGTCATGGGCCGCGGCTTGGGCGCGTCCGGCGCGCTCATGCGGGTAACGACCTACGCCGTCGATCAAGCCAGCCCGCAGCATGTGGACAAAAATCCATACTTCGCGCAATATGCGGGAGGCGAAAAAAATCCCCTGCAAGATTGGCTCGTGTTTGAAGTCATCGGTGTGATCGTGGGAGGTATGCTCTCAGGCATGCTGGCCAAGAGAATTCGTTTCATCGCCGATCGCGGCCCGCGCATTTCG
This sequence comes from bacterium, assembly GCA_044869275.1. GTDB lineage: Bacteria > Zhuqueibacterota > Zhuqueibacteria > Zhuqueibacterales > Zhuqueibacteraceae > JBIOXB01. Next base: position 19,212 of record JBIOXB010000212.1, read on the forward strand.
GCCACCGGGCGTTTGCTTTTTGCCTTCCTCGGCGGAGGTTTGATGGGCTTCGGCGCGCGGCTGGCGCAGGGCTGCACCAGCGGCCAGGCGCTCACCGGCGGCGCCACGCTCGCGCTCGGCAGCTGGGCGTTCATGATGACGATGTTCGCCGCGGCGTATGGTATTGCATACTTTGTTCGTAAACAATGGATATAGACTGGATGCACGATGCTGGATACTGGAGGCTCGATACTGGAGGTATTGAGTATCGAACCTCCAGGATCTAGAATCAAGCATCCAGCATCCAGTATCCAGCATCCAGAAACGAGGAACATACTATGCCAACCCCACTTTACCCACAAGGGTTATTCAGCGAGCAAACCAGCTTCTTGATCGCGTTCCTGATCGGCATTCTGTTTGGCTTCACCCTGGAACGTGCCGGCTTCGGCAGCGCACGCAAGCTGGCAATGCAGTTTTATTTTCGTGACCTGACCGTGTTGAAAGTCATGTTCACCGCCATCGTCGTGGCGATGGTTGGCTTGTTGTATCTCAATTGGATGGAAGTGCTTGACCTTGCACAAATATCGCTCAATCCCACCTATCTGTGGCCCCAGATCGCGGGCGGCGCAGTCATGGGCGTTGGTTTTGTGGTCGGGGGATACTGCCCCGGCACCTCGCTCGTTGCCAGCGCCACCGGGAAGGTGGATGGCCTGATCTATGTCCTCGGGGCGTTGTCTGGCATGTTGATCTATGGCGAAACCTTTCCCGCATTTTCGAGTTTCGCGGAGAGCGGCGAGCTCGGCGAACGCACGCTGAGCGACTGGCTCGAGTTGCGTCCTGGCGTAGTGGCGTTGCTCGTCATCTTGATGGCCTTGGGAATGTTCTACGGCGCGGAAACACTCGAAAAGAAATTCGGTAAAAAGCCCATGACTTTGGCTTCCCGTACCACGAACGGCAATGCGGCCGAGGCCAAATTACAACTGGAGCAGAACGTATGAAATGGCTGAGTTTGTTGGATCGTCGCTTTGGCGCCGCATTGTTGGTTATTCTCGGTGCGCTGTTGGCGCTGTCGCCCGCAGGGTTGCGCAAAAGCACCGTGATCTCGCCGCGGCAACTGGCGGAAGCCATTACCAATGAGCAAGATCACGTGACGGCGGAAGAGGTGGCGCAGTGGCTGATCGACAAAAAGCCGGATTTGCTGGTGATAGATCTGCGCTCCGCCGAGGAATATGCGCAGTATCACCTTCCGCAGGCCGTGCATATTCCGTTCAATGAATTGTTCCAGGGCGAAGCAGAGGCATTGATGTCGGGCGACAAAACCGTCGTGTTGTGCTCGAACGGCGGTACGCACGCGGCGCAGGCATGGGTGCTGCTCAAACAGAAGGGGATTGAGAGCTACGTTTTATTGGGAGGATTGAATTATTGGACGGAGGCCATCTTGAATCCCAAAGCGCCGAACGATTTGGCGGCTGATGCCGAAATTTTGAAGTATCAGTTTCGCAAAGGCGCGTCAGGATATTTTGGCGGCAGCGAGGTGACCCCGGCGCGGAGCGATAGCTCCGCGGAATCGGCGAAACCCAAAATTACCATCGACGGCAAGCAAAGGAAAAAAGCGCGCGCGGGGTGTTGAAAGGCGCGCTACCACACTTGACCAGCCCTCAAGCATTCACGCTTTTAATCACCGGTTCGACGAAAACTTCAGCGCGAATCGACCTCGCGATCAAGCAGGCGCGATGCGCCTCGTGCAGGGTTTTTTCTGCCGCGGGAATGGCGCTGGCATCGGCCACGACGATCGTGGGGCGCAACATCACCTTGGTGAAACGATAACCGCCCTCGGTAAATTCCAGCACGCCCTCGGCATGACTTTGATAAGCAACGAGAGGCAAATTGAGCTTTTGGGCAAAGGCAATAAAAGTCGTCATCGTGCATGCTTCGACGGCGGCGACAAACAAGTCCTCCGGCGTCCACACCCCAGCTTCACCCTTGAATTCCGGTGGACTGGCCACGCGAAACCCGGGCTTGCCTTCGGCACGCAGCCAGCCGGCGCGATTGTCGCTCCATTGCAGCGCGGTGTGATAGTTAAACGATTTGTATTTGGTTTTGAGCGGTGGTGCGGTCGTTACCGGTTCCATGATTGACTCTCCTTCAACAATTTGTCATCGCTTGATTTCAACCGTTGGTCGTTTTTATTCGTTTGGCAGTTTTTTTGTGTCTAAAGCGACCGCTCTCATCACGGATTTTCAGCTCAAATGCCCTGCGAAGAAAATTTTCAACTTCGCTTCTGCGAGCTGTGTCACCAGCGCGATCGCGGTTTCAAGCGCGAAATTCTCCGCATTGATCACGACATCATACGCGCACGGATCATCGGGCTTGCTGTGGAAATGCCGCTCCAGGAACTTTTTTTGCGCTTGGTCAAGCTCGGCAAGCAGTTGGACTGCACGTTTCTCGACACATCTATGCTCTTGCATGAACCTCTGGACGCGCGCGGCCAGAGGCGCCACGATGCGCACCCGCACGCCGCTTTCAGCGGGCAGGATCAAATGTGCGCCGCGCCCGACGATCACGGCCTCGCCGCATTGCGCAATACTGAGCAGACCCTGAGTGAGATGATACAAATACTGCGTGTTGTCCAGGATCTGATTGGTAAAAAGATTGCGCAGGTAGGTATCCAGCTCGCTTTGCACGTGCTCGTCGAACCGAGCCACCAGCTCCTCGCGCACATGCGTGCGACTGGCAATGGCTTCGAGAATCTCACGATCGTAGAGCTGCCAATGCAGTTTTTCGGCGAGCGCGACGGCAAGCGCATTGCCACTGCTACCCACCTCGCGCGAAATGCTGATATACGGGCCCAATTTGCGTCCCGGCGCGCGCAGCGCCGGCGTTCCCTGCCGTTGCCCCTCTTCACGACACCGTTCACTCCATTGCATGTGCCGTGCAATCTGCTTCTCGACGGGGATTTCACGAAAGATCTTGCTCATGATCGCCTCCTTGGCGCAAAAGTAGTCGAGGCGAGGAAATTTACAGCAATTCCGCTTTTTGCAGAACTTTGAGATCCACTTCACGGATTTCCGCCAGGCTGAAGCGGTTGACTTTCGCCATTTGCATCTCGTCCATCACGTCGACCATTTGATGATATTTGCTTTTACGATCGACTTTGATCAGCGTCACGAGCTTGGGGTTGTTCTCGTTGTGCATGATCAAGAACTTGCGCAATTCCTTGAAATCCAGCGGCTGCGGCGTTTCGATGCCGAAGTTCCAAAACATGCGGCCATCCGCCATCACCCGCAAGGTGAGTAGATTGGATTCCGCCACCTCCACTTCCGTTTCCTGCGGGGGCAGATTGATTTCCATGGTTTGCGGCCGGCGGAACACGCTGGTCAGCATGAAAAACGTCAGCAGCAGGAAAGCGATATCCACCATCGGCGTCATGTCGATGCGAATGCCGAGGCGCCGCGTCTTGTGCTTTTTCTTGCCCTTTCTTTTATCCGGGCGAGAGGCTTCACCGCCAACATCTGCCATGATCGATCACCTCGCTATTCGCTTTGTTCCAAGTTCGTTACCAGATTGAAACGCGACAAATTGACTTTTTGCAGAATATCCATGACGTCCAAAACCGGGCCATATTCGGTGTTGCGGTCACTTTTGATTACGGCGCGCAGCTTGGGATTGGCGACGCGGGCTTCCACCAACTTGCGCGACAACTCGCTCAATTGAATGGGCATGTCGGTCCTGAGCATGTTCTCCTGGCCAAAGAGCCTGGCGCGCAAGAATTGCGAATCCACCCCCAGGTATAACGCGCCCTCTTTGTCGATGGTGATGACCATCACGTCGGTTTCCGGCAGTTTGATTTGCGAATGCGAATCCGGCAGAATGACGTCCACCTCCGCCGGCGGCCGGAACTGCGTGGTGAGCATGAAAAACGTCAGCAGCAGGAAGGCGACATCCACCATCGGCGTCATGTCAATGCGAACGCCCATGCGGGCCTTCTTGATTTTAGGCATGGCAATCACCCGTCTTTCGGTTTGTGGTTTTGGTGATGCTTGATTCTCGATACTTGATACTCGATGCTTGATTCACAATGATTGATCGAGGTGACGATTCTGTGCTCACCCAATTGGGCTATCATCAGCGTCCTGCATCTAGCATCCAGAATCCAGCAACCAGCATCCAACCCCTAAGAAGCGGCGATCTTCTCTTCGCCGTTACCCGTCAAGATCTCCACGACCGTATAGCTGGCTTCGTCGATCATGTAGGTGAAATTATCCACCTTGGTAACGAAATAATTGTAAAACACGATTCCAACAATTGCGGCGGCCAGGCCGCCGGCAGTGTTGATCAACGCCTCGGAAATACCGACAGACAATTGCACGGCGTCCGGCGCACCGGCATGCGCCAAAGCGCGAAACGCGCGAATCATGCCGATGGTCGTGCCAAGCAAACCGACCATCGTTGCAATCGAAGCAATGGTGGAGAGCGCAACGAGATTCTTCTCCAGCAACGGCACTTCGAGCATGGTGGCTTGATCAATGGCGCGTTGCGTTTCGCTCACGACCTTTTCCTGGTCGCCGTGCGTGCGTTGGTTCACGGTCTTGTAGCGTTCCAGTCCGGCGCGAATGATGTTCGCCAGCGAGCCGCGTTGTTGATCACAAGCTTGCAGCGCGGTCTCCACTTTGCCGTCCATCAAGTCGCGTTGCACGTTGTGCAGAAAATTTGCCAATGCGCCGCGGCCGCGCGCCTTGGTGAGCGACAACCAGCGCTCGACGATGAAGGTGATGTCCATCATCAATAACGCCATCAGTACGATCACCAACGGGCCGCCTTTGTAAATGAACTCCAGGCCGTATCTGTCTTGGGGCGCGCCCAAGATCGCGAAAAAGACGTAAGTCGAAATCGCGAACTCGATCAGGACTACGAGCACCAAAAAAACCTCTCTACGCATCTTGTGCCTCCTTTCAGGTTAAATCACTTCGCCTTTTCGTCCCCTCCCGCACCAGGCGGGAGGAATCTCGTGGTGGTGAAAAGCATGTGGATGCCGCCCGCCCTATGCAGGTCGGGAATACCCTTCGGGCTTCGTGATAAAATCGCTCATGGCATGCTGGGACTGAACCCTGATTACTGAAACTGTTCCAGCATTTCCAGCCCCTTTTGTGCATCCGCATTCTTGGCATTGATCTGCAGAACTTTCTGGTACGCCGTTTTCGCTTCGGCAAACTGGCGGCTCAATGCCGAGCCCTGTGCCAGCCACAGCCAGCCGTATTCGCTTTTCGGATCCAATTCGACATGCTTGCGCAAATGCTGTGTGGCCTTCGGATAATTTTTTCGGATGAGATTGTAATAGCCAATCTGCTTGTACGCCTCCGACTGTTTGGGATCGAGCTTGAGCACTGCTTCATACTCGGCCTCGGCTTGTGCGAAGGAATCGACTTGCGCAAATGTGCGCGCCAGGGACAGACGGCCGTCGAGATGCTCAGGCTTGTAGTGCAAACCCTTCTTCAAAACCGGAATCGCCGCCTGCCAATCCGACAAGCCGATATAGGCGATGCCCTTATTGAAGTAGGCCCCGGCCGCCGTGGTATCCGTGCTGATTTTTTTGTCAAAACAGGGCACGGCCTCGGCATAACGCTTTTGAATCACCAACAGTGTGCCCAGATCGAAGTACACCTCTGACAGTGTGGAATCCAGCTCGACCGCATGTCGATATTGTTGGATCGCTTCGTCGTACTTTTTCTGTTTGGTCAAGCTGCGTCCCCAGCGCACATAATCCTCGGTCTGTAAGCCGGTGCCGTTTGTCGGTGGTGTCAAGCTGGCATACATTTTCGCGGCGTTCTCGTAATCGCGATTTTCGTAGTACAGATTCGCCAGCAACCGCTGCGCTTCAGCTGTGGGATTCAGTGCCACGGCTCTCTGCGCATGAGGCAATGCGCTGACGACCTGGCGGCTGGCATACAATGACTTTGCCAGCAAGAAATAAGCGGGATAGAAATCGGTCTTGATTTTGATGAAATACTCGAGCGCGGCAGCGGCTTCGGCATAGCGCTTGCCGGCGTAGTACAAGTTCCCCAGGTCGAAATATGCCTCGGTATAGTTCGAATCGAGGCGCACCACTTCCTTGAATTCGATCAGCGCTTCGTTGAACAGCTTTTCTTTCTGCAAGTATTTGCCGAGCGTGTAGTGTACCTCGATCCAATTGGGGTCGCGTCGCAAGGCTTCGCGATAATTGTCAATGGCCAGTGCCGGCACTTTTTGCTTGGCATAGGCCTCCGCAATCGCACGATAGACTTTCGGGTTTTCCGGATTCGCCTCACGTGCCTTCAACAATGCGACGGTGGCCTGATCGAGCGAATCGCACGACAAGTAGAGCTGGCCACGGCCATAGAAGAACCGCGAGGGATTTTCTTTCAGTTTCAGGCCTTCATTAAAGGCGGCGCGGGCCTCGTCCAATTTTCCCAATTCCACGCACAGCACGCCGAAGGAATAAACATAATCGCCGTTTTTGCTGTTCAGGTCGCGCGCTGTTTTCAGCTCGGGATAGGCCTCCTCGCGCTTGCCGGTTTCCCACAATGACAGTCCTAAATAATACCGGGCTTGCTCGGAAGAGGGATCGCGCGCCAGCTCGCTGCGCAGCAAGGCCAGGGCCTCGTCATATTTCTTGTGACGATAGGCTTCCTGCGCTTGCGCCAGCTGCGACTGTTGGGCGGAAACCGCGACGGCGCCGCACAAGGCGACTGCCAGGAGAATGAACTTTGCAGATCTCATGTCTTACTCCGCCTAACGAAACTTCACGAGTTTCACCGGCATCGTCGCCGGTACGAGACCGGCGTTTAGAATCAGTTTTTGACCCGCCGCACTGGTTACGAAAGAAATCAAACCCACGGCTACGCCCAAGCTGCGATCCCGTGAATACAAGTACAACCGCCGGCTCAGCGGATAATCCCCGCGATGCACCGAAGCTTGGTACAGCGCCACATAATTTGTCGTCGTGTCCTTCGCCACTTTCAGCACCTTAATCTTGGCATCTTTCGCACCGAGCGACGCCACGGAATCGCTCAACCAAGCCGAGCTTACAAAGCCAAGCCCGTTCTTGCGCTGCGCGATCGTTTCCAGCATTTTGGCGCTGGAGGGGCAAACGTAGGTTGACCGCGAGAAAGCCGTATCGTGCACGGCACGCGCCAGCATGAGTTCGGCGGTGCCGGTGTTGCGGGACAATGCCACCGGCAGGATCGGCTGATGCAGGCCGCCGACTTCGTGCCAATCCCGTATTTCTCCCCGATAAATGGCGCCGATTTGCGCCAGATTCAAAGCCGCCACCGGGTTCCCGGGGTGTACCACCAGGGCCACGCCTTCAGTGGCAATGCAAAAAGAATCGACCGGAATATCATACGCGCGCGCGATTTGCTTTTCTTCCTCGTGCAGTTGTCTATCCAGGAAGATGGTCTTCATCTCTCCGCGGAGAAACTGCATAACGGTCTCGCGCGAGCTCGCCACCTGCATCGTGATCGTGGTCTTCTCATACAAGCGCTGGAACTCTGCGATCTGATTCTGAGCGATCGGCGCAAGGCAGTCTGCAGACATGATCGCCAAACTGCCGCTGGTCGGCGAATCACCTTCTGGTCGCTGGCAGGCCAGCCACCAGAAGGCGAGCACTGGCCACCACTTTAGAACTCCAGGTTTCATACTTCCCGCCTCGCTGTGGCTTTCACGATTACCGTTGCCAGCCGTAAAAGCCCGTAGAGCATGAAAATGATGCCGAACATGATCCGGAACTTCGCCTCCAAGTAGCTCAAATCGAACGCGTCGATCGCAATGCAAAATCCGAACGCCACGAATGCGAGAGCCACCGCGAGCGTGAACAGGTCCAGAGTTTTGTTCAAGGCCTTCAAGATTCGTCTCCAGGTGCTAATCCCGCAGTTGAAAATTGACGGGAATAACCATCCATACCATGATCGGGCGATCGTGTTGGATCGCCGGTTTGAAAACCCATTGCACCACGGCCGAAGTCGCGGCCTCATGGAAGATTTCCGGGCCCTGAAGAATCGCAGTACGCTTGACTTTGCCTTCCTTATCAATCAGGATTTTGACAAAGACTTTGCCTTGCATGCCGGCTTTGCGCGCCAGCTCCGGATAGATGGGCTCGACGCGCTTGACGACGGCGGGTGGCGTTTGGAATGGAATGAAGGCGTCCATGGCCGGCTCATCGTCTCCAAAAAGAAGACCTTCATCCGAAACCACCAGCGAGTCACCGCCGCCGGCGGCGCCTTCACCGGAAATCGGCGCCTGCAATTGCGCCATCTCCTCTTGCGTGGCGATTGTCGACTCTTCCGTAATCTGCGCATCGGGAACCGGAACCGGCACCCCGATGCTGGGACGCACCGCCGGTCCGCTGACCGCGATCGCGGGCGCTGCCGGTGCCGCGATCGAAGGCGGCGGCCCCAATTCGGCGACGTCTTTGATGACACGAATTCTAACCATGGGCGCGTCGGGATCTTCGCCGAGTATGCGTGCGCCGATCCACGTACCCACACTCAAAACTTGGAATAAAATCGCCGCCAGCATCGCCCAGGAGAGATACTTGTTATAGACTTCCAACATCTCCGGCGCACCGTATGGAAAAAGATCGTGAAGGGTTCTGGCTTGTGCTTTCATTTTATTCATTCCGCCTGAAGTTGAAACTTCGGTAACCATGGCACTCAAGTTCTCGCCATTTTATTAAAGCTCCAGATACTTGGGTGTGCAAAGCGCCATGAGGGCTCACAGCAGATATCATCTCACCGCAGCTTGAATTCAAATGGGATCACCACCCAAACCGCCACCGGGCGATCTTGCTGAATCGCCGGCTTGAAAACCCATTGCTGGGCGGCTGCGATCGCACCCTCGTGGAACATTTCCTCTCCCTTCATCACCACCGCTCTCTTGATTCTGCCTTCCTTGTCGACCAGCACTTTCACCCAGACCTTGCCCATCATACCAGCCTTGCGCGCGAGCTCCGGATAAACGGGCTCCATCCTCTTGATCGCCACCGGTGGCGTTTGATAAGGAACGAACGCGTCGATCGCAGGGTCATCTTCGCCAAAGAGCAGGTCTCCATCCGAAACTACCAATGAGTCGCTGCTGCCCGCGCCGTCGTTCGTGATGGGCGCCTGGAGCTGGGCCAGTTCTTCCTGTGTCGCAATGGTCGCATCTTCCGTGATTTGCGCGTCGGGCACTGGAACAGGGACGCCGATGCTCGGCCGGACGGCAGGCCCACTTACCGCGATAGCCGGTGCCGCCGGCGCCGCAATTGAAGGCGGCGGCCCCAATTCTGCGACATCCTTGATCACGCGAATTCTTACTGAGGGCGCCTCGGACTCTGCGCCCAAAACGCGGGCGCCGATCCACGTGCCCAAGCCCAACACATGAGCGGAAATGGCCACTAACATCGCCCATGCCAGATACTTGTTGTAAAGTTCCAACATTTCCGGCGCCCCGTAGGGAAACATATCACACATCGTTTTGGCTCGGGTGATCATCTTCTCCCGCCTGCGTTGAGATTTCGACAACGGCCACGCCATAATGTCTTGGCATCTATTTGCGGTAGTTTCTCACGTATCCGCTGTGCGAATGCCAGTCGGGATCGCGCAAGAAGATCGCCTTGCAGTCCGGGCATTCGAAATGGTAGAACTTCTCTTTATGCGAGACTGCCAGAGAATTGATCACGGCCTTCGCGCTTTCCACTTCTGCGCCGCACACCGGGCAACGCGTGTCCGGATCGCGCAGATTCGCCGGTGTGTTCTTTTGCGCGTGCAAAGAGGCAATGAATTGCGTAACCGCGCTGATTTCATGCGGCTTCAGTGGAATCGGCGGCATCTCGCTCACCTCGGTGAATTGCAGATGCGCTTTGATGAAAACCGTGTCCATCGCCAAGAATACCGAGGTCAGGTCCGGTGCCCGATGCCCGTTGCTGTAACCCGCCACTTGATGGCACTTGCCGCAATCATGCCTGTAAAACACGCTTTCACCCACCGCGATCTGGCGCTGCAATTCTGCAGGAACGGGTTCGATCCGTTTCTTGCATCCCCATGCCATGGCCAAAACCAGCGCCATGCCGACGAGTTCGGTGCTTTTGAACTTGAACATAGTCCACCTCCTACTCTTTCAAAAGATACAGCTTGATTTCGATCGCGGATGCTGAAGCCATATACTTTGTTTCAAAAATGAAAAACGCAAAGGCAGTGCCAAGAGCAGGCTGAGCCGTGACAGGTTGATTATTTGATAGTTGGGCAGACGTAAAGATGTTCTTGAGGCCCGGAAGCGGTGTCGAATTCAGAATATTAGCAAAGCCATTCTCATTCTTGCGAAAGGCGGAAATGACTGGCACCGATGCCTGCGGAACGAATAGCAGGCAAACGAGGGGGGAATGAACGCCAACATCAAAATGACAAGATCAACTGGGAGGGGACGTTAAGGGAGACGAGTCAAATGGGCGCACTCGCGCAGGAAAAATTTCAGCTGCTACTTTCTTGACTCAATACCACGCCGGCCAAAGGCTTTTACCTGGTGCTGGCTCCATCACAAATCGCGAATGACTTTGAGTAAATCCATCGTGGAGATGATGCCAATGATTTTGTCGTGACGCGTGACCATCAAGCGATGGATGCGGCCGCCCAACATTGTTTCAGCGACTTCTTGAATTGGTGTGTTTTCATCGACTTTGAATATCATGGGCGTCATGATGTCGCGCACGAAAGTTTGCGGTTTTTCCGCGACGTGAAAAGAGGTGATCTCTTCGGGAGAGAGCCGATCCTCCCATCCGTGCAGATAGTAATCGTGCGGCTCATCGGCTTGCAAATCCATCTCGGCAAAACTGTCGTGGCGCACGATGTCGGTCAGCGAAACTACGCCGATGAATCTGCCTTCCTCGTCCAATACCGGGGCGCCAGTAATGGCTTTATCGACGAGGAATTGCGACACTTCCTCCACGCTCCAGTCCGCTGGCACGGAGATGAAATGGGTGTTCATGACGTCCTTTGCGGTCATATATTTCATAAAACCTCCTGGAAAACATGGATGCGAAACCGAACAGTTATCACCGGTTTGCGGTTCTCTGACAAAAGATTTGAGCATTTATAATGCCAGAAAGTCTGATAGAGTTGGCTGGAGTTCTGGCCCTTGAAAGTTCAGTAATTACGTGCCTTCATGGCCTCTGAAAAATGTCGCAAGATTCTTTCTTTCTGGAAAATGAAAGGCAAGTTTCTCAAACTTGGGAAACGGAATTTTGCGCACAAAGCGAGCGAGCCGCAAGCAAGAGAAATCCGTCGAGAACACGGAGAAAACATATCATGGTTCACAAACAAAACGCCGGGCGCAGAGCTCAGGGCAGCAACCTGGCAACGATTCTGAACCCGAGATCTTGCGAGCTATGTTCGGGTTGGAAAGCATCGCGATAGGGAATATAAAGATTGGCAATGCTCGCGCTGTACCATGAGCCGCCTCGTGCGACCCGCAGGCCTGTGGTGCCGTCATGATTGCGATCGTCGTCTGCGTAGGGATGCTGCCGGCCGAAGGCACGATTGATCGACTGTGTCCATTCCACGGCGTTGCCACTCACATGGTACAAGCCAAAACGATTGGGAGGATAGGCCGAAGCGGACTGTTGCATGCCAGCAAGGGTGACCGGGGCGTCAGGATTTTTTTTCCAGTTGTACAGAGGACTTTCACCATCGCTAATGAACATGCTCAAGCCATAATCCAGGTTGTCCGGTCCGCGCCCGGCTTTCTCCCACTCCGCTTCGGTGGGAAGGGTGTACAGCCAGCGCGCGTTACCAATTTTCTTGGTCAGCCATTTACAAAACGCATTGGCCTCGAACCAGTTGACCCACACCACTGGCTGATCCGGCTGTCCGAAGCGTTGATACTCGGCGTCGTTCGGTTGCAGTAAGGCTGTTGTTTGTGAAACATTTGCCGATTTCCAGCGCTTGCCCGCCTCCGTCCAATTGGCCTCCTGCACATACCCGCCAGAATCAGTGAGAAACTCGCGAAATTCCGCGTTGGTCGTTTCATACGCGCTAATGAAATATCCCGTGAGCCAGACATAATGTGGCTCGCGCGGATTCAAGCGATCACCCAACAGGAAATTGCCGCTGGGAATATAGACAAACTCCGGCAGGTTAAAGAGCAAACGCGGCGGATAACTGGTCGGTGGCGGGCGCACCGTAACGAGGAAAGCCCCTTCGGCATCGGGTCCGGAGCGATAACCTGAGAGCGGCACGGGAATGAAGAAGATCTGTTGGTTGCGACTGATCTGCAAAAAGTAGTTGCCGCGCGGCAGCCACATGCGCGCGCCGTTAAACGTGGTGAGGAGCGTCGTGTCCGAGAGGTTTTTTCCCGCCCGGTAGAGGCTAACCTTCGCGCCGGCGAGATTGGAGACGACGAGCTCGGTTTCGTCGCGCTCGTAGTGAAGCTGCTCTTGCCGCTCGCGCCCGGCGAACCATTGCGTTAGCACACCGCCGGCGGTCGCGAAGACCGCCAACGCAACGAATGCACTTAGATAAAGCTTTCTCTTGCTTGAACGCATCTCAACGCCGGTGAAATCTTAAGACACTTTTTCTGGTTCAAAAACCAGCGAAATCAAACATGGAATAAAAGTCTATATGTTTTATGGCAAAACAATTTGGGGCGAAACGATCCAGTCGTCTGGCCCTTGAGGTTTTACCTAATTCTTTTGCGCGTATAAACGGCGCGAAATTGCTCGAGCATGCTCTTGCATGCGCTGCATTCATCTCTCAACTCTTTCACTGCGAGGGGCTCAAGTTTCACCTCAAACCCCAGCTCGCCATAGTTGTGCACGGCCTCCCGCGCCATTCTGGCATCGGCAATGAATCGCAGTTCCCAGCCATTCTCGATCAATGCGGGATCCGGCGGAGCCGTGCAACCTAAAAAGTCGCTGTTGCGGCTTGGGCAATTGTTCATGATTCGGTGCGGTCAAACTGAAGCGTTCATGATTTCTGGATGGTTTCGTGCAAACTCGTGGCGTTTGGCTGCAATTGACTCTTCTTGAAGCTTGCGCAACCTGATCTGTCCAAGAATCGCACAACCCAACGCCGCGATGAATTGCGGCATATCACCTTCGGGAACATTTACTTGTTGTCCTAATCTTTCTCGGAGAGCTTTCGCCATCACCTCCCAACGCAAGATGCCGCCGATAAGCGTATACTCGGGTTCCAATTTATTGCGCTTCATCAATTGCAGGGAACGGTCGGTGAGCGAAAGAATCGCGCCGAACATAATATCCTCCGGCGGCACGCCCTCGGAAAGATGGCTGATGACTTCGGATTCTGCGAACACCGCGCACACGCCGGAGATCGGAACTTTCTCCTTCGACAGTCCCAACAACGGGCCGATGTCTGCAGTGGCGTATCCCATGTAGCGCGCCGTTTTTTCGAGAAACGCGCCGGTACCGGAAGCGCATTTGTCGTTGAGACGAAAACTTTGCACTTTCGCGCGTGCGTCGATGCGGCTCGCTTTCATGGTTTGTCCGCCGATGTCGAGCACCGTGCGCGTGCCCGGAAACAGAAAACTCGCGCCGCGCGCGGTGGCCGTGAGGTCCGTCACTTGAAAATCTCGAAAAGAAACTTGATGGCGTCCGTAACCCGTGGTGATCGTATATGCGAGGTCATGCAATTTGAGACCGGCTGCGCTCACCACTTGGTCGCGAACTTTTTCCGCCGCTTCTTTCAGTCGCGAGCCGGTGGCTTCCATTTGGCGAGCAATGATTTTATGATCATTGTTCAAAATGACCGCTTTCGTGTAAGTGGAGCCAACGTCGAGGCCAAGTGCATGGAGCATGATGAACTCCTCCAATCGTTTTTCTTTCTTTAACTTTCTACACCAGATTTTCAGACAAGCTGAAAACTGAAGCCCCTGGCGGGGCAGCTTCAAAGTAAAAGCTTCTGAACACGGATGACGCGGATGAAACGGAATTTCGCGGATTTCTTATTTTTGCTTTATCCGTGTGAATCCGTGTGAATCCGTCTAATCCGTGTGATCCGTGTTCAAAAAAATGGCCAAAAAACTTTTGGAATTTTATTCTATGTTTGGTTCTTTAAGCGCTTACTTGCCTTTCAATGCGGCCTCTGGCTCGCGACAATATGATCGAGCGCAAGCAGCGCCGCGCCCAATGCACCCATGAAATGCGAGTCTTCGCTCACATTCACTTTCTTGCCCAAGCCCTCCTCCAGCGCGCGAATCATTCCAATGTTTTTTGCCACGCCGCCAGTAAAGGTGATTTCCTCCTCGACGCCGACTCTGCGCAGAAGACCGATGGAACGCGCGGCAATGGATTGATGCACGCCCCACAAAATATCTTCCACCTTCTTGCCTTTGCCAAGCCAGGACAGCACTTCGGATTCAGCGAACACCGTACAGGTCGTGCTGATGCGCACCGGCTTCTCTGCGCGCAAAGCCGTTGCGCCTAGTTCTCCCAGCGGAATGTCGAGTGCCACTGCCGCCGCGCCGAGAAAACGGCCTGTACCCGCGGCGCACTTGTCGTTCATGCAGAAATCGACAATCTCACCCTTGGCATTAACGCGAATGGCTTTGCTGTCCTGTCCGCCCATGTCGACCACCGTCCGTGTGGCCGGAAACATGTGCGCCGCGCCGCGACCGTGACAACTGATCTCCGTCACCTGCTTGTTGCCAAACGTGACTTTATAGCGGCCATAACCGGTGCCGATCACGTATTCCACTTCCTCTTCGCCAATCTTCGACGCCTCAAGCGCTTGTTGAAAAGCCTTCTGCGCCGCCGCGGTGACATTCGCGCCGGTATCTATTAGCGCTCGCGCGACGATTTGCCTTTTGCTGTTGATGATCACCGCTTTGGTTTGTGTGGAGCCGACATCGACTCCGGCTGAGTAGGACATGTCGAATCTCCTTACTTTCCGGCCCATTCAATTGGCGGATTGGTGGATCGTTGGATTGCTGGATCGTTGGATTGCTGGATTATCGGGTTGCCCAAGCCTAACCGCATCAATCCAATAATCCATCAATCCAGCAATCCGTCAATCCATCATTCCATCAATTCATTACTCCCATCGTGTGTCGCCTGGAAATGAGACCTTCGAAAAACGCATCGATGCGATTCTTCATCTGCGCTTCAGAGACCACGCGCTGATCCATCATGTCGGATTCGATGAACAGCGTGGGAATGTCTTTTTTCGACATCAAGTAACGGCGACCGTCGGCAAGGCCGGTGGACACGGTGCGGCAACTCTTAATGGGATGATAAACCACGCCGTCGATGTGGAAAGGCTGCGTCATCGACAGGACTGCCTGATCATGATGAAACATGCTGTCCATCGCATCGCGCACGCTGATCAACACACCTGTGGCGAGACTTTCAATCGGGTTGCGCAAGTCGTATTCGAAGCCGAGATTGGTGCCGCCGGCGGCAAACCACAAGTAAGTGGAATGCACAAACACGCCGCCCCCATTGGAGAAGAATTCGTTAAACCGGCGAAAGATGGGATAGCACGGCACGCCGACAAACACCAGTCGAAATTTTTCATCCTCCAGCGTGCCGATGCCATGCATCGATTTGTATGCCATCTCTTCCACGAGATCTTTGAAGAACGCGCTGCCCGCTGCGGTGCCGCGAAAGCCGTTCGCCACGCCGAGATAAATCGTGCCGTCGGTGAGGGCGTTGAACACGGCGGGAGCGGCTTGGTTATGATCGAGCGCTTGCTTCCAGCCACGGCTCATGTCGTTGGCATAACCCAGCACCTCGCGAAGTTTGTCAATATCGAATTTCCTTCCAGTCATGCGCTCGCAGAGTGTGATCAACTCTTTGAGCTGCTCCGCCACATAGCGGCGGTCGCGTTCGAAATCCGGATCGCCAGGCCACGACTGCATCCCCGCGGCTCGGGTTGCTGGAATGTCGATGGTGAAAATCGGAATGTGATACATGCGCTCCCAAATCTCCGCCCATTTGATGTAGGTGTTGCAGGCGTTGGTCAGCACCGCGAGACGCGGCTTGGGAATTTTTCCCATCGGATGTTGCCCGCCTTTCAATTGCACCGCCACATCGGCTTTGACGTAGCCGCAAATATCCGGTGAGTAACCATGCTCCTCCGCCACGTTGAGAAATTCCGGCGCGACTTTTCTGATCGCCGTTTGCAATGAGTTGATCTCGGGAAAGACAACCGGAAGATCGAAGGTTTTGAGAATCTCGTTAAGGCTTCCCATCACGAACACATAGGCTGCACCTTCACCGCGCTCGCTGCATTCATTTAACTCCGCGAACCATTCGCGAAACAACCGCGCGCCGTCGCGATTGCCTCTGCCAACAATGCCGTCGTTGTTTTCATTTGGCATTTTTTCACCCTGGAGTTTTGGAGTGATGGATTATTGGATTACTGGATTACTGGATTTATGGATTAGTGGATCAATGGGGTTTTGTAGAGGCCCAATAATCCAACAATCCATTAATCCAGAAATCCCTCAATCCAATTATCCATAGCGTCAGTCAAAGAGAATATTTTCCACGAACGTTTCGAGCTGAATGCCGAGATGCTCGAACGTGGTTTGGTTCTCTTCAAACTCGGTGATGAAATAGGGAATATGCTCGTGGTCCAGCGCTTTGCTATAGGTGACCTGCTCTTCCAACCCCGGCTCGCACATTTTGGCGGCGGCGAGAATGACGGCCTCGGCACCGGATTGCTTGACGCGGTCGAGCAGCATTTTTTCCTTGGGCTTGCGGAGATCATGTTGCACCGGACTGTAGGACGATTTTTCGATGTAAGCCTCAGCGAGATTATGCAACGGATCGCCTTGCAACGGCACATCCGCAAGAATGTAGCGCAGCCCGATGAGCAGATCATCATCGACCACATAACAGGACTGTGCGATGGTTTGCAGCAGATCAACCGGCGGCAATTCACAAAACCCACCTTCAAAGACAACCCGCATCTTGTCCTGCTTTTTGGCAGGACGGGATTTGATCATCGGCAAAATCGCACGCAAGAAATCGACGTACTCTTCGCGCGGCAGAAAACCGGCGAGGGCGATCAACACAAATGCTTCATCGGCAGCAAGCAACCACGGCGTTTCGCGTTTGAGGGCGTACAACTCGCGCATGAGGCTACGTCCTTCGTTGTACACCGCTAGAGAATGCCGCAGATCATCGTCAGTGATCTGGCGGCCGGCAATCGCTTCGATATCGCCTTTTAATCTTTCGTATTCATCTCGCAAATAATTTATCGAGTAGCACGAGTTGGGATTTTGCGGCAGGTAGAGAATCTGGCACTTGTAGGGAAAGTTGCGTCCCCAAATCGCCCCGAGATTGCGGGCGGCGTCACAGATGGGATGCGTGACGAACATGTCCAGTGCGATTTTTTTCGTGAGCGCCAGCTCAAGAGAAGTCTTAATGATCGAGCACAGATACGAACCAAAGTGCGATTCCGCTTCAATACCTTCAACTTGCGCGCCGCAGATTTTCACAGGCAACAGGCCGGCGGCGTGCGCGATTTCCTCGGGAAAATAAACCTGAAAATGCCCGATGACTTTCCCGCCGTTTTCGCGCCAGCACCGCACCGTGGGATAGCTCGAATCTTCAACTAAGTCACGGCAGGTGCTCAGTATCGCTTCCAACGACTTTCCTCGCCAGCCAGTGAACACTCGCGCTTCTTTGATCATTCTCGTCTCCCGGGGGTATTGAGGAATTGGAGTGTTAGAGTGATAGATTACTGGAGCTATGGGCACCATTACTCCATTACTCCATCACTCCAACACTCCACTTTTCAGATGTACTGCCCTCCGTCAATTTTAATCACTTCTCCCGTGATATGCCTTGCCAAATCAGAGCACAGAAAAAGAATCGCGTTTGCCACGTCTTCCGGTTGGCCCAACCGACCCAACACGGTTTCGGCCGTGGCTTGACTCAAAATCTGTTGCGGCAGATTTTGGGTGAGCGTCGTAAGAATATAGCCGGGCGCCACGGCGTTCACACTCACGTTGTATCGTCCCAATTCTTTGGCTACTGTTTTAGTCAAGCCGATCAAGCCCGCTTTCGCAGCGGCGTAATTCGCCAAGCCGAACTTGCCACGCAGGCCGTTGATGGATGAAACATTTACAATTTTCCCTCGTTGCCTGGCACGGAAGTGCGGCGCGAGGTGATGAATGAAATTGAACGCGCCTTTCAAATTTACATTGAGAACCGCGTCCCACTCCGCCTCGGTCATTTTCCAGACCGGCGCGTCTTTTGAGATTCCCGCATTGTTGATGAGGCAATCAATGGATTTTTCTTCAGCGAGGAGAGTCGCCGCGCAGTCTTGCACTTCCTGAAAATTTGCGACGTCGGTTTTGAGGTAACGGCAGTTGGGGAGTGCTACTTGTGGTGGGTGCACGTCAGCACATACGACACGCGCACCGGATGCAATAAACAGCCTGGCGGTCGTCAAGCCGATACCGCCGCTGCCGCCGGTGATGACGATGACTTGGTTGGTGAAATCCAGCTTCAGCATGATCTGCTCGTTTTATAGGATTGTTGGATTGATGGATCGGCGGATCGTTGGGTTAGTGCCGCCATTGATCCAACCATCCATTGATCCAACCATCCAGTAATCCCTCAATCCCTCAATCCCTTTATCCATTTTTCCAAACCGGCTTTCGTTTTTCCATGAACGCCTTGATGCCTTCATTCGCATCTGCGGTCGCCATCAATTCCTGCACGTACATTTTTTCCAATGCTTCGATATTCTTCAAAAAGGCTTGGTACATTTCAAAGCGCGATGCTTTCGCGGCGAATCGCAGGGCTACGGAGCTCTTGGGCAAAATGTGTTTGGAAATGAATTCCTCTGATTCTGCTTCCGGCTGCGCTGAAACCGAATAAACCAAGCCCATTTGTCTGGCTTCTGGCGCAGAGATCGTACGGCCGCTAAGCACCAAATCGTCTGCCGCCGGTTGTCCGAGGAGATGCGGGAAAATGAGTGAAGCCACCGGTGGCAATACCGCGAGGTTGATTTCCGGCTGGCCGAATTTAGCCTCTTCCGAAGCGAAAATCCAATGACAAAAGGCGGCCAGCTCCAAGCCGCCGCCAAGACATTGCCCGCGAACCACGGCAAAAGACGGCTTGCACAACGTGACCAGTGATCTGAACAACTCATGGAAGGTCGCCAACATGTGTGGGACAGATTCCCTTTGATGCTCGGCAACACTGGCGCCAAAAGAGAAGTGCTCGCCCTCGCCTCGAAAAACCAGCGCCTTGATCGAAGGCTTCTGCCCTTCTGCGCGAATAGCGGCGATCAGCTCGCTCATCATCTCGCGGTCAAGGATGTTGCCTTTGGGCGCATGCAAGATGAGATGCAGAACCTGGCTATCATGAGAAGATTCGACGGTTATTTTCTTAAACTTCATGATGAGTCTCTCCAGCTTGCGGACTGGACAAAAAAGCCGGGCCTTGCTTTCGCGGCGGCATGATCGTCTCCACCAAATCATCGCCCCAACGCTGCCCCTGCGCCAGCAATTGCCGCAATCTGATAAAATCCACTTCGCGATGGCCTTTGCTGCCTTCGTTGAAGGCTTTGAATCCGGCGCGGCCTTCAGTCAACATGTTCATGCCCAGCCAGGCGCGATTGCTCTCGCGGTTGCGATCCCAATGTTCGAGTTTGTGCTTGCGCACGGATTCGAGGGTTTTGGTCAAGCAGCCAGGGACAGTCATCAAGAGCGAGGCGCACAAGCGATTGATTGCTTGGTCGAGAAGCGCAAGATCGGTGTCACACTGGCTGAGCAAGGCTTTTGCTTTTAGTTTTTCCTCGCCGCTGCGCACTTCGCCAAAAACGATTTTGCCGGTATCATCAATCCAGCGGTCGGAGATGACGAGCGGGTTCGAGATAAACTTGCCCTCTTTTTTCAAAACCGGTACAATCTCGGTGAGCAGGCCGAGGCGAGAAGCTTTGTGCGCGCTCCATAATTCGCACAGCGTGCAGCTCATCATCGCGTTTTCAATGCCGACAAAGAGCGGGAGAAAATCCGTCGAGCCGCCGTCGGGTGCAGAGCCATGCTTCGGGCCGGCTTGACCAAACATCGCCATGTCGCTCGCGATAGAAAAGTCACAGGCCATGCCGATCTCCTGTCCGCCGCCGATGCGCATGCCGTTGACGCGGCAAATCACCGGCTTGTCGCAGTGCAAAATCGCCGTGACCATGTCGTTGAAGAGCCGCATGTACTGGCGGTATTCCTCCGGCTGGCCGCCATAATATTCCGCATACTCCTTCGTGTTCCCGCCGGTGCAAAAGGCTTGATGGCCGGCGCCAGTGAAAACTACCGCGACAACGTTGCGCGCATTCGACGCCGTGCGAAACGCCAGAATCACTTCTTTCACCATTTGCGTGGTGTAGGAATTGAACTGCTCCGGATTATTCAGAATGATCCACGCATTGTACAAGCCTTCGACCGGTTTACCTTGTTGATCGAGGCAGGGCTTCAATTCATAGTTGACTCGGGTAAATTTGAAATCGGGGACGAGGTTGTGCTCTTTGAAAGCTGTCATAGAATGCTCCACGCATTTTTCCGTTAGCACCAAAATTTTTTGCAAAAACTTTTTGAGTTCGGATTACACGGGTTAGGCGGATTTTTATGATTTGGCCGATCATTTGTTTGTCACCTCCTGCAATTTTCGTCTGGCCAATTGCAGATCATCCTGAATCGCTTGCTTTTCCGGTGCCAATGCAGCGGCTTGTTCCAAGTATTGCACGGCTTTTTGGTACTCGCCTTTTTTCAGGCGAGCCAGACCCAATGTGTGCTGGGGAATGGCGTAATACGAGTAGGTTGCAGCCCGACTGTGTGTGGTTTCAAAGATGGCGTTATAAGAATAGGCTGGAGACGTTTGCGGCCAGTCTTCGGGTTTGAAGTTGAGCGCTTTTTCGGCGCAGGCCATGCCGCGATCAATATCGAGTTCCCCAGCGACGAGAACATACGCCATTAAATTGTAGCCGGCGAAGCTGGTGTCCAGCGCCTTTTCGGCAAAGGTTTTGGCCTCGTCATAGCGCGCCTGCTCGGCGAAAAGGTATCCTCTCTGCAGGTGTGCTTCAACCGAGGTCGAATCGAGAGTGAGGGCTTTGCGCAAATTGTTCTCTGCGGCAGCGTAATCTCTCTGCAATATGCCAATGGCCCCCAGATCGACAAGCGCTGATATTTTTTCACTTCGCGCAGGTGCCACTTCCAAATATCTTTCATGATAGGTTCTTGCCGCCGCCAGGTTTTTGTTGTAAAAGGCGGCCCAACGGATGCCATCGAGCAGCGCTCGATGCTCAGGGTTTATTTCAAGGCCCCGGCGAAATGTTTCTTCGGCTTCTGGATATTTTCTCTGCTCGTACAAAGTCTCTCCCAGGGCGAGGAGCAAGGTGACATGTTTGGCGTTCAATTCGAGACCTTTGCGAAGGACTGCTTCGGCTTCAGAATATTTTTTTTGATTGTACAAATTCGTTCCCTGTTGTAGATAAGCTAATTGTCTCATTTCGGGGAAATCCGGGACGGCGACGGGCTTGTCCAATTCGTTTTCGGGATCAAAATTTTCCACCAGCCACACATCAGACTGTTCTTCTTTGTCTGGGTAAACCAATTGCTTTTCGTCGGGACTCATGTCGATTATCGTTTCGCTGTCATAGCCTTCATAGGGAAGGACAACCATGTCCTGAGGTTGTCCGCCATCTATTGGGATTTTAAGAATTTTCAGCGGTTTTTTTGCAGCATCACAGGCATAAATCCACCTCCCGCCAGCCGACCACTTGATTGGATGTACGTGTCCCCTATATAAAAGAACCTGTGAATGATCTTTAAGAGACACCAACCAAATGCCTTGCGTACTCTTTCCCGCCTTATCCCACCTATTGCAGTACACCACCACATTTTTGGCATTGGGAGAATAGCACGGCCGAAATATCCAGCCGGTCCCTTCAGGTTGTTTTTCGACGAGTGGTCTCTCCGCTTCTGTGGTCGAATTGAGAAAATGATAATTCTGGTTCAGATCACGCTGATATAAAATATCCGTACCCGGATGCCAGGTGAGCCTGGAAAGATCTGTGCTTAATTCACTTTTTAGAAATGGGCGAGGCGTTCCGCCTTTGGAGTTAACTTTCCAGACTCTGGGAATTCCATCTTGTGTCGAGCCAAAGGCGATTTCGTCTCCGTCCGGACTCCAGGCCGGGCCAAAGTTATACGAATTCAGATAGGTAAGCTGCTGCATAGGGCCGCCAGCAAGCGGCATGACAAAGAGATTGGCCCGAGGCCGCTTGCCGATGCTAAAGACAACGCTTTTTCCATCCGGTGAAATCGCCGGATCATGCGCCCACAATGTGCCTATGGTCAATGGTCTGGTCTCGAAGGTTCGGTTCTTGCCTTCACCCTTGAGTGTGACAAGCCATAAGTTTTGTGAGGTCGTCTCGCGGGTATAGAGCAAACGCTTATTGTCCCTCGTCAGCGTAAAATAACCGCCAAACGGCAAGCCTGCCAGCAGCGTTGCCGGGGAACTCTGGCTTTTGCCGGATTCCGGGGAAATACGAACCTTCATCAGGTCTTGCGTTTGGCCATCCGAGCGCAAATAATAAACGACGCTGCCATCGGCGGACCAACGCGGAGAAAACAGCGCCAGGCTGTCTTCCAACACCTGCTGTTGCTCACTTCCATCAATGTTGATCGTCCAGATCGTATATCCTTTCGGAGCTTGCGTTAGAAACGCGAGACGGTTGCTCAATGGGGACCAGTCCAGGCTCAACACCGGTGAAAAAGATTTGCTGAAATGCAAGTATGCCTGCTCGCCTGCGCTTTTGCTCGCTATAGTCATAAACGAATGGAAATAGGAACCGGCGACCTGAGAACCATTGGGAGACCAGCAGGTGATAATTTGAAAATCGATGTTGCCGATGTTACGGGCGTTGCCGCCAAGCCTCGGCAGCAATGTGACTTGCCAATTCGCACTAAACACAAATTCCGTCCCATCCGGTGACCATCGCGGATACTCGCACCGATCAGCCTGATAGACCTCGAGGGGTTGTCCCCCAACCAGATCCTGCACCATCACTTTTTGTCCAGCTATATGCTGTCGTGTCACATAAGCGATGAATTGGCCATCCGGAGAAATAGCCGGAAAACTCGCGTCGCCAACGAAGGTCAATTGCTTATGCGTGGGAACGCCATGTTTGGCCGGCTGCCGGTTGAACATGTAAAGAGAAACAATGAGCAGCGCTGCAAAAGCCAGCACAAACGCAACGGGCTTTGGCTTTCTTTGCTGGAATAATTTCCTTCTAACGGTAACCGGTTTAATTAGCTCGGCGGTGCTTTTCCTTTCCCGCTTCAAATCTGCCAGAAGATCATCAACATGCTGATATCGCGTTCCCCGATCTTTATCCAAAGTCTTATCCACAATCCGCTGCAATGCGTCTGACACCCCGGCTTTGTAGCGAGCCAAAGGTTCCGGCTGTTCGTTCATGATCGAATAGAACAAGGCCGCTTCATATTCCCCTTTGAAAGGCAATTGCCCGGCGATCATCTCATACAGCACTACGCCCAGCGACCAGATGTCGGTGCGGTGATCAACCTCTTCACCCCGCGCTTGCTCAGGTGACATGTAGCTAATGGTTCCCAGTGTGGTTGCTTCCGCGGTCAACTTGGACACGCCGCGCAGCTTGGCTAAGCCAAAGTCCAATATCTTGACTCGGCCATCTGCAGCGATCATGAGGTTTTCCGGTTTCAAATCGCGGTGGGTAATGCCGGCTTGGTGTGCTGCCGCCAAGCCTTCGCAAACCTGGGAGGCGATATTGATCACTTCATCAATTAGCAATGGCACTATCGCAGTCTTTATTTTTTCCCGCAAGGATTGCCCTTTGATATATTCCATAGCGATGAAAGCGCGGCCTTCGTGCTCACCTATTTCATGCACCGTGATGATATTCGGATGGTTCAACGCCGCGGCAGCTTTGGCCTCGCGCTGGAAGCGGGCATTCGCGTCGGCATCGAGTGAGGCGTGGGGCGGCAGGAATTTCATCGCGACTTTGCGGTCGAGCTTGGTATCTTCGGCGAGGTAAACCTCGCCCATGCCGCCTGCGCCGAGTTTTTCGAGGATTTTGTAATGAGAGATAATTTTGCCAATCATCTCATCGTCCTCTTAAGAAAGGTTCGCCTCGCTCTGTTAGGCAACATTATTTGCTTAAATCCGCATTGGCATCGCGCCAGCTTCATGAGTGGCTTCCATGTAACTGTTCGAGACACTGCTTACTGTTAACTGAATACTGATTACTGGAAATCCGGCACCAGCACCGGACGTTTATCCAACTCACGCCGATGCACGCGCGCGAAGACAGAATTGATCTCGCTCAATGGAAAAGTTTGGACAAAGGGCGCTAATTGAATCTTGCCTTGCTGAACGAACTCCAACACTTCGGGATAGAAGCGCGGATGGCAGCCCCAGTTGCCGAAGGCGCGTGCATCAAACGCCATTAGGTTACTGAGACGCAATTCCAGCGTATCCATGGTAAAGCCGACGACGCTCAACGTTGCGCCATGCGTCAACAAGCCGAACGCCAATTCCTGGCCGGCTTTGGTGCCGGAGGTTTCAAAGATTTTCCATTCGAATGGCGAAAGCGATTTCTCTTTGACAAAATCTTGGAGAGCCTGACGAATGGCCTTTTTATCCAACGTTTTTGGATTCAAAGTGAGATCGGCGCCGTATGGCGACAGGAGATTGAGCTTGCGGTCATCAATGTCAATGGCGACCACCGCAGCGCCCAAAGCTTTGGCAATTTGCACACCGAATCCGCCGATGCCGCCGACGCCGATGAAAATCGCCACATCGCTTTTGGCAAGACCAGAGGTCTTCACGGCTTGATACGGCGTCGTGACCGCATCGGCGACGACGGCCAGTTCTCGCAAGCTAATGCCGGAGGCACCGAAAGTCGTTGTTTCGTCTGGTACGGGCACTGGACACAGATACCGCCCCGGCACAACGATGTGGCTGGCGAATCCGCCGTCGATATGATTGCCCGGCATTTTCTGCCGGCGACAAATCGTGCCGCGCCCCTTGCGGCAGAGTTCGCATTCGCCGCACGGTAAAACCGCGGGAATGATGACGGCTTTGCCGAGAAAGTCATCAAAGTTGGAACCTGCTTCTTCGACAATGCCACTGATCTCGTGGCCAAGTGTCAAGGGAGGTGATTTGACCGTTTTGGTTCCTTCGTAGAAAAACCCTAGATCGGTATGGCAAACTCCACAGCCTGCCACGCGTACCAGGACATCGTCATCGGCCAAAGCCGGCGCGGGGATCTCCTCCTGCTGCATCAGTTGGCTGGTGCCGGTCATTTTCCAACTTTCTATTGAAAACATAGAATACCCTTTTCTTTTTCTTTATACCACGACGATTTCACAAATAGTTTTTTCAATAAGAATGCCGTGATGCCTCGTGTGTTTGAAAGTAGCCAAACGCATGCCGCGTTTGCGCAGCGCCGGAATAGGTCTTTCAATTAGCGTGGTCTTGCCGGAGCCGGAGTATCTGACGACTTCCGAAATCGCCGGTGGTTTTACAGGCTGCAGCGGCGGCCAGGGATAGATCGAATAAGCGGCCTTGCCTTGACCGCGGCCATCCAAACCGTGACACGGTGCATATACTTTGATGCAAGCTATTTTCTCGTTAGACAGAAGCAGATTGGAAACGAGGAGAGTCTTGGTAGGACGGAGTGATACTGGGATGGGGCCGGTTTGTACGGCTTGCGCTTCGACATGGCTGGCAAAGATAAGAAACCATAAGAGCGCGAGGAGCATGCTCATTCCTAACCTTTTGCAATGCAACTGCCGGATGATCATTGCGCCACCTCATCTTTAGGTTAGCTTTCGGCTCCAGTCCTAAAATCGTTGACTTGTCATACAAAATGTCCGTTTCTTAAGATTGATAAAACTGCCAATCCATGCTTTCAAATATCCTGTCGATTCAACAGTTTTTGTGAAAGCCACAATGGGAGCACAATCCAAAACATGAGCCCAACCAGGAGCAGCAGCACGCTTGACATCTTCCCGCCGAGAAACCTCAACAACGCTGCCCCCGCAGCGCCGAAAATGGTGACGCTGTCGAGAATGATGAGTCCAGCCACGCGCACCATA
>JBIOXB010000213.1:0-75074 GCA_044869275.1 bacterium
ATTCATCCTAAAAGCGACCGGTCTGTTTGACATTTTACAAGCCTCGTGCCAATTTTTTGAGATGGAAACGGAACCTAAATAGATAGAAATCAAGAAGAGAATTTCGGCGCGAAAGGCCTGCTGGGAGGAAGGACGAGGGTATTTTCAGCACAAAGTGGTCGCACGCAGTGTATGATTGCCACAGACTGGCCAAATGTTTTGAAGCGGTCACAGAAATCTTCATTATCGCACACTTGATACAGTGCGCTTGTGCTTCATGCCGTCACCGCAAAGGTGAGTGAGAAAATGATATGCCGCCTGGCCGGCAAGGGGCGAAATCTCCGCAGAAAATGTCGAGTTGAAAGAGCAATTTCGCTGGCGCCGGTATTGTTCCGAAAAAAAATATGTCTGCGCATGCTTCATCGAAAAGAATGGAACAGAGCGTGCAACGCTTTTTCAGGTCAATTTGCAGGCGTTGCTACAAACGCACGGGCCAATTCCAAAATAGAATTCCACGAGGCAACGGCCTCGAATCTATAAAAAAATCTTCCCCCAGACCAAGTTCTTGTGAACTTGAGCTCTTGAAGGAGTTCCGGACTTATGCGCGTGGGCAGCTTGTTGGTGCTATTGTACACTTGCTCATTTGCTTCTGAGCCATCCCTTCCCGCCAAGGCGGGATCACCTCGGCAAAACGAATCTTCCGTCCGAATGAGCCATAGGGCTGCCGATTCCTTGCGGCAAGCACTGGGGCTTTCCCCAAACGTGCAGATCGAATGGTTCACCAGCAGCAACGGCATGGATACCATTAGCGTGCTCGACAATTTCAATCGCGCCGAGCTTGGGCCGGATTGGGCCGCGGACAGTCGCTATTGGGAGATCAAGAACGGCGAGCTCGTGCTGAGCCCGGCAGCCACCAGCGAGTGGCGTTATCTTGCCGTGTTCACCAAGATCGCCAATGACGTCGAGAACAAGATTTTTTCCGTGTCGTATCGCTGGGGCAAGCAGGCGGATGCCCTTGGTATTGGCGAGGGCGCGCATGCTTTGCTGTTGAGCAAGCCGGACGTCGATGCCGATGGTTATTGGTGCTGGCGCCGCACCAATCAAATAGCGGTGTGGCTGTACGCGATTAAGAACGGCATTTGGGAATACACGCCGGGAGCCAGCAAAGAATACGATCAAGCCGCCGCGCGCACAACGGTTCCCAAAGCCGGCGACGTCGTCGAAGCAGTGCCGCACCTGGAAGACGATGGCATGTACTTCGACTACTATGTCAATGGCCAGTACGACGCGACCGTGGCCGATCCCTCCAAAGAGTTCGCCCAGCATTTTCCCTGGTACGCAGGCGTGTTCATTCACGGTCAAGGCCTCAATAATCAGGTTGACGATTTCCGCGTGACGATAACATCACAAGATCCGATCGCACCCGCGAGCGTGACCGATTTGAATGCGATCAGCGCGACCCAGACTGCCATTACCCTGGACTGGACGGCAACCGGTGATAATGATTATAGTGGCAACGCCGCGCGTTATGAGATGCGTTATTCCACCTCGCCCCTCACCCCGGAAAACTACGGCTCGGCCCAGTTGGCGGGAGACCTCCCGGATCCGGGCGACCCGGGCCAGAGACAGCAAGTAACCGTCGGCGGCTTGCAGGCCTCCCGCACTTATTATTTTGCCATGCGCGTTTTCGATGAAGTTGAAAACGTCAGTGGCATGTCGAACGTGGTGGAGGCTCGCACGCAAAACGCGGGCGTGGCCACGGCGTTGCAGTTGATCGAGGGCTGTGGCCAGACCGGTGAAGTGGGCATGGCGCTGGCGCAAAAGATCGTGGCCAGGGTCTTGGATCAATACAGTGAAGGCGTGCCGGATCACACGGTGCGCTTCGTTATCGTCTCCGGCGACGGCCACCTGCAAGGCTCGACCAGTCTCGCGGTGCAAACCGACGGCAATGGCCGCGCTTCTGCCACGTGGACTTTGGGAGGCGCCCCCGGGCAAAACAAAATCGAAATTCGCAGCAGCGGCCTGACCGGTTCGCCGATTGCTTGCACTGCGAACGCGGTCACCGGTTCCGCGTCCCAGGTGACGGTGACTTCGAATCATCGTACGCTCTATACGGTGAACAGCGACACCGATCCCATTGTCGTGCGAGTGGCGGATGCATTTGGCAACCCCGTAGCTGGAGGGGCCGTGAGTTTCGTTGTGATCAAGGGCCAGGGTTATTTGCTCGAGGGACAATCGCCTGAACGAAAAACTTATCAAACCCAGGCGGACGCCGGCGGCCTGGCACGTGTGACCTTGAATACCGGCGCAGTTTTTGGCGATACCACGAAAATTTCCATCACTGCAGCCTCGCTCAGCAGCCCTGCAACGGTACAGCCGCCGCCGCATGTGGTGGCGGCGCCGCCGGATTCCGTGGTCGCCGTCAGCGGCAATCTGCAAACCGCTTTGCGCAACACGGTGCTCCCCGCGCCGCTCAAGGTGCGGATATTGGATTTGACCGGCGCGCCGGCCGCGGGCTATCCCGTGACCTTTACCATTCTCGCGGGCGGCGGCCAGTTGAACAATGGTACGGCAGAAATGCAAACGATCACGGATGGCGAAGGCTTTGCCCAGGCCACGCTGAAATTGGGCCCGCAAGCTGGTAGCAACCGTGTTCGGGCACGGGCGCTGTTCAAGGGCAGAGCCTTACGCAACTCCCCGTTCGTTTTCAACGCCACGGCCGAGGCCGGCGCGATCAGCCCGAGCTTGTCCGCGCTCATGGTTTCGCCTCTTTCGGGATTGCTCGCAGACAGCGTAAGCGCGGCCCTGGTGACGGTCGCGATTTATGATGAATACAATACTCCCGTGTCCGGCAAAACCGTGCGCATCAGGGTGGAGGGGGAAAGAGTCTTCATCAAGCAGCCTTCTGCGCCGACGGATCAAAACGGCGAGGCCACGGCGGAAGTGCGTTCCAAAAAGCCCGGCTTCAAGGTGATTTCGGCGGTGGTGTTGCCGGAAAGTGTCGCGCTCCTTGATTCCGTGCGCGTGCGCTTCAATGAAATTGCCGCGGCGCGCATGCGGCTGTTGAGTGGCAACAATCAATCCGCGCCGGTGAGCACGATCTTGACGCAACCGGTGGTGGTGGAATTGTTCGACAAATTCGGCAACGCGCCGCGGCCGACGAGCGTCACGTTCACGGTGCTATCGGGCGGCGGCACGATCATTGGTTTTCGCAATGTCACCACCGATAGTAAAGGCCAGGCGCGCGCCGTATGGCAATTGGGCGCCACCGCGGGCGAGCAGAGACTCGAAGCGAGCGTGAGCACTTTACCAGGCTTGCTCGTGACTTTCACGGCGAATGCCACCATCATCAGCGGCATCGAGGAAAACCCGCACGGCGCCATTCCCACGGCATTCGCGCTGCTGCCCAATGCGCCGAATCCGTTCAATCCCGAAACCAACATCTATTTCGATTTGCCCGAAGCTTCTGAAGTCGAAATGGAGTTGTATGATTTGAACGGCCGCTTCGTGGCGAGATTATTCAGCGGACAGAAGCCGGCAGGCCGGCATCACGTGCGCTGGAGCGGCCGCGACCATCGCGGCCAGCAGATGGAATCGGGCGTTTATATCTATCGCTTGCGCGCGCGGCACGGGCGCGGCCATCAGGAGTTCGTGGCGATGCGGAAGCTGACGCTGCTAAAATGAGCCTCAATCACGTGAAATAAAATATTGTTGCGGTATTCGCCGAAGTGCTCGAGATCAAACGCCGGTCAAAATCTTTCGGCTTTCCTCCCCTTCATTCAAGATCAAATCCAGTATCGACAGATGGGGAATGAATTCCCCAAACTGCTGATGATATATCGGACCTGCGAATTCACTGATCTTCACAGCAACTCCCGCCTCCTCAAATTTCTCTAATTCCAGAAGTTCTCCTTCGTGGTTATCGCAAAGATAGGCGTTGCCCTCAAGTTCTTTCAACCATGCGAGGAGGCGCTCGCTACCTCGCCCAGTCGCGCTGAGGGCCGAGCTGCGCACCAGCCGGCAATTGATTTGCAAAGCTCCACACACCCATTGCAGTAAAGCCAAATTAAACCCAGCCAGGTTTTCCCACTGTTTCTGAAAAAGGGATTCGAGCGCGTGCGCATATTTTTCAAAATATGCCGCGCGGCAATAATTGGCAACGAGCGCCTGCCAATGTTTGTGCCGCCAGTCATTGTTCTCGAGAATTTCAACCGCATTTATTTTCTGCCCGAAGCGGCCTTGGGTGCGCACCGGTACGGTGAGCCACTGCGCGCCGTTCGCGGTCTTGATGCGGCAGCGGTTGATGAAAGCGTGCTTGCTGAATTGCAAATCATCGCCCAAAACGAAAATATCCGCCCGCGCCACTTTATGGAAATACGCGAGTGCGGGAAAATACTGCGGCGTTTCCGCCGCGAGGACGAGGGAGTGATCCGGCGTTTGTTTCATGAGCCTCATGCGATTGAAAAGGTCTGCACGCGCCATGTCATTCTGAAAGAATCTCTTTGAGCAGCGAGCACTGTGCTGGTGCGACAATGCGGGCCGTTCAAATGATATCTCACGGTTGTCCGAAATATTACAACCTAGTGAATTTCTCACCAGATGCAACAACGCACGCGAGGCGTTTTATGGTTGGCATCAGCTTTGCGCAAAGCAGGGAGAGGCAAGCATGGCCGTCCAGTTAACTGCAAAAGTTTTCAACGCGATCGGTGCAAGAACGGGCACGGGTCCGCGGTAAAAACCGTAATCACTTACGAATTCGAAAGCTCATTGTCCTTGCGTGAGAACAATTTGTTGCAAAGAATTTAAATTTTGGCTGCGATGAAATACCTCTCTCCGAAAAAATGGCTGCAGGTTTTATTCGGCGCGCGCCTGGCGCATTGGGTCGATTCGCCGTCCTGGTATCGTATGTTCGCTGCCGGCGTTGTTGCGTGTGGCGTGGCTTATGGCTTGAATTGGACTCTGGCCGAAATCCGCCCTTACAACGCCTGGGGCTTGACTTACGGCACGCTCGCCGCGATCCTGATGGCGGGCGCGGGATTGCTGGGCGTGCGGCGCCGCATGAATCGCATGGCCCTGAGACTCAACTTGGGAAAGGCCCAACCCTGGCTGCAATTTCATATTTATGGCGGCACACTGGCGGCAGTGCTGATGTTCATGCACACCGGCTTCAAAATTCCGCACGGCGTGCTGACGTGGTGGCTCTGGATGTTGTCGATCATTGTCACGGCCAGCGGCATGCTGGGCGTAATCCTGCAGAAGTGGATTCCAAAAATTCTCAGCTCGGGTTTGGCGATCGAAGTTTTGTACGAAAGAATTCCGGAGCTGATCGTCGAGCTGCGCGAAAAAGCCAATGAGGTGATTCAAACCTGCACTGAGCCGGTGAAGGAGTTCTATCGCAAAGAAGTTGCCGTCGCTTTGGCCCGGCCGCAGCCGCGTTTTATTTATTATATCGACATCACCGGCGGCATTCATACGCGCGTCAAGCAATTCGACTATTTGCGCGGTTTGCTGGCCGCGGGTGAAAAACAGAAACTCGATCAATTGCAGAATTTCTACAGAACCAAGCTCGAAATCGACGCGCATTACACCCTGCAGCGCACGCTGCGCTGGTGGTTGTTTCTGCACGTGCCGCTGTCGCTCGTGGTGCTGGTGTTGCTGGGGATTCATTTGTTGTCGGTGTGGTATTATTGAGTTGAAAACTCGTTCCCAAGCTAAGTTTGGGAACGAGATGGATACAAGCAAGAAGCAGGGACGCTCATCTTTCAATCTTAAACCTTGACTGTGGAAAAGGAAAACGGCAAGAAACCCAAAGGCACCTTCGGCGGGCGGTTGCTCTCAGTTGCAAAAGAGTATGTTTTTCCCGATGCCCGCCGCGCGGCAATCGTATTGGGTTCATTGGCGGGGCTGGCAAGCCTGGCATTTTTCGCGGCGGATTTTTTTATGCTCAAAAAGAGCCTCACCGCCAGCGGCCCGGTGTCCTCTTATCACGCCAAATTTGAAAAGGATTGCAACTCCTGCCACGAGCCGTTCGGCGCCGTGACCAATGCGAAATGCTCGGTGTGCCACGAAAAAACCGGCGACGAGCTGGGTGTTTACACTTTTGTTGCGCATCAAATCTATCGCTCCGGCGAAGCCAGCCGCATCAAAGCCGCGACGGAAGAGGAAACCAGCGAAACCGCTTGCGTTCTTTGTCATCAAGAGCACCAGGGCCGCAACGCCTTCATCACCAGTGTGCCGGACACGCGCTGCATCAACTGCCACGTCTATGGCTCGTTCAACGTGAACCATCCGCAATTCGATTTTGTAGCGGAAAAAATACCGGACGACTCGACGCTGAAGTTCACGCATATCAAACACGTGAAAGACGTGATGAAGCGTGAAAAGCTGGTTGACGTTGAGCGCGCGTGCTTGTATTGCCACAATCCACAGCCGGACGGCAGACATTTCGAGCCCATCGCTTTTGAGACGCATTGCCAGGCCTGCCATCTCACCGGCAACGTCGCAACCCCGGCGATGAAGATCAAAAACCCGCTCGACTTCATGACTCCGGGCGTGGAAACTCTGGAAACGTTGCGCGCGCGCGGCGGACTCACGGCGGCGCGGCTGCGTTTCGTGAGCGCGAGCGATTTCACGACCAAGCCGGGAGATCGTATGGTCAAATCTCCCGTGCGCCATGAAGATGCGTGGATTATGGAAAACCTGCAACGGGTGCGGCAAACGCTGCTGGGCGAAAATGATTTCGATGATTTGGTGAAGGCTTCCGGCAAGCTGCGCGCGCAAAACAGCGCCGGGTTTTCAAAGGCAACTTATCAAGAGGCGCTGGACCTGCTGGAAAAATATGCCGAGGCGTTGCGCAGCCGCCCGGAGCGCGAGGTGCAACTCGAATTGGTCAAGATCGATTCCTTGGTGAAGGCCACGCGCAACAAGTTGCGCCAGCAGCCGGTGGTTTTGAAGGAAATGGCCTTGGTGCCGCCGCCGAGGCAAATGAATGCGGCATTGCTGCCGGCTCAGATCGAAGATCTCAATGCCCTGGCAGACAATCTCACCAAGCCTTGCCAGGAATGCCATACAGTTGCAAATGCCAGCATTCAGCGCGTGCAAAAAGAGCAACAAATTCTCGCGCGTGCGGAGTTCAATCATCGCGCACACATTTTGCAGCGCCGTTGCCTGGAATGCCACACCGGAATTCCAATTCTGCCGCCCGGAAATACCTCGCCGCCCAGCGGCGAAACCAAACCGGCGCCGGCCTGGCAAGATCGCGCGGCGATTCAGAACATTCCGGGGAGGGAAAACTGCCAGCACTGCCACAACCCGGCGGAGACCTCGAATCGCTGCGTCACGTGCCATTATTTTCATCCGAACAAAACGCAGCGGGCAAGCATGTTGCTGTACTTGGATTGAGAGAGCCTATTCCGCAGATGATTTGTGGGGACGATTCGCGGGTCGTCTCTACGAGGTTCACAAGGAGCGTGATAATGAGAGCGAAATTGTATTGCAAAACCGGCCTTCTGGCCGGTGCCAAATATGAATTCTCGCAAGGCGCGAGCATCGGGCGCAGCGGTGTCAACTCCATCGTGCTCGAGCCGCCATTGATTTCTGACGAGCACGCGCGCATTTTTTTTGATGCCAAACAAGGCGCCTATTTTCTGGAAGACATGGGCAGCCGCAACGGCACGTTTCTCGACGGCATACGCGTTGCCCGCCGTGAAAAATTGGGCGCGCTGCACGTCATTACCCTTGCCAGGAAATTCGACTTCATTTTTCAAATCGTCGCTGCCAAGCCGCCGGCCCCAGCAACGCCCCAGCCGGCGCAAGCAGAAGAGCTGCGCACGCCTCGCCAGGGGCAGCAGGCGCCGCCGGCGCAGAGCCACAAATCCGTACCTCCCGTTGAAGCAAAATTTGTGCGCGATCCCGCCGAGGAAAAAAGAATTCTCAGCCGCCCGGTTTGGAATGCCTCGCCGATTCGCGGCAAGAAAGACGGGAATGAAAACGAGGCTGTGTCCGAAAACGTCGCCGCTAAAGTCAAGCCTCGACCGGTGGTGCGCAAGCCTACCAACGGCAAAACCTTGATCGAAGAACTGCTGAAACAGGCACCGCGCGCGCCGAAAATGACGGAAGAGCAAGAGAATGGCGCCACGATGGTCGAGGCTCTCGGCCACGCGCCCCGCCGCACCGCGCTCGGGTCGCCCAAGCCGGTTTTGCATTTGGAGGCCGGAGCCAATGGCGCAAAACAAATCTTCGCGCTCAAAGAAGGCGAGAATTTTATCGGCCGCTCACCGCTCTGCGAAATCTGCATCGATGATCCCTCCATTTCACGCAAGCATGCGGTGCTGCACATGGAGGCCGGCAAAGTGTGGGTGAAAGATTTGGGCAGCCGCAACCATACCTATGCCGGCGGAGCGACCGTGGCGGTGGAATTGGAAGTGACGAAAGATACGATGCTGCGCTTCGGCACGGTCGAGGCGAAGTTGGTGGAGATTGGGTAGTAGATCGTAGATAGTGGATCGTAGATCGTGGATAGTAGATCACCTATAAGCAGCCTATTCGATCCACCATCCACTATCTACGATCCACGATCCACTGCCCCACGAGCTCAAGCATCGCCATTCAAAAAGGACTTTGAATTGAACGCCTCTGCAGAATACACTCAGGACGGAACCCTGATTCTCGCACGCCCGGTGAAATTGCCGGAGGTGCTGGATCTGCTCGTCGTGGGCGGCGGACCGGCGGGCACGGCCGCGGCTTTTCGCGCGAAAGAGCTGGGCCTGGCCGCGCTGGTCATCGACTTCGACGACGTGATGAAGCGCATCCGGGATTACGCCAAGGACAAGCTGATCCTGCCGGATTACGGCGGCGGTGACAAAATGCAATTTCCCAACGGTGGCGCGATGGTGTCATTGCTGCATTTCACGCCGGTGGACAAAGACGACATGTGCAAGCTATGGAAAGGATTCTATTGCGAGCACAATGTTCCGGCGCAAGTTGGGATGGAGCTGCTGGGCTTGCAGCAACACGAGGGCCTTTGGCGCGCGCGTGTTTATAATCATCACACCAAGTCCGAACAAAATCTTCGCGCCAAACATATCGTGATTGCCATCGGTCGCGGCGTGCCCCGGCGTTTCGATATTCCCGGCAAAACCGAAGGCATTGCGTACCGCCTGAGCGACGCCGCGCTGTACCTCGGCGCGCCAGCTTTGGTGATGGGCGGCGGTACTTCCGCTGCCGAGGCCGTGATCGCCGTGTCCCACGCCAAGGCCAAGGCCAATGATCCCAGCGCGGTGTATTGGTCATATCGCGGCAACAAGCTGCCCAAAGTTTCCAAGGCGCTCGCCGAAGTTTTTTTCGATGCCTATATGGGCAACGGCAACATCCGCCATTTTCCTTACAGCGAGCCCGTGGCGATCATCACGGACGCGGATCAGAAAGAATATCTCTCCTTGCGCGTCGATCGGCGGCAGATGAACGGCCGCCCGGCGGAAACCTCGCATCTCGAATTTCCGAAAAAATGCTGCATCGCCTGTATCGGCGAAGATTTGCCTGTGGGATTTTTAGGCGCGATGGGCATCGAAATGGCTGCCTCCGGACCGGAGAACAAAAAGCGTTTCTTGGTCAATCCCATTCTGGAAACGCAGCAGACCAATGTTTATTTGATCGGCGATTTGCTGAGTCCGGCGTATTATGAAACGGAAAATTTCGCGAGCGATCCTGCGCACTATCGCGAAATCAAACGCCGCGGCAATATCAAAGCCGCGCTGCGCGACGGTGTGCTGGTGGCGGAGGCCGTGGCGCAGAAGCTGGCCGGCAAAAAAATCATTCACGTGGATTTGGATTTTGCGCCGGCACAGCCGCAGCCCGTGGAAAAGGCGGTGATCGCGCGCGCCACCGCGATGGTGGAAAAAGACGGACCGCCGCGCGAAAGCCTGCCGCCCGAGCGCGTGAGTGAAGAGTACCAGGCCTATCTCGTGCGCCTGCTCACGGGCAACGTGGAAGAGAATGAATATCTGATTCGATTGGATGGCATCACCACCATTGGCCGCAACGGCTGCGATCTCAACTTTGCCGAAGATTCATTGCTGTCGGATCGTCATGCTTCGATCGCGCACGGCCCTGAAGGTTATTTCCTGCGCGACGACGGCAGCGCCACCGGCGTCTTCATTCGCATCAAAGAAGCGCGGCCGGTGGAAGTGACGCTGGGCAGCATCGTGCGCATCGGCAAGCAGTTTTTGTTGATCAGTACCGACGGCGGCCGGCTGGTGGTGGATCATCTCGAACAAAGCGGCAAACGCGTGCAGCGCTATCCGCTGACGGAGAACACCGTGGTGCTGGGCCGCAAAGCACCGGACATTACGCTGGACGGTGAAGACATGACGCTGTCGCGCCGGCATCTGTCCATCACCGTCAAAGGCCGCAGCATTTTTGTGAAAGATTTGGGCAGCGCCAACGGCAGTTTTCTGAAAGTGAAAAGCGCGATTGCGCTAGAAGCGGATGATCAATTCCGCGTGGGGCAACAAGTCTTCAAATTCAATTTGAAAGAAGAAACCGTGCGCCGCTCGGTGGAATACAACACCGAGATCGGCAAGCTGCCCACGGCGGTGCTCGCGCGAGCGAAGGAAAAATCCGCTAAAGCAACCCCTGCGCCCAAGGCGAATCGCGCCCCGCAGCCCGTGAACGATTTGCCCCCCGCGCTCGCCAAACGCGCGGAAGCGGCCGAGCGGCCGGTCGAGGGCATGATCGTGACTTTCAAGAATTTCGGCAAAGTGTGCGCGTTCAAGCCCGGCCAAACGATTTGCGACATTGCCGAAAAGAACGGCGTGAAGATCAAAGCCGATTGCCACATCGGCAGTTGCGGCATGGATCCCATTCGCGTTCTTTCCGGCAAAGAGAATTTGAACCCCATTGGTGATGAGGAAAAAGGCACGCTGGAGGACATCAATAAACTGAAGCCGGGAGAATACCGGCTGGCGTGTATGGCGAAGCCGAAAGGGGCGGTGGTGGTGGAGGTAGTGGAGCAGTGAAATGGGTGACTTGCACAGTGTTATTCTTCTTGCTCCCACGCTCCGCGTGGGAGTGTCTCCAAGACGCTCAGCGGCGAATACTTTCATCTGCGAACCCAAATGTGACGCGGAGCGCCAATCATGCGTCACGACGTGGAACGTCGTGACGAGTAGCTGAAAGCAATGAGTGACTTCGCAGATTTTCGCAGAGGTGCACCCATCTGCAAAAATCTGCGAAATCTGCGGACTGATGATCTTCAATGATTTTCTTCTTTGGGCCAGGGCGAGCAGTAACTGGAACTTTAGGATGAATCTTTCAGGAGTGATGTTATCATGCGCGTGCATCTCAGGATGAACTCCGTGCTGGAGAGGAGCAATCTTTTCATTCAAATCGCCTGCCTCTGCGTGATGTTCGGCGTTTTGATTCTCATGATGTTTTCCGCTTCGGGCTGCAAATCCAACAACATGCCCACCAGCTCCGTGCCCACCAATACTCCGGTGTTGACCGTGCAAGACGTGCAAACCCTCATGGCACAGGCCGTGGAACAAGCGGTGCGCCTCAATGAAAAAATCAACGTCGCCGTGCTCGACCGCGAGGGAAATATTCTCGGTGTCTTTCGCATGACCGGCGTGCAGCCCATCGCCGCGGCAGCGCAATCCTTGTTCGGCGAAATTGCCAAAGCCCGCACCGCGGCCTATGCCAGCAGCAATCAAAATGCGTTCACGACTTTGACCGGTTGCTACATCACGCGCAGCCATTTTCCGCCGGTAGCCGTCTCCAACAACACACCGGCCGGCCCGTTGTTCGGTGTGCCGTTTTCGCAGCGCAGCGACAGCGACATTCAACCCAACGGCGGCCCGTTGCCTCCGCTGGGTCCGGCGCAACCGCCCGCGCCCCCACAGCCGGGATTGACCAACATTCCCGGCGGCGTGCCGGTTTATAAAAACGGCCGGCTTGCAGGTGGATTGGGTATCAGTGGTGGCTCGGATACGTTTACGCTGCTGGGCCCCATCAACGATGTTTGCGCCGGCGTCACCAAAGACGAAATCATCGCGCTCGGGGCTTTGGGCGGTTATGCTACGCCCTCGGGCATTCGTAGCGATGTGATCTTGCTCGACGGTATTGCACTGCTTTATCAAAACGCGGCCACGCCGCCGGGAAACTTCACCTTTCAATTTTTGGATCTGGCACAATACGGCGCGGTCGATCCGAATTTCCCCATTCGCCAAACGCCGCCGGCAAATTTTCCCATGCAGGGCCCGGTGGTGTGGAACAACGGCCAGTTTGATTTCAGCCCGCGCGCCGGGCAAGTGTTGACGCAAGCCGATGTGCAGCAGATTCTCACCAACGCCGTGAATCGTGCGAATAATACGCGCGCCGCCATCCGGCAGCCGGTGGGCAGCGCCGCGCGCGTGTTCATCGCGGTCTGCGATCTGAACGGCATGATTCTCGGCATGTGGCGTACGCCGGAAGCCACGATGTTCAGCTATGACGTCTCGGCGCAAAAGGCGCGCACCTCCGTGGCTTTTAGCGATCCGAATGACGGCATGGGCATGCTGCTGCGCAGTTGGCTGGGTTTGCCGGCGGGCACGCCGCTGGCCGCGACCACGCGCGCCATTGGGTTTTTGAGCCAGCGCTATTATCCGCCGGGCCAGGATCAAGGCACGCCGTTGAGCACCATGCCGCAGTCCATGGGGCCGATGTATCTGTATGTTGACGGCCAATTCGATTTTCAATACATGCGCCTGCTGCAAACGCGCCCGCCGTTCCAAAACGGCATTCAGATTTTTCCGGGCGGCATCCCGCTGTATAAAAACGGCCAGCTTGCCGGCGGCATCGGCGTGAGCGGCGACGGCGTGGATCAGGACGATTATGTCGCGGCAGGCGGCACGCTCGGCTTCGAAGCGCCGGCAAACATTCGTGCCGATCAATTTGCTTACAAAAACGCGAATCTGCCTTACCTCAAATTTCCGCGCCGGCCGAATCTGAATTAGTGCTCGTTCCGCCCAAGCTGGAATCGAATTTTTGGAGTTTGTCATTCAGTGGGAATCAGACTGTGTGAAAACGCTTGGTTTCAACGCCGGCTGAGCTTGTCGAAGCCGGATTTTTTGAGCTTAGCACCCTTCGACAAGCTCAGGGTGCGGCATTCCCAAGTTTCCACAAAATGATTTGCGTATCAGGAAATATGCCGAATAAATTTTGGTGTCGCGTGCTGTGGAGTGGTGTGTGCGCATTGCTGTTGTTTTGTGAATCTGCCTGGAGCCAGGCCGCCCGTGATAGTTCCGCTGTGAACAGGAGAAACGCTGCGATTGAGCGAACGCGCCAGCAGAAGCGCAGCAAGGCCTCTGCGCCGCGGCGCTCCAAGGCCGTGCGTCCGGCTAGGCGTGATTCCACGGCAACGTCACAGGAAAAAACGAGCGCAGCGGCAGCACCGGCTGCTGCGCAACGCAACGCCGGCGCGGTGCCGGATTTCGTGCCGCTCACCGACCGTTGGGAAGGCATCACGCCGCCGCCTTACGAGCTGAATGTCAAGGGCAAGTGGTACGATCCCTACAATCAGAACAAGCTCAAGGGTGATTATCCGATTCTGGGCCAGAACACTTTTCTGCTTTTGACGGCCAGTTCGGAAAGTTTTGCCGAGGCCGCGCGTGTGCCCACGCCCAGCGGCATAAGCACGAACAATCCGGTGAGCACGAATTTTTTCGGCAACGGCGATCGCATACTGCTGTCGCAGTTTTTCCGTTTGAGCTTGGAATTGTATCACGGCCAGGTCGCGTTCCGCCCGCGCGATTGGGAAATCCGATTCACCGGTGCATACAATCGCAACTATCTTGATTTGCGCGAGAACAACGCCGTCAACATCAATCCCGCCAGCGGGTCCGACCGCTACGACCGCCAATTCGCGCTGCAGGAATTGTCCCTGGAGAAGCGTCTGCTCGATCTCAGCGAGCATTTTGATTTCGTGTCGCTGCGCGTGGGCATTCAACGGTTCAGCAGCGATTTTCGCGGTTTTATTTTCAACGACTTCAACTTGGGCGCGCGATTGTTCGGCAGCTTCGCTTCCAACCGTTACCAATACAATCTCGCCTATTTTGGCATGCTCGAAAAGGATACCAACAGCGAATTGAATACCGTCTTCGATGATCGCACGCAGGAAGTCTATGTTGCGAATTTGTACAAGCAGGATTTGTTCACGCTGGGCTATACCGGGCAAGTCAGCTTTCACTATAACAAAGATCGCGCGAGCACTTACAACGACGACAACAATTTTCCCGTGCGCCCGGCGATCATCGGTACTTCACGGCCGCACGAGATCAACGCCTATTACCTCGGCTGGACCGGCGACGGGCATTTCGGCAGATTCAACGTGAATCACGCGCTCTATCAAGTTTTTGGGTATGACACCTTCAACTCGCTGGCGAATCAACGCACCACCATCAACGCGCAAATGGCGGCGCTCGAGCTTTCATATGACGTCGATTGGAAACGCTACCGCGTTTCCGCGCTCTACGCTTCGGGCGATCCCAATCCCCTCAACGGCTCGGCGAACGGTTTTGACGCGATCGTCGAACAGCCCTTCTTTGCCGGTGGGCCGTTCAGCTATTGGAACGTGCAAGCGATTGGCTTGTTGGGCGTGCGCCTGGTGAATCGACTGAGCCCGTTTCCCGATTTGACCCCGAGCAAGACTGAAGGCCAGGCGAATTTCGTCAATCCCGGCATCATGATTTTCAACGCGGCGTTCGATGCGGAAGTCACACCCAAGATCAAATTGATTCTCAACTCGAGCTATTTGCGCTTCGCCAACACGGCGCCTTTGCAACAGTTTTTGAATCAACCGGCGATTCGCAACGACATCGGCATCGACTATGGCCTGGGCATTATCTATCGTCCGTTTTTGAACAACAACGTCAATTTTACCCTGTCGGCGACGGGACTGACCCCGCTCGGCGGATTTCAGGATCTCTACGACACCAAGCAGACACAGTACACGATTTTTTCGACGCTGGTGTTGACGTATTGAGGTTGGATGCTGGTTACTGATTACTGGTGTTCGCAGGTGGAGTTCTACTCTGCAAATGTCATTTGTAAGAATCAGACTGTGTGAAAACGCTTGGTTCAACGCCGGCTGAGCTTGTCGAAGCCGGATTTCTTGAACTTAGCACCCTTCGACAAGCTCAGGGTGCGGCATTCCCATGTTTTCACACAGTCTGAATCTTGGTAAGCATTGAGCACAATACTCAAATGAACCACTATTAGTATGAAGATCGGTTCTTGTTCGAAGGCCTGGAGCGAGAACATTTCAACCGTTAACCCAATCCAATCATAGAAATGAATGGGCCCCAAAATGGCGATCTGCGCTAGGACGGAGACCATCCTAATGAGATGGCAACCGAGATGAATCTAAATCAGGACG
Source organism: bacterium (assembly GCA_044869275.1). GTDB lineage: Bacteria > Zhuqueibacterota > Zhuqueibacteria > Zhuqueibacterales > Zhuqueibacteraceae > JBIOXB01. Next base: position 15,389 of record JBIOXB010000213.1, read on the forward strand.
ATTTTGGATCATGAAATTTAACATAAACACTTTTCTGATCTTATTGTTTACCGCGCCACTTTTTGCACAAACCGATATTGCCCGCCAATCCCAAGCCGAGGCCGATCGCAAGAGCAAAGGCTGCCTCACCTGCCACACCGGCATCGAGAGCATGCACAAGGCAACTTCGGTAAAACTGGGCTGCGTGGATTGCCACCTTGGCAACCCCGAAGGCTTGACGCGCGAAGAAGCGCACGTCAAGCCGCGCTTTCCCGAGCGCTGGCCCACGGCGGCGAATCCCGAGCGTACCTTTTCTTTGTTGAATGACGAGAGCCCTGATTTCATTCAGTTCATCAATCCCGGTGATCTACGTGCCGCCGAGCGCGCTTGTGGCGCTTGCCACGCCGCGCAGGTGTTGAGCGTGCGCAAAAGCATGATGACGACTTCGACGCTGCTGTGGGGAGGCGCGGCGTACAACAACGGCATTCTTCCGCTCAAAAATTATGTTCTCGGCGAAAGCTACAGCCGCGAGGGCCAGCCGCAGATGATCAACACCGTACCGCCGCCCACAGCCGAAGAGAAGTTGAAAAAAGGCGTGCTGCCCTTCATCGTGCCTTTGCCGCGCTGGGAAATCACCCAGCCGGGAGACAACTTTCGCAGCTTTGAGCGCGGCGGCCGCTTGCCGCGCATCAATCCTTCGGATATCGGCATTCCGAATCCCTTGGAAGAACCGGGCCGTCCCGACAACAAACTCAGCGATCGCGGCTTGGGCACGCAATTGCTCATCAGCTCGCCGGTGTTGAATCTGCAAAAGACGCGATTGAACGATCCCCATCTTTCGTTCCTGGGCACGAATGATCATTCCGGCGACTATCGTTCGAGCGGGTGCAGCTCCTGCCACGTGGTTTATGCCAACGATCGCTCGCCCGTGCACTCCGGGCCGTATGCGAAATATGGCAATCGCGGCTTCACCGTCACGGAGGATAAAAACATTTCCACGAAAGAATCCGGCCATCCGTTGCTGCATCAATTTACGCGCGCGATTCCCACGAGCCAGTGCATGACCTGCCACATGCATCAGCCCAACGGCTTCATCAATACCTTTCTCGGATTTCAGATGTGGGATTATGAAAGCGACGGAAAGTGGATGTATCCGCCGCGTGAAGTTGAGCTCACGTCGGCGGAAAAGTTCGCACGCCTCGACGCCAACCCCGAAGAAGCGGTATTGCGCGGCAATTGGGGCGATCCGGATTTCCTGCGCAGCGTGGCAAAATTGAATCCCAAGCTCAAGAACACGCAGTTTGCGGACTATCACGGCCACGGCTGGATTTTCCGCGCGGTGTTCAAGAAGGATCGTAAAGGCAATTTGCTCGATAAGGATGATAAAATCATCCCGCCGGAATCGCGGCACAAGTTTCACGGAGTGGTGCCGCTGGAGGACGGCGAAAATGATATTTGTAACGACAATTGCCGCGACGCGCAAAAAGCCGTGCATTTGAAGGACATTCACGCGGAAAAAGGCATGCACTGCGTCGATTGCCATTTCGAGCAGGACAACCACGGCAATGGCAAGCTCTACGGCGAGTTTCACAATGCCATTGAAGTGCGCTGCCAGGATTGCCACGGCAACGTGTTGCAAGCCGCGACGCTGCGCACCTCCAACAACGCCGCGTCCGCGGGCGGTACGAATTTGCTCGAGACCTTTACGCCGTTCGGGGAAAGGCGTTTTGTCAAGCGCGGCGACCGCATCATGCAACGCTCGATGGTCACCGATACCTTGATGTGGGAAGTGCCGCAAGTGGTTGACATCGTCAATCCCGAATCGAAGCATTACAATGCCAAAGCGGCCGCCGCCAAGCTCGTGGCCACCGGCGGCGGCGAATGGGCGCGGCCCATGGCCGCGGCGCTGCTCGCGCACGGGGACAGCAAAATGGAATGCTACACCTGCCACACCTCGTGGGTGACGAACTGCTTCGGCTGCCATTTGCCGCAGCAGGCCAATTGGAAAAAGGAAATGAATCACTTCGAGGGCGAGGAGTCGCGCAATTGGACCACGTATAATCCGCAAGTGTTGCGCGACGACGGTTTCATGCTCGGCATCAGCGGCAGCACGAAGGGGAATAAAGTCCTGCCGGCGCGTTCTTCCAGCGCTATCATGCTCAGCTCGCGCAACGCCAATCGCGAGCAGATTTACAACCAGCAAGCGCCGATCTCCGCCCCGGGTTACAGCAGCCAGGCGTTCAACACGCACATGCCGCACACGGTGCGCGCCACCGAGACGCGCACGTGCAGCGATTGCCATCTTTCCGAAAAGAATGACAACAACGCGTGGCTGGCGCAAGTGCTGTTGCAGGGCACCAACTTCGTTAACTTTATCGGTAAGTATGCTTACGTCGGGCTGGGCAAAGACGGCGTGGAAGCCGTACAAGTGGCCGAAGGCGAGGAGCCGCAAGCGGTGATTGGAAGCTATTTGCACAGGCTCGCTTTTCGTGAAGATTATCAAAAGCACGTCAGGAATCGCAAGCAGCTGGAAACGGCCTATCATCACGGCGGCTCGAACATTCAAAGCCTGCAATTACGTGGCGAGTATTTGTACACGGCCAATGGCGAGGATGGTTTGCGCGTGTATGACGTGGCCAACATCGACAACAAGGGATTTTCCGAGAGAATCGTTTCAGCACCGGTTTCGCCGTTTGGGCAGGATACGCAAGTAGACACCAAATTCGCGACGGCGGTGGCCTTGCCGACGAACATGCCGGTGGATACAGATCGCGAATACCGGCCCGAAAACCAAGAGCAGGGGCCGCTGCATCCTCTGTATAGTTACGCCTATGTCACTGACAAGTTTGAAGGCTTGATTCTCGTGGATGTAATGACACTGGTGGACAATAATCCGCGCAACAACTTTTTGGAACGCAAGCTGGCGTTCAATCCCAGAGGCGCGTTGAACGGCGCGGTGAATCTGGCGCTCGCCGGCAACTACGCCTATGTTCTTTGCGACGCCGGCCTGGTGATCGTGAGCATTGCCGAGCCGTTAAAGCCCAAGATCGTGGCGAAAGTGGAAACCCCGCTGCTCAAGAAGCCGAAAGCAATTGCGATCCAATTCCGCTATGCCTTTGTGTGCGATATGGAAGGCTTAAAGGTGATCGAGGTCACTTCTCCGGAAAATCCGCAGTTGGTGAAAGGCAGTTTCGTGCCGTTGAAAGAGGCGTATGACGTCTATGTCGCGCGCACGTATGCATATGTCGCCGCGGGCAGGCAAGGCCTGGTGATCATCAACGCCGAAAATCCCGAAGCCCTGCGCCTCGATCAAGTTTATAATTACGGCAAACGCCTCAACGACGCGCGCGGGGTGAAAGTCGGCGCGGCGTATGCGAGCATCTTTGCGTACGTTGCCGACGGCCGCAACGGCCTGCGCGTGATTCAACTGCTATCGCCGGACAATCCCGCGTACCTCGGCTTCAGCCCGCGGCCGCAGCCGCGCTTGATTGCGACCCATCACACCCACGGTCCGGCCCTGGCCGTTTCCAAAGGCATGGATCGCGACCGCGCTGTTGACGAAAGCGGCAACCAAGTGAGTGTTTTCGGCAGGCTCGGCTCACGGCCTTTCACGCTCGAAGAGCAGCGCCGCCTGTATCTGCGCGATGGCAAAATCTGGAGGGTCTCGGATGATTTTTGGAAGAAGAAGGAGGCGCCGCCGCAGACGAGCCGGACGGAGTAGGGGGGAGTGTAAACGAAGATTGAAGATTGAGGATGGAAGATCGTAGAATCGGTTGGCAGACTCGTTCCGGCGATCTTCGCCGGAATGCCTTGGGGGACGCTCTGCGTCCCGTGTTTGTGTTGGACCAAAAAATGACACAAAACATTCGAGGCAGAGCATCAAAAAGACATTAGCGCGCTGAACGTGGTAACAAGAAGATCCCCGTACGCAATTTTCAAAGTCGTCAATGTGGCAAAATTTTCTTGTTAGTTATTTGAACACGGATCGCGAGGATTAAACTGATTGATACGGATATGTGAAGAGCAAATCGGCTAAAATTTGTTGAATTAGCGTTAGGAAATCAACAATGAACGAAAAAGAAAAACTGGCCGTTCTAAGGAGAGTTTAGCGGAGCGAATACTCCGGAGCAGCGTACTTCCGTGGTGCCCTCTGCTAGTCTTACAAACCAGACGGTCCCAAAGACCGAGAAAGAGGGTGACATGATGAAAGTAAAAAACAATATGGATGCTTCCCATTTACACATTAATTGGAAACACCTTTTCCTGACGGTCTTGCACCTTGTGTATTTCTTTTGTCGGCCTCAAGTGACAAATTCATTACAGTAAAGGGCACCGCCGCGGCGCTGCCCTAAATTCTATCTTCATTTGGTACGGAAACGCGAAAGGGCGCAAGACTCGAAGTTTTTCGCTCCGTTCGACGTTAATGCGAATACGCTAACGCTATACGACTTTGTTAAGTGTTATTCGATTCACTGATTTAGTCTTAAGCTATTTAAGTAGTATATGAATCTCGCAGAAAAACTTTCAGCAACATACCTTCGGCTCAATGGCTTCCTGTTACTTCCTCATTTTACGGTTTTTACTGGGCAGCAACACACCCACCTAGACTTGATTGGCTTACGCGTCGCAAATTCTAAAGAACTGGTTGGTGATTTTACGCTACCAATAGACAATGAGTTGTTTAGCGTTCTGACCAGGCTTCGTGGTCATGATGCTCTTACGTCCATTATTGGTGTTGCAGCAGAAGTTCGTACTAACGAATGCAGAGACGCGCCCAGTGATGAGCACATACATTACATACAAAATTTTTTCGGCGGAATTACTGTTTCTCGTTTGGCGTTTTTCGAAGGAAGCCATACAGTTAGCCAAAACGATAACGTGGTTGATATAGGCGTGCGTTATGCCGGCATATGGATTCAGCGCCGTGTCGATCAAATGAATAAACTCAGATTGACGAAGACCGGAAGTTGGAACTGGAGCGAATGTTTCCTCAGCGACCTACTTGTGTTACGTGCACTTGATCTTCTTAAGAAGGAATGAATCACCTGATATTGTTGGATTTGCACTCAACGGAGAAGCTGCGATTGGTCGAAGATCGCTGGGATGATCTTGCCTCCATTACCGAGGCCGTACCTATTCATGAGTGGCAAACACAAGAACTGGCTTGCCGAGGAGCCAACCTCACGAGCAGTCCTGCATCGGCCCATTCCTGTTTGAGGGCTGCAAGAGAAGTCAAGTGCAGGATTCACAGCCGCGATGGTCAGCAAATTGATGGTCGCTCCAGAAGCAAAGTAGGACAGATGTGAAGCTTACAGATGGCGTGAAGATCGGCGGGAGGGATTAGAAGACGAATTCTCGAGGTGTATTGATGCTTGCTGGGAAGATTCTGTATTTCAGAACTGCCTTCCCTCAATTGCATCGCTTATTTACTTTCAGGTCTCTTTCAGCTCCCCTTACAAATCAACAATCTCTTCAAAGCTCCAATTGCTCCAAATAACTTCGTTCTTGAAGCAGCGTGCAGCCATATGAACAAAATATGCAGTTGTTATTTTTGCAAATGCTGCGTATCTTAGTTTTGTTTGTACCTAAAATGCTGTTGGAACGGAGAAGATTGTATCCTCACCGGTTTTGACAATGAAAAAGTGGGTGGTTCAAGATAGATACGGCAATACAATTTATTTGACCGAAGAGCGTTGGAACCATATTTTGGAATCGCGGCCTGAAATGGAGTTGCTGCTTGAGCAATTCCTCGAGACAATAGGTACAGGGCGGCGTAGACAAGAGGCATTAATACCGAACGAATATCGCTATTACAAGCAGTTTGACGAGTTGTTGCCTGCCAACAATCATCTTGTCGCCAAGGTTGTTTTCAAAACTTAATTGGACGAACATGGCGGCTTCATTCCCAATAATTTCGTAGTGACAGGTTGGCTTAAGCATATCGATCCCAAACGGTGATATTATGAGCGAACTGAAACTGCATCGAAGCGAAGTGTTGTCTGCAAATGGGGAGAAGATACGGCTGGTATATGACGAAAATGAGGACTTACTGGATATTTTTTTCGGCGAGAATGAACCAGCAACTGGGGTTGAACTTACGGATCATATTCTTTTGCGGGTCAATCTGCAGACTGGGCGGGCTGTGAGTTTGACGATCTGTCATTTTTCGATTCTTACCGAGCTAACAGAATATGGGCCGCGTAGTTTTCCGCTCGATAATCTTGATGAACTGCCGGAGGATCTGCGAGAATTGGCTATTCGGGTAAGCATGAAGGACCCGGTCAACCGATTCTTGAAATTGTCTCATTTTCAAGCATCTCCGACGAAGAGCGTCCCTCTTACTTATGTCGAGCCGTACCGGTTTGCATCTGCTGCTTGAGGTGAATCCGTCGATACTATGAAGAATTCGCTTGAGAAAAAATAATGAACGATTTAAACGCCTTCCCGGATGAATTCTATAACTTCTTCTCCTCCGTCAAATCTTCAATTCGTATTCCCTTCCCGTTCCGCAAGCTTTGTCGAGCGGAGGCGACACGCTGCAAAAATCTAGGATCGTTCTCAACCCGGTAATCAAACCAATCATCTTCCGTTTTGAAGCCGACCAATACTCCGGCGGGCTTGCCGTGCCGCATGATCACAATCTCTTCTTTTGCTGCCAGACGAAGATATTTGGACAATTGGTCTTTAATCTCAGAAAGCGCTATCGTTTTCATGTTTTTCTCCATATCGTTCAAGCCATTCAGAAGCCCGAGATTTTGGCACAATCGCCAAGATCTCAACCTCCGCCTCTTTGACGTCGTAAAAGACTCGAAAGTCGTTGACGCGCAATCGATATTCCGGGCGGCTGAGGCCGCGCAAGTGTTTTATTCGGCTCCGGCTCGTCTTCTTAGGCTCATGTCGTAAATGAACCTCGAGAGCCTCACGAAGCATTGAGCGCTCTCCGGCAGCCAGGCGCTTGAGGTCGTCCATGGCTTCAGGCGCCAGAATAATTTCGTAGCGCATTCTGGCCAGAATATAGCCAGATTTTCTTGAACTGCCAACATATTTTTTGTGTTTAAACAGAAATACAAAAGTTGCGGTGCTGACTTTGAATGCAGGGATAAAAAACATGAATTCTACTTCCGTATTTGATCTGAGCCCTACGGAGTAGCGTATTTTCTTCTCAAGGATATAACGAGCGATGATCCTCCCATCGACTTGCCCCTCGTGGTCGCTGTGGTATCAATCCCCTCCGCGATAATCATGTTTGTGCTGACCAGCCAGATTGCAATGATCTTTGCTGGCGAGAGAAATTTGCCCGAACATGCCGGAACAAAAGCACAAAACACGCGAATGTACTCGCGTCATCGTATTTATACTTTTATGCTCCCTGCACTTGCTCTTCTGGTTTTGATGCTATATAATTGGAGCATACAAGATTTCTTTGCATGTGCTCTCCTGATACTGTTGACGGGCTTGCGGTTTGCGAGCATACCGTTGCTTTTTTCCATGCACGGAAAAACCCCGCCACCGATGAGAAGCGCTTGTACGTTTTCTCACTATGCAGTTTTTGTATTTGTTACGTTTGCCCTCGCTTTGTCGGCTTTCCATAGTTACAGCAACGTGGTGTTGGACATTATTGAGAATCCCACCGCTTCCAACGAAGACTTGAGTGGGTTGAGTGACAATTTTTTTGTGAGGCAAAACAATTGTCCAACGGATTAAAGAACGACCAACGGATTCAAAATAAAATCTGCTGGTCGCTTTTCCGCCATTGTGCAAGAAACTCTCAGCATCCTGTTGAGCGTGGGATGTGGAAAAATTCCAGCGATAAGGCTTCTTGATTGTGATCCACGAGGCCAAAAACTGCTTAACTCTCCGTTATCCGCTTCTGCTTGGAATTCTGAGCTTTCTTTTTTTGCTCAGAGTGTTGGGGCAGATCCTGGTCGCTTTTTGCGGAGTGACTTTTCTGCCGCCCATGGAGCGTTGGTATTCGGGGCTTCTTTCCTATTCTTTCCTCCTGCCTATCCAGATCCTTTTCATCGCGGTGATGGCCAAAGTCGTGATTGATCTTTACCGCGGTCATGGCTTTTTCACGCAGCCCAGAGCGCGAGGAGGTATATTTATAAAGTGGTTCAGTTACGTCTATTTTCTGTCCATGGTCGTGCGTTATGTCATCACCATGGCGCTAACGATCTACGGAGCGGGCCACGATGAGTTTAATGGAGCCGGACGTTGCTCTGACCGATTACGGTCTTACTATAGAATGCACGGTTCTTGCCATGTTGCTCTATAAACAGGATCGGCGCCGTGATGCCATCCGCTTCTGGTTTATCGTGCTTTTTGCCGCTTTGGGATTTGGCGCCTTCCTAGGTGGTACCGAGCACGGTTTCATCGAGAATAAAACCTCGAGGATTCACGGGCTCGTGTGGTCGGCCACGCTCATCAGCATCGGAGTCGCTGCCCTGGCCGCTTGGGCTATTGGCGCCAGATTGCTTTTTTTCGAGCAGGCTGTTCGCTGGATCACCGGCGCTGCCCTTCTCGTCTTCTTGTTTTACTCGGTGCTAGTCCTATGGCTCATTCGGGAGTTTTGGATTGCGATTGTGTATTACTTGCCGGCCGCCGTCTTTTTGCTTACGGCCTTTCTCGTCGAATATAAACGCACACCGCGAGGATATCTTCGTGCCGGAGTTGCGGGTCTTGGGCTTACTTTTGTGGCCGCGATTGTGCAGCAAGCGGGTTTTGGCCTGCATCCGGAGTACTTCGACCATAATGCACTGTATCATCTGATCCAGGCGATTGGATTTTTCCTCATTTACCGCTGCGCTCATGGTTTGATCGCTACGAAAATCGCAAATCGGCAATCGTAAATCAGTTACATAGTCAGGGAGAAAATATGAAAACGCGTCGTGAGTTTCTCCGCTTGCTCGCAAGTTCTGCAGCCGGGTTCGTGTTCTTGCCCCATGGGCAGCGGCATTTGCCCGAGGACGATCTCGGTGTACTGGTTAACGATATTCACGCCCAGCTCAATCCGACCCGCGTTCATCGGGTAGCTTCTATCGATTCCGTCGCGACTTTGCGTGCAGCGCTCAAAAAAGCCCGCGCCGACGGCAAGGCTGTGAGTATTGCCGGCGGGCGCCATTCCATGGGCGGACAACAGTTTGGCGCCGGCACGGTGCTGATCGACACGCGACCTATGAACCGAGTCACTGGGCTTGAGCAAGAGCGCGGGATTGTCGAAGTCGAGGCTGGGATCCAGTGGCCGGCGCTGGTCGAGGCTTTGATCAGTATGCAAGCAGGCCAGGCGAGGCCATGGGGGATCATTCAGAAGCAAACTGGCGCCGACCGATTGTGCCTTGGCGGCGCTCTGTCTTCTAATATCCACGGCCGCGGACTTAAATTTCAACCTCTCATCGCCGACATCGAGTCTTTTACCCTGATGAATGCCGAGGGCGAATTGCAGCATTGCTCCCGTGCCGAGAACGAAGAGTTGTTCCGCCTCGCCATCGGTGGCTATGGCCTCTTCGGGATTATTGTCACTGTAAAACTGCGACTCATGCCGCGCACCAAGCTTGAACGTATGGTCGAGCTCATTGAGGTGGACAAGCTCATGCCGGCCCTCGAGCAGCGGATCGCTGCTGGCTACCTCTACGGCGATTGTCAGTTTTCCATTGAGACATCTTCGGAGGATTTCTTGAAAAAAGGGGTGTTTTCCTGCTATCGGCCGTTACCCGCAGACAGCCCCATGCCTGCTGAGCAGAAGGAGCTGGCAGAGGCGGACTGGCAGGGGCTGTATTATCTTGCCCACACCGATGCAAGAAGCGCCTTCGAGCGATATTCCTCTTACTATCTTTCCACCCATGGTCAGAGATACTGGTCGGACACGCACCAGCTTGGTGTTTATGTCGATGAGTATCATAAAAAACTAGACGAAGGTCTGGGATCTGGTGCGAAGGCTACCGAGATGATCACCGAAGTTTATGTGCCACGTTCCGCCTTGCCGCAATTTATGAACACCGTGCGCGAGGATTTCCGCAAGAACGAGGTGCAGGTGATTTACGGCACGATCCGGCTGATCGAGCGCGACTCTGAGTCCTTCCTGGCTTGGGCCAAGGAAGCGTATGCCTGTATCGTGATGAATTTGCACGTTGTTCATAGCGAGCAGGGCATTCGCAAGGCGGCGGAGGATTTTCGCCGTCTCATTGCTCACGCGATCAGCTTTGGTGGAAGCTATTTTCTGACCTACCACCGGTGGGCAAGCCGGGAGCAAGTGCAGATTTGCTATCCGCAGATGATCGACTTTCTAAAACTCAAGAGAAAATATGACCCAAACGAGACCTTTCAAAGCGATTGGTACCGCCATTATCGGCAGATGTTTGGATTAGACAAATAGGAGCATCGTGGTGAAATCTCTGCAAGAAAGCAAAAGCTTTCAGCCCATAACAACTTTGCACTATTGTCAACCATTCGCCAACTTGCGGAGATTGAATATGAAGCCTTCTGTCCACACATATGTTGTTTTTGTGCTCGTTGTTCTCTGCATCGGCTGTCAGAATTCTGACGTGTCGACAGAAAAACTTCGGCGCTTCCCGATCGCGAATTTGGAGAATGTGCTAACCCGATCAGGCGTTTCCTTTGATCAAACGGTCTCCAGCGACGGCAACGGCGCTTTCAAAATCGTTGCTGATCAGCCGACGACGGTACGGCTTTTTGAAGTGCGCGGCCTCGAGGTCGAGAACGCTCGTCTCCTTTACCAGGCACGGCTCAGAACCGAAGAGGTCAAGGGTCAAGTCTATCTCGGGATGTGGTGCCAATTTCCCGGGTTAGGCGAGTTCTTTTCGCGAGGTCTGCATGCCCCGTTGACCGGCACCGTGGAGTGGACGACGCAGGAGATTCCGTTCTTTCTCCAGCGGGCCAGAATCCCGAAGTGGTCAAGCTGAACCTGGTCGTCAACGGCCAGGGTACGGCCTGGATTGACGACATCGTATTATCAAAGGGCGCTCTCGAATGAAAGTCTGCGGTTAGCCATGGACTTACAGCCAGACGGCGGAAAAACGCCATCCCCATCTCGTTCCCAAGTTCAACTTGGGAACGAGATGGGCAAACGAGATGGGGGATGGAACGGGATTGCAGGCTATTTCAATACCGTGAGCTTGCGCGTCAGCGTGATTGCTCCGCCGTGGCGTGCGCTTGCCTCAAGGCGGTAGAGATACAGTCCGCTCGTGACCGGATTGCCAAAACTGTCGCGGCCGTTCCACCGTGCTTCATGCTCACCCGCGCTTTTCGCGCCCTCGCTCAGGGTCGCGACCAGGCGCCCGGAGAGATCGTAAACCGCGAGTTTCACCTGGCTCTCCGCCGGCAGGGTGTAGCGAATTGCAGTTTCCGGGTTGAAGGGATTGGGAAAGTTTTGCGCCAATGCGAAGCGCGCCGGCAGTCCCGTGCGATCTTGATCGTCGGTGACGCCGGTGGTCAAGGAAGACAGCCGGCCAAAGCTGGAAGCATCACTGAAATTAGGATTCGTCTCATTATCCTGGCTCGACACCTGCGCGACAAAAAAATTGGCTTTTGAAACCCAGAGATAGTCAATGGTCGTCGAGCTGTCAGAGGAGAACACGACTCCCCCGACCACGGTTTTGGAAACGGTCTTGTTGTCGCTGCGAACACGCAGGCAGGCGAAATCGCCGATGGGCAAGCGCACGGTGCCCCAGGCTTCGGCGCTGTTATTCGAAGTGTTTGTGGTGGTGATGTAAAAATCCGGTGGCGTGCCGAACGTGTCCGATTCGACCGTATTCCAGGTTGTGCCGAATTGCAGAGGCAGGGGCGCCACTTCTGACTCGAAGGGCAGCACGAAGGAAGTATCCGGCGTTTGCGCGGCGCCGCCCAGGGCGCGCAAGCTGTTGCTGGTCACTTGGGAATAGGAGTAGAATGCCGATCCTGGCTGCGAGGGCGTCGTGCTGCGCTGCGCGAAATTGGCCTGTGGAAAATCGGCGGGAAAGGGCGTGGCCTGCGGCGCGAGAAAGGCATAATCGAACCGATCCGCCTGCAATGCCACATTGCGAAAATCCCAGATCTGATTTGCACCCCCGGCGCCGACGTTCACGGTGATGCTGCCGGTGGTGTCGGTTTCGAACTCCTGCGACTTGCCAATAAGCGCGAGAATATCATTTGACGTCACCGTGATCTGTGCGTATGCCGCGACCGCGGGGAAAAGCAACGCGCTCAACACCCAAAGCCTCCGCCTGCGAGTAGAGCTTGTCTTCATGAAGCACTCCAAGAATGGTGAAAGGTGCATGGTGAATGAAAAGGCAACATGATTCCGGGCTAGTCTGAGCGGTCGGTCTCACTTCAGAACCTCAGGGTAAAGACCGTTTCGGCCTCCGGCTGCGAGTGCACGCTAATCGTGCCGCGGTGCAGACGCATGATCTGTCGCGACAGGCTGAGGCCGATGCCGGAGCCGCCGGACTTCGTGGTAAAGAACGGAATGAAGATTTTTTCGATCACTTCCGGCAAAATGCCCGGCCCGTTGTCCGCGATTTGCAGCAGCACGCGGCCGCGTTCGTCCAGGCGCGAGCGCAGCTCGATTTTGGCGAGTGGCCGGTGTTCCACGGCTTGAATGGCATTCAACAAGAGATTGATGAGCACTTGCTCGATCAACTCCGGATCGGCGGTCACTTCCAAGCTCTCCGGCACGATCGTCACGCGCAAATCAATCGCCTGCGCTGCAACTTGTGCCCGCATCAATTGCTGCACGCCGTGCAACATATTTTTGACCGGGAAGATTTGAAAATTCGGCTTGGGAATGCGGGTGAGATTGCGATAGGCGTCGACGAAATGCAGCAAGCCTTCGCTGCGCTTTTGAATGGTCTGCGCCGCGCCGCGCACATCGCTCACGGTCTCCGTTTCCAGGCCGTTGGCGGACGAGGGCTTGCCGTTGGCCAGCAGCAAATCGTTGATGGTCGAGGCCAGCGAGGCGATGGGCGTAACCGAATTCATGATTTCATGAGTGAGCACTCGAATGAGTTTTTGCCACGCTTCCAGTTCCTTCTCTTCCAACTCGCTTTGAATATTTTGCAGCGAGACCAGCGTATATCTTTGCTCGCGCATTTTGAGCTCGGTGGCGTGCAGCGCCAATTGCAAAACCTCATTGCGATCATCGACTTTGACCAGCGCTCTTTCGCCGGAGCGCAATTGCAGCAGCTTTTCCACCAGCGATTTACTGTACGCTTCGAGCGTGTGAATGTTTTTCGCTGTGGGCGCGCGCAACAGGCGCCGGGCGGCATTATTGATGAGCTCGATTTCGCCGTTGGGCTGAAACGAAATCAAGCCGATGCCGACGTGTTGCACCACGGTTTGCAAATAGCGATAATGCTCTTCCTTTTCCGCACGCGCCTGCTGGAATTTCGCAATGACTTCACTGAACGCTGTTTTCAATTCGTCGAAGGCGGAGCCCAAGCCCGCGCCGGTGAAGCTTTGTGAAAAATCGCTGTGTTTGATGGCGTCAAAAAAGCGGCTAAGATCGCGGTTGGTTCTTTCGACGTAATTGAGCAGGGATTGAATTTGATACAAGCACAAACCCGCGACGATGACGATGGTCGCGTGCAAAGCGGTTTCGTAGAGTAAATAAAAAAGCAGCAGGAAGGAAGCCACGAGCAGCAGCACGCGGCCGATGACCTGCAGGCGAAAGCGCTTATAGACCATACTTTTCCAACCGGCGATAAAGGGAAGTGCGCGTCAAACCCAATTCACGCGCAGCCTGGCTGATGTTGCCGCCGTGCTTGCTGATGGTGCGGCGAATGACGGCCTTCTCGACTTCTTCCAAATTATAATTGTCAAATACCAGCCCATTTTCTTTCGCCTCCGCGGGCAACAGCAAAAAGTCTCCGGGCTGCAATACTTGCTCCTCGCCGAGAATGACGGCGCGCTCGAGCGCATGCTGTAATTCGCGCACGTTGCCGGGCCAGGCATATTTCTCCAGCTTCTTGAACGTGGCGGCATTGACGCGCTTTAAAGGCTTTTGGTATTTTTTCGAGTACAAGTGCAGAAAATGGTCCACCAGCAGCGGAATATCCTCCAAGCGCTCGCGCAGCGGCGGCAGCTTGATTTCCACCGTGTTGATGCGATACAGCAAATCCTGCCGGAATCTTTTTTCGGCCACCAAATCGTGAATCGGCATGTTGGTGGCACAAATCAGGCGAATGTCGATGGGGCGCGGCTGGTTGGAGCCCAGGCGCGTAATTTGGCGGTTCTGCAACGCCGTCAAAAGCTTGGCCTGCAACGGCAATGACAGGTTGCCGATTTCATCGAGAAACAGGGTGCCGCCCGAAGCGATTTCAAAGCGGCCGGCGCGTTCTTCTTTGGCGTCGGTGAAGGCGCCTTTCACGTGCCCGAACAATTCACTTTCGAACAGGGTCTCGCTCAACGCGCCCATATCGACGCTGATGAAAACTTCCCTGCCGCGCTGCGACTGGCGGTGCAGCTCGCGCGCCACCAACTCCTTGCCTGTGCCGTTTTCCCCCAGAATCAAAACATTGGCGTCCGTGTGCGCGACTTTCTTAATCGTGGCGAATATGTTCTGCATCGCGGCACTGGCGCCGACAAAATCCTGGAATTGCTGGTCGAGATCCGCGCTCAGCTGCTGCTGTTGCATTTTCAAATGGCTGACTTCGACGCGCGATTGTCGCAGATTCATCGCCGCTGACAGAGTGGCCAGCAGTTTTTCATTTTGCCAGGGCTTGAGCACGAAATCCGTGGCGCCGGCCTTGATGGCCTGCACCGCCATTTCCACATCACCGAAGGCCGTGATTAAAACCACCACGGCCGAGGGGTCGACGGTCAAAATCTGATTCAACCAATAAAATCCCTCGCTGCCGCTGCTGACGTCGCGCGTGAAATTCATGTCCAAAAGAATGACGTCGTAATTTTCATTCTTCAGCAGCCCCGGCAGCATTTCCGGTTTTTTTTCCGTATGCACCGCGACAAAATGCTGCTTTAAGAATAAACGCGCCGCGTGCAGCACGTCCTCATCGTCGTCGATCACGAGAACTTTGCCGAATTTTTTGGTGATCATGTGGGTAAGCGCCTTGACTTTCGATTGTGCAACAGACCGGGATCTGTGTTGCAGCGGAGACGAATTTACACAATCACGCCGGAAAGCGAAAGCATTTTCTCGGCGCCTGCATACGAAACCGTCCGGCCGTTGTTGCGAGACCGGGGAAGATTTGTCCTTCTTAAGACACGTGATTGGGGCCGTTGGTTGCCCGCTTCTTGCATCTTTCAGCTGAATTAGCGATTTTGATAAACTTTGCAGTGCCTGGCGCAGTTGCCGGAAAAGCGTTTACAAGCCTCTCTTTTGAGCGGGGGCAGGACCTCTTTTCGCCGCAGCAATTTCGTCGCCAGGCATGACACCTTTCGGAGGAAGTGATGAAGAAACGGGTGTGCCGGCAATACCGCCTCGTGCCGATCTGGCTGGCCTTCAGCTTTTGCACCCAAAGCATGGCGCAAACCAAGCCCGTGCTTTCGATTGCGAGCATCATGCGCGATCCGAAATGGCTGGGTGCGTTCCCGCAGAATCCTTACTGGTCGGAAGACAGCCGGACCCTGTACTTTTGGTGGAACCCGGAATTGCGCGAAGCCGATTCCCTTTATCAAGTGGCCCGTCTCGATCTCAAACCCACAAAAGTCCACCTGGCGGTGCAAAAAAATCTTCCGGCGCGCGACGGCCGCTACAATCGCAGCTTGACCAATAAAACCTTCGAGCGCGACGGCGATATTTTCTTGCTGGACCTTAAAACCGGAAAAAGCACGCAAATCACCAATACCTTGGAAGCGGAAAGCGAGCCGCGGTTCTCCTTCTTCGAAGAGGCCGTGGTTTTTCTGCGCGAGCGCAACTTGTTCTCTTGGAAAATCGCCGGCGGCGAGCTGGCGCAATTGACGGATTTTCGTGCGGGCGCGATACCGCCGGAAAAAATGCCCGCAACCGAAGTGCAAAAATATCTCGCCGAAGAAGAATTGCGCTTGCTGCAAACTCTGCGCGAGCGCAAAGACAGGCTCGCCGCCAGCGAACATGCCAACAAGATGCTGGCCGCCAAAAGGCCGAAAGCCATCTATCTGGGCGAGGAAATCATCAGCAATCTTCAGCTTGCGCCCAGCGGCAAGTTCGTCACCTTCCGCTTGCAGCGCCGGGCGGGAGAAACGCGCACCGCGCAAGTGCCCAATTATGTCAACGCCACCGGTTTTACAGCAGAGATTCCCACGCGCGTGAAAGTGGGCGAGCCGACTTCAACGTTCCGTTTGGGCTTTTGGGATATGGCAGCAGACACGGTGCTGTACGTGCAAACGGACGGCCTGCCGGAGATTTCTTTGCCGAGGGAGTTCACCAAAGCGGAAGGGAAAAAGGATACGATCAAAATCGCCACCGGCATTGCGGTAAACAATCAGACACAAGGCGCAGCGAAAACAAATCCTCGTGAGGTGAACTGGCACGGGCCATTTTGGAACGATGATGGCAAGCATGCTTTCGTCGTGGCGCTATCCCTGGACAACAAGGATCGCTGGATCGCATTGCTGGATTTGCCTGCCACAAGCCTGAAAGTGCTCGACCATCAATATGACCAGGCCTGGATCGGCGGGCCGGGCATCGGCGGCTGGTGGAGCGCGGGCGAGGTGGGCTGGATGCCGGATAACGAAAACGTGTGGTTCTGCTCCGAAGCAAACGGCTATTCGCACCTGTACACGGTCAACGTTAGGACCGGCGAGCAGCGAGCGTTGACCAGCGGCGCTTTTGAAATTTCTTCGCCATTTATTTCACGCGACAAGAAGCGCTGGTATTTCACCAGCAATGAAGGCGATCCCGGCGAGCATCATTTTTATACGATGCCGATTGCCGGCGGCGCACGCACGCGCCTGACGACTCTGGCGGGCGAGAATGAAGTCGTGCTGTCGCCGGATGAGGCCATGCTCGCGATTCGCCACTCCCAAGCCAACGTGCCGTGGGAGATTTATCTGCAACCCAATCAACCCGGAGCCGTCGCACAACGGGTAACCGATTCCACCAGCGAGGAATTCAAGAAATATCCCTGGCGCATGCCGGAGTTTGTCACTTACGCCGCACGCGATGGCAAGCATGTGCGCGCGCGTTTGTATCGTCCGGAAATATCTAATAGCGCTGCCGTGATTTTCGTGCACGGCGCAGGGTATTTGCAGAACGCGCATAATGGCTGGTCCTATTATTTTCGCGAATATATGTTTCACAATTTGCTGGCCGATCGCGGCTACACCGTGCTTGATCCCGATTATCGCGCCAGCGCGGGTTATGGCCGGGATTGGCGCACTGCGATTTATCGCCACATGGGAGGAAAAGATTTGGAGGACGTCGTCGATGGCGCAAAATTTTTGAGCGAAAATTGTGGTGTCGAGGCGAAACGCATTGGCCTATATGGCGGCAGCTATGGCGGGTTCATCACGTTGATGGCGATGTTCACCACGCCGGACGTTTTCGCCGCTGGCGCAGCCTTGCGCCCGGTAACAGATTGGGCACATTACAATCACGGCTATAGCTCCAACATCCTCAACATTCCGCAAGCCGACACGCTGGCTTATCGCCGCAGCTCGCCGATTTATTTTGCGGAGGGACTAAAAGGCGCATTGTTAATTTGCCATGGCATGGTGGATGTCAATGTGCATTTTCACGACACCGTCCGTTTGGCGCAGCGCTTGATTGAATTGGGAAAGGACAATTGGGAAGTAGCCATGTATCCGGTGGAAGACCACGCTTTCCAGGAAGCCAGCTCGTGGCGGGATGAGTATGCGAGAATTTTGAAACTGTTTGAAGGCAATTTGCGGTGAGCGGATGGTTGTCTTGCAGCAGGACATTTCCAAGCGGCAGCGTCAATTTGCCGTTGTAGTACTAAAGGAGATCACGTAGATAGCGCACATTCATTGTGCCGCTCTCGCTTCCAGTCCTGCAAAAATCTCCGCCACCGGCAACTCGAAACCCGGCAGCAACTCAGGCGCGGTGAGCTTGTCGCGCACGGCGTGCTTGCCTTGTGCCGTGCACACCAAAACCTCACGCGTGCTGGGAATGACGATCCAGAAGATCTGAGCGCCCTGCTGCAAATAAGCATCGACTTTTTCCATCACATAATTGCAAGCTGAAATTCCGGCTTTACAGCATCATCCCCTTCGCCCGTTCCTGATACAGCAATTGAAACAGCACATGGCAGTATTGCGACAATTCGCGCTTGCCCTGGTTGGCCACGGCGTAACGCCAGAAGCCGTACAGCGCGGTGAGATCGAGCAGTTTGTTGCTGTATAGTTTCCACGTGAATCGTTCCTGCACGCATGCGATGGCCTGGGTTGAGATTCTTTGCCAATAATCGGGCTCGCGTTCGCAACGCGTGAGGAAATCCAATAACGCCGCGCTGATGAATTCCGGCACGGTGGGATTGATCAAGAAGCCGCTCTTTTTATCCACAATGATTTCGCCTGGCCCGCCAAATTGCGTGGCGAACACCGGCAGCCCGCTTGCCATCGCCTCCAGCACCGTCAGGCCGAAGGCCTCGAAGCGCGCCGGCTGCACGAATACGCCGCGCTGATCCGCGATGATGCGATACGCTGCGCCCGTGTCTTCTTTGGATAAATGCACGCCCAGCCAGCGCATCCTGCCGTGCAAATCGTATTGCCTCATCAAATCGTGCATGTGTTGAATCTCCGCGGCCTCCTCTGTATCCGTGGTCTGCGAGGCGTCCACCTTGCCCGCGATCACGATGAGGTTGCATTTCTCTTGCAGCGCCCGGGACTTGCCAAAGCCTTCCACCAACATGGTGAGGTTTTTCACGCGGTCGAGGCGCGCCATCGTGAAAACGGGAGTCTTCTCCTTATCGTGCAAAGTGCCAATGCTGGTCTCATTCTGTGCCTCGAACATAAGCTCGGCGAGTTTTTTCCGGCGATTTGGCAGCCGTCGCTCCTCGGCGTGATACGGAAAAAAGATGTGCTCATCCACTCCCGGAGGAATGACGTTGAATTTGGGATGAAACAAGTTGACGCCGCTTTCCACTTGCAACAGCCCGGGCATGGTGAAGAATTGATAGGATTCATATTGTCCGCGTGTGAATGGCGTGCCGGCGATTTCTTGGAACGTGCTGGTGATGATGAAATCCGCCATGTTCATGGCGATGAGATCGGCGACGTATTGTAAAGAAAAGTGATACGCCTGCTCGAATTTTTGCCAATGCAAATCGGAGAACAAATATTTCGTCTTCTCCAGCGCGTGCGCGATGTTGCATTGGACCACATCGAGCTGCTCGGACAGCAGTGTGGCCACGAGATTGCCGTCGGTGTAATTGCCGATGATCAGATCCGGCCGGCCGTTGAACTCGCTCGACAGCGCCAACCTGGCTTCGTAGGCAAAGCGCTGCAAATAAGGCCAAATCTCGAAACGCGAAATCCAATGGGGCACGACCTTGCCGTGGCGGTCATGAAACGGCACGCGCAAAATCCAGGCGTCGTCAGTCTGATGAATTTTTTCGAGGCGGACGTTGCTGGTCGTGCCTTGATGGTCCGGAATCAAGCGTGTGACTACGATGATTTTGGGTTTGGCCGTGAGTCCGTATTCTAGTAGGCGCGCCGCCAGCGTTTTCTCCAAAGCGCGGACTTGATCTAAAATATAGACCACCTGGCCGCCGGTATCGGGCCGGCCGAGCACGTTGGTTTGTCCGAACCAGCCATGCGGGGAGATGATGGCGACTTTGGAGATCATGGGAATGCGCGAAATGAAGCGCTCCACGTTGCCGCCGGTCGGGGACTGAAACAACTCGAGCAGAAGATTCATCGTCTCCAGAATTCTGCCGGCGGTATTACCCCATCCCGGTTCGAAACCATGCCGGCGCATGTGCCCGATGAGGTTCTCGAGAGGTGTTTCGGGTTCGAGCGCGGCGAGGTGATCGGTGAACGCGTGAATTTCATCGACCAATTGCGGCAAACTGTGTATATCGTTCCCATCGATGAGCAATTGCTGCCCGCCCAGGCTGTGAATTTTCAAAAACTCAAACAGATATTTGTTCCATCTATCCGGATCATTGAACAAGTTGCTCGACATGTGCCGGTTGAGAAAAGCGATGCCTTCGCCCACGCTTTTGGCGTCGCTCATCGCGGGACCGTAATCATAAAATGGCATGAAATTCACGCGCAGCTTGCCATCGTGTTCACGCTGGTCCGGTTGCGCCAGCTTGTCGCGCAGCTCCAAAAATTCGGCAATGCCGATGGGCTCGACGGTTTCGCCTTGAATGCTGGTTTTATAAATGAAGTATTGCGCCATGCGATGACGATGCACCAGAATCGCCTGGCCGCCCAGCAGCAGCAATTCTGGCATGCGGCTGAACAAACCGTGCAACGTGCTGTCTTGCAGCAGCTCGGACTTGTGGTTGTTGCGGCAGTATTCCTCGAATGCCAATACGATGTCATTGCGCAGCAGATAATGGTTGGGCTTCTGCGACAATTCATAGAGGAACATTTGAAAGTCCCGCACTTCGTGGGCGGCGATCAATTCGGTCAACGGCTTGGCCATCGGTGTGCTCCTGCCTTGCGTGAAAGTTGAATTGGCGTTGAAAAGCCGGGAAACAAAGTCCGTAGAGGGCGCAGACCTCCACGGACCAAAAGACTCGAGACTCCTGGGTGCATCTGCAATACAAACCTGCAAAACTGAGCTATTTTAGCAAAGTTACTGGTGTAGTCAGCCATAAGTGAAATCTTTGCAATTGCGCAGAGATGAATTCCACGCGGATTAAAAAAACACGCGGATAGTTTAAAAATTTCCGTG
Organism: bacterium; assembly: GCA_044869275.1. Taxonomy (GTDB): domain Bacteria; phylum Zhuqueibacterota; class Zhuqueibacteria; order Zhuqueibacterales; family Zhuqueibacteraceae; genus JBIOXB01. The sequence continues at coordinate 36,162 of JBIOXB010000213.1, forward strand.
TAGTTTTTTGATCCGTGTGGAACCATTTTGGTTGCGGCTCCGCCGCACTTTGAAATCTGCTCATCAATCCTCGTTCAAGAAATCATAGTGCCGGATTCCGTCGATGACGCCGGCGGCGTGGCGTTGCGGCGAAAAATAAACGCGCTTCAAGCCGCGCAGTTTTTTCAGCTCGGGCTGGTAGTTGCCCACGACCACGCCAGAAATTTCGCCGCGCAGCATTTCTTCGTCATTGCCCGAATCACCGGCTACCAACACTCGCTCCAGCGGAATGCTCCATTTGTAGCACAAATAGCGCACCGCCTTGCCCTTGGAAGCGCGGAAGGGCAGCACGTCCAGAAACTTTTTGCCGGAATAAATCAAATTCGCGCGCAGGCGATGCCGCACGATGATCTCGTGAATTTTGGCGAGATGCTCCGGCGAATCTTCCATGAAATAACTCAGCTTGAACTCGCGCTGCACCGCGGGCTCCTGCGGCTGCAGAAAGGGGAGGGTCGCGAGCAATTGCTGAATTTTTTCGCGATGCCAATGGCGGGAAATGTGCGTGCGCCAGCCTTGATCGAGCATCCAATCGCGCGCATAGTAAATCTCCGCCCCCACCGCGGCGATGATGAAATCGAGCCCGCCGACGCCATGCTTGGTGAGCACGGCCGAGGCCGATTGCAGCGACCGGCCGGTGGCCACGCCGAAGCTGAAATCGCGGCGATGCTGCTTGATGAAAGCGACGAGCCGGGCGAGCGCGGCATCGTCGCCCAATAAAGTGTCGTCGATGTCGGACACCAACAAGCGCGTCATTTTGCTCAAGCGCTTGCCGATCACGGGAACACCGCCGGCGTCGGGTGGCGACGGGCTTGGAGCTGGCAAAAGCTTGTGCGTTTCAGCGAGATATTGTGCGCAATGCGACTCCCAGGAATAGTGCGTACGCACGCATTGAATGCCGTTGAGGGAGAATTGCTTCCACAGCTCACGATCCACCAAGATCTTCTTGATGGCCGCACCCAATTCTTCGGGACGATTCACGTCCACCACAAAGCCGTTGTTGCAGTTTCGTATCACTTCGCGCGGGCCGCCGTCGTTCGTGGCCACGAGGGGCAGGCCGCACGCGGTCGCTTCAATCAAAGTCAGGCCGAAGGGCTCGGTAAACGCGGGATTCACGAACACGCCCTGCGTGCGCGCCGCGAGGCGATACAGCTCAGGCACCTCGAACTCCGAGTCATGGCGTTTGGGGATGGCAAGCTTGCCATAAAGATCGAATTTGTCCATCAAGAGCAGCAACTCGGTGAGCACCTCGCGCTCGTTGTCGTCCATTGTGGCAATGTCTTTGCGTATGCCGGCGAAGATGGCGAGATTGGCGATGGCTTGCAGCTCTTTGTCCTGGCCATACGCCAGAATCAATGCCGGAATGTTCTTCTTGCGCACTGGCCGTGACAAGGCCAGAATCAGCGGCTTGTCGGGATTGCTGAGAAAACGCTCCAGTTCCTTGCGCACGAAGAAATGGGCGTGCTTTTCGCGCTCACTTTTTTCCATGCCGCCCACGACGGTTTCATAATACGGGTACAAGCGCTGGTTGTCGAAGCCCGGCGCGATCACGCTAAAATGTGCAGACCTCGCCGCTTCGTACAGACCGTATTGCCCGTCGATTTCCTGCCGGCTGCTGGTGACGATCAGGTCCGCATGCTGGATGATTTTTTCTTCCGTCGCAATGCGATGATCGAGGCGGTATTTTTTGTTCATTTCCCCCTCGGATAAGCCGCGTTCGATCAGCGCCAGCTTTTTGTTGCGGCCCAACGAATGCGCGGTGAAGATGAAGGGCACATCCAGCAAGTTGGACAATTCCAAAGCCACCTCGCCCGCGTCGGCGTAATGACCGTGGATCACATCGGGAAAGCCGCTCTCCTGTTTGATGAATTGCAGCATCTTATCGACAAATTCGTCGAGGTGCGGCCACAGCAATTCTTTGCGAATGTAGCGACTGCCGCCGCATTGGATGCGTACGATCCGCACATTTTCACTCAACGGCTCGAGCGGCCGGCCGTAATCTGGCGAAAGTGTTTTGTCGCGCAGCAAGCGCGTGAATAGATCCACTTTCGCCACGCCCGGCTGTTTGCCCAGCGCCTTGGCCAGCTCAAGCACGTATTTCACCTGCCCGCCGGTGTCGGCATTGCGGCCCATTTCCAAATTCTGTCCGCGCACCAGGCCGTGAATGCTGAAGAGTTGGAGGTAAGCTCCCTTCTGTGCCACGAGGTTGTTCCTCTGCCTGTTTATCTTGTACCCTTGCCACAACAAGCCTCATTTGCATGAAGCCCACCTCGTCATGTCATTCCATGGGAATCAGGCTGCGTAAAAAACGCTTGGTTTCAGCGCAGGCGAAGCTTGTCCAAGCCTGATTTTTAAACTTAGCGGCCTTCGACAGCACTCAAGTTGAGGCCTTCCCAAGTTTTCACACAGGCTGAATCTTTCCAAGAGCCCGGCAAGGCCCCAGGACTGAGATTCATTCCTGCTGAATGGCGTCTGCAACAAGGAAACCGTGATGATTCTGCAAAAAATTATGCCGCGCCGGCAATACCACGAGAAAGTCGGTAGCGCAATCTGAGATGAGTCTTATTGATGGCGACTTGGGAGTGGCCAGCACTCACAACGAAGATACCCGAAGCACGTTCGGGCAGCAGGGTACTATGTAAAGCGGTCGTGATGGACGTCTGAAAACTATATGGGCATATGAGTGGAAAATGTCAACAAAAATTTTGCTGAAACGTGAAAAGATGTCTATATTCCCTCGGCGAAGTCAGGCTTGCGCACCACGATTTTTGCAAAGCCGAAGCTTCTCAAGCGCAAGTCTGACTCCACTTTCCGGACTTTTGGTAAATGGCTGTAAGGCCGCCGCAAGTATTTCGACAAACAATTACGACCGCGAAAATTTTTAATTGTCAATTAGTAATTGATAATTGCCAATTGTCAACTTTTGGGAAGATTGAGAATATGGCCGATTGGAACCCCTTCAAACGCGTCGAGCTGCTCAAAGCCGCCAAGCCCAAACGCCAGCGCGATGATGATCCGCTCAACCGCGTGCCGCCGGGGCAATATACCACCACGAAGTTTCCGGTGTTGACTTACGGCGACACGCCAAAGATCTCGCTAAAAGATTGGAGAATGAAAGTATGGGGCTTGGTGGAGAATCCCATTGAGCTAAATTGGGAACAAATACAGGCGCTGCCGCGCAAGGAGATCAATTGCGATTTGCACTGCGTCACGCGCTGGAGCCAGCTCGACATGAAATGGGAAGGCGTGCCTTTCAGTGAGATTGCCAAACTCGTGCAGCCTCAACCCGAGGCGCGTTTTGTGATGCAGCATTGCTACGGCGGCTACACCACGAATTTGCCAATTGAAGAAATGTATGACGACGACGCGCTGCTCGCGTTCAACTATGACGGCAAACCCTTGCCCCCCGAGCACGGCGGCCCGCTGCGCATGCTGGTGCCGAAATTATATTTGTGGAAAAGCGCGAAGTGGCTGAATGGTTTGGAATTCATGGCGCGCGACCGCCGCGGTTTTTGGGAGAATTACGGCTACCACAACCACGGCGATCCGTGGACCGAAGAACGCTTTGGTTGAGACAATAATTCCATTGCAATCCAACTTGAATTATTTTATTTTAGCCCTCATTCTTCGCGCCCAAGTTGAGTTTTGCAAAGGAATCCCCATGAGCAAGATCGCCTCCCTCGAGCAATTATGCATCAATACCATCCGCACCCTGGCGATGGACGCCGTGCAAGCTGCAAATTCCGGCCATCCCGGCACGCCCATGGCATTGGCCCCAGTGGCTTTCGTGCTGTGGGACCGTTTCATGCATCATAATCCCACGAATCCCGAATGGCCGAATCGCGATCGCTTCGTCCTTTCCGCGGGCCACGCTTCGATGCTGCTGTATGGCATCCTCCATATCAACGGCTATGATCTTTCCCTGGACGACATCAAGAGCTTTCGGCAATTGCACAGCAAAACCCCTGGCCATCCCGAATTTGGACTGACACGAGGCGTGGAAACGACGACCGGGCCGCTGGGCCAAGGCTGCGCCAATAGCGTCGGCATGGCGATGGCGGAGAAATGGCTGGCTGCACATTTCAATCAGCCCGGGCATGAGATTTTCGACTACCATGTCTTCACCATCGCCGGCGACGGCGACATGATGGAAGGGCTTTCCAGCGAAGCGGCTTCACTGGCGGGCCACTTGGGCTTGGACAATCTCATCTGGATTTACGACAACAATCGCATTACGATCGAAGGCAGCACCGCGCTCGCTTTTTCGGAAGATGTAGGCGCGCGCTTTCTGGCCTACAACTGGCACGTGCAGCGTGTCAGTGACGCCAATGATACCGACCGGCTCGAGCGCGCCATCCAAATTGCGCGTGACGAAGCGCAGCAGCCCTCATTGATCATCGTTGACAGCCACATTGCTTATGGCGCACCGAACAAGCAAGATACCCACAGTGCACACGGTGAACCTCTCGGCGAAGATGAAATTCGCGCTGCTAAAAAGTATTACGGCTGGGATCCGGATAAAAAGTTTTTCGTACCCGAGGAAGTCAAGGCCTATCGCGAAGAAGTTTTGGCCAAAAGCAGTAGACGGGAGGCCGAATGGCAGAAGAAATTTACCGCCTACGCCCGCGCCCATCCGCAGTTGGCGCAGGAATGGCGGCTGATGGAAAAACGCGAATTGCCGGCGGGCTGGGAAAGCCATCTGCCCACTTTTGCGGCAGATGCCAAGGGCCTCGCCAGCCGTGAGTCCAACAGCAAAGTTTTGAATGCGATCGCGGAACACGTGCCGTGGTTCCTGGGCGGGTCCGCGGATTTGGCGCCTTCTACCAAAACCTTGATCAAGAACGCCGAGAGCTTTCAGAAAGGTCATTACCACGGCCGCAATTTTCATTTCGGCATTCGTGAGCACGCCATGGCGGCGATTCTCAATGGGATGTCCCTGAGCAAGCTGCGTCCCTATGGCGCAACGTTTCTCGTCTTTTTAGATTATCTGCGCCCGGCGTTGCGCCTGTCTGCGCTGATGGAGCAGCCGGCGATTTACATTTTCACGCATGACAGCATCGGCGTGGGTGAAGACGGGCCCACGCATCAACCCATCGAACACATCGCTTCGCTGCGTGCGATTCCGCATGTCGACGTCATTCGCCCGGCAGACGCCAATGAAGTCGCCGTCATGTGGAAACACATTATGCAGCTCCAAGACCGCCCGGTGGTACTGGTGCTCACGCGGCAAGCCATTCCCACTTTCGACCGTACGAAATACGCCTCCGCCGAAGGCGCGTTGCGCGGCGCATATATTCTCGCGGATGCGCCGGGAACGCTTGACGTTCTGCTCATGGGCACTGGCTCGGAAGTGCAATTGTGCCTGGGGGCATACGAAGAATTGCGCAAAGAAGGCATCAACGCGCGCGTGATCAGCATGCCGTGCTGGGAATTGTTCGAACGCCAGGATCCCTCGTATTGGGAAGCCGTCATGCCGCGCGCGGTACGAGCGCGCGTCGCCGTAGAAGCGGGCTCCACTTTCGGCTGGCGGCGCTACACCGGCAGCCACGATGAGGGCGGCATCGTCGGCCTGCGCGACTTTGGCGCTTCCGCGCCGATCAAAGCCTTGCTGGCGGAATTCGGATTGACGGTGGCGGGTGTGGTGAAAGAGGTGAAGGAGACGATGGCGAGAGTTAAGAGATAGTTCAGCCTCTGGACACTGGATACTGGATACTGTACACTGGATACTGGCCACAATGTCTCCTCAAAAAAGCTACCATGCCTCCCTCGGCGCATATCAATCGTCAGTTGAGAGGGCCTTGAAAGATCTGCGCGATCAAAATCTCATCCCACGCATTTGGCGGCAGGATTACACCGTTTGGAAACCCGATCCCACGGAGATCGCCAACCGCCTGGGCTGGCTGCAGAGCCCGGAAGTGATGACGGGCAATATTCCCGAGATCAAAGCCTGTGTCGAAACCTTGCGGGCGGAAGGATTCACTCAGGCGCTGCTGCTGGGCATGGGTGGCTCCAGCCTGGCGCCGGAGGTTTTTCGATTCACGTTCGGCGTACAGCCCGGCTATCTTGATCTCGCCGTATTGGACAGCACGCATCCCAGCGCGGTGTTGTCCCACGCGCGGCGGCTCGATCTCAAAAAAACGATATTCATCGTTTCCACGAAATCCGGCGGAACGGTGGAGACTTTTTCCTTTTTCAAATACTTCTACAACCTCGTGCTCAAAGCCGTGGGCAGGGAGAAAACGGGCGAGCATTTCATCGCCATCACCGATCCCGGCAGCGGCCTGGCGGATACGGCTTATGAGTATAATTTTCGCAAGACCTTTCTGAACGACCCCAATATCGGCGGGCGTTATTCAGCATTGTCTTATTTCGGACTGTTTTCGGCTGCCCTGCTCGGAATGGATTTGAATCTCTTGCTTGCGCGCGCCCGCGCTACGGCGCAAAACTGTAAAAGCGAAAATTTCGCGCCAGCGGGAGACAACGCCAGCGCAGTGCTGGGTGCAATTATGGGGGAACTGGCGTTCGCCGGCCGCGATAAGCTTACGCTGTTCGCTTCGCCCGGCCTCGCTTCGTTCCGCGCGTGGGCCGAGCAATTGATTGCCGAAAGCACGGGCAAAGAGGGCCGGGGCATCTTGCCGGTGGCCAATGAGGACGAGCCCGGCACACCTGCCTTTTATGCGCAGGATCGACTGTTCGCATATTTGCGCCTGGCGGGTGATACGACCTACGACGCCAAAATGAAAGTGCTGGCCGATGCCGGTTTTCCTGTCGTGCAATTTGATTTGCAGGATCGGTACGATCTCGGCGGCGAATTCTTCCGCTGGGAAATGGCGACCGTGATTGCGGGACAGCGGCTGGGCATCAATCCTTTCGATCAGCCCAATGTCGAATCCGCCAAAGTGCTGGCGCGCAAAATGGTGGCGGAATTCCAAGAAAAGGGCAAACTGCCGGAATTGACCGCTATGGTGCATGAAAACGGCATCTCAGCGTTTGCGCAAGTGCCGGCACGATCTCTGGCAGAAGCGTTGCAGAATTTCCTGGCACAAGCACAAGGCCGCGATCATTCGCGTGTGCCACGCAGTTACGTGGCATTGCAAGCCTACCTTGCGCCAGACGCTGCAACCGATGAAGCGCTCAAGGCTCTGGCCAATGCCATACGCGATCGCCACCGTCTGGCCACGACGATCGGCTACGGCCCGCGCTTCCTGCATTCCACCGGCCAGTTGCACAAAGGCGATGCCGGCAACGGGCTGTTCATTCAGCTCACTGCCAGCATTGCGGAAGATGCCCCCATTCCGCAAAAGGCCGGAGAAGAAGCGTCGAATATGACCTTCGGCACGCTGCTGCAGGCGCAAGCATTGGGCGATCGACAAGCGTTACTGGAAAATCATCGCAAAGTTATCCGGTTCGACCTGGGGAATAATGTCTCCGCCGGCTTGCTGCGATTAGCGGAGTGGGTTTAAGGCCAGCAAGTTGGATGAATGGATAAATGGATTGTTGGATTGATGGATGGTTGGATTGATGGATGACTGGATTTTCCAACAATCCACCAATCCAACAATCCACCAATCCAATAATCCATCAATCCAATAGTTCAAGGCTCTAACCTTCGCACTCAGAATAAGAGACATGCATCAACCTATTTCAGTTCAGGGCATCGATCACGTTGAGCTTTTTGTGCCTGATCGCTATGCCGCGGCTAAGTGGTATGAGGAAGTTCTGGGGCTGCGCCTTATGCCCGCGTTCGAAGAATGGGCAAGCGATCCCTACGGCCATCGCTTGGAAGTGACGACCTATAACTACGAATATGTCGCCCAGCGACTCGCGGAGAAATAGAATAATCGAAAACTGGATTGATGGATTAAGGAAGACCATCAATCCAGTAATCCAACAATCCAACAATCCAGTAATCCAGTAATCCAGTAATCCAGTAATCCAGTAATCCAGTAATCCAGTAATCCAGTACTTTACTTTTTGCACCATCCCATGAACATTATCATCGTGCCTTCGATACTCTCTGCTGATTTCGCGCGCTTTGGCGAGCAGGTGCGTGAAGCTGAAGCCGCCGGCGCCCAGGCCGTTGAAATCGATGTCATGGATGGGCGTTTCGTTCCGAATATCACATTCGGACAGGGATTGGTGCGCGCTTTGCGGCCACTCACGAACATGAAGCTGTACGTGCATCTCATGATCGTTGAGCCGGAAAAATACCTCGCCGAATTCGCCGCGGCCGGCGCTGACCGGCTGACGGTGCATCAGGAAGCGTGTCTGCATTTGCATCGTACGCTGCAAGGTATTCGCGATCTCAAAACCGAGGCGGGCGTAGCCCTAAACCCGGCCACGCCCATCAGCATGATCGAGAGCGTTCTCGATTTGGCCGAGGTTGTACAAATTATGACGGTGAACCCCGGTTTCGGCGGGCAGGCTTTTTTGCACAGCCAGTTGCAAAAGATCGAGAGCTTGCATCAGCTGATCGCCGCGCGCGGCTTGCCTATTCGCATCGCCGTCGACGGCGGTATTGATGTGCAGACTGCCCCTCAAGTCGTTGCCGCCGGCGCAACCATCTTGGTGGCAGGCTCGAGTATTTATCACCAGAGAGCTACGGTGAAAGACAGCTTTCATACTTTGCAGCAGGCGGTATATCAAAAATGATGTACCAGCTTTTGCAGTTGCCTCCGTTTCTGCCCTAAATTTGTTTTCGCAATTTGTGTTGGACCAATAAGCCGCTCAGGAGATTTTCTGCGTGAAAAACACTACCATCGTCATTTTCGGCGCTTCCGGGGACCTCACCGCCCGCAAACTGATTCCAGCGCTTTACAATAATTTCAGAAAGGGCCGCTTGCCCGCGAACACGCGCATCATCGGCATGGCGCGCAGCAAATTCACCGCCGAAGAGTTTCGTGAAAAAATGCGCGAAGCGGTGCAGGTCTTTGCGCCGCGCGAATTTCAGACGGACAAATGGCAGCAGTTTGCGCCCTCGTTGTTTTACCAGCCCGGTGACATGACCAAGTCTGAAGCCTATCCTCCGCTTGAAAGTCGCATACGGACCCTGGCCCCAGACGGCGGCAATCGTCTGTATTATTTGTCCACGGCGCCGGAGTTTTATCCCATCGCCGCAACTTTGCTCAGCGAGCACGGCATGTCGCAGGAAGCCGAAAACGACGGTTTTCGCCGCATTATCATTGAAAAACCCTTCGGCCAGGACCTCGCCTCCGCCATGGAATTGAATCACATAGTGCATCACGCTTTCAAAGAGTCGCAAGTCTACCGCATCGATCACTACCTCGGCAAGGAGACGGTGCAAAATATTTTGGTATTCCGCTTTGCCAATGCGATTTACGAGCCGCTCTGGAACCGCAATTATATCGATCACATGCAAATCACGGTTTCCGAAACCGTGGGCGTGGGCCATCGCGCGGGCTACTATGATAAAGCCGGTGTGCTGCGCGACATGTTTCAGAATCACCTGCTGCAATTGCTCACCCTGGTGGCGATGGAACCGCCGCACCGCTATGAAGCGGACACGCTGCGCAACAAGAAAGTCGAGGTCCTGAGCGCCTTGCGTCAAATCTCCCCCAAGGAAGTGGCGGAATACACCGTGCGTGCGCAATACGAGGGCTACCAGCACGAACCCGGCGTCGAACAGTTTTCCACCACGCCGACTTACGCGGCGCTGAAATTGTTCGTCGACAATTGGCGCTGGCAGGGTGTGCCGTTCTATCTGCGCTCGGGCAAGTATCTTGCCGAAAAAACCTCGGAAGTCACGATTCATTTCCGGCAGCCGCCGCAGCAACTTTTTCATTTCAGCTCGAATCAAACCGCACAGACCACCAACCGGTTGAGCATTTGCGTGCAACCCGACGAGGGTTTCCATCTTATTTTTGCCGCCAAGGTACCGGACAAAGGCATGGAATTGCAGCCGGTCGATATGGATTTTCACTATAAAGAATCGTTTGGTGAAGACGCGATTCCTGAAGCCTATGAGAGATTGCTTCTGGATGCCTTGAACGGCGACGCGGCATTGTTCGCGCGCAGCGACGAAATCGAACTGGCGTGGAAATTCATCGACAGTATCCACAGCGGGTGGGAGACGAAATTCGCGCCACCCATCGCCGTGTACAAGCCCCACTCGTGGGGCCCCAAGGCCGCGGACATGTTGCTGGCACGCGATGACCGGCACTGGGTTCATGGTTGCGGCAGAGAACATGAAGCGAAAAAGCAATAATCCGAAAGAAAGCGGAATCGCATTGTCAAACCCGAAAAAAAACGCCAAAGTCTTCCGCACCCCGCCGGGGCTGGCAACGGGAGCGGGTGAATTCATTGCGACGGTGATGAGGCAGGCCGTTGCGGCGCATGGGACGTGCACGGTTGCGCTGGCCGGCGGCAACACGCCACGCGCGGCCTATGAGACCCTGGCCGGCGGAGATCATCGCAAAAGCATGCCTTGGCCCCAAGTGCATTTTTTCTGGGGAGATGAAAGAATGGTGCCGCCCGATCATGAGTTGAGCAATTTTCGCATGGCGCAGGAGGCGTTGTTACAGCACGTCAGCGTGCCGCCGGAGAATATTCATCGCATCAAAGGAGAACTCGCGCCGGAGAACGCCGCCCAGGACTATCGCGCAGAGCTGCAGCGTTTCTTTGAACCTCGGGCCGCGCTTTCCGCTTCGCGCTTTCCGATTTTCGATCTCATTTTGCTGGGCCTGGGCGAGGATGGCCACACCGCTTCGATCTTTCCCGGCACGCATGCGGTCTGGGAGAATTCCAGAACCGCCATCGCCGTGTTTGTGCCGCACCTGAACCAATGGCGCGTCACCTTGACATTGCCGGTGCTCAATCAGTCGCGCCAGGTGGCATATTTGATTTCAGGCAAAGCGAAAGCGCAAATTGTTGCTGCCATCTTGAAATCGGAGCATGATCGTGTGCCATGGCCGGCGGCGAGGGTCCGGCCGGCGCACGGAGAGCTGCACTGGCTTTTGGACGCGGAGGCGGCGAGCTTGCTGCCCTGACGCGATCGTCTGGCGCAACGATGTCTGAATTGCCTCACGAGAAATTTTCACGATCTGGCAGGTTTTAAAACCTGCCAGGTCCAAAAAATAAAACGCCCGGCCATGTTATCATGGCCGGGCGTTTTTCATTGATGAAAATCATCTACTTCTTCTTCCACCGCCGCAGCAGTACCAACGGCACGAGAAAGAAAACAATGTTGAGCGGAATTTCCACCGCGTATTTCGCAGAAGAATCCAACCCTTCGATGGCCATGGCGCTTTGGCCGCAGCAGCCGCCGCCATCGCCAGGATCGGGTTCACTGGTGATCTTGAAGGAATAAGTCGGGCTGAGGGTGCGGTTCCCGGAGTTGTCCACCGCGAGCACACTGTAGTTGATCGTGGTATTCAACGACTGGCCGGGAAGATTGGCGGAATAAGTATCGTTCGCGCCGGCGGCCATATTCAACGTGTCCGCCGCACCGCCGTTGAGTGAGTAAACCAAGCGCACCCGGCTGACGCCGCCGTCATCGACCACGGAGGTATTGACCGGATAGGGTCCGCTGGTATTGGGAGTGTTGCCCCAATCGGTGGTCATCGCAATGACGGGATTCGTGCCCATGGCGCTGAAGACATTGAGCCGGCCGCCGCTCGTCATGCGGCCGATGAATTCCGATTTGCGATCAACCGAACCGAGCACGCGCACCAGCACTTGATGCGCCTGCAAGCCGGGATATCTCGCCCACACCAGCGCACATGCGCCGGCCACATGCGGCGTGGCCATGCTGGTGCCACTGAGAAATTGATAGCGGCTCAACGGCCTGGTGCTGTAAATGCTCGAGCCGGGCGCGGAGAGATCGACCGTGCGCCGGCCGTAATTCGAGAAGCTGGAAAGCTTGTCGTTGCGGTCATTGCTGGCCACGGACACCACGTTGGGCACCTCATAATTCGAGGGATAATTCGGCGAGTTGTCGGTGTTCAAGCCGTCGTTGCCCGCGGCGGCAATGAACAGCACGCCGCGATCGTGGGCGTATTGAATCGCGTCTTTCAAAACTTGCGAAGCGCCGCCGCCGCCCCAGCTGTTACTGAGAATTTTCGCGCCGTTGTCCGCGCCATAGATGATCGCGCGCGCCGCGTCCGCGGTGGAGCCGGAGCCGTCGCTGCCCAAAAATTTCAGCGGCATCAACCTCACCTTCCAATTCACCCCCACCACGCCCTTGCCGTTGTTGCCCACCGCGCCGATCGTGCCGGAGCAATGCGTGCCATGATCCTGATCGTCATACGGGTCGTTATCGTTGTTGATGAAATCATAGCCACGATAATCGTCTTTATAACCGTTGCCGTCGTCGTCAACGTTGTTGTTCTCTTTGCCGCCGCCGCTTTCGCCGGGGTTGCGCCAGATGTTGTCCTTGAGATCTTCGTGATCGTAATCGATGCCGGTGTCGATGACGCCGACGAGGACATTTTCACTGCCGGTAGTCAATTCCCACGCTTCCGGTGCATCGAGATCATTGTCACTTGCTTGATGCAGGCCATAAAGATCGCTGAAATATTGATCATTCGGAAAGACCGGTGGCGCCGCTGCCGTTTCCAAAGCGTACAGGCGGTAATTCGGCTCGGCATATTCCACGTTGGGATCGGCCTTGCACCTGGCCAGGGCCTGGTCGAAATTTCCTCCGGCCGCGACTTTGGCGCTGACAAAGGGAATATTGGGGTACATCACAACGCTCGTCATGCCGACGCTGCGGAGATAGTTGGCAGCATCTTGAACACCCGCCACTCCCGTTTTATATTTGATGACGATTTCGCCGGGCACGGTGAGCGGCTTGCCTTTAATTTTGACTTGCGCCGGCAGAGACGCGATCATTCCTGACAACAGTGCGCACAAGAAAAATAACCGGCTCGCGGTTTTCATGAGAAGTTCTCCTGATGTTGTTGAAAATATACGGGTGTGTTACAGAATTTCGCTTCACGTTACACGTTACACCTTACACGCGTAAAGTGTAACGTGGAAGAAATCGAAATCACTCTGGCGTGAATTACGTGATTGGATTGACCAGTTCCCCAAATCCGGTGATCGAAGTCACCATGGTATCACCGGGCTGCAATGGCCCGACGCCTTCGGGTGTGCCCGTAGCAATGAGATCTCCCGGTTGCAGCGTGCAGAAGCGTGAGATGAAGCTGATGAGCTCGGTGATGGGAAAAACCATATCGGCTGTCGAGCCTTGTTGTTTGATTTCCGCATTGAGTGTGAGCTTCACCTCCAAGGCTTGCGGGTCAGCCACGCAGCCGCGCGGAATTAAATAAGGGCCCACCGGACAAAAAGTATCAAAGTTTTTTGCGCGGAACCAGGGCAATCCCGCGGCGGTATCTTTTTTTTGCAGTTCGCGCGCGGTGACGTCGTTGAGTATGGTATAGCCCGCGACATAGTCGAGTGCTTCATTTGGCGCAATGTTTGCGCCGGCCTTGCCGAGCACCACGGCCAGCTCCGCTTCATAGTCGATTCGTCCGGCCTCACGCGGCAGCCGCACCGCCTCTTCGTGCGCGATCAAGGCGGATGGCGATTTGCCGAAAAAGATCGGCTCTTTCGGCAAGGGATTCTTCAGCTCAGCCGCATGGCCGCGGTAGTTCCGGCCGATGCAAAGGATCTTTTGCGGCCGCGCGAGGGGCAGTTGAAATTTCGGCTCTGCCGTTAAGATCAAATCCTGGAGCGAGCGAAATTGTTTCAACGTGGCGAAGACTTCGTCAAAGGATTCGGCGTGAAACAAATCGAGCTCGACCATCACCTGCAAAAACACCAGATCCGGGGCCTTGTGATTAAGCTTGATTTGTTTGAAAAGCTCCCACGCGCGCGTGAAATTGTAGCGCTGGGCCGGAATTTCCGCCGGATTCTCACTCCATTCCACGCCGATTTGATGTTGCTGCTTCTGATTCAGGAAGGAAAATACGCGGGTCAATGGAAATCCTTTCGTGAAACCGGTTTTTATTGCACGCGCAGATGTTAACAACTGCTGCGGCAAAAGGCAAGGGAAAAGTCAGGCGGAATTTGTCCAATCGTTGAGTGCCGCGGCCGCTGCTTTCTCCCACGCCACACACAAATATTTTTTTGACAGGATTTACAGGATTCGATTTTTTTACATCCTGTCAATCCTGCCAAAGAGCTGTTCCGAAGAAAACTATCTCGCCACCATCATTTTCATGATCAACCGCTCCTTTCCCGCCACGAGTTCTGCGAAAAAGACGCCGCTCGCGGCGAGCCGGCCAGTTTGATCGCGGCCGTTCCAAGTCGTGCTGTGCCTTCCGGCGGTTTTAACGCCTTCTTCCAACACGGCAATGCGCCGGCCCTGCACATCGAAAACCGCCAAGGTCACGCGGTGCGACGCCGGTAATTCGTAATGTAACGTGGTCGCGAGATTATCCGCGAAAGCCGCGCTGCCGAAGGGATTGGGATAATTCTGTGCCAGGCGGAATGCGTGAGGGGTCGAGCCTTCCTCTGCCACCGCCACCGTGTTGCTCACGGTGAGGCGCACGGGCAGGGTGCGATTGCCGCCATTGCTCGTGACCTGCAGCTGCCCTTGATAGTTGCCCTCGCCCAAGCCCTGCGCATCAAAAGTGACCGTAATGACTTGCGTGCTATTCGGCCCAAGCGTGCCGCTCGTGGGACTGACGGTCAACCGGCTCGGCGCATCCGTGACCGCGATCTGTCCTGAGGCCTGCCCTGTGGCGCCATTGTCGTCTGTCACAGTGAGTGTGAAAGTATAATTGCCTGCTTGCGCGTAGGCGTGTGACGTGTTCTGTTGGCTGCTCGAGGCATTGTCGCCGAAATTCCAAAGATACTGCGTGATCTGCCCGTCGGGATCGGAGGAGGCTGATCCGTCGAACGTGATGTTTGTATTGACTTGTGCTTGGGAGGTGGAAATCTGCGCCCGCGCCACCGGGGGTTGATTGGCACCGCCCAGCCTCGTCCCCGCTGCACGGATCAGAAACGCACCGTTGCTGAAGATAGTGTTGAGGTTCACGTAACGTTGATTGGCAAAATCGTAAAAATAGCTGCTGTTCTGCGTTTGCGCATCCGTGTCTGCGCCCGCGGGATAGGGAATGGCGCTGCTCGCACCGATCTGAATCGAGAATTGGCTGCCGTCGTTGAAGGTCAAAGGTGAATTGAGATTGACCAAAAACCAGCCGCCGCTGGGCGCGGTTTGAAAATTCAGCGCGCCGGATACGAGCGGGTTGCCATTGGCGTCGAAGACGCTGAGATTGATGGGATTGCTGAACGTATTTTCCGTGCGCATGTAAAACTCGAATGATTCCAGACGGAAGCCATAGCCGGAGAGATTGAATTCATTAAGCCAATAGAAATCGGTATTGCTGTTCGGCCCGAAGCCAATATAGTCATCCGCGAAATCATCGCCGTCATCCAGAATGATGTGGTCGACATGCGAGGCAGAGGCAGGAGGGATCATGTGTGATCGCATGGGTGCAGCCTGAGCCGCGCGCGCGGCAGCGGATGGCGTGGCCTGCTGCGCGGCGGCATGATCAAAATGAGGTATCTTGCCGGCGACGGCGCGATCCAATCCCGCCAAGTTTGCCACGAAACCCGGTGTGGAAGAATTGGACGGCCCGCTCGCCGTGATATTGAAGCCGAGATTCGCCGTGCCGGTGTTGCCCAAAGCGAATTGGGTGGAACGTGTCGCACCGGGCCGCAAGGCAATTGCAACTTCCGCCACCTCGACGTTCAGCACGGCGGCGCCGCCACCGGCGAGTTTGGTGCTATAAACACCGCGGCCATGTGTGCCCGCAACCACTACACCATCGGAGGGCCGTGCCACGATCATATCGACGACGGCATTGCCAATCGGCGTTGCGCCCTCTTGTATCCAAACGGTGTTCGCGCCATTCAATGTAGCGGTCGAAAAAATGCCCACACTCGTGGCGAGAAAATATACCTTGCCCGCAGGCGCCGGAACAATCGTGGCCCAACGCAGCGAGGGGCCGTCGTTGCCGCCGAGGTTGCCCTCGACTTCGCTCCAACTGCCGCCGCCATTGGTGGAATAATACAAACTCGAGATGCCGTAGTTCGAAAACACTGCGAGAACTTCATTACCATCATTGGGATTCACCCCGAGGCAGGAAGGATATGAGCCGCCCGGCACATTTCCCGGCGTGATGGTGGTGCCGGAAGGATTGTTTTGCGCATTATCCACGCGCCGCAACACCGTGGTGGATTGATAATCGGTCGCGCCAAAAAACAATCTGTTCGCCGGTACTTTCGCAATCGCCAGCGTAGTGACCTGCGTGTTCGGCACGCCGGAATTATCCAGCGCCGACCAGTTGGTCGTGACCGGATCAAAATTCGCCACCGCCGGAATGGCGTCGAGATTGCTGTTGCGCCAGACGCTGTTCGCCACGGCCAAATACATCACCCGGGGATCGTTCGGATCCAATTGATACGGCGCGATGAAGAGGAAATCCCCTTCGCCGTTCGGCGTGACCGGCTTGACCAGGCTTTGCACGAGCTGATTACCGCTTCTCAAGTTGCGTATCACAAAGCCCTGCTGTGCAGATACATAAAAAGGAGAGCCACCCGCCACAATGTCCGTGTAAGCGCCGTCGCCGGAAAGCGGGCGCTCCCAGGGGGTGCTGTAATCGTTGGCCTCCGTAGCCACACTGCCATTGTCTTGCGTACCGCCGACGATGAAGTCGCTGCCGTTCTGCGGATCGAGAGCCACCGTGTAGAACTGCGTCGCGGCGTAGCCGTTGTTCAGCGACGTCCAGGTTTGTTGTTGCGCCAGCGCGTTCGGGGCTTTGGCAACGCCGCCGTCATTGCCGGAGATCATGGCATTGGGGTTATTCGGAAAGAATACGAGCGCGTGCTGGTCGGAGTGATGGTTCTCGAATTGTTCATAGGTATCCGGAGTGAGATAGCCTCCCACCCGCGTGAAATTTTGACCACCGTCGGTCGAGCGATAAAGATTCGTTCCGCCGATCCACACCGTGTTGGCATTATCCGGTTTGACGGCCACGATCTGATCGTAGCCGCCTTGCGTGCTGAAAGAAGCGTTGCCGGAAAGGCCTGGTTCGTCAGGCAGGCGGGAGGATAGATTCGTCCAGGTGTTGGTGCCGGCATGGTAGCGGAAGAATTGATGATCCGGGGCGGTCGCGCCGTTGCCGTTGGCCTGCACCAGCAGATAAAGCGTATTCGCGTCCGCAGGCGCAGCGCCGAGCACCATGCGATAGGGATCGCCAACCAGCTCATTGGGCGTGATGTCGGTCCACTGATCGCCGTTGTTGTTCGAGCGAAAAACGCCGTATTCCTGAAAGTTGCCGCCGTTGCGGCTTAGTGTCGCGTACACCGTGCCGTTCGCAGCAACGGCAACGTCGTTCGCCGTACTAAATGGGCCCTGATTGCGGCCCAACAACTGCACCCAATTGTTGCCGCCATCGGTGGAGCGCAAAATGGCGCCCAACGTGGCTGCGAAGATCGTGTTGGTTTGCCGGTTAATGGCGAGGCTCCAGACGAAATCAAAAAAATTGTCGAACTGGGTCGTACTTTGCCCCACGGTTGCCGCGAGCTGCGACCAGGTATTGCCACCGTCGGTGGATTTGAAAATGCCCTGGCCCGGAATGCTGTTGGTGCCGGCTTGAGTCGAACCCATGAGCTCGCCGGTGCCGTAATACCAAACGCTGCGATTATTAGGATCCTGTACCAGGCATGTGGCGCTGGCATGCTGTGCCAGCGTGGTGGTCATGCGCCAGCTCGCGCCATCGTCTTCCGAGAGAAACATGCCGCCGGTTACGCCGCCGGCAAGGATGCGGCGATTGGTGCCGCCGTTGTAATTCAGATCGATGGCCAGCGCGCGCGTTCTGCCGCCGATATTGATGGGCCCGCGTTTCACCCAATCCGCTGTGAAAGTTTGCGCGCCACCTTTTTGCAAGCCCTCGCGTGTGGGCAATTGCGCGGCGAAGGCCAGTTCACGCACGCGTACGTCATTCGGAATCTGCCCCGTGCGCGGATCGCGCAAGCGCCGCATTTCATACTCATGCCGTGAGCGGGCATCTTCAGGATTCTTCGGCGAGAACGACGAGCGCACGTGTAGCTTGCCGCTCGTTTTCAACTGCGCGAGTGGCAAACGCTGCGGTTGCAATGAAAAATTCCGCCATGCCAAAAACATCCCGGCAGCCGCAGCTAACACAAAGCCAATAGTGATACCCTTTCTGGTCAACAATCGCATGAAACTTTCCTCCTAAGATCGGGGTGCGGGTTCGAGTGGAAGGGCCAGTTATCACAGCAAAAATCACGAAGATGCGAAATGATCGGATTTGTCGTGCGTGTAACATGCAAGAACCACGAAGTGTCTGCGTGAACGGACTTGGTTTTGCAGTGAAAACAGAAGAAAGCGAGTGAAATCAGTGCAAAGCGTATGGCGCATGACACGGAGGGCTGGAAAGTTTTTCTATTGTGGCAAGATTCCCTTTGAACAAAGCTTCTGTCCGCAGTTCGCAGATGCACACAGATTCTGTAACAGAATTGCCTTGGTTCTGGTTTGAACAGAACTACTCCTCCGGCCTCACCTTCATCGAGGCATTCAGCAAATTCTCCAACTCTTCTGCCGACAGATCAGGGATCAAGTTGCCCTCTTTGGCGAGCGAGATTCTGCCCGTCTCTTCCGAAACCACGATGATCACGGCGTCGGTTTCCTCGGCCAGGCCGAGCGCGGCGCGGTGGCGCGTGCCGTAGCGTTTGTCGAAACGGTCGTTTTCCGTCAAGGGCAGAATGGTTTTGGCAGCCACGATTTCTTCGTTTTCGATGACCGTCGCGCCGTCGTGCAAGGGTGATTTGGGACTGAAGAAGGAGAGCAACAGCGGGGCGGAGACTTGCGCTTGCAGCCGGATGCCGGTCTCGATGACGAACTTGAGGTTGTCATCGCGCGCGATCACGATCAATGCGCCGTGGCGCAGGCGCGACAATTCCTGCGCGGCTTTCACCACCTCGTCGATCATGCGCGAGCCGGTGACTTTGACGAAGTAGCGAATGATCGGGCTTTGGCCGATGTACACCAGCACGCGCCTGAGCTCGGGATGAAAGATGACCACGAACGCGACCAGCCAGATGGTCTCGAGCTTGCCGAAGATCCAGCTCAGGCCGCGCATGTTGAACAATTGTGCGATGAAGGAAACCAGGAAGATCAGCACCAGACCCACGGCCATTTGCCCCGCGCGCGAGCCGCGCACGAACATGTAGAGCTGGTAGATCACGAAGCTGATCACGAGAATGTCGAGCACGTCAATCAGGGTGACCGGCACGAACAGGATGCGAAAGAGCTCGAATTTGCTGCTCATGGCCATGCTTCAAGTTGCGGGTTGGCCACACTATTGTCACTTTTATCTGTCAGAGGGAATGACAAATCGAGGAAGGAAAAAGTTTTCCTCATGACTGGACTCCCAACATCGCCGGCTCCAGGCGGCCGGTAATCAAATCCGTGATCTGCGCCACGCGCCTGATCTTGGCGACATCGTGCACGCGCACGATATGTGCGCCTTTCATAATGGCAGAAGCCGAAGCCGCGGCGGTGCCCTCGAAGCGTTGCTCCGGCGGCAGATTCAGCAGTTTTCCCACAAATGCTTTGCGCGAAGGCCCGACCAGCAACGGACAACCCAAACCGCGCAATTCGGACAGACGGCGCAGAATCTCGTAGTTGTCCTTGAGACGCTTGCCAAAGCCAATGCCGGGATCGATGATGATCAACTCGCGCGCAATGCCGGCCTGCAAGGCAGCCTGTAATTGCGCCTGCAAATGCAGATAGACTTCATCCATCAAATTCTCATAAGCGGGATTTTGCTGCATGTCTTGCGGCGTGCCTTTGCTGTGCATGAGCACCAGCGGCGCCTTGTGGCGCGCCACGACTTCCGCCATTTTTGCATCGAAGCGCAGGCCGCTGATGTCATTCACCATCGCAGCGCCCGCTTGCAACGCGGCTTCGGCCACACCGGCTTTGTAGGTGTCGATGCTGATGGGCACGTCGATCACGCTGCTCAGGGCTTGAATGATGGGCAGCACGCGCGCCATTTCCTCTTCGGCGGAAACAGGCTGCGCGCCTTCGCCATAAACGCCTTTAGGCCGCGTGGATTCGCCCCCGACGTCGATAATGTCTGCGCCGTCCTCGGCCATTTTGATGCCATGCGCCAGCGCCTGCTCTTGCGCCGTGTACTTGCCGCCGTCGAAAAAGGAATCCGGCGTGACGTTGAGAATGCCCATGATCATCGTGGGCCCGCCCAGAATCATTTTGCAGCGCGGCGAGTCGATGATGAACTCGTCGCGTTCCTGATGGTCCAAAAACACGCGCAGCTCTTGCGCGAAAGCAGCTTCAAAGCTGGAGAGAAAATGGCGGCTGCTCGCGAGCTCACGTAATTGCACAATGTCCGAAAACAAGTATGCCGTGCCGGGTCCGGCGAGCCAGCAGGGAATATGGCGCAGGGAAAAAGCGGAGAGCAGGGGTTTGGGCAAGTCTTCTTCACGGCATATGATTTTAATAACCCACGCATGGCGCCGGCAGCATGCGGTGAATTCTTCCAATTGCTGGCCGCGTTGCGCGTCGATTTCGGCCTGCATGTCGGCAGAATGATCGAAAAATAAACGGCGAATGGAGTAGCGAGCCATGGTTTTGGGAATCCAGTTTTACGCATTACGCTTTACGTATTACGTAATGCTTAACGCGTAATGCTTAATGATTGTCTAATTACCTCGTTCTTACCGTATCCGGCAAAAGAGACTCGGGAATTTCGCCGCGGCTGAGCAGCATGCGATACAAGCGCTGTCGCGCTTCGATGGCGTAGACCTCGTCGCTGCCGTTGCTCAGACGGATGCGCGCGCGCAGGTGCTGGATGGCGGCGGTGGTATCTCCGCGTTGCATGTAGATCTGCGCGAGATAAGTATGCGCGTCGGCATAATCGGCTATTTGCAGCACGCGCTCGAAAAAGCGCACGGCGCTGTCCAGCTCATTTTGATGATAATAGGCAATGCCGAGATTGTAGAACGCCTCAAGATTTTGCGGATCGAGCTGAAGGATGGTCTCGAACAAAGGCAAAATATGAATCATATCGCCTTTTTCAATATAAATTCGCCCCAGGGCCATTAAAGTGGGCAGGTGACTGGGATTGAGCTGGCGGTATTTTTCCAGCAAAGCCAGCGCCTCGGGACGGTGATTTTCATGCAAGTAATATTCCACGGCGCCGAGCACGGCCTCCAATTCCAGCGGGTTCAATTTGAGCGCATGTTGATATAATTCCAGCTCATTTTTAAAACCGTCTTGGGCAAAGCGGCTCGCATGGAGCTGGGCCATGTCGACATAAACTTTCGCCAGCGCGGGATCGAGTGCCCGCGCACGCCGCAGCGCGCTTTCTGCTTCACGCCATTTCTTGGACTGCAGAAGGCATTCGCCCAGCAAAAGCATGGTTGCGGCTTCGAGAGAATCGCGGCGGGCCGC
Organism: bacterium; assembly: GCA_044869275.1. Lineage (GTDB taxonomy): Bacteria > Zhuqueibacterota > Zhuqueibacteria > Zhuqueibacterales > Zhuqueibacteraceae > JBIOXB01. The sequence continues at coordinate 57,664 of JBIOXB010000213.1, forward strand.
GCTGTGAAGTTGCGGCGTGAGCTTCGCAAGCGCACTTTTCCATTCCGTTTCCTGCGCGCGTTCCTGGCGCAATTGCTGCATGCGAACACGAGCTGCGAGCGCGATGAAATGGGGTTGCGTGGTATCTTGTAGTACGAGGTCTCGCGCCTGTTTTGCTGCCGGTTCCAAGCGGCGCTGCAGGAGATTCAAATAAGCAGAGTAGTACGCGCTTTGCTGCGGCGCAGGCAAAAGCGCAACGGCAAGGCTTGGCCGCGCCCTAGCGGGCGCGAGCTCAAAATACGCGGCTACTTTGTCGCCGAGTTCCTGCGCGGCCGCGGCGATTTTCGTGGTATCCTCGATGGTAAAAGCAGACTGCAAAACCGGCTCGCCCTCGGGCAGATCGAGCAATTGAAACTCAACCAGAATCCCTGCGCCCTCGCGGGTATATGTACCGAAACCGATGCCGGGCAGATGGAGGCCATGGGCAAAGCGCCGGACATAATCCGAATAAGGCAAAGAATCGAAATGAGCAAAGGAGAAAACGGCTGCGGTGGGCAAAGGATAAAATTCCCGCGTGCGGCGCTGCTGCAAAGCAGCGGTGAGGAGATCTGCAAAGGCCAGGCCCCAGGGCGCGATCGTGCCGGAAACAGAAGATTTTTCAACGAAAGGAAAGATTAAAACACGCGGCGGCGCAACGGCGCGGCGGCCGTGCGTGAAAAAAAGCCCGCTGAAAACGGCAACTGCCGCAAGCGTGAGCGCGGCGGCAGTTTTCCAAAAAAAAGACCTATCAAAAGCTTTGCCGAAGCGGTGCAAATTCCACAAAACGAATAAAGCAATGCCCCAGCCCACGATGATAACCGCCGTCCCGGCGGGAAGTTCCATGGCTGCCAAACGTGATGCTCCGTCTCGAATGATCTATGGAAAGTTTCGTGAACCACCATGCCTCGACTCCGCTCAGCATGACGGCCACCCCTCGCGTTCGTCCGGGGTGGCGCGACCAGCATTCTTGAAAGGGAGCATTCAGCTTTTCGGTTCCGTGATTTTCTTGGATTCTTCCGCCGCCACCACGGTTTTTGCACTGCCGTTTTGCGCCTCCTCCTCGGGCGGCAAAACCTGGCCGCTCAACAGGGTGTCGATTTCTTCGCCATCCAAAATTTCGCGCTCCAACAGCGCTTTGGCGACGACGTGCAAATTCTCGAGATTGTTGCGCAGAATGTCGTGCGCCTTTTGCGTGGCTTCCATTACAATGACCCTGACCTCGGCGTCGATGGCCTTCGCCGTCTCCTCGCTGTAATCGCGATGCTGTGCGATTTCGCGGCCCAGAAAAATTTCTTCCTGTTTGGTGCCGAAGGCGAGCGGGCCCATGGTCTCGCTCATGCCCCATTCACACACCATTTTGCGCGCCAGCTCGGTGGCGCGCTCGATATCATTTCCGGCGCCGGTCGTGCTTTCGTTGAACACCAATTTCTCCGCTTCGCGGCCGCCCATGAGATGCACCAGCATGGATTCGCAATAACTCTTCGAATAAGTTTTGCGCTCGTCCAACGGCAGCGAAGTGGTCAAGCCCAGGGCGCGGCCGCGCGGAATGATGGTGACTTTGTGAATCGGGTCCGAGCCCGGGGTGTATTTCGCCACCAGCACGTGGCCGGCTTCGTGATACGCGGTGATGCGTTTTTCCTTCTCGCTGATCAGCAGGCTTTTGCGCTCCACGCCCATCAACACTTTGTCCTTGGCTTCTTCGAGATCGCGCATTTCCACGACGTTCTTGTTGTTGCGCGCCGCCAGCAGCGCGGCCTCATTGACGAGATTGGCCAGATCGGCGCCGGAGAAACCGGGAGTGCCTTTGGCCAGCACGGAGAGATCGACATTCTTCGCCAGCGGGATTTTTTTGCAGTGCACTTTCAGGATGCCTTCGCGGCCGCGCACGTCGGGCCGGTCGACCACGATTTGGCGATCGAAGCGGCCGGGGCGCAACAAGGCTTGATCGAGCACGTCAGGACGGTTGGTGGCGGCCACCAAAATTACGCCTTCGTTGGAATCGAAACCGTCCATCTCGACCAGCAATTGATTCAACGTTTGCTCGCGCTCGTCGTGCCCGCCGCCCAGGCCCGCGCCGCGATGGCGCCCGACCGCGTCGATTTCATCGATGAAAATAATGCACGGCGCATTGCGCTTGCCCTGTTCGAATAAATCGCGCACGCGCGAAGCGCCGACGCCGACGAACATTTCGACGAAATCCGCGCCCGACATGCTGAAGAACGGCACTCCGGCCTCGCCGGCGACCGCCTTGGCCAGCAATGTTTTTCCCGTTCCCGGCGGGCCCAACAGCAACGCGCCTTTGGGAATTTTGCCGCCGAGGCGCTGAAATCTTTCCGGGTCGCGCAGAAACTCGATGATCTCGCGTAATTCCTGCTTGGCTTCGTCCGCGCCCGCGACGTCGTCGAAGGTCACCTTGGGGCGGTTGTTGCCGGCGAGCCGTGCCCGCGATCGGCCAAAAGAAAAAATGCCCTTCGTGCCCGCGCCTTGCATGCGCCGCAGCAGGAAAAGCCAGAAGACCGCGAGCACGATCCACGGCAGCAAATTGAGAAAATAGTTCCACCATTCGATGGATTTGGGCTTGACGTCAACATCGAGGTTGTACTTGTCGTGCCAGCTGCTCACGGTCTCGAAGGAGATTTCTTTGGGCAGAAAGACTTTCACGCGCGTGTAGGGGCGCACGTCTTTTTCTTCACCGGGAAAAACCTCGGGCGAGAGCAGATAACCGTGCACCTCGTCGCCGCGAATTACGGCTTTTTGCAGTTTTTGCCCTTCCAGCAGGCCCAGAAATTGCGTGAACGTGATCTGCTTTTCCTGTTGTTCCTGGCGGTCCCAATGCAAAGTGATCCAAATCGACAGCAACAAAATCGCCATCCAAAAAATCAGCGTCTTGGAAGCGCGCGACCATTGCGTATTTTCTTCCCGTCTGGGATTCTTGGACGAGTTTTTGCGTTTGGGAGAGTTTTTATTCGCGTTTTTGTTCTTACCGTTCATGTTTGTTCAATCATTCATTTGAATTTGAGCCAAAAGCCTTGACCACGAGCGCACCAGGCGCCACCCAGTTGCACAGAGTTTTTCCCTGTGCAGCTGGGTGCCTCCTGGCAGGCCCGGTGTGGACCAATCATTCCATGACGTAGACCTGCGGCAGATTGCGAAACAGTTGAGCGTAGTCCATGCCGTAACCAACCACGAAGCGCATGGGAATATGAAAACCGATGTAGTCGCAGCGATAATCCACTTGCTTGCCTTCATCTTTCACCAGCAGCGACACGAATTTCAGCGATCGCGGCGCAAGCGCGCTCAACTTTTCCAGCAAATAATTCACCGACAAACCGGAGTCGATGATGTCTTCGACGACCACGACGTGGCGGCCTTCAATGTGGGCATCGATTTCCTTTTTCACCTTGACCACACCGGAGGTTTTCATCGCCTCGCCGTAGCTCGAAATTTTGATGAAATCCACTTCACAGTCGATGGTGATCGCGCGCATGAGATCGGACATGAACATGTAGCCGCCATTGAGCACGCCGATGAATACGGGCCTCATGCCGGCATAATCTGCCGAGAGCTGTCGTCCCAATTCTTTGACACGCTGTTGAATGATCTCCGCCGACAACAATACCGGATACTTGCCTTGCAAAAACTGCGAGGTTTGATTGGTCACATTTCCCTCCGGTGACTCAAAGCGGCTCGAGCTGCAAATGCAATAGCGACTGCGTGGCGTCTGTAACTTTGAAACGATCGTCCAGCCGATAACCGCAGACCCACACCAGGCCGCAATCACATTCCACCAGCGGGATGAGTGCACGCCTGTGATAGGGGACTTTCAGATCGATGAAAAAGTCCGACAGTTTCTTGAAGCCGGGCATGCCCAGCGGTTTGAAACGATCTCCCGGCCGTGCACAGCGCACACGCAAAGCGCCGCGAATCGCGAGCGCATCGACAAATTGTGAATGGGTGTTGATTCTTTCACGCCAATCGCCAAAATTCTGTTCCTGCGCAACGATGATGCTCACGCCCGCTTCCGGCAGGGAATGGCGCTGGCCAATCACCAAAATTTGTTGTACGGGTGTCGGGCGAAGACGGCGAAAGGCGGCACCGGTTTTGTTTGTTACAACTTCCACGGCGTTTCGCCACAAGTACCGGCGCGTACGCGAGGCAATTTGCTGGCTTGATGTGGAAAGAAGCAGATCAAGAATGCGCACCGTTTCGGCAAAAGTCAGGGTGACTTCGTCATTCGTCAAACGGCGCATCACCAAGCGCACCATACCCGCTTGCACGATGCGAAAATACTTCCAAAATCGTTTAAGATCAAGGACAATTTTGCCGATTTCTTGCGTCACCATCGTCTCGGCCAGCGCTTCCTGCGCGGCATGCTCCAGGAAGGCCTCGGTTTGCGCCGAAATATTAGCCAATTGCAATAATTGCGCGTCAACGTTGGGATTGAACCGGTGCCGCAGCACCGGCAGCAGCTCGTGGCGCACGCGGTTGCGGCGAAATTGAACATCCGTGTTGCTGGCATCATCCCGCCAGGAAAGCCCGCGTTCCTGCGCATAGGACAGAATCTGGTTCCTCGAGAAAGGCAGCAACGGCCGCAAGATCTCGCTTTCAGATTGGGGTAGCTTGCGGCGCGGTGGCATGCCGGACAGCCCGCGCCACCCGCTGCCGCGCAACAAATGCGCGAGCACGGTCTCAACTTGATCGTCGCGCTGGTGGGCGGTGACCACGGCCGAGGCGCCGCATTTTTGCCGCATGCGATCGAGCGCTTGATAACGCAGCTTGCGGCCGGCGGTCTCCACAGAAAGACGATGCTGCCGCGCCACGGTCTTGACCTCGACTTTTTCGCTCAGAAAAGCCAGATGATGCTGCTCCGCTAACTTTTCCACGAATTCGAAGTCACGATCGGCCGCTTCCCCGCGCAAGCCATGATGCACGTGCCCTACGGCAAGCTGCAATTGCCATGCTGCGCGCACCTGGAGCAGCAAATCGAGCAGAACGCAGGAATCCATTCCGCCGGAAACCGCCACTAATAAATGGCCACCGGATTGGATAAGACGGTTTTCAAGGCAATGGCGGCGGAAGAGCTGTAGGAGTTTTTCTTCCTGCGAGTGCATAACGTTCGGTGCAATCAAGCTTGCGCGAGACTCGTACTCTTACTCGTTCTCGCCTTACAAAAGCGAGTATGAGCAGAAGTAAGAGTAGGAGTAAAAGTGAAAACAAGGACCCTTTTCTTGTGCGTCTGGCCGGGTTATTTCAATTGATACCGTTCCCGCAAGACGTTGAGGTGATGCCGCTCGTGCCCGGCAATAATATACGCCAGCGCACGCACACTGAACACCACGTTGTTCGCCGTGCCGGTCCGGTGCAATACCGGTTCGTCCAGCGAGTCAAAGAATGCAATCGTGGCCGCGCGGATACTCTGCAATTCTTCCCTCAAGCTTTGCAGCGTGCGCGCATCAAAATTCGCGGCTTTGACGTAGTCATCCTGTTCGAAGCTGGAGAGTGGCGTGGCATCCGCCCGCGCCATGCGCAAAGCGCGATAAGCCATTACGCGTTCGGTGTCGCCCATGTGCCCGAGCACTTCTTTGATGCTCCATTTTCCCGGGGCATAACGAAACATGCCGCGGCCCTCGGGAAGGTTTTGGAGCAGATGAACGGTTTCTTGAATTTGCTCGCGCAGGACAGAAAGAGCGTCGTCGCCCGGAACGCCAGCGATGTAGTTGGCATAATAAGGCGCGTACTCGCTGCTATGCGGCCGTGGAATGAGAAGTTGCGACATGATGCTTCGCTAATTTTGCAGGTTAGAATCTGGATTACACGTTACACTTTACACGTTACACGTGTAAGGTGTAACGTGTACTGCGTAACATGGTGGCCACTCCCATTCAAAATGAAAATCCCGATCTTCCTGCAAATGGTCAAGGAACAATCGGGACTTTCGCGGTAGCGGCGGAGGGATTTGAACCCCCGACCTACGGATTATGATTCCGCTGCTCTACCGGCTGAGCTACACCGCCACGTCGTACCTTTTCCAAATATAAAAAAGCCGAGATGAAAGGCAAGTTCAATTTCCGCCCGATTTTTCGCAATTGCGGCTCTCTGGAAGTCCAGCAATTGATTTGCCGCGCAGAAACCGAGGAAGGAGCATGGCTTTAGATTCGCTTGAGGTCAGCCCGGTTTTCATCCCCCCTGCCTTTTCAGCGCCGCCTCAAAATTATCCAATGCCAGATCCAGCTCGGCACCATCATCCTGGTTTTTCAACCGAAGCTGGCCGCTTTCTTTCTCACGCTGGCCGTAGAAGGCGACGTAGCGCACTTGCCGCGCCGCAGCATAGTTGAATTGCGCCTTGAGGTTTGCAGCTTCGGGATAAACGTCACAAATGAATCCCGCGCGGCGGGCGCGGGTTGCCAATGATAAAATCTCGGAAAGATTCTCGGGAAAGTTCATGAACATGATATCGATGGCCGCGTTCGTCTCCGCGAACCAGCCGCGTTCCTCCAATAAGAGAAGAATTCTCTCGAGGCCGAGGGAAAAGCCGCAAGCCGGAATGTCCCGCCCGGCAAACATGCCGACCAAATTGTCGTATCTGCCGCCGCCGCCGAGCGAACCGGAAACGCCCGGCACCACGATCTCGAAGATGGCGCCGGTATAGTACGACAAGCCGCGCGCCAGGCTGGGAGTGAGCGCCAGTCGCGAGGCGTTGCCGGTGGCTTCGCTCGATTGCAGAATGGTCTGCAAATCATCGAGGCCTTTCAAAGCCGAGGGGCTCGCCAAATTTTGGCGCAAAAAGCTCAAGCGCGCCGCATTTTCGTTCAAGGCATTCGCTTTTTCCAGGAAGCTCAGCAGTTTTTGTGCGGCTGCAGCCGTGACGCCGCGCTGCACCAATTCCTCCGCCACGCCCGCTTTTCCGATCTTATCCCACTTATCCACCGCGATCAACGCGGTTCCTTCCAGCTCCAATGCAATGCCCGCCGCTTCGATCAAGCCGCGCAACACCTCGCGATGATTGAGCAACACCGAGAAATCTTTGAATTGTAGTTTTTCCAAAACCGTGCACGCCGCGGCTAGTACTTCGGTTTCCACGGTGAGCGCAGAACTGCCGCACACATCGAGATCGCATTGCATGAACTCGCGGAAGCGGCCTTTGGCCGGGCGGTCAGCGCGCCACACGGGTTGGATTTGATAACGCTTGTAGAATTTCGGCAATTGCCCGGCGTAACGCGCCATCACCCGGGCGAGGGGGACGGTTAAATCGTATTTCAGCGCAAGATCGGCATAGAGGCGTTCCGCCGGAACGTCTGTGTCGGCATTTTGTGCCACGGCTTCCTGCAATTTTTCCCCGCGCAGCAAAATGCGAAACAACAGCTGATCGCCTTCTTCACCATATTTGCCGAGCAGCGTTGAAAGATTTTCAAATGCCGGCGTTTCCAGCGGCTCGAAGCCGAAAGACTCGTAAACTTCCTGAATGATTTTGATCACCGCGCGGCGCTTGCGCAAATCGCCGGCGAGAAAATCGCGCGTGCCGCCGGGGGGATTGACGTTAAGGTTCAAGCAAAACTCCTAAAAGTTTTTACTGCAAACTCGTCATTGAAGCGAACTTATCTCCGGGCGTGGGCTGGCTTGCCAGGTTTGTTTTGCGCCACTTTTTCCCGCAGCCATAAGTTGATCAACGTCTCCGCAGAAATGCCTTGTCGGCGGGCGTGAAATTTCAATTGCGGAATCAAATCCTTTGCAACGGCAAAATAGGTTTTGTCGGAACTGACTGCAACCTCTACAGAGACCTCATCCATTGCGTCCTCATAATCTGCCGTGCTGTGCGTATCCCAAAATTCCCAGAACTCCTGAAGTGTGCCGAAGTTCTTGGGCAACGGATCGCGCCGGCGGCTTTGTTTTCTACTTTTTGCCATAGCTCTTTCGCTCCTTATCATCCATGTCGCGAGCGCTTAAAATCAGCGCATCTTGGGAAGTTTTGTAAATGAAAAATATAGTCAAATGGCGACCAGTACCGGTTTGTCCGAGCGCTCGATAGACATGCTCATCATTGAAATGGCCTGCGCGCATTTTTTTGATTTTGGATTTGTGTATGAGTACGTCTTGTACTTCATCTTTGGCAACACCATGCTTTGTCTCGATTTTTTCAACAACTTCTTCCAGCCAGATTAACCTCCGTATTTTCATGGCCAGCTTCCTCCTCGATTCAATTGATCGCCTCGGCTGCTATTCTCAAAACGCAAGCTTTTCACTGGGGTCAATCTCGTCGATGACCATCAATTCATTCCTCAATTTGAACGCAACAAACAGCCAATCTTTCAAGGTAGCACGCAGCTCATTTCAACATTCAGATACCGTACTTGCAGAAGCCAGGACACGTTCGCAAGCGGCAATACGGCCCTGCAACACTCAGACTGAGTGAAAACGCGGTTCTTGAAATTTTTTAACGCACAAGCTGAAAAACTGTGAATCTGCTTTTTCGTTTTCACACAGTCTGACTGCAATCGCACCCATGTTCATCGCTTTGAATTCTCAAACTCCCTCTCCCACCTGATATATTTATCTCGAATCTTCTTGATCTGCTCATCCAAATTCTCCGCCGTCCACGTGCTGGTATCGATCGGCGGATAAAAGCGGGCATAGACCGTGCCGGGCGTGACCACGAAAGTTTTGCCGGGACAAAGCCGGCGCGCGCCGGCGAAGTGAATGGGCACGATGGGATATTGCAAATCCATGGCCATGCGAAACGCGCCTTTCTTGAACTGGCCGATTTGGCCGCCTTCGATGCGCGTGCCCTCCGGCGCAACGAACAGCGAAAGTTTTTTGCGGCGAATACGCTCATAGGCGCGATTGATCGTGGCGATGGCCTTCGCCGAATCTTGCCGTTTGATGAATATCTGCCCGGTGAGCAAGCCCATAACCCCGAAAAAAGGATTGTACAGCAATTCATATTTCGCCACGTAGCGCGTTCGCGGCAAGCCCAAAGTCATGATGCCAAAAAGATCCAGCGTCGAGCTGTGGTTGGAAATATACACCGCCGGGCCATTGACCTTCTCGCCCACGTATGCGATTTTCAAGTCTACCCCCGCAAACCAAAGAATCATGCGCCCCATCGTCCGGCTAAAAAATTCCACCACCCAATTCTGCGCCCGCCCCAGCGTGAGCATCGTCGTGATCACGAGCAGAACCATGCCGGTCGCGAGCGTGAGCACGGTAAACGCAGCGAGAAAAATCGCACGCAAACGTGTGCCGAGTTTGGCGAGCGCGGAGCCGCGGGGCAGGGTTGCGCTGTGGGCTATGGACATGCTCATTTCCTTTGTGTTAGAGCTCGTGGATCGTGGGTCGTAGATGGTGGATCGTGGAGTCCTCTGCTTCATTCTGAAAACTATCCACCATCCACGATCTACCATCCACGTTCAACAATCCACGATCTGCAGAAAAAGCATTCATTTAAACAACTCACGCACCACAATATTGCGCTGGATTTGGCTCGTGCCTTCGTAAATCTGATATATTTTCACGTCGCGCATGAGCTTGGCGACCGGATATTCTTCAATGAAGCCGTAACCGCCGAACACCTGCACGGCATCGATGCAAACTTTCATCGCCACGTCCGCGCAAAAGGCCTTGGCAAAATCACGTGCGCTTTGCCGCAGCAATTCCTGCTCTTCGGTCAAGGAAAAGCTCACGCCGAATTTGCCGGTAGGATGAGTTTCAGCCATGGGCATGCTCCCATTTTTTCAAATTGAAAGAATTATTGCGCATGCAGAACCAGCCGAGGACTGCAACATTCTCATGTTTTCGAGGCTTGCATTTGCGCAGATGGCATGATCTTGCCGGTAAAGATAAGAAATCACCGCGCGAATCACAAGCAAGGAGTATGACGGATGAAGACATGCAGTGGTATGCTGCTCATGATTCTCATCATGGCGTGCGCCGGCCGGGCGCAAGAAACCGGTGCGAATTCTCCGCCAGTGGAGCACTACGAACAAGGCCTGGTGCTGATGATGTCCGGCGATTCACCGGCGGCGCTGGCAGAATTCGAAGCCGCATTGAAAGCCGCACCGGATTACGTTGATGCTCAACTGGCCATTGGCGATCTGCATTTGCAAACCGGTGACTACGGGAAAGCCCGCCGCGCATATGAACGCGCGCTAAAAATTCAGCCCAGGCTGCCTGCCGCATTTGTGGGTTTGGGGCACGTGATCTGGCAAATGCAACAGGAGGCCCAGCTGGCACTGGAGCAGTATCGCGCTGCTTTGCAAGCGGATCCGGATCATGCCGAGGCCAATTATTTCGCCGGTAAAATGCTGGCGGCACAAGATCAGCCCGAGGCCGCGATTCCGATTCTGGAGAAAGCGCTGCGGCTCGCGCCGCATGCATACGAGCCGCATTTGAGTTTGGGCCTTTGCCATTTTTCCCTGCACCAATATGATGCGGCTCGGGAACAGTGGCAAGCGGCAAAGAACAACGGCGGGTTTCCGCAGGTGATGCTGGAATGGGGCCGGAATTTGCTGGCGACCGTCGCGGAGCACGGCATTTTGTTCACCGCGGGCGAGCAGGAAACCCAGGCGCTATGGTATTTGCAGGAATGTGAAAACCTGCGCCGCGATGCCAGCATTGTAAACTTGAATTTGCTGCAAGAGATTTGGTATATTCAGATGCTGCGGGACCGCGAACCGCGCGTGCCGATCGAATTTGACGACGAATATCTTACTGAAAAACTCCGGCCGCGGCTTTTGCCCGCGCCGGAAAGAATGGAGGTGGCAGGCCTGGAATGGATTCTCGCGCCGTCAGCGGAAGTTCAAAGCCTGCGCGTGCAGGATTTGATGTTGCTGAAAATCATAAGCTGGAATGAATGGCGGCGCCCCATTTATTTCGCGCTCACGGTGGACCGTTCCGACCAACTGGGTTTGCAGGATTATTTGTCCATGGAAGGCCTGGCGTGGCGGTTATGCCGTGCCCAATGTGAGACTTTGCAGCCAGAGAGAACCTGGGAGAATGTGCGGGAACACTATGCTTACACGCATGTAAGAGAAATGCCTCTGGCCGGAAATTCGCCCGCGCTGCTGGTGAATTACGGGAAGATTTTTTGCCTGCTCGCCGAAGCTTTTCACCAACACCGCGCCTTCGCGCAAAGCAAAGCCGTGCTCGCGTGGGGAGACAGCATGCGAGTTTTTAAGGATGCGGCGAGCAATGAATGGGCCGCGCGGCTGGCGCAGAACTTGGGAGAAAAGTCGAGTGCGGCCAAGTTCCAGGTGCAAGCGGCGATCTTGCGGCGGCGAAAATGAAGCGCGAGTGAAGTCGGTATTTAAGCGTAGCCATCCTGCTACTTCAACTCTCACTCTTACTCTTACACCTACTCGCTTTTGCGCGTTCAGGATCGAGTAAGAGCAAGAGCATGAGTAGGAGTAGGAGCATCATTCTGTTTCACTGGACCTAAGGAGGGATAGCATGCCTGTCACCATCATTCAAGTCGATGCCTTCACCCACAAACTTTTCTCCGGGAATCCCGCGGCAGTTTGTGTGCTGCCTGCAGCGCGTGAAGACGAATGGATGCAAGCCGTCGCGGGCGAGATGAACCTATCCGAAACGGCTTTCTTGCACAAGGAAGGCGAGGGCTATCGTCTGCGCTGGTTCACGCCCAAAACGGAAGTCGATCTTTGCGGCCATGCGACTTTGGCCAGCGCGCATGTGCTGTGGGAGCGTGGTAGCGTTTTAGAAAATGAGAGGATTCGCTTCTTCACCCGCAGCGGCGAGCTGATCGCAGCCAAGCAAGGCGATTGGATTGAGCTGGACTTCCCCGCCGAGCCGGAAGAACCGGTCAAAGCTCCGGCAGTATTGCAGGAAGCACTGGGCGTGAAACCGATGTATGCCGGTAGGAATCGTTTTGATTTCTTGATTGAGGTCGAGTCCGAAAGAATGCTGCGGCGCCTGCAACCGGATTTCACGCTGTTGGAAAAAGTGAACACCCGTGGCATTATCGCCACCAGCCGCTCAGCTTCGCCGGACTATGATTTTGTCTCGCGCTTTTTTGCCCCGGCTGTGGGCATGAACGAAGATCCCGTGACGGGTTCGGCACATTGTTGTCTTGGCCCATTCTGGGGCAAACGCCTGGGAAGAGAGGAACTGCTCGGCTATCAAGCTTCCGCACGCGGAGGCTTCGTGCGCGTGCGTTTGGGAGGGAAGCGAGTGTTTCTCGGCGGGCAGGCGGTGACGGTGTTGCGGGGGGAGCTGCTGTGACTGCAAATCTGAAAATTTATTTGAGCTGAGATCAATCGAATTTTCAAGCTCGTTACCGATAACCGAGAGAAGTTGCAGTAGCAACAAAATCGGGACACCGTCTTGATCGAGAAAAGCTTCTGACGCTTCGAAATCACATGCACTATTTGTCGTTTGCTTTTTGCCTCACCATTCCCCCTTCAACATCGCATACGCCTGCACCATGGCGCCGGTGCTGGCGGCAAAGGCCGGTGCGCCGCGCGGGTGATGCGGTGCCTCGCTGTCGTACATCTGCGCGATCAAGCCTTCACAGGGATGAAAGGAAGCTTCGAACAATGGCGAGAATCTCTCCAGTAGCGGCTTGCCGTCTTCATAGGCGCGCAGATAGGCGCGAACGAATGGCGCCACCAGCCACGGATGCACCGTGCCGTTATGCATGGCGGAGGCGATTTGACGCGGCGAGCCTGCGCATTTTCCGGAGTAGGCGGGATGATCCGGTGCGAGCGTGCGCAAGCCAAAAGGCGTGAGCAGCTTTTCCATCGCGACATTCACGATTGCCGCGGTCTGCGTCGGCGTGAAGCACATGAAGGGCAGGCCCGCGGCAATCACGGCATTGGGACGAATCACAGTATCGGCATCTCCCACCAGCTCGGTTTGGAGGAAGGGCGTGCGCTTTTCCGGCGGCAGCGCCTGCTCGCTCATGGTGTCGTGCACAAAGCCGGCGCTTTCATGCCAGAACTTCTCGCGCAATGCCTTGCCGGCGCGTTCGGCCAATTCGCTGCATTTTTTCTCACCCGCCTGCTTTTCCAGCGCACGCGAAAATTCCACCATCGCCATAAGCGCATTGTACCACAGCGCCTGCACTTCGACGGCACGCTCCAGACGCGGAGTGGCAAGCCAGTTGCCGATGCGCGCATTCATCCAGGTCATGGGCACACTGAAATCGCTCGGCACAATCATGCCGTTCACACTGTCGTATTTGATTCCAGGCGTCGTTCCCGACAAGTGCGCGTGCAAAATCTCCAGCAAAACCGCATACACGCCGGCGATGAAATCATAATCCTGGCTCACGCGCCAATATTCATACACCGCCACGAACAGCCACAGCGTGGCATCGAGGCTTTCATAATTCGGGCTTTCCGCGCGCGGCGAGAAGACGTGAGGGATCAAGCCTTGATTGACATGTTTGAGAAAGAGATTAAAGACCTGTTTGGCAAGCTCGAATTCGCCGCGGCACAGCAATAACCCCGGCAAGGCAATCATGGCCTCGCGGCCCTGATCGGGCAACAGCGGATAGCCGGCGAGAATGGTGGGATTGTCGAGCGAAAACATCGTGGGCCGGCGAATCAAAAACTGCCGTGATTTCTGCGCAAAGTTTTCCAGCCCGGCAACGCGCGAGGCCCAGGCAGATGCGGCGAGCTGGGTCTGGCGCCGCAATTCCTGCTGGAAGGCGGCTTCGGCGTCCCATGCCGGTGGGCCCTCGTAGGCGAGTAAAATTGTGACCGGCGCGGAGGGCTGCAAAGAAAACTCGAAGGTGAGCGGCAGATACACTTCGTGCGAGTGCCAGCGCGCGGTCTGCTCGTTATACAGCTCGATCGTGCGCCACGTATTCACCGGTATGTTCTTTTGCACAGGCTGGACCGCGATCATCCAGGGCTTGTCATTGGGGTCGGCATACATGCACAGGCCCTGCGGCGTTTTTTGCACGAGGTAGGATTCGGCCAGCGGGGTTTGATTTTGCAAATCGCGGATCTCGATGAAAGGCGTCAAGCGCAGCGGCACGGCCTTCTCGCCGCCAATATTCTCGTAGCGAATAAAAATACCGTGGAAATCCTGCGGCATCCACAGACGCTCGACGATGGAATAGCCGCGCAGCGAATAGATGAAAGTGGGCATGCCCTCGCTGCTATCGAAGCGATAGGTCAGCTCCTGCGGAATTGCTTCCTGCGCATCGACGGTGGGAACTTGCGCATGCAAAATCGACCAGCGCTCCTGCCAGTAGACTTGCGCCGCGATCATACGCACGAAGCTCGCGCGCTGCAGTGGCGGGCGGATGGGCGCGGCCAGCAAATAATGATCGGAGGCTGTGCAGCCGCCATCCACGCTGCCCATGGCGTAAGCGCCCAGGCCGTTGGCCAACAACCAGTGTTTTCGTCTCAGATTCCCGGTATGGCGTGCCAGCATAGCTCTCGTAGTCCTTGCCCGCGTCCAATTGCGCTCCCTTCCCCCCAGTCCGTTTTCGTCATGAACATGGAATATACCGCCGTTGGCCTGGAAGTGAGCATGAAATCTTTTTGCAGATTTGCAATATTGCAATTTGCTTGTTACTTTTTCATGCCTGTCGGCGTCGGCCGCGAACCAATGAGAAGTTCACCCCCGTGAGGAGAGGAACTATTTATGAATTGCAATCGAATTTTAGGCATGGTCATAACCCTGGCATTCGCCGTTCCTGCTTTCGCGCAGTTCACCGATTTCAACACCGACAGTGCCTACGCTAATTTGCATTACCTCGCCGTAACCATTGGGCCGCGCCCCATGGGTTCGCATCATGAGCGCGCCGCGCTGGCGTGGACGGCGCGCAGGTTCGCCGCGTTTGGCGCGGATACGGCTTACGTCATGCCGGTTCCGCGCTCGAAGAACACCAATACCACTTCCGGTGTGGCGATTGGAATTTTTCCAGGCCGCTCCGACAGCATCATCGTCATCGGCGGCCACATCGATTCCGACTTTCGCGAAAATCCCGGCGCGAATGACGACGCCTCGGGCACGGCAGTGATGATCGAGCTTGCGCGTGCATGGAGCAGGGCGCCCCGGCGGTACACCCTGCTCTTCGCCGCCTTCGGCGGGGAGGAAGGCGGCCTGGTGGGGTCACGCTGGTTTGTGGATCACTTTGAACCGCTCGCGCGCGTTGCCCTCATGCTGCAAATCGACATGGCCGGCAGTGAGGAGGCTTTGATTCCTTTTTTCGACACCAAAACGCATCAGGCGCCGGAGTGGCTGGTGCGCGATGCTTACGCCATGGACCGCAAGCTGGGCTACCACAGCCTGGATTATCCCCAGGCCTTTTTTACCTTAAACAGATTGATGGGCGGTGCAGGATCGGATCACGATCCTTTTCTCGGAAAAAGGATTCCCGCCATTGACTTTACCGCCGGCGTCAACACTTCTCCCATTCACACCATGAACGACCGCATGCGGTTCATCGACAAAAACTCGCTGGCGCGCAGCGGCAAAATCGTGGAGGGCTTGCTCAAACAATACGACACCCAGGGTATTCCCGCACCGCGCACGGGCAACTATCTGCTGCTGGAAATGTTCGGCGGCATTTGGTTTCTGCCGGAGGCGGGCATGATGGCCATCAACGCGCTGGCGATTTTGTTGGGCCTCGCCGCCTACGTGCGCAGCCGCAGCCAGCGCCGGCACCTCGACCAGGCACAGCGCGTGCGTTTCTCCGGCAGCAAAGTATTTTTCCTGGTGATCGTGATCGCCATCTTCGCCCAGCTCGGCGAAGCCGGTATGCAATGGCTCAAAGGGTTGCGCTATCCCTGGTATGTGCCGTTGCAGCAGTATTTGATTCTGGCCGCGCTGTCCGCGCTGGCCGGCGTTTGGCTGGGATTGCAGTTGACCAATCGCTGGCGTTTCAGCGACGAGCCGCACGTTTATTTCTGGCGCGCCGTGATGCCGCTGCTGGTGGTGACCAGCTTGTGCTGGATCGCCGATGCGCGGCTCGCGCTTTATCCCGCCTGTGCCTTGCTGCTTGCGGGTTTGACGGTGCTGCTGTCCGGCGTGTGGACCAGGGTGATCCCGGCTGCGCTCGCGCCTGTGCCGCTTTTGCTGTTGATGTTTAACGAAGCCTTTCCCCTTTTGAGCCGCAGCCTGCCGCACAATATGGTGAACATGAACGGCTGGGTGCCGGCGTTGATCTACAGCTCCATATTGACTCTGATCTTGATCCTGTGGTATTTTCCCGTGGTGTACCTTTTCGCCGCCGCGTACACGCGGCAGAAGCACGAGCTTGCCGGGCTGCGGGTATTGCGCACGAAAACCGCGGGTGCGATTCTGCTGCTGGTGCTGGCGGCCTACGGCGGCTATTTGTACGCGCAACCGGCTTACGATGAAAAATGGCGCGCCTTCCTGCGCGTGACCCTGCAATATGATTCCAATACCAAAGAGAGCAAGCTCAAGCTCGCCGGCGACGAATACTTTCGCGGCGTCGAGGTGAAAACGCCGGACTCGAGCAAGAGCTACGATGCACGCCTGCATTCGGCCGAATGGCCGCTGGCCTTTTCCGCCGACTGGATGCAAATCACCGGGGCGACCGCGTGGGACAACGCGGATACCGGCGCAGCTTCCATTGATTGGCAGCTCGCCACCTCGCGGCCGTGGGAACGAGTGCGTGTCGATTTGCAGACGGATACGCTCGCGCTCGCCGAGGCGACGTCGCCGTGGGTTTTCACCCGTCAAAAAGGAGCGATGCGATTCGAGTGGGGCGCCCAGCCCGCCGACACCCTGCAGCTCAGGGCACAATTCAAAATGCCCGCGGCGGCCAGGCTCATCCGAAAGATTACGGCAACTTATGCTGAGCTGCCGGTGCCGGTGGAAGTGAAGGGCCGGTATGCAGAGGTGATTTACCGTACGGAAGTGGTGCGGCAGGACACGTTGAGGGTGGGCGTGCAATAATCAGTGCTCAAGGTTAGGCCCTTTATGTACGCCATTGTGGGCGTGGGGAATGAGGCCGAGAAAAAATGCGCCATAATGCACGGCAACGGGATCGGTGAAATCGAATGCTTCCGGCACCAGAATGAAACCCAAGTGCACCTCCGTGCTGCACAGCTTGCCGCCGAACCGCTGGCGATAATCGGCGGGCACAATATCCAAGCCGTCGCCCGTGCGCCGGGGCTGCCAGCTTTGAGCTTCCTGTTCAAAGCGGAGCTTCTCCGGGTCAAAGTATACCGTTCCGCCGTGCGAAGTTGAGGCGATCACCAACAAGGGCGTAACCTTTTCAACGAACAAGGTGCGCACGCGTTGGATGATTTCGTCGTTCAAGGCCATCTCAATAAAGAACTCTATTTTTCCGGCAGGCTGTGGCCGCACCACAAAAGTCGCCGTCTCGGCCGCCTCCCGAAGTATTTTTGTTGACATGAGTGGAAACATCGCAATCTCCCGGACAGGCCCTGCCCTCT
>JBIOXB010000214.1:0-2496 GCA_044869275.1 bacterium
TTCTCGACTTTGACCTTCAATGGACTGGTCTTCTTTCCCAGACGAGCAAGCGTTTCTTCGCATAAACGTACGCACAGCTGATTGAGGTAAGGATCAGCTGTTACGATCGGGTACTCTCCACTTTCCCTGCTAAAAATAATTTCATCAACATCTGCACCGGCCTTGACGGCACAACGAAGCAATTTCTCCATCTCCGGAACCTGCTTTCTTCTGTTGTGCGCAATTCGAACTTCTATTGGTTTCAAATTGGTGCCGATCACCATTCGGCAGATACGCACAAGCGATGCCATCCAAAACTCAATCTGGTGTACGTCGCTATGACGCGCGACACCTGAATAGTACAGGCGCACCCGAAGAAGATCTCCCTTCTTTACTTCCAAATCGACGCCTTCGTTGGCAACATCGCTGTATCGTGCCACTCTCAGTAAAGAGCCAAGAAAAGTTTCGGCGGAGGCAATGACGTAATACAGCAACCCAATTTCGCGCAGATCAAAAGAATAGGCTAAACGAAACCCCAACAGTGGATCGCTGGTTGCGTTTGCGACCAAGTCGACGAACTTTATTTGATTTTGCACACCCAGCGGAATGTCTTTGTTTTTTATTTCGCGAAGCGTGAGGTGCGCCTGTCGTAACAACACCTCGACATCAACACCCTCTTTCCGACCGCGCTCGTAAGCGAGCCGTGAAAGCAAACCACCACAGCGGCGGAACGCGGCAATCTTTTTCAGGGCAGACTGTGACATTCGCCCACTTTCATAGTGCGCTGGACTCCGCCGGTCCAGACGCATTGGCAAAAATGATAGCCGCTCATGCTGATGTCCGCCTTTGGGTCCACTAGCGGACATCGGCCGTGTTTCCAGCGTCGGCGCGGCAATATGCTGTGAAACAAATGCCAAAACTTTGGCTTGAAATCACAAGACCGGGCCGGTCTCGTCGCTTTAAACAGCAGTCAAATAACAAAAAAATTTGGAATGCTTTGCCACTGGCGGAGCCGTTTGCAAGCCACAACGGCGGCTCCGCAGCTTTTTAATCGCGTCCATGCAGAACAACAGGTGTTTGGCGAGGTGTCGGAGGAGACAGCGGCGTGATTGACGCAGAAGCAATGAATACGGTCACTGAAAAAAAAACAACAGCGGCGTTGTATTCTCACCAGGGACGTAATGGCTGGCATCCCGGTACTGGTCCAGCAAGGGTTGAATGCCGGAGCCATCGCGGCCCGACTTGGCTGCTCAGCCGGCACACTCAAGGTGCGCTGCTCGCAAGCGGGCATCAGCCTGCGCGTACCCAAGGAAGGCAACGTGGTACCGCTGGTATCGCTGGTGCCGGCGTCACCGGCCAAGCCGCCACAATCAAAGCGGTGCTTTGCCTTTGCCTTGCCGACCACACTGCAACTCAGCCGAGTTGCGATGTCACGGCTGCGCCAGCGGGCGGAAGCTATCGGCGTGAGCGAAGCCCAGCTTGCCAGCGATCTGCTCGAGGTGATCGCGCAGGACGACCTCTACGATGCCGTGCTCGACAGGGCAAAAGGTGCTGCGTGAGTAGACAAAACCTCGGAACATTTGTGAAGGCTGGCGTTGTGGGCGTCATTTTCGCCAGCGTCGCTGGCCTTGGCATCGTCACCCTCACGCGGGCGACAATGCTTTTCTTAGGCGCAACCGCACAGTTTTAGCGGCGGTGATGAGCAATCACTGAAACGCGCGTCCGGGCAGGCAGATGAAAACACGCGCCACAACGACCGAACTGGACAGGGCTTTCGCAGCCGCCAGAGTTAAAGGACTGATGGGCAGCGTGGTGCTTTGCGGCATGATTGCCCCATTGTACGCCATCCACAAAGTACTCAAAGCCACACATGCCTCTGGTGAACTGACCGACCAGCAATACACAGAGAAGGGCCGCGAACTTCTGGAGATACTCGGCAATGCGGTCGTGTCACTTTTCATCCAACAGGCCATGAACAAACACAATCACTAGCCCGCCGCGATAAACGTCTCCGCCGTGCTGTCGTTTCACAAAACTATGGCTCGAAATCGCAAGACCGGGCCGGTGCTGTCGTGTTGTAAGCCTGCATGACCAACGTGCTTCTGGAATTTGCCATCGGCTTCGCCGCCTTAATGGCTGGCTGGTACGCCATGCGCATGGCGGCGGAAAAACTTAAACAGTAAAGCGAAGCGCGACCGCCGCGACAGCCTCACCGCTTCAACCGTTGCCGTGTGGCCGGAAAATAAAGACCAAACCCTGTTGCCTTGATGGCATGTCCGCTTATGACCCAAAGCGGACGTATGTGGCGACGTCTTTACTGTACCACTACGGTTGTACCGAGCGGTACGCGGTTATAGAGATCTGCGATGTCCTCGTTCCTCATCCGGAAACAGCCGGATGATTCCGCCTCGCCGACCGAATCCGGATCGTTCGAGCCGTGAATCCGGTAGAGTGTGCTGCCGAGATACATCGCACGATTGCCGAGCGGATTGTCCGGATCGCCGCCCTTCATGTGCC
>JBIOXB010000215.1:0-35389 GCA_044869275.1 bacterium
GAAAACGGCAGCCAAACTTCTTCGCTGCAGGTGAATGAAATCTCATCGCGTTCTTTGATGAGGGCGGAAAAACCGCTGGCAGCGGCGGCGGCAAGAATGAGAGATTCCTCCATTTGACCGGCAGGAAAACTGATCAAATAGTAATTTTCCGGCCAGACATACAGTTGCGTTTGCGCCCACAAGCGCCTGATCTGTTCGTGCATAAAAAGCAATCTCGGATTCTCGTTCTTGCTTTATCCGTGTTTATCCGCCAAATCCGCGTCATCCGCGTTCAAAAAATGACGAAGAAAAACTCAGGATTTTACTTTTAGTCTTGTGTCTCACGACATAAAAGGAAGAATGCCTGCTTCATTAAAAAACATCTCAAGGCTAACAAAACTCCTTTCGAAAAGCAAGCACGAAGCGACTGGTTCGATTTCATTGAACAAAGGTAAGCATGCCGCGGTCATTCGGGAAAATCATGTTGAAATTCATGCACCGTGTGGGTATTCTGGCTTCGCTTGCAGCCGCATCCCCGCTTGCGGTGATCAAGCATGCGGAATTGAGGAAGGGAGACACATTTGCAAAAAACATCATTGGTGCGAAACGCCGCAATGGCGGGGCTCGCGCTTGGGGTAATGGTCGCTTTTGCCCGGGAACCTCTGCGGCCATTGAAAGTCCAAGCGCCCCCGCAGATCGACGGCAAGCTGGACGATGCCGTCTGGCAGCAATCCCCTACGGTGACGGGTTTCAAAACTTACACGCCCGATTACGGCATCGAGATGGCGGATCAAACCGTGGTGTATTTTGCATACGACCGCGAAAATTTGTATTTCGCGTTTCGCTGTTTCGATCGCGAGCCGCACAAAATCAAATCTTCGATCACCCGGCGTGACAACATCCGTCCCGACGACTGGATTTGCATCAATCTCGATTCTTTCAATGATCAACAAGCGCTCTATGGCTTCTACGTCAACCCCGCGGGCATTCAGAGCGACACGCGTTTTGCCGGCGGGCGCGAAGACGACGGCATCGATCTCATCTGGTACACCGCGGGTCAGATCGACAGCGCCGGCTACGTCATCGAGGTCCAGATTCCGTTCAAAAGCATCCGCTTTGCGCACAAAGATCCGGTCGAAATGGGCGTGATTTTCGAGCGCCGCGTTAGCCGCCGTTCCGAGCAAGGAACGTTTCCGCCTCTGCGCCCGGAGCGGGGCATGTCTTTTCAAACGCAAATGCACCCGATGCTGTTTCATGACGTCAAACACTACAAACTCTTCGAGCTCTTGCCCGCCGGCACCTTCAGCCAGCAAAGCGAAGCGCAACAAGGCAATCTCTCCGCGGCGGAGGAAAAATTCGAAGGCAGCGTGACCACCAAGTACGGCATTACTTCGGAGATGATACTTGACGGCACTTACAATCCCGATTTCAGCCAGGTGGAATCGGACGCCGGACAGATCGACGTGAATGTGCGGTTTGCGCTTTTTTATCCGGAGAAACGGCCGTTTTTTCTCGAAGGCAATGAAAACTTCAGCTTCGCCGGAGCCGCCAGCGGCGATCCTTTGGAAGCGCTGGTGTACACGCGCCAGATCGTGGATCCGCTGGCCGGCATCAACCTGTCAGGCAAGATCGGCAGGAAAAACTTTCTCGCTTCCATTCAAGCACTCGACGACGTGCCGCCGGAATTGCGGCAGCATCCGGAGGAGGAAAGGGCGTATTTCAATATCGTGCGCTATAAGCGCGCTTTGAATGATGACAGCTTCCTGGGCGTGATCTACACCGGCCGTGAGCGCCAGCACGGCTTCAATCGCGTGTTCGGCGGCGACGGGCAAATTCGCCTGAATCAATCCAGTTTTGTGAGAGGCCACGCGGTGGGCAATTTCACGAAAAACGAAGCGATGCACGGCGATGAATTCGAGCATGCCGCCGGCGCAGATTATGTTTACAATACGCGCAATCTGGACGTCCATCTTGGCGCGCAAGATCTTTCCACGGGTTTTCAAACGGAGGCCGGCTACGTCACGCGCACCGGCGTGTCGCGCGCGCGGGCGGAAGTCGTGCCAAAGTTTTATCCGCAAAATTTCTTGGTGCGGCGGATGGAGGTGCGCCTATTCAGTATTCAAACGCGCGACAAGCCCACGGCACAATACGAAACCGATAACGGCGCCGCGTTGCGTTTTGTTTTCAAGCGCAACACCAGCTTGACGTTGACGGCCAGCTACGCCACGGAAATTTTCACCCGTAAATTTCAAACCGGAGGTATAAGCCTCAGCGGCAGCAATCAATTCAGCAAACACTTTTCCGTTTCGCTTGCTTATCGCCGCGGCAACGCTATTTTTTATCCCGATACCACCCAGGGCTACGGCAATACCGCTTCCGCCCAATTGACGTATCAACCTTCCGAAAAAATCAATGCCACGGTGAATGTGAACTACGCCGATTTGTTTCGCGAAACGGACCGTGAAAAACTGTACAGCGGAACCATCTTACGGGGACGGTTGACCTATCAGGTCAACAAGTATCTTTTTTTTCGCGGCATTCTCGAGAACGATGAATTCAACTATGATCTCACCAGCGATTTTTTGGCCTCTTTTACTTACATTCCCGGCACGGTATTGTACTTCGGCTATGGCTCAGTCTACGAAAAAATCAAATGGCAGGAAAATGAGTATGTGGCGAGCGATAGCTTTCTCGAAACCAAACGTGGTTTTTTCGCCAAGGCTTCTTATTTGTGGAGATTGTAGTTGAGCTAATTATCAAGCGGATTTGCGCGGATTTTTAGTTTTTGTTTAACTGTGTGATGACGGCATGGAGCAGACGACCAACATTTTTCTGTCCTCCATCTTTCTGTCTTCTGAATGCAAAAGAAGGATGATTCCATCCTGCCACATGAATAGTTGGATTGGTGTATTTTTTTTGGAAAGGAAAAGATTATGCGCGACCCTTTGGCTATCTTTGGAAGGGTAGTATTTTTTTCATGGTTGGTCTTGTACTCCGGCCTGTCGTGCAGCCGGCGCGCCGGCAACCCACCGGCGCCGGGTTTCAATCTCTCCGGCTCGGACGCCAAAGCCCTGGCGATTGCCGACGAAGTGATGGAAAAACTCGGCGGCCGGCAGAATTGGGATAACACGCGTTATATCAAATGGCGCTTCTTCGGCAGGCGCTTGCACGTGTGGGATAAATGGACGGGAGACATTCGCGTGGAATCGAAGGACGTGATCGTGTTAATGAACATCAACACGAAAGCCGGCCGCGCGTGGAAAGCCGGCGCTGAAATCACGCACCCCGATTCGCTGGCGAAGCCGCTGCAGCTCGGATACGAGGCTTGGATCAACGATTCGTATTGGGTGTTTATGCCCTACAAACTCAAAGACAGCGGCGTGACTTTGAAATATGCCGGCGAAGGCCAAATGGCGGACAGCAGTGCCGCGGAAGTGCTTGCACTGACCTTCGAAAACGTGGGCGTAACGCCGGAAAACAAATATCTCGTCTACGTGGATAAGCAAACCCGCCTGGTCGGGCAGTGGGATTATTTTGAAAAGGCTGCAGATGAAAAGCCGCGCGTCATTTCGCCATGGACGAATTGGCAACGCTATGGCAAAATCATGTTATCCGACGAGCGCGGCCGCGGCAAGCACACGGAGATCGCCGTGTTTGACCAACTGCCTGCCTCTGTTTTTCGAGACCCCGCGCCAGTCGATTGGCAGGCGATACAGCCGGCGCAACAAAACTGAGTTGTTCCGACCAACGAGGGTTTGCAGCAGGATGCTTCTAAGGAATGTGTCATTCTGTAGGAATCAGATTGTGTGAAAACGCTTGGTTTCAACGCCGGCTGAGCTTGTCGAAGCCGGATTTTTGAACTTAGCACCCTTCGACAAGCTCAGGGTGCGGCATTCCCAAGTTTTCACACAGGCTGAATCTGTTTAAGCACAGGTGCCGTTTTTTTATGCTCGAAAAGGTTCTTTCAGGGTGACTGCTTCTGTGTCGTCAGAAATAACTGCTGCTTACAAGCTTGCACCAACGATTTCGCTTCGGTTTCATCCCAATATAAATCTTCATTCAAAAATCTCTCGAGCGGCTTGAGCCGGCGAATGTCGAAATTGATCCACGGCGTGCCCGAACCGTGGATTTGCCGGTGCGAATAATGAAGCCTGTGGGAGATGATTTAATGGTCGGTGGGCTTGGCATGGATTTTTTGATTCACCAGACTCGTTGCGACTTGCTTTTTGAATGCGGATGAGATTAATTCCACGTGCTTTATCTCTGCGCTTGGCAAATGAAGATGATGGAAGCCGGTTTTCCAGTTGCGGGATGCTGCGGCTCCAAACAGTCCGTCAATCGCAAGCCGCTGCGCGAAAACAAATTGATCCACGCAGCCAGTGTGCGAAAATACCAAGGCGCCGGCTGCTTGAACTCCGGGCCAAATCCTTCCCACGATCCCGACCGCCAGCCCTCACGATAAGGCTGATCGCCATGCGCCATGACGGGATGCAGAGTCTGCACCAAAAGCCGGCCGTCTTCGCGCAACAGGGCGGGAACATGCCCGATTAAGGCATTCACGGATTCGTGGCCGAGCAAAGAAAAATTGCAAATCACCGCATCGAACTTGCCGCGTGCCTGAAGGCACCCGTTCACAATCTCCTCATAAGTACAAATCTCAAATTCTCCGCCCCCCAGCCGGCGTGCGTCCTCAATCAATGCCGGAATGGCATCTATGCCCGTGACGGCGATGCCCTGTGCGGCCAATCGCCGCGCTAACCAGCCTTCGCCGCAGCCGAGGTCAAGCACGCAAGCAGGATGATAATTCGTGACGGCCTCGATCATCGCCTGATTCGTAACCAGCTTGCGGCTTGCAATTTTTTCTTCCCGGATGGCATGCGTCCACGCGCTCGCATTGGCTTCCCACGAGCGCACAATTTCTCTTTCGTTCAATGGCATGCGCAAGGTAATGGAGAGAGGTGAAATGCTCTGCCCGATCAAATCGTCAACAGCCGGTCCACTTCCCCGGGCACGGAAAACAGCTGGGTATGATCGAACTTGAAAGTTTTGTGCTCATATTCACCATTGGGCAGGCGCTCATAGAGCTGCTGGTAATGCGCCCGATTGGCGCTGAGGTGATGCAGCGCCGCCGCCAGCGCCGCCACGTCTTTTTCCGTGTTGTAAATGCCGAAGCTCGCGCGCACCATGCCGCGATGCAGCTCCGCCAAATTCGCCAATTCCTCGTCGCTGAGCTTTTCTGCTTCCTCGCTCAGGCTGATCGTCACCATCTCGCGCACATAAGGATGCGCGCAGAAGCACTCGTTGCGCACGGAGATGTTGAAATAATCATTCAGCACCGCCGCTGTGAGCGCGTGGTCGAAGTTTCTCAGATTGAATGAAATCGCCCCCGTGCGCCGGCAGAGCGTGCTGTCGGTTTCACCGTAAATGAACAGGTCGGGAACTTGGGCGAGCCGTTGCAGCGCGTCTTCGATCAAACGGTCCTCTTCTGCGGCGATCGTTTCCATGCCGACTTTGTGCAAGGCATACAACGCCGCGGCCAGGCCAATGGCGCCGCAGATATTGGGCGTGCCGGCCTCTTCGCGATCGGGAAACTTCTGCGAAACGGTGTACCGATTCACCCACACCGTGTCCACCATGCCGCCGCCGACTTCCTGCGGCTCGAGGCCGGCAAACAAATCCTTGCGCGCCACCACCACCCCAGGCGAGCCGGGGGCATAAATCTTGTGTCCTGAAAACACCAAGACATCGAGATCGCGCGCGGGGTTTTCATGCCCGCACATGCGAATCGGCATATGGGCCGCCATTTGCGCGGCATCGATGACTATGAGCGCGCCATGACGATGCGCCATTTCCGCGACTGCATGAATCGGATTGATGATGCCGGTGACATTCGAAACACCGGTGATGGCGACATAGTTCACGCGGCCGGCGTGCTCTTGCAAGGCTTGTTCCATGCGTGCCAAATCCACGCAGCCCAAGGAATGCGCCGCCATGGCTGCGGGCACGTGCACCACTTCGCGAAAATGTTTGCGATGCGGCAGATCGTTGGAATGATGCTCCATAATGGAGGTGAGCACCACGTCGCGGTCCGGGCGCCGTTCGCGCAGCGTGCGCGCGACGCGGTTCAGGGCTGCGGTCGTGCCGCTGCCGGTGAAGAAACAAGTGTAAATCTCCGCATCGGCATGCACGAAATCCAGCACCATTTGATGCGCCCATTGGTATTCTTTGGTGGAAAGCCTGGCCCCAAAGTGCATCACACTGTGCGTGTTGGAATAGTAGGGCTGGTATTTGTCGAGAACGTCTTGCACGATTTTCAAGCGCAGCGTGCTCGCAGTGCTGTCGAGATAAATCCGGCGCGTGTGCTCGCCCGTGGCGAGCGCATAGTGCACGTTTAGGCCTATCGCCTCGCGGCGCAGTTTTTCAAGCAGCGCGCGGCCTTCTGTGTTGCCGTTGTGATGCGACATGATGCCAGCCTCCTCGGGACTCGGATCGAGACTCAAACCACCAAAGGTAAATGTCATTTAGCCTGAATCATTCATAATCGCAGGCGCCTGATGCGAGAATGAATCCCTCAGAGCAACAGTATGCCCGCGCAAAAACTCCGCTGCCGTCATGCGGCGCTTGCCCTCAAGCTGCAATTCACGGATCGCCAATGCCCCCGCGCCGGTTTGAATCCACCATTCGCCTTGTTTCGCCTCGGCCCAACAAACTTCTCCCGGCGCATAAAGCGAAGCCTCCGTTTCACGCCGTTCGCACGCAAAAATCCTCATGAGCTTTTTTTGCCAATAGCTGAATGCGCCGGGCGTGGGATTCATTCCGCGCACAAAATTGCGCAAATCACGGGCAGGCTTGTGCCAGTCGATTTGCGCCATTTCTTTGGTGATTTTCGGAGCCAGGCTGGCCTCGCCCAGCTGCGGCTGGCTCTGCAACTGTCCCGCGCCTAGCTGCCCGACGGTTTCGAGCAGCAAATCGGCGCCGATCACGGCCAGGCGATCGTGCAATTCACCCGCTGTTTCATTCTCGCCGATCGCAATTCTGCGCTGCAAGAGAATCTCGCCGGTGTCGATTTTGTCGTCGATCAAGAACGTGGTGGCGCCGGTTTCGGTTTCGCCGTTGATGATCGCCCATTGAATCGGCGCGGCGCCGCGATATTTCGGCAACAGCGCGGCGTGGAGATTGATTGTTCCGCGCGGGGGAATGGCAAACACCGCACGCGGTAAAATGCGAAAAGCCACGACCAGGAAAAGATCGGCGTTGAGGCTTGCGAGTTCTGCATGGAAGGCGGGATCGTGCAATTTGTCCGGCTGCAAAATCGGCAAGCCCGCTTGCTTGGCGAATTGTTTGACCGGACTTTCAATTACGCGCAAACCGCGGCCGGCGGGTTTGTCCACTCCCGTCACCGCCGCGACAACTTGGGCTCCATGTGCCATAAATTTTTGCAGGGAAGGAAGCGCGAATTCCGGCGTGCCCATGAAAACAATCTTCAGGTTCTGCAAAGACGGCATGTTCGCGCCCTGCTGCTAGGGAGTCCGCTTCTTCTTCTCTTCGAGTAATTCGAGCTGAGCCTGTTCCGCGATTTCTTTGAGCTTTTTGCGGTGAAGCCTGCGGTGCAATGGGCTCAAGCGATCCACGAAGAACAGGCCGTTGAGGTGATCGATTTCGTGCTGCAGCACGCGGGCGATCATCCCTTCGAATTCCTGTTCGCGCGGCGTGCCGTCCAGCTCTTGATACTTGATGCGAATGCGCTCGGGGCGGTCCACCATGTCGGTGACGTCGGGAATGCTCAAGCAGCCTTCCTCATGCGGCGTGAGATTGCCTTTCGTTTCCACGACGGCGGGATTGATGAACGCGCGTGGCTGGGCACCGGTCTCCACCAAGCCCAGGTCCACCACGCACAGCGCTTCGGACAGCCCAACCTGATTGGCGGCGAGGCCGATACCGCTGGCCGCCTGCATGGTTTCAATCATATCTGCCGCATGTTTTTGCAGGTCGCCGTCAAAGGCTTCCAGGGTTCGGGCTTTTTGCCTGAGAATGGGGTCGCCATACTTGCGAATGCGCAACACTGCCATGTTTTCTACTCCGCTGCCTCCACCTTGCGCGCGACGCTGCCGCGCGCCAGTTCAACTTTGACGTTATCCGAAATCTTCACGAGCAGGGTCTGCTCCTTTTCTTTGATGCCGGCAATCGTGCCGTGAATGCCGCCGGCCGTGACGATTTTGTCGCCCTGCTTCAAACTGCCCAGCATTTTTTGATGCTCTTTTTGCCGTTTGGCCTGCGGCCGTAGAATAAGAAAATACATAATCACAAAAATGAGCACGATGGGCAGCCACATCATCAACGAGTTCGGCGCCGACCCCGGCGATGTTTGCAAGAACAGATTGGCGAAAAACATTTTTGCTCCTCAGGAATGTTGGTTTTTCAACGCGAAGAGAGATTTTCAGCGTCCGGTTTGACGCCATACGGCTGCAGATCTGCGCTGGGATACTGCGCAAAAAAACCTTTTTGCCAAGTTTGAAATAGCCCGGCGGCAATCGCCGCGCGCATCGCTGCCATCAAGCGATGATAGAAGCGAACATTGTGCAAACTCGCCATGCGCATGGCCAGAATTTCCTGCGCGTGAAAGAGATGCCGCAAATAGGCACGGGTGTAATGGCGGCACGCGTAACAATCGCAATCGTGCTCAATGGGTGAAAAATCCTCCTTGAAACGGGTGTTGGTCAGGTTCAAGGTGCCTTGCGCCGTGAACACCTGGCCCTTTCGGCCGTTGCGCGTGGGAATGACGCAATCGAACATGTCCACGCCCAAGGCCACGGCATTCACCAGATCCTCCGGCTTGCCGACACCCATGAGGTAGCGCGGCCTGGGGGCGGGCAGAATTTCCGTCGAGAGCTCGAGCATTTCCAGTCTTGCCGCTCCGGGCTCGCCCACAGCCAATCCGCCAATGGCATAGCCTGGAAAATCAAGGGCCAGCAGCTCTTCCGTGCTTTGCCGCCGCAGATCCGCGTAGGTTCCGCCCTGCGTGATTCCGAACAAAGTTTGATCATAGCCGTAGAGGCCGCTGGAATTCTTCCACGCCTGCAAGCACCGCGCCGCCCATCGCGTCGTCAATTTGATCGAGTTTTCGACGTAACTGTGCTCGGCAGGATAGGGCGCGCATTCGTCGAGCACCATCATGAAATCCGAGCCCAACGCGCGCTGTGTACGCAGCACGCTCTCCGGCGTGAATTCGTGATACGAGCCGTCGAGGTGCGATTGAAAACGCACGCCATTTTCATGAATCTTACGCAGCGCCGACAAGCTGAAAACCTGAAAGCCGCCGCTGTCGGTCAATATCGGGCGCGGCCAGTTGGCAAACTTGTGCAGACCGCCCGCGTTCTGCAGCAAGGCTTCACCCGGGCGCAAATATAGGTGATAGGTGTTGCCCAGAATGATCTGGCTGCCAATTTCCAGCAATTCGTCGCGGCTCAAGGTTTTCACCGTGCCCTGCGTGCCCACCGGCATGAACACCGGCGTCAGAATCTCGCCGTGAGAGGTGGTGATTAAACCGCAACGCGCGCGGGTGTTGGGGTCCTGAGAAAGAACTTGAAAGGAGAAAGAAACCGGCATTAGAGTTTTAATGGCAAACGAAATGTAGATTTTTCACAATTTCTGAAACGATTCGATGCGCAATCTTAGCTCTTGGAATCAGCCAGGCGCTCCAACTTTTGCATCGACAAAGTTAATAAATGCTGAGCACACAACGAGAAAAAATTTCGCGTCTTCAAATCCGATCTTTTCAGATTCTAACAAGGCATGTCGTATGCCGCCTTCGTCAGACGTATAACCATAGAGATTGCTATAAGCAGTTTTTATCGCCGGGTGCAACCCTATCTCATTTTCAAGCTTCTTTAGCAGTTGTCCTAAGGTTCCTTTGTTCGTCCCTACCACTTTGATTACAAGACTTTCAACAGCAGAAATGGATTCCTTGATTGAGTTACGGTAGTCAGGAGCATTGCGATCAGAGATCAGCTCTAAGGCGCGGCGAAGATGTGTTTGTACCGGGCCCTGATTTCGCTCTAGCGCAAGCTCAATTTCTTCAATTTGCTCTCTTTCAATAATTCTGGAAATGAAGCCATCTACGAATCGATACGCTGAAACTTCTTTCTCAAGAGTTGCATTGCAGTTTTCAGTGAACTGTTCACGGAATTCATAACGACTATAGTTGTTTGCTACGAATTCAATAAAATCGTAAACCTCAAACCATTCACATCCGAAAAAAAACTTTTTAAGTTCTATCAGAACTTTGGGCCAGTCCTTACTTAAATTATCAAGCGGTTTCTTGAAGAAATTAAACCAGA
Organism: bacterium; assembly: GCA_044869275.1. Taxonomy (GTDB): domain Bacteria; phylum Zhuqueibacterota; class Zhuqueibacteria; order Zhuqueibacterales; family Zhuqueibacteraceae; genus JBIOXB01. Next base: position 10,317 of record JBIOXB010000215.1, read on the forward strand.
GTTTCTCACAAAGGAGTTTAATTCCATGATTTGATTCAACTAACAAATTACTATGGCGAGCGTCGTTCCATACATGTATTTTAAGTAGGTTCCACAATGTATTACGCAACGGTTCATCTATTGACTCCAATTGAACAAGCTCGCGGACCTTCTTGTGGCCGTATCTCTCCGAGAAACGCATACATTTTCCTAACTGCCGAAAGAATATTAAATCAATCTCGCCAGCGCGTCATCCACTTTTTCCACCGGCAGCACTTCGATGCCGAACGGCGTTTGCAGGCCTTTGAGCGAAAACTTCGGAATGACGGCGGACTTGAATCCAAGCTTGGCAGCTTCGCTCAAGCGCTTTTCCATTTGCGCGACCGCGCGCACCTCGCCGCCCAGGCCGACTTCGCCAACGATGATCACTCGCGGATCGAGCACGGCGTTGCGTACGGAGGAGGCAGCGGCGACCATGATGCCGAGATCCGCTGCCGGTTCATCGATACGCACGCCGCCCGCGACATTCACGAACACATCGAAGGTGCCGACACGTATGCCGACGCGTTTTTCCAAAACTGCCAGCAGCAGCGCCAATCTTTTGCCGTCGATGCCGTTCGCCACGCGTTGCGGCATGCCGTAGCTGCTGGGTGTGAGCAAGGCCTGCACTTCAACCAGGATCGGGCGCGAGCCTTCCATCGTGCAAATCACGGCCGATCCGGAAATATCGTCCTTCCGCTGCGAGAGAAAGATTTCCGAAGGATTGGCGACTTCGTGCAGGCCGTCTTGCCGCATCTCGAATACACCGATTTCGCGCGTGCCGCCGAAGCGGTTTTTCACCGAGCGCAAAATGCGAAACATGTGATCGCGGTCGCCTTCGAATTGCAGCAAGGTGTCGACCATGTGTTCCAAAACCTTCGGGCCGGCGAGGTAGCCGTCTTTGGTGACGTGGCCCACGAGAAAGATCGCGACGTTGTTCGCCTTCGCCGTATTCAGAAACGCAAGCGCGCACTCGCGCACCTGGCTGACGCTGCCCGGCGGGCTCTCGAATTCCGCGCGATAAATGGTTTGAATCGAATCCACCACCACCAGCCGGGGCTGCAGTTGTTTGACCGCCGCCAGGATTTCATCGAGATTGGTTTCGGCTTGAATGTACAGATGCGCCGCATCCAGTCCCAACCGGCTCGCGCGCATTTTGGTTTGGGCGGCAGATTCCTCGCCGGTAACGTAGAGCACCGGCGTTTCGGCCTTCGCCAGCGCCGCTGCTTCCTGCAACAACAACGTCGATTTGCCGATGCCGGGATCGCCGCCGAAAAGGATCAAAGAACCGGGAACGACGCCGCCGCCGAGCACGCGATTGAGCTCATGGCTTTTGCACAACAAGCGCTGGTTGTGGTCTTCGGTGATCTCGCGCAAGGGCAGTGGGCGATTCGGCTCGGCCGCGTGACCGGCCGGGGCGCGCCTGCTCGGAACGGCGAATTTTTCCTCTACAAAAGAATTCCACGCGTCGCATTCCGGGCACTTTCCCAGCCACCGCAAGCTGCGATGGCCGCAGCTCTGGCAAACGAATTGCGTGACTTCTTTTTTCAAGCGCGCCATGTTGCCCCGGAGAGTTTTGCCCGCATTACGATTTTACGGACCGCGAATTTTATTGCATTACACCGGACGTGATTCGTAATGCGTAAATGCCGGCTTAGTAAAATATTGATTTCGACTTCGAAAGTCAAGGCGTTCGTAAGCGTGAAAACGGCACCTCGTGGCGGCATTTATTTTTTGACCCCCAAAAACAGCTCGCGTTCATAAATTCATCAATTCCTGTCCCAGGCGCCTGCGCACGTTATTCACATGATGCAGGTTGTGATAGAGCGTGAAAAAAATCATTTCCCGAATAGTCAGCTTGCCGAGCAGGGGATGGGGCAGTTGCAGGAGATCCAGATCTTTTTCCTGCCATCCGCCCAGCGCTGCGAGCAGCCCTGCTCCTGCTGCTTCCCATTTGTGCAAAATCTCAGCACGTGCCCCGGCAAGATTTATCGGCGCCTCCCGCTCGCTCGGCACAAACTGTTTCGGCGCTTTTGCGCCTTTGGCAAGCTCGCGGCGGTAATCTTCTTTGAGTTGCTGAAATCGGCGCGAGGGCTGGCGTGCGGCGCCAAAGAGCGGTTGCAAGACGAAGCGAGGCAGCCGCAATCCCATCGCGACCGGGCGCACCGATTTGATCAAATGCACCAAATTTTCCACCGGCGACCAAGCCCCTTCCGGCCGGTCAAAGAAAACGCGCTCCGGCAGGGCGGCAAAATAATCTGCGACCTCCCGATTCACCTCCGCCAGCGCATGCAAAAGCTCTTGCTTGACAAAAGGATCACGCCATGCGATCATCGTGTGAGCTGCTCCGGTTCAACGTTGCGGCATTTTAGGCAACAGCATGTAGGTGACTTGCGCCACGGCGATGTGCTTGTTCCCGGCGTCGAAGAGATCGACGGCCACCGGGCACAGGGTCTTGCCGAGCTTGATGACCTTCGCCTGGGCGCGGGCGGTGCTCAGGCACGGCGCGAGAAAGCGAATGTTCATGTCGGTCGTGGTCATGATCTGTTCCGGCCCGGTTTGCGTCATGATGGCAAAGCAGGCGGCGGAATCGGCGAGCGTCATCAGCAAGCCGCCGTGAAAAGAGGCAAACACGCCGTCATATTCGAGCTTGCGCGGCACGGCGACTTCACAATAGCCTTCGGTCAGAGTGACGATCTTCATCTGCAAGGTGTCAAAGATCGGAACCCTGCTGACGCGCGCCAGAATCGCGTTTTGCAAATCGTTGGAAAGCATGGCCATTCCTACTGGTTAACTTGAAACCCTACAGGCAACTCCAAAGCAAAGGCCCTTGACCATGGATGACTCAGATGAAACGGATTCTCACAGATTTTCAGTCTTGGGCTTTATCTGGGTCAATCCGTTCAATCCGTGGTCAAAAAATGGCGGGGAAACTTTCACAATTCCATTCTGAGTCTGTTCGGCTAAGCGCTTAAGTTTGCAGCTGAAGATTGGGGAACTCATGCCAGCACCTGAACTGCAAGCAGGAAAATGTATTAAACTTCGAGCAGGCTCGCAACGGTAAAGTTTTTGGCATTGCTTTTTGAAACGAGTTCCGATACTTTACATATTCATTCATGGGAAGAGCAATATGATTTTGGAAAAGGGGGGATTAATTGCGATACCCTGGCTGGCATTCTGCGCCGGACGGGCTGTGATCAAGGGCATGCTTCATTGAGTATTTTCAAAACCGACCCTTCAACGCGGGCGCGGCCACGAATCCAATTTGGCAGCGCGCACCTGCATGCCGAAGATTACTACACCGGGACCGAGGCGGCGGCAGTCGCGGAAATGCGTAAAAGAATAAATCACTACCTGCAGGAAATAAAGTGAGCGCAATGAATCTTGTGCTTGCAGAAGGGATTCATCATGGCTGAAAACACGTGGCAGGATTTGGGCATCGTGGAAGAATTTCAAGGCCGGCCTTTAACGGAAGTCACGGTCGGGCGAAATAAAATCGCGATCTCGTTTGTGAATGGGATATTTGGTGCGATTTCAGGCGCGTGCAATCACGTGGGCGGGCCGCTGGGGCAAGGACGGCTGGAGGGTGAATTCGTCACGTGTCCCTGGCACAATTGGAAATTTCATCGGCAAAACGGCATGGGCGAGCCCGGTTTTGAAGAAGACAGAGTGCCGAGTTACGAAATCAAAGTGGAAAATGGCCATCTTTTTCTGCGGCTGGAACCGTTGACGCAGCGACACAAGAAGCTACATGCACCGCATCCGCTGTCAAGGCCGATCCATCGTGAAGAAGGGCCGCTGCGAGTGGCGGGCATTTCCACGACGAATTTCGATCGCCACCATCCGCGTTTTTCTACTTCTGAAGCTTTGTTGCAAATTGCGCTGCAGCATGCGCAAACCGATTTGGCTTGTGAAACCAAGCTCCTCCGGTTGAGCGATCTGAATTTTCGCCATTGCGAAGGCTATTATTCCAAAAGCGCGCAGGCCTGCACCTGGCCGTGTTCGATCACGCAAATGGATGCGCAAGATGAAATGGCAGAAGTCTATGAAGCACTGGTGTTCTGGTGTGATGTGCTGATTCTGGCAACGCCGATTCGCTGGGGCCAGGCCAGTTCTCTGTTTTTCAAAATGACGGAGCGTTTGAACTGCGTGCAAAATCAAGTCACCATTCGCGACCGCGTGCTGCTGCGCAACAAAGTGGCGAGCTTCATCATCACCGGTGGGCAGGACAACGTGCAGGGGGTCGCGGGGAATCTGCTCACTTTCTTTTCGGAATTGGGTTTTTATTTTCCGCAGTTCCCCTTCATCGCGCATTCGCGCGGCTGGGCCGCCGAAGACATGGAGCGCAACGTCAGCCATGTGATGAACAGCGCCGAGCTGCGCGAGGGCGCGAAAGCATTGACCGGCCGCGCGGTGGAAATGGCGCAGCTTCTGCTTGCGCGCGACAAAATCATCGACCGCACAGCACGCGGCGGCCGCAAGGCGCACAAATTGGAAGTGATGGCATGAAGTTATATGTGCTGAAAGCCCGACAAGAATTGCCCATTCCTTTGACCACCGCCTGGGAGTTCTTTTCTAACCCGCGCAATCTCGCCGACATTACGCCGCCCTGGCTGGGTTTTCGCGTGACTTCCGACTTGCCGCAAAGAATGTATCCGGGCATGATCATCTCTTATCAAGTCCGGCCATTCGGCAACCTCCCGGTGAATTGGATGACGGAAATCACGCACGTGCAGGAGCCGTTCCTGTTCGTGGATGAGCAACGCTTCGGGCCCTATCGGCTGTGGCATCATCAACACTTCTTCAGGGAGTTTTCGGGCGGCGTGGAAATGATCGATCTCGTGCATTATGTTTTGCCTTATGGCGTGTTCGGCCGGTTGCTGCACCGCTTCCACCTGGCCGCGCGACTGCGCGAGATTTTCAATTTCCGGCAAGCACGGCTGGAACAATTTTGGGGCCGCGGGACAACGGATCAGAAATACGTGAGACTACATGACTCCCTGCTGCGTTAGTGCACTGCGACCTAAAAAAGCTAAATCGACATTTGCCCTGATTGCATCTTGGGCTTCTGTTTTCAACTTAACGTTGTGGTGTTCAGGAATGACCTCTAAACAGGTGTCATTTCACATTTTCCTCAAACACACCCAGCTCGCGATTTTTTTGGACATTATTCCAGGCGAAATACCTCCCATTCATGGCAAGGTACACGCCGTGCGGCAAGGCCTGCACGAAAGACACTGCGCTGCCTAAATTGAACAAGCCGTCCGAACTGCCGAAGGCGTAGGGGATCATCGCGCCGGTGAGCACGATGGCTTTGTCGGGAACGTTTTCTGCCAGGGCCCTCGCGGTTTCAACCATCGTGTCCGTCCCGTGCGTGATGACGATTTTTTCTTCCGAACATTTCTTGCAATGCGCGACAATCAGAGCACGATCAGCGTCTGTCATATCCAGGCTGTCGATCATCATCAAAGTGGTGACTTCGACCTCGAGCCGGCAGCGGCCGAGCTTCAGCATCTCAGGCACGTGCGTCTCTTTGAAAAAAAGCCGGCCGGTAATTTCATCGTATTCCTTGTCGAACGTTCCGCCGGTCACGAAAACCCTGATGGTCATGAGTTTCCCATTCTCGCAATCAACGAATTGTTGGGGAGATGGATTGTTGGATTACTGGATTACTGGATCACGCTTCTCCATAATTCCATCAATCCGTCAATCCATAAATCCAATAATCCAATAATCCAACCTAATTCCTCCCATCGCGCACTTCGCGCAACGTGTCTTCCAGGCGATTCAAAATTTCATCGATCAACAGATCCGGAATATTGAGCGCCGGTTCGAACCGCACGGTTTCAGAGTTGCTCATCGTGCCTGCCACGAGAACACCCTTGCGGAACAGGCGCGAGACCATTTGCCAGCCCAGCGCCGCGCTCCGGAACTGCATCCCGAGCAGGAGGCCCTTGCCGCGTGCTTCGGCAATGATTTCACCGTAACGCTCTTTGAGTCTCTGCATTTCCGACAACATGTAGGCGCCTTTGCGCGCGGCCTGGCCGGGCAAATCTTCCTCCAGCGTGACCATGATGGCGGCGATACCCGCGGCGCATGCCAGGGGATTGCCTCCGGTCGTGGAAGAATGCACTTGCGGGTCTTTTTCAAAGACCGACCAGATTTTCGGCGTGGAAACGAACGCGGCCAGCGGCATCACGCCGCCGCCAAGCGCTTTGCCGAGACATAGAATGTCCGGCTCGACGTTCCAATGCTCGACGGCAAACATTTTCCCCGTGCGGCCCAGCCCGGTTTGCACTTCGTCGGCGATGAGCAACACGCTGTAGCGCGTGCAGATTTCGCGCACCCTGGGCCAGTAATCCTCCGGCGGAACGATCGCGCCGGCCTCGCCTTGTATCGGCTCGAGCACCAATGCGGCAATCGGCCATCCGATTTTATTGGCCTTCTCCACTTCGAACTCCAGCTCATCCGCATCGCCGAATTCCACGAAGGTGACATCAGCCAGCAGCGGCTCGAAAGCTTTGCGGTAGCGCAGCTTGCCCATCAAGCTGAGCGAGCCCAGCGATTTGCCGTGAAACGCACCCAGCGAGCTCATGAAGCCGTGCTGGCCGGTGTAAGCGCGCGCGAGCTTCATCGCGCCTTCCACCGCATCCGTGCCGTTGTTGATGAGAAAACTGTACTGCAGTTTCCCCGGCGTGATCTCCGCCAGGATTTTGGAAAGCGCGCCACGCAGCGGATCCAGCAATTCCTGGCTCGAAAGCGGATTGCGCTGCAATTGCGCGGCGACAGCTTTCACGATTTTGGGATGGCGAATGCCGGCATTGTAAAGGCCGTAACCGCCGAGGCAATCAATATACTCGCGGCCGAGAGTATCCCAAAATTTCGACGCCTGCCCCATCCATTCCACACACGCATATTCGCCCGCGGCGGAAACGGATTTGCGCGCATTGCCCCATTCTTTGTTGACATAGTGCACGTGATTTTGCAGCGTCTCTTCGATAAGCTGGCGATGTTCTCTTTCATCGAGAACGACGCCGGAAATAATCTCCATCCACTTGCGGCATTCTTGCTTGATTTCCTCCGTCCGCAGCGCGGACGGGTCTTGTTCAGTACTTCTATTTATAAGCGGCGCTTTTTTGGGATCGTGATTCGCGCGAACACTCCGAGCCGGAGTGGCTGGGGCTGGCATGGGAGTAATGTACATATTACGCTCCTTTCCCGAAGTTGCGATTCTAAGCTGGCACAAGCGTTGAAATTGTTTTTTGCGGCTGCGCTTGAAGATACCTATCCCTTGCGGATGAAGGTGCCACGCAAAGGTTGAGGAATGAAGAGAAATAGGGAAAGGGAATTCAACCAAACTTCAGCAGGTCACGGTAGAAGAACTTCTCGTCGTAAAAAACGCGGAAGAGAACGGGGGTAATGGATTGCAGCAACCAGGTGCCGATCGGCTGGCCTTCCGAGTTCCGCATCCTTTGCACGCTGGTAATGGCGTAGGGATTTTCGATTTTGCGCTTCATGTTAGTAGTCTCAATTTGACAGGTCCAATGTGGCGCAATTGTAATATAGCATAAAAAGCTGAAAATCCAAGGGGCAAGAGTTTTTCTTTTTAAATAAGCGAAACGGGCTGGACTGGCGGTCACCTGGCAACTCCTGGAAATTCCCAACCTGGAAAGCCCTGCACTCGGCTGGAGGGTCCAAAACTGAAACTCACACAAAAGTGCACGCTAAGGGGCGAGGCGGCTAAATCATTGGAATGCAAAGACCGGCGTTTTCTCTGTAACACTGCTGCGTTAGGCGAAATGACTCACTTTTCAATAAAGAGCCAAACTGGCATATGAAACCACGGACTTCGCATCGTCAACCAAACCCTGTTCATACTTTAACAGCTTGCCTTTTTTCGCGGTCGTGGCTGCGAGCAAAGTATGAATCGGCGCAAAACCGCACACGCGATAGCGATCGTGCATTCGTTCCATGGTTTCGACGAACTGCGAGGAATCGATCGCCGTGATGGCTTGCAGCAACTGGTGATCGGCAGTGTTCACACCCTGCAAAAACGCCGCATCCGGCGTTTCGTCTTCGCCGTAACGCGGGCCGACATGCGACAAATCGACGCTCGCAATCAAGCAAACGCGCTGCCTTCGCACCGCAAACGCAGCGCAGGTTTCGCGCAGAGCTTTGATGAAGGCCACGATGATATTATGCTCGCGCTCGAAATGCGCCTCGGTGAGCATGAGGTAAGCATACGAACAAAGAATAGGCACAATGGTGAAATCCCTCCGCCCGCCCAAAAGATGCTGTAGAAATACGGTTTGAAATTCGATCGTGTGTTCGGTGCGATGCGGCAGCGGCTCGGAATACAGCTCATAGGGATGGCGGCGCGCCAGCTCCGCCATGAATTCCGCATGGTGCTTGACCGTGCCCAACGGCGTTGCAAAATCCTGTTTCAAACCAGAGTAGCAATTGACCAAGCCGCCATGCCCGGTTCCCAGGATGACATAGATGTCGGCGGGTGTGTCGTTCGCGAGGGCGCGATAGGCATACGTGTAACAAGCTCCGCCCACGCGCAGATCGATGTGCGGTGCAATCAACCCCTTCACTTGCGCCACACCATTGGCCGGGATCTCCAGTGCCGGCAGCCCGGCGCCAGCTTGGTAAAAAGAATTCAGACGCTCCCGCAGAGCATCCGGCTCGGAAGGATAGCTCGCGCCGGCATGTGCCGCGGGACGCACAGCTTGCGCGAGCACCTGGCTTTCCAAGCCGCGCTTGTAATCTTGAAAAGCCTCACTTTCCAAAAAATGCGCCTTCTCGAGCGCGGTGATCAAGTCCTGCAGCTTGCGCTCCGGCAATAACGTCCCGAGCGCTTTGAGAAACTCCGCACGAATTTCTTGCCGCGAATGCTTGCCGTCAAAATATTGCAGGATGAAGAGCGCTTCGCCGGAAACGACGATCATGTCTTCGGCCAAGCCCGAGGGATCACGCAAGAGGTAACGCCGATCGCTTTCGTGATCCAAAGGAATGGCTTCAACAAATCTGAGTTTGGGGTATTCGTTCATGCGTCGAGAGAGAAAGGAATGTCGAGAGCGAAAGGAATATGGACAAGTTCGGCCGGGTAGGTCCTGTGTTCCCGGTGCAACTCCACGGCGAGATTCGGTTGCGCGAAAGTCTTGCGCACGACCGCCAATCCGATTGTGCCCTGGCCCTGTGGCGCAGGCGCAACGCTCGTGAGCTTGCCGGCTTCCTGGTCTTGTCGCCAAACAGTGGCGCCAGTGAGCAGGCTCGCCTCGGTTTCAGATTTAACACCAAACAACTGCCTCTGCACCTTTTGATAACTATCAAGCCGCGCAATGACCTCTTGGCCAATGTAACAGCCTTTGTCAAAGTTGATGAAGGGATATAGACCGATTTCATGCGGATTGTATTCTTCGACGATTTCGTGACCAGCGGCGGGAATGCCGTGTGCAATCCGCAGGGTTTCATAGGTGGAAAAACCCAAAGGGGCGAATTCAGAAAGCAGCGCTTGCCAGAGCGCCGGCATGTTTTCATGCGCAACGATCAAATTGAATCGCGCCGGGTTCGCCGCTTGCGGTTGATGCACAATCGTCTCCGTAGTTTGCCAGGATGTTTTGATAAACTGGCCGGCGGAAATTTTCCCCAGCTCGATTCCCAAAGCGGTTTCCAATTTTGCCGAGCTCTCTTTGCCGAACAGGCTGATCATGCCGAGTGCCGCGGTGAGATCTGTGGATTTGACTTCTTCGAGGAAAGTATATTTTTCAATCCACTTCTGCAGGGTAACCGCATGCCCGGGACTGGCCAACAACAAATAGCTTTCTTCCTCTGCCAGCATTTCCACACGGTCGAGAACGCGGCCCTTGGCATTGGCGAAAATGTTGACGCGCGTCTGCCCCGTTTTCAAGTTGCGCATTTCGTTGGCGGTCAAGCGATGCAGCAAGGACTCACGATCTTTGCCGGTCACTCGCAGCTTGCCGAAAAAGCTGGAGTCCATCATCGCGGCGGTTTGCGCTGCTTTATATTCTTGCTTGGGCGCGGCATAACGCAAAGGAATGGCATAACCAAAGAGATCGAGCAAATGTTTGGCGTGGCGGCTGTGGTATTCGTGTAAGGGAGACATGATGAAAGTCAAGCGGCAGTTTCAATCCATTTGCGAGATGATGCGTGGCCCCTCGCCGAGGTACAGCTTAAAAAGTGACTAATAGCCAAGGTCTTTTGGCAATATTCCTTCAAGCAGCAACCGAATAAGGTTGAATAAGAACTTCTGCGGTAATGCCAAGTCCGGTATGCAGCCGTCGTATCATGTCTATGGTCAAGGTGCGTTTACGATTCAACACTTCAGCAACCGTTGTATTATTTCCAATATGCAGTTCCAAATCGTGAGGAGACAAACCGCGGCTTTCCTTGAGATGATTTGCACGTTGATGATACTCAGTGAAAAGGCATAACCCGGCCAAGCCGGAAACGAAAAACTCAAAACACAAAGCCCAAGGTGGTATTGAATTTTGAGCTTAGGATTTTGGATTTCTTTGCTCAAAAATCACTGATTTCATTTGTAATGGAATAGAGTGTGACTCCTCTGATTCAAATATATCAAAAATTTTGAATGATGCAAGAATTGTTCTGAAGGCAAATACCGGCAGCATGCGGCTTGCAATTGTCGCCGCGTGCGCGTACCTTCTGTTCGCTCGTATGGAGAATTATGCTTGGCCCAATCGGAGCTGTGAGAAAGAAATGATCTGCCCGAATTGCAAATTCAACAATCCCGAAAATTTCAAATATTGCGGCCAGTGCGGCACGCCGCTGCTTGCTTCACTCCCGGAGCGAGAAATTGCAAGCGCGGTTTTGTCCGCCCCAGCCTCCCGCCCCGAAGCTAAGCTCGAGACCGAAGAAGCCGAACGCCGCCAGCTCACGGTCATGTTTTGTGATCTGGTCGGTTCGACCGCGCTGTCCTCGCGCCTCGATCCCGAAGATTTGCGCCATATCTTGCGCGCGTATCACGAAACCTGCGGCCGCATCATTCATTTGTACGACGGTTATATCGCGCAATATCTCGGCGACGGCATCCTCATTTATTTCGGCTATCCGCGTGCGCACGAAGACGACGCACAGCGCGCGGTGCGCACCGGCTTGGAAATCATCGATGAAATCACCCTGCTCAATACTCGCCTGCAGGCGCAATACGGCGTGAAAGTGGATGTGCGCATCGGCATTCATACCGGCTTGGTGGTGGTGGGCGCGATGGGCAATGACGAAAAACGCGAGGCGCTGGCCTTGGGTGAAACTCCCAATTTGGCGGCGCGCTTGCAGAGCTTGGCGGCGCCGAACACCGTTATCATCAGCGCCTCCACCTATCGCCTAGTGCACGGCTTTTTTGATTGTGATGACGCCGGCGCGCATCAGATGAAGGGCGTGGCGCAAGCCCTGCAATGCTATCGTGTCTTGCGCCGCACCGGAGTACAGAGCCGGCTCGACGCCATGGCGCGTTCCAGTCTGACGCCTTTAATCGGCAAAACGCTGGAAATTAATCAGCTCATGCAATGCTGGGAGAAAGTACTACACGGACAAGGACGGGCGGCCTTGCTGCAAGGCGAAGCCGGCATCGGTAAATCACGGCTGACGCGCGCGCTGCGAGAACAAGTGGGCGAGGCGGCGGAGATTTGGGAATGCCACGGTTCGCCTTATCATCAAAACAGCGCGCTTCACCCGTTGGTCGATTTACTGCAGCGTCTGCTCAATTTCCAGCGCGACGAGGCTCCGGACAGAAAGCTGCAAAAACTGGAAGGCCTTTTTACCGAGGTGGGCTTGAAGCCCGAGGCGCTGGTGCCGGCGTTTGCCGTGCTGCTTTCACTGCCGGGGAGCGAAGGCCATGCCGCGCGTGCGCCCGAGCGCGAAAAACAAAAACTGTTTTTGAGTTTCTGCAATTTCATGTTCCGCAAGAGCTGCCTGCGGCCAATTTTGTTGATCATGGAAGATTTGCATTGGGCCGATGCTTCCACGCTGGAGTTTCTCGGCTTGCTGCTGGAAAAATGCACCACGGCGCGCGTCTTTGTGCTGATGACGGCGCGCCCGATTTTCCAGCCTGCGTGGCGCGCTTTTCCACATTATCAACAAATCAATCTGAATCGCTTGAATGCGGAAGAAGTGCGGCAGATGCTCGTCGATTTGACCCATGAAAAAAGACTGCCAGAAGAAGTGGCCATGCAGATCGTTGCGAAAACCGATGGCGTGCCGCTGTTCGTGGAAGAGTTGACGAAAATGATTTTGGAATCGAGTTACGTGGTGGAGCACGGCGACCATTATGAAATGGCCGGGCCTTTGCCTGCCATTTCGATTCCCACCACGCTGCAGGATTCCTTGATGGCGCGCCTGGACCGCCTGGCCGCGGTAAAAGAAGTGGCGCAGGTTGCCGCCACCATTGGCCGTGAATTCAGCTTCGAATTGCTGCGCGCGGTCTGGCCGCAGGATGAAAACACGCTGCGCTCGGCTTTGGCGAGATTGCTCAAAGCCGAGCTCCTTTTGCAGCAGGGCGCACACCCATACGAAACGTACAGCTTCAAGCACGCCTTGATTCAAGACGCGGCCTATGAATCGCTGTTGAAAAGCAAGCGCCAGTTCTATCATTACCGCATTGCCCAGGTGTTGACGCAGCAGTTTCTCAATTCCGTCATGAGCCAGCCGGAATTGATGGCGCATCATTATACTGAAGGCGGCATGGCGGAGACGGCCCTCGTGTATTGGCTGTGGGCAGGGCAGCAGGCGATCACGAAATCGGCCCATGTCGAAGCCGCCGGTCATTTGCGCAAAGGGTTGTCCTTGCTGCCTCAGGTTGCCGCTTCGGCGCTGCGCGATCAGCAGGAGCTGGGTTTGTTGAGCGCGTTGGGTGTGACGCTGGTGGCTTTGCGCGGCTACGCTGCCCCGGAAGTGGAGCAAACCTATGCGCGCGCGTGGCAGCTTTGCGAACAACTGCAAGATACGATGCACAGCCTGCCCGTGCTGTTGGGGTTATGGCAATCGGCGCTGCTGCGCACGGATTTGCAGGCGGCGCTCGATCTGGCCGGCAAGCTCATGCGGCTGGCGCGGCACTCCGGCGATGAAACCGCACTCCTGTCGGCGCATCTGGCCTCAGGAATTTCACTTTTCTACCGCGGCGATCTGAGCTCGGCACGTGAACAATTGGAATACGCCCGGCTGCTTTATCGACCCGAACATCTGAGTTTGGATGCTTCCATGTTCGGCCAAGACCCGGGCGTGGTCGGTTTGGTTTTCCTGGCCAATGTGCTTTGGTTCTTGGGCTATCCCGAACAAGCTTGGGAAAAGATGAAGCTGGCCCTGCCTCTGGCCGAATCGCTCGATCACCAATTCACTCGCGCCTTTGCTCTCAGCTTTACCTGCGAAATGCTGATATTGCTCGGCGAAATTTCCGCTGCGGAAAAGCAAGTCAATGCCCTGCTGGCGCTGGCGCGGGAGCAGAACTTTGCGTTTTGGCTGGCCAGTGGCACCTCTTTTAAAGGCCGGATTCTTCTGATGAAGGCCCGGATTCCGGAGGGGATCGCCTACATCGAAAAAGCCGTGGCCCTATTCCGCAACACCGGCTCCACCCTGGGCCGCGCCGGCGCGCTGGCCTATTTGGCGGAAGAGTATTGCAAGATTGGAAAAATTGAGACCGGCCTCGCGTTGTGGGAAGAAGCGCAGGCACATTTGCTGCAAAACGAGGAAGATGCCCACCGCGCCGAGCTCTTACGCGTGCGTGGAGAGATCTTGTCGGCGCAACAACGCCTGGCAGAAGCGGAAGCGGCATTTCAACAAGCGCTGGACTGCGCCCGCGCGCAATCCGCCCAAGCTTGGGAATTGCGCGCGGCCATGGCGTTGAGCCGTCTCTGGCTGAAGCAAGGCCAAAGCCAGCGGGCCCGCACGCTGCTGACGGAGGTTTACGACCGCTTCACGGAGGGATTTGAAACAAAAGATCTGCAGGAGGCGAAGGCTTTGCTGCAGCAGCTGCAGTAAGGCAGAAATGCGGCCCACAGAGCAAGTTTTTCGCCCACGGAAATCGAACCCCACGGAATCGAACTCAAGAAATACTTCCGTATTTACAACTTCATAAGCAAGATTACTTCTTTTCCGCCTTATCCGCAGCCTTCTTTGGCCGCGGTGTGGGCGGTGGCGGCGGGTGGAAAGGCATGGGCCGGTTTTGTTTTTGTTTGCGGCGTATCATGTCGGCCATGTTCTTTTGTCGATTGTGTGTTCCGCGCATAGCGATCTCCCTTCCAGTTTAACATGCTCTCCAATGAAAAAAACCTCCCAGGCCTCTGCAGACCTGAAAGGTTTTTGACAACTTAGGCTGCCGGCAGCTGCGTCTTTATGACCGCCGCATTCTTTTCCTCCGTTGGACGGCGCACACGCCGGCTCAGGGCCAGCTTGATCACGTCATCCATCTCGCTCGCGAAATTGAACTCCATGGTCTCGCGCACGTGCTGGGGAATTTCTTCGAGATCTTTGCGATTCTTTTCCGGCATAATGACCTTGTTGATGCCGGCGCGCTTGGCGGCCAGCACTTTCTCCTTGATGCCACCGACCGGCAACACCAGGCCGCGCAAAGTGATTTCGCCCGTCATCGCCACATCATGCGCCACCAAACGATCGGTCAGCAGGGAAACCAGCGCCGTGAACATGGTCACGCCCGCGCTCGGCCCGTCTTTGGGAATCGCACCGGCCGGCACGTGAATGTGAATATCGGTTTTGTCGAAAACTTCTTCATCGATATCGTACTGCCTGGCTTTGCTGCGAATGTAAGACAGGGCCGCGTGGGCCGATTCTTTCATGACCTCGCCGAGATGGCCGGTGAGCGTCAAGCCGCCTTTGCCGCGCATCTTCGTGGCTTCGACGAAGAGAATATCGCCGCCCACCGCGGTCCAGGCCAGGCCGGTGGCCACGCCACTACGGCTGATGCGCTCTTTGGCGTCGGAAAAAAACTTGATCACGCCCAAATAGGTCGACACATCTTCCTTGCGCACGACTTTGGTTTCGCTCGCGTTACCGTTTTTCGCGCGCGTTTCCACCACTTCGCGCGCGGCGCCGCGGCAGATGTTGGCGATCTCGCGCTCCAGGTTGCGCACGCCCGCTTCGCGGGTGTAGGCTGAAATCACTTGCGCAATCGCTTCCGGCTCGATCTGCAGTTGCTCCGGCTTCAGGCCATGTGCTTCGAGCTGTTTGGGCACCAGAAACCTTTCGGCAATGCGAATCTTGTCCTCCGCCGTGTAGCCGGGCAATTCGATGATCTCGAGACGGTCTTTCAGCGCCGGATGGATCGGATCTTCCAAATTCGCCGTGGCGATGAACATCACGTGCGAGAGATCGAACGGCACTTCGAGATAATGATCGCTGAACGAAAAGTTCTGCTCGGGGTCCAAAACTTCCAGCAAAGCGGAAGAAGGATCGCCGCGAAAATCCGCGCCGACTTTGTCGATTTCATCGAGCATGAAAATGGGGTTGTTCACGCCCGCCCGCTTCAAGCTTTGTACGATGCGTCCCGGCAGCGCACCGATGTAGGTGCGGCGGTGGCCGCGAATCTCGGCTTCATCGTGCACGCCACCCAGCGAAATGCGTGCGAACTTGCGGCCCATGGCGCGCGCGATCGAACGGCCCAAGGAAGTCTTACCGACGCCCGGAGGGCCGACGAAGCATAAAATCGGTCCTTTCATATCCGGCTTCAATTGCCGCACCGCCAGATATTCGAGAATGCGCCTTTTAACTTTTTCGAGGTTGTAATGATCTTCATCCAAAACTTGCCGCGCGATGTTGACGTCCAAATTGTCCTCGGTTCTTTTGCTCCACGGCAATTCGATCAGCCAATCCAAATAGGTCCGCGATACGGTATATTCCGCGGCGGCCGGCGGAATTTTGGAAAGCCGGTCCAGTTCCTTGTCGGCAACCTTTTTCGCTTCCTCCGGCAGCTTGGCTTCGTCCAGGCGCTGGCGCAGCTCGTTGATTTCGCTGGTGCGCTCGTCTTCGTCCTCGCCCAGCTCGCGTTTGATGGCCTTCAACTGCTCGCGCAAGTAATATTCGCGCTGATTCTTCGAAATCTCGCCCTGCACCTCGTTTTGAATCTTGCTGCCGAGCTCGAGAATCTGCAGCTCTTTGCTGAGCAAAAACGTAACGCGTTCGAGGCGCTTGCGCACGTCGATCATTTCAAGGAAGTTTTGCTTCTCTTCCAGTTGCAGGTTCAAATTCCACACGATGATGTCCGCCAGCCGTCCCGGGCTCTCGGTATTCATCACCAGCATCGCATGTTCGGGTGTGAGATAAGGCGCGAGATCGACCGCCTTTTGAAACTGCGCACGCAAATTCATCACCATGGCCTCAATGTCCATGCCCTCCACTTTTTCGTCTGGATATGGTTGCACGGCCACGACCATGTAAGGATCGGACTGCAAGTAATCGAGAATGCGCGCGCGCGTCACGCCTTGCACCATCGCGCTTTGCGTGCCATCGGGCATTTTGAAAATCTTCATGACCTGCGCGATCGTGCCCCAGCGATACAAATCATCTGACAGGGGATCTTCGGTCGCTCCGTCTTTCTGCGCCACGACCATGATGAGCTTGTCGCCTCGCATGGCATTTTCAATCAAGCGCACGGATTTATCACGCCCAATGGAAAGCGGCAGAATTTGATGTGGATATATGACGGTATTGCGCAGCGGCAATAGCGGTAATACTTTCGGAATCTTCAATTCGATAGTTTCTTCTTTTTCGTTAGCCATTGAGTTATTCCTGATTGGAAACCAGCTTTTACATCAAAAAAGTTTGATGATCATCAAACATCAAAAGTCATGCCAGGCAAAATCTTACTTCTTTTAATCTAAACTCCAAAAAAGCCCAAAGGTTTCATTACAATTGTCACCTGCATCCCATATTTTGGCAGTATTGCGAAATCATGGCATGGAATTCGGCATTTTGGCAGACAAGCACAAAATCGCAGATTTCGCTCAAAAAGACTTTCCGTCCAGGTAACTCGCCAAGTCAGCAGCCATTTCTTCCAAAAACTTTCGATCATTTTGCCAGAATGCCTCAGGCGTGTGGCTGTCGATATCGATCTCGCCGTACACACGCCGGCCTTGAATGGGCACGACGATTTCGGATTTGGTTTCAATGCTGCACGCGAGATAGCGGGGATCGGCAGTCACGTCGGACACGATAATGGTTTGTTGTTCCGCGACGGCTGCGCCGCAAATCCCTTGACCAATGGGAATGCGCGTGTGCGGCGTGGGTGCCCCAAGATAATTGTGCACGACCAGCTCGTTGCCTTCAACCAAATAAACTCCCACCCAATCATACTTTGGAAAGTCACGTTTGAGCATCTGCACGCAGGCGCGATAAGCGTCGTTGGCTGCAGGCTGCGTTTCCAACAAATCATGCAACTCCCGGCAAGCCAGGCGGCCAAGAACCACTTCCACGCCGCGGCGATAGCTTTCGATTCCCAATCCGGAAATTTGATCGAGGCAAACTTCGCGCACGACGGAAATCGCGCGGAAACTTTCGCGGTGATGGAGGTCGGACAGGTGCACCTCCACGGCCGGCAGAGGGATGGCGGCAATCGCATCGCGCAGGGCATAACTATAATGTGTCAGCGCACCCGGATTGATGACAAGACCACTGGCCGCGTGCCGCTGCTCATGCAGAAAATCCAGGATTGCGCCTTCATGGTTGGATTGAAAACAGAGGGCCTCGGCATGTGCTTGCGACACAAAGCGCTGCAACTCTGCGTTTAGTTGCGCCAGGGTGGTACGGCCGTAGATTTCCGGCTCGCGCTCGCCCAGCAGATTGAGATTCGGGCCGTGAACAATCAGGAGGCGTCGCATGTCATATTCCCTCAACCGCATGCGGCGAGACGCATTGGCCTCGGCGCTGCGCGCTGGAAACTTTCGATCAGATCGTCACTGCGTCGCTTTGGAGCACGCCCTCACGCAGCAACTGCGCCAGAATCGCAGCAGTTTCGGCGGGCGTGTGCTGCGCGAAGGTGTCGATGACGGTATCGGCACGCAGATAGAACGGCTCACGCTGCAGCAACAAATTGCGAATATACGCCAGGCGCTCAGAAACCGGAATCCGGCTCAGCATTGGCCGGTGGTCGTCGTCTTTCAAACGCCGGAACAGCTCTTCCGGCTGGCAGCGTAAGAAAACCGCGAGTCCTTGGCGCAGCATGGGCCACACCATCTCTTGCGTCGGCGTGCCGCCACCGAGGGCAATAATCGTACGCTGCGAGTCCATAAGGCTCGCGAGAATGGCGGCCTCGAGGGTGCGAAAATAAGGCTCGCCATGCTGCGCAAAAATCTGCTCGATGGGCATGCGCTCGCGCAGAACGATTTCCTCATCCAAATCCACAAACCGCCAGCCCAATTGTTGCGCCAGCAACTTACCAATCGTGGTTTTGCCGCAGCCCATGAAGCCGATCAAAAAGATCTTGCCTATTGCTTTTTCCATGCGCGCCATCTCTCCTCGATTTCCGGCATGGCATCTCCGCCAAACTTCTCCAGCATGGCGCCGGCCAAAACCAAGGCCAAAATCGCTTCGCCAATCACACTCGCCGCCGGCACCGCACAGACGTCGGAACGTTCGAGGTGCGCCACGGCGGCTGCTTTCGTGCGCATGTTCACGGAGGCCAGCGGGCGCATCAAAGTTGAAATCGGTTTTTTTGCCACACGCACCACCAGCGGCTCGCCATTGGTGAGGCCGCCTTCAAGCCCGCCGGCGTGATTGGAACTGCGAAAGTATCCGCGCTCGGGGGTATAAAAAATTTCGTCATGCACGGTGCTGCCCCAGCGCGCTGCATTTTCGAACCCGCTGCCGATTTCAACGCCTTTGACCGCGGGTATGCTCATCAGGGCGGCAGCAACACGGCCATCGAGCTTGCGATCCCAATGCACGTGGCTGCCCAGGCCGACCGGCAGATTGAAAGCAGCGACTTCAAATATGCCGCCGGCGGTGTCACGATTCTGTTTGGCGCGATCAATCGCCGCGATCATTTCCTGTTCCGCTTTGCTTTCGACACAGCGTACCGGAGAAGCGTCCACACGTTCGTTTATTTCATCGAGGGGAAACGGATACGAGCTCGTGTCCTGCAAAAAAGTGAACGAACTGCGGGCCTGGTGAATTTGAACGACGTGGCTGGCGATCACCACCTCGAACGCCTCCAAAAATTTTCGCGCCACGGCTCCGAGCGCCACCCGCGTGGCGGTCTCGCGCGCGCTGGCGCGTTCGAGAATGTCGCGCATGTCATCGGTTTGATACTTGATCGCACCTGCGAGATCGGCGTGGCCGGGCCGCGCAACTTCCACGCGCTCGAGATTTTCCGGCGCTGCGCCTGCCACCGCCATTCTTGTTTGCCAATTTTGCCAGTCGCGATTTTCAATTTGCAGGGCCAGGGGAGAGCCCAAAGTCTTGCCGAAACGCACGCCGCTCAAAATCCGCGCGCGATCCTGTTCGATGCGCATGCGGCCGCCGCGGCCATGGCCTTGCTGGCGGCGATGCAATTGTGCAGCAATGTACTCTTCATCAATCGCCAGGCCGGCCGGCAGGCCTTCTAATATACCTACCAAAGCCTGGCCGTGCGATTCACCGGCGGTGAAGTAACGCAGAGGGCTCATTTGCATCTAACAGTCTTTTCATGAGTTGGTCTTCATCTATCCGTTGGCGAGAAGAAGTTGGAATTCTATCCTGAGTTTGAAAAGCTAATCGCCTAATTGATCCAGCTTCGGCAGCGTAAAGTAAACCGATGTTCCCTGGCCCGGATTTGAATCGAGTTTGATCATGCCGCGGTGGTTTTCGATGATGCGGCGCACGATGGCCAAGCCTACGCCGGTGCCGGCAATCTTTCCAACATTCGATCCGCGTTGAAAGAGGTTGAAGGCCTTTTGCTGAAAAGCGGCCTCCACGCCCATGCCGTTGTCACGCACCCAAAACGCATGAAAGCGCGGCTGTTCCTGCCAGCCGATTTCGATGCGCAACGGCGCGTCTGGACGGCGATATTTCATGGCATTGCTCAACAGATTCTCGAATACGGTCCTCAGGCCGTTCGCGTCGCCCTTGATTTGCGGCAAGCTGGGCGGGACCACGAATTCCGCCTTCATCACTTTTTCGCCAGCCGCCGGCTTGCTGAATTCCGCCGGCGAGAGCGAGGTCTGCTCCAGCAGCTTCAGATCGTCGATTACGCGATGCACCACACCGGACAGATCGGCCCATTCGAATTTTGCCGATTCGCGGCCGAGACGATAGAACTCGAGCAGATCCAGCACCATTTTCTCCATCTGGCCGGCATTTTTCTGAATGCGGTCGAGAAAATGCAGATGCTCCGGGCTCAAGCGCGGTTCTAACTCGTCGCGCAACAAACTGGCGAAGCCCTGAACGGAGACGAGCGGCGTCTTGAGATTGTGACTGATGACGAAAATGAGATTCTCCAGTTCCTTTTCGCGGCGCTGGAGCTCCGCTTCGGCCGCGCGCTGCTGCCAGGCGCTGTGCAAACGCGCCAGGAATCCGGCGGTTTTTCCTCCGGCTTCCGCCACGCGCGTGACGGCAAAATGCACGGCGAGCACGCTGCGATCGCGGCGGTACAATTCCGTTGCAAAGTTTTCGACACGGCCCTCCTTTTCGAGCGCTGCCAGCAGGCGCCGCATCTCCTGGCCGCGCTGCTGAAACAGCAGCAACGCAGGCCGGCCGAGCAATTCCTCGGCGCTATACCCCAGCAGCTTCTCCGCGCCGCGGCTGAAGTTTTGAATCCGGCCGCGCGCATCGACGACGAGAGCCGGATCGTCCATTTCATAAATCAGTTGCTCGAGCGGCAGCACCGGCCGCGGCCGCGCTTTGCGTATCTTTACCAAAGCGACGGAAATCAGATCCGCGAGCGCATGCAACAGCTCGCGCTGCGGCTCGCGGAAAGCATGCGCCTGCTCGTGACTGAAGGCGAGCGCGCCTTGCACAATCAAATCATGCGAAGCATGCAGCGTGGAGCTCAAGCGCAGCCGCAAGGGCACGGCCAGTGCGGAAGCGAATTCTTTTTCAAAAAAGAATGCCTTGATTTCAGACGTTCCGCGGATTGGCGTGTGGGGAGAGACGAATCCGGCAAATCCAGCGGCAAATTTCGTCCAGGGCAGAGAGGCGCGCCGGGCACGGGTTTCGCCCTCGCAAAAAGAGCCGCGCACTTCGGCAAATCGCCCCGACTCGTCGGCGAGTGCGAGAGTGGCTTCTTTAAAAGAGAGCAGCGCCGGCAATAGCGGGCACACGCGGCGCCATAATTCTTCCACAGATTCGGCGTCGCGCAGCGTTTCGCTGAATGGGCGCAAAAAAGTCAAGTCAATCACAGTCGTGCGAGATTCGGCTTGCGGGATGATCCTATCGACGGCTTGAAATAGACGCGAGCGCTGTGCTGGGCCAGGGTCTGCAGAATGGCTTGCTCTTTTTCGCTCAAGACTCGCCCAACAGGTTTTGTTAGCGGACTCTCAGCCGCCATCCTGCCATGCTCTGAGCGCGGGGTGTTCTCACATTCAGGCTATGAAACTAAAGGATTTGCGCTTGAAATGCAAGGGGGAAAAGTTTTGTTAAAATCTTTTAACGAATAATTGCATTTTTCTTGGTTTCTGATATATTCAGCGAGACAGAGATCTGTGTGCAACCGTCAACGCGAAAACCTTCGGGCCGCGGCAGCGTTCGCAGCACGATCAACTCAAGTTCAGCGCATCCCACTGACGCTGCTTTGAATTTTCCCATGGATGCACGCTGACAGAGAAATCGACAGAACCTCCGTCGCAGTTCATCGGTGAGGTTCGTTCAAATTTCCACCGTATGCCTTTCAAAGACCACTTCTCCTCACAAGCCAGCACCTACGCGAAATATCGCCCGCACTATCCCGCCGAATTATTCGAATACTTGGCTGCGCTTGCGCCGGCACGCGATACCGCCTGGGATTGCGCAACTGGCAACGGCCAGGCCGCGCTGGGGCTCGCACCGCACTTTCGATCTGTTATCGCTACCGACGCTAGCGCGTCACAAATCGCGCAGGCGACTCCGCATGAAAGAATTGCATACCATATCGCCGCGGCCGAGGATACGAACATTTCTGCCAGTTCCGTCGATTTAATTACCGTGGCCCAGTCGCTGCATTGGTTTCAGTTTGACAAGTTTTATGCGGAAGTCGCGCGGGTGCTCAAACCGGGCGGAGTGATCGCGGTGTGGAGCTATAATCTGCTGCGATGCGCTCCCGGGATCGACGCGCTCCTCGATGAGTATTATTTCGACATCGCCGGCCGGTTTTGGCCCCCGGAAAGAAAGCTGTTGGAAGAACGTTATCGCACCATTCCATTTCCGTTTGAGGAAATTACCCCTCCTGAGTTTTACATGGAAACTGAATGGAACTTGGACGAATTGATCGGCTATCTCCACACTTGGTCGGCCACGCAGAGATTCATCGCGCAACAAAAAATCGATCCACTCCTCGATCTGCGCGAGCGGCTGGAAAAAAATTGGAGCGCACCGGAGCAAAAGAAGCGCATGCAATGGCCGCTGCATTTGCGCTTGGGAAGGCTCAAACTGCGTGAAGACTCTCGTTCCACCGCAATCTGAAAACTCGTTGCTCTACCGCTGGTTCGGCGTGCTGCGCTGCCCGCAATGCCTGAGCAAGCTTTCCATGTTCGTGCACGGCGGCGCGCGCGCGCTGCAGTGCGAGGCATGCGCTCAACGGTATCCGGTCGAAAACGGCATTCCACTCCTGCTCAAACCGGACCGTGCCGTCGCGCTCGAAAAATTCTGCTCGCAATATGACGCGTCGCGATTGCAAGAAGGCTGGGCCAGTGAGCATCCGAATTTTTATCTCGAGCTGCCTTTTCGAGACCTTTCCGGCCGGCATGTGCAAGAATGGCGCCTGCGGGCGAAATCATTCCAGCTGGTGCAAGCCTGGCTGGAGAAGTACGCGCGCGGCCGAGCGCTGCGCATTTTGGAAGTGGGCGCAGGCAGCGGCTGGATGAGCCAGCTCCTGGCCGGGCACCATGAGGTTCTTGCTTTCGATGCCAACGCCGGCCCTCACGGCGTCTCCGCAATTCCGTCCCCGCAACGGCGGTTTATGGCCGTGCAAGCGGAACTCGACTGTTTGCCATTGTCCGGTCAGGCCATGGACCTCATCATCGCCAATGCCAGCTTGCATTATGCGCCCGATGCTGAAATCTTCCTTGCCCAGGCGCAGCGCGTGCTGCGGCCGCAGGGCCGCTTGCTGATCATGGACTCTCCGGTTTATCCACATCCCAATGCGCTGGCGGCAGCACACCAGCGCACGCGCGCTTATTACACACAATTGGGCTTTCCCGGGCTGGCGCAAAACTACGGTGGGCTGTGCGCTGCCCAATTTGAGAATCGAGGGGATTTTGTTTTTTCTCGATTGCGCCGGGATTTCAGCAAATTTGAGCTGTGCAAGAAATATCTGCGTGAAAAGCTCGGCAAACCAGCAGCCGCGCGTTTTCCAATTTTGGTCGGCATCCGCCGGGATTGAAGTGGGAGCTGGTCGAGTATTTTCGCAACAGCTCGGCATGATCTTTATTCGTACCACGGATTCGATGGCATGACAGGTCGGCAAAAATTCAAGCTTGCCCCCCGGCGTGCTCTGGCGATGAGAACGATCGGAGTGGGAATTTGCTTTCTCGCTTGCCAGCAAACCCATTTTCCGGCTGATCATCTTTTTCGCCGCACTGCCTCCGAAACCGTTTCTTCGCCGGCGGCATTTGATTACGATCGCGATGGCCACATGGAAATCGTTCTCGGCTCCTTTGACGGAAATTGTTATTTGCTCGATGATACCCTGCGCGATCTCGCCGGCTGGCCGCAAAGCTGTCCCGACGGATTTTTCTCTTCGCCGGCACTGTGGGACGCCGATCGCGACGGCGCACCGGAGATTTTTGTTGGTGGGAACGATGGCAAGCTCTATGGCTGGCATTTCAACGGCACGTCAGTTACCGGCTTTCCAATCGTCCTCGGCTTCCGATGCTGGTCCTCGCCTGTGATCGTGGCAGATTCATTGCTCGCGATAGGCGGTGATGAAAAGATGTTTTTGATTGATCGCAAAGGGCAACCTGTTCCAGGATGGCCGCAAACGATCCAGGGCTGGGCCGCAGCAAGCCCGGCCTGGCATGAGGATCTGATTGCCCTCTCGACGCTGACACACGGAGAAGCCAGCCGCGGCCATCTTTATGCCTGGCATCTTTCCGGTGCAGCCTATGCAAATTTTCCCCTGCGGCTAAAAATGGATTCGGATTCTTCACCCACGCTGGCAGACGTCGATCACGATCAACAAGTGGAAATCATCGTCGGCGACGACGGCGGGTTTCTGCATGTATTCAAATTGCAGGGCAGCGAGTTACCGCCTTTTCCAAAACTGGTGGGCGAAGCGATACAAGGCAGCGTGGCGCTTGCCGATCTCAATCGCGACAAGATTCTCGACCTCGTGTTCGGCACGACGGACGGTGCGATCCACGTTTGGAATGCCCTGGGCGATTGCGCGCTGGGCTGGCCGGTGCGCACTGGCTACGAGATCAATGGCTCGCCCGCGCTCATTGCGAATGAGAACGGCGAATTTCGCATTGTCATTGGCTCGGGCGATCACCGCCTGTATGTTTTGCGGGCGGATGGAAAAAACGAGGAAGGCTTTCCCGTAGATTGCGATGCAGCCATATACTCTTCGCCATTGGTAGCCGATCTTGATGGCAATGGCCGGCGCGAAATTGTTCTCGGCGCGAACAATGGCATTCATCTTCTCAAAGACGTATTCTCGCCAGCGCAGGCAGATGCCAACGAATGGAACATGTTTCGACGGAATGCGCAGCGCACGGGTGCGCTGCCAGAGCGGGCAACGCTGAGATGATGCGATGCTCACCATCTTGCCCCTGCTCGTACTCCCACGCTTACTCGTGCTCGCAGTTACAACAACTCAAAAGCGAGAGAGTAAGAGTAAGGGCAGCAATTGCGTAAAGCCCAGCCTTAAACCCATTGCAGCAAATTAGAGCCAATATGCC
>JBIOXB010000216.1:0-12913 GCA_044869275.1 bacterium
AAAGCCAAACTTGTCATCAGAAAGGCGTACGGTTTCAAAAAATTTCAGACAATTGAAATCATGCTTTATCACATACTTGGTGAGCTACCCATGCCGCCGCTCACCCACAGATTTTTATGACGAGGCAGTTTTCCGTTGTCCGACGGTGTTGCCGCTTTTCACAAGATGCTGGCAGCCGAAGGAGCCGACATAAAAGGCGTACTCTTGCCTTAGTGAGACTCGAAACTTGAATGCTTACAAGGTTCTCTATACCGATCACGGTTTTGCTTCCATAGCTGTAGAGCAGCAGATCATCGGTGCTGCCGGCGCCGACCTCATCGAGGCGCAGTGCAAGTCTCCGGAGGAGGTGGTTGCGCTGGCACAAGAGGCGGACGCGTTGCTGGTGCAATGGGCCCCGGTCCCGGCCAAGGTGGTTCGCGCGCTGCGGCAATGCAAAATCATCGTGCGCCTCGGCATCGGCGTCGATAATATCGCAGTGGCGGAGGCGGCGGAACGCGGCATTCCAGTTTGCAATGTGCCTGATTACTGCATTGACGAAGTGGCTGACCATACCGTGGCTCTGGCCTTGACCCTCGCGCGGCAGATTCCCTTCGTCGATCGCCGCGTGCGCGGCCACATCTGGAAAATCATGCCGCCCACCCCAATGCCAGCGCTGCGAGACTTGACCTTTGCCACCATCGGCCTCGGCCGTATCGCACAGGCGGTGCACGGGCGCATGCAGTGCTTTGGCTGCAAGAGTATCGCGTGCGATCCCAACGTCTCTCCGGTCGTATTTCAGTCAACAGGCGTCAGCACGAGACGGCTCGACGAGATTTTTGCCACTGCAGATATTCTTTCATTGCATTGCCCATTGACGCCCGAGACCCACCATCTCGTCAACGCGGCCAGCTTGCAGCAAATGAAACCGTCCGCCGTTTTGATCAACACGGCACGCGGCGCGCTGGTGGATACCGTCGCGCTCGCGCACGCGCTGGCGCAGAGACAGATCGCCTCCGCCGGCCTGGATGTATTTGAACAGGAACCGCTGCCGGAAAACCATCCACTGCGCGACTGTCCCCATGCCCTCCTCACTTCACACGTGGCGTGGTACAGCGAGCGCAGCGTTCCAGAATTGCAGCGCAAAGCGGCCGAGGAAATCGTGCGCGGTTTGCGCGGCGAACCATTGCGAAATCAAATCAACAAATGAAAATTATTCGATTCTTGAACAACCGCGGCGATATTTGTTACGGTACGCCGGCGGAGGCAAACAAGGCAAATCTCATTCGCGGCGACATTTTCGGCGAATGCGAGAATACGGACGACCTCGTGGCCATCAAAAAGCTGCTCGCCCCAGTCGCGCCTACCGCCATTCTTGGCACCGGATTGAATTACCGGCAGCACGCCCGAGAAAGCGGGATGGCAATCCCCGGCTTTCCGGTTTTGTTCGTCAAGGGTCTGAACACACTGCAACACCCGGGCGACCCCATCGTGATCCCGCGGCATCTCAGCAGCGACAAAGTCGACTATGAATGCGAGCTCGCCGTGGTCATCGGCAGGGCTTGTAAAAATGTCTCGCGCGACCGGGCACTCGATTATGTGCTGGGCTACACCTGCGCCAACGATGTCAGCGCACGCGATTGGCAGCTCGAAAAGGGCGGCGGGCAATGGTGCCGGGGAAAATTCTTCGACACTTTCACCCCCCTGGGACCGTGCCTGATCACAACAGATGAGCTGCAGGATCCGCATCATTTGCAAATCAAAACCTTACTCAACGGCGAGGTCATGCAGAACGCGAACACCAATGACATGGTTTTTGACATCCCGGGGGTGATTGAGTTTTTCAGCGGCAGCACCACGCTGTTACCCGGCACCGTCATTTTGACCGGCACGCCGCATGGCGTCGGCATGAGCCGGCAGCCGCCGCGCTGGCTGCGCGCCGGAGACGAGGTGACGATTGCGATAGAAAACATTGGAGAGCTCAGCAATGCTGTGGTGAATGAAAGAATAGATTGAAGGCATGCGATATGAAATTGATCGATCTCTCGCATCCATTAGAGCACGGACAATTGAATTTTCCGTGGGATCCTAAAATCAGCGTCGTGGCGCACAACACGGTCGCTTCCATCGGGTACAACATCACGCAAATCAGCATGTCCACGCATCAGGGCACGCATCTCGATGCGCCCTTTCATTTTTATGACGAGGGCAAAACGCTGGATCAAATGCGGCTGGAACAGTTTTACGGCAAGACGGTGCTGATCGATTTTGCCCCGGGCGGCGCGCTCGCGGCGAAAACGCCTCTCACCGTGGAGAAGTTTGCGCCGCACGCGGATAAATTCCAGACGGGCGCGAAAATCATCTACCGCACGGGTTGGGACCGTAAGTTCGGCACCCCGGAATACTTCTCCGAGTTTCCCACGCTCACGCTGCCAGCCGCGCAATGGATTGCCGATCGCAAAATCGGCATGTTGGGCATGGATACGCCGACACCGAGCACGGATTGGAAGGAATGCCATCATATTCTGCTGAAAGCGGGAGTTGAAATTGTCATCGTCGAGGGATTGACCCGTTTGGAGCAACTGCCGCAGTCGTTCGTGTTCATGGGTTTTCCATTGAATATCAAAGGCCGCGACGGCGCACCGATTCGCGCCGTGGCTTTGGTAGAGGAGTGAGCATGCGCGGATTGAAGGATAAGGTGGCCATCGTGACGGGCGGACTGGGCGATTTGGGCTTTGCCAGCGCCGTGCGCTTGGTGGAGGAAGGCTGCCAAGTGGCGTTGTTGGATCTCAAGGCCGACGAAGCGCATCGCGCCGCTCAAATCGGTTGCCGCCTGTACCACGTTGACATCAGCAATGAAACGCAAGTCCAGCAAGCTTGCAAAGAAGTGGCAGCGAGGCTGGGACCGGCGGCAATCTTGGTAAACGCGGCGGCATGTTTTGTGTTTAAAAGCGTAGAGGCCGGGGTTGAAGATTGGCAAAAGATTCTGAGTGTGAACGTGATGGGCACTTCGTTGGTGACCAAGCACGTCGTTCCTCACATGCAGCAATTGGGCGGCGGAAGCATTATTAATTTTTCATCCGTGAGTGGATTTGTCGGCCAGCCCAATTTCGCGACCTACAATGCCACGAAATTTGCCATCCGTGGCCTGACCAAGTGCTGGGCCCAGGATCTCGCGCTGTACAACATTCGCGTCAATAGTTTGTGCCCGGGATATATTTACACCTCGGCGTTCGTGAATTCCTGCCAGCAGCTTGGGCGTGATATTGCGGAAGAAGATCGCAAAGCCTCCGCCATGCATCTGCTCGGACGGCAAGGCCGCCCTGAGGAAGTGGCGGCAGCTGTGGCATTTTTGGCCAGCGAGGAAGCGTCCTTCATGACCGGCAGCGACCTTTTGGTCGACGGCGGCTATTTGGCGAAATAACTTCAACACTCGGAAACTCAGAATTCTCTAAAACACCTCGAATCTGCTGGCGATGCCGTTGCTCGTGCCTGCCTGCGAATAGAAACCACTGGTACAAATGCAGCTCTCCCAAGAAGGGATGCGGAAACGCAAGCTGATTCAAATCGTATTTCGTGGCTGTGCCCATGACTTCCAACAAGCCAATGCGAGAACGCTGCAAAAGGGTGAGCAGTTCTGCTTTGGCCATCCCGGCTTGCGGTGAAGTTTGCGAAATGGTTTTGAATTTATTCTGCGAAGTCTCGCGCAAATGATCGAGGGAATGCAGCGCCGAGCTCTCGCCGTCGGGATCCGGTTGCAGTCCTGTTTGTTGCGCTTCTTGGAGCAACCGGCCTGCCATTTTTGTGATCAGTATTTCGATCAGAAAAAGGTGATGTAGAACTTCACCGATCGACCAGGATTCCGGTGCCGGCTGAAAATCGAGCTGCCGTTGAGAAAGATCGCCGACGACCTGCAACAGCTTCTGGCGCTGCCGCGTGATTTCCGCGGCAATTTCTTGGAGTTTGTGGTTCATATTTCTGATTGATTTTGCCGGAACATTTTTCTATACTGACAAGGCGCGGATGCCATCTTCACAAAATGCTTTGCCAGCGGAGATTATGTACATGCAGCAACCTGTGAGAAAATATCATACGCGGGAAGAGTATCTCGCCATGGAAGAGGCTGCCGAATACAAAAGCGAGTACTACCGGGGGGAAATTTTTGCCATGGCCGGAGCATCGCTGGATCACAATCGCATTGCCATTGATTTCTGTACGCTATTGAACCGAATCTTATTACCCCGCAATTGCGAGGGGTTTGCGGAGAATGTGAAGATCTGGATCAAAGCCGCGGATCTTTTCACTTACCCAGATGTGGTCGTAGTGTGCGGAAAACCGGAGCTCTATGAAGACCGAGTCGATACGATCACCAATCCCGTGATAATCGTCGAGGTCTTATCTGAAGCTACGGAGCTCTACGATCGCGGCAGGAAATTTGAATTCTATCGCACGCTCCCGTCGTTGCGCGAATATGTTTTGGTCGATCAGCGCCGTATGCACGTCGAGCAATTCACCCGCAACGACGCCGGGAAGTGGGTTCTGGCCGAATATCACGGCGCGGACACGGTTCTGCCGTTTGCCAGCGTCAAAGCCGAGATTGTGCTGAAAGATATTTATGCACGTGTGAAGTTTGAACCCGCTTCATGAAGCGACGGATGAAGCTTTATATTTGTGCTCATCCTCATTATCTGACTCTTACTCGCTTTCATGTTTCTAACGGCGAGTAAGAGTAGAAGTAAGAGTACGAGTATGAGAATGAGTAAAAGTATGCTCAACTCAGCTCACCTAATCTCGATTACACCGCCTTGAAACCTCCCGAACACTTCCGGCGTGTACATTTCCTCGCCGTGCGTTGAAGGCAGCGTGAAATTGCCGGGCGTGGTGGCGCGCGCCTGGTATTTGTAAACGTGCTCGCCGGCCGGCAGCCAGGTGGCAAACAGCAGCACGCGATCATCGTGCTTCTCGACGTGATCGAAGCCGGTGCGCCACCAGCCGTAGCCTTCGCCTCCGTTTTCATCTTGATGAGCGCTGCTGGTGGTCAACAAGCGCGGATTGATCGCTTCAAAGCCCGCCGGTAAGGGATCGTCAATCACCACGAAATGCCGTTCCTGTGCTGTGATCACGCGCAACACGATTTGCACGACTTCCCCGGGACGATAGCTGGCGCCGGATTGCCCGTTGGTCGTTTCGGCGCGCTCGATCGTCTTCTGGATCGCGAGACCTTCGTCACGCGTGGGGCCGGCTTGCAGAGGATAATACGCCATGCGCAGGCCGTAATAAAGGCGGCCGGGGCCGGACTTTGCAATTTCGATGGGCAAATCCTTTTGCGCGGTGAAACGATTGAGCCCCGCTTCCGCACGGCGTACGTCCGTGGTGCGGCCTTGAAAAGCCTCCTGCAAAATACTTTCACCCGCGACGCGAATCTCGGCGGTAAAATCGGGAATCTCTTTTTCATAGGCGCGGAAAAAAGCCGTGAGCGCTTCGAACACGGAACTGTTTTCCTGCGTCGTGCGCCAACGGCCCATCTTGCGTTCGTCCATTAGCCAGCGCACGGCCTTGTCCGCGTGCGGAAACGTCGCCTTGGTTTCGAGCAAGGCTTGCAAGCACAACGCCGTGGTGCGCGCGGTGGAATAGTAACACCACCACAATTCTTCCGGTTTGAGGTCTTCAAAATGCGCTGTGGTCGGTGCGATTTTGATCTTGTTCATCAATTCGGTTTGCAGGGCTGTCACCATTGCCGTTTTTTTGCGCAGCGCCGCAGCGCGCAGCAGGTGGCATTGTCCGTCGAGAGAAACTTTGCCGCGATTCTCGAACAGAAAGGTGAGATAGTCATCCGGCTTTTCGCCGCTGAGCACGAGCGCGTGCAGCAACAGGGCCCGGGTGTAATTGAAAGAGCGCTGGCTGATTGCCTGGTCGGCGCTGTACTCCGCACGCAATTGCTCGTTGGCATATTCGCGCACGCGTTTGAGCAGCTTGTGGTTTACTTCGAAATTGTTCTTCTGTGCCTGGGCCATGGTGTAGAGCGTCAGCGCGGTGATGTAATCCCACGAACGCGGACTGCCCGCCCACAGACTGAAGCCACCATCGTTGGTTTGATAGCGCGGCAGCTCTTCGAGATACTCTTTGATGGCCGAGCGATAATTGCCTTGCTGGAGTGCCGGCAAGGCGAAGGCCTCGACCAAGTCGCCCGCTAAAATCATGGGCAGAACGCGCGAGGTTCTTTGTTCCAAACAGCCGTAGGGATATTCGAACAAGTAATTCACCGATTCGCGCAAACCCACCATCGCCGTTGACGAGGCGGCCAATTCCAGCGTGCCGGCATTCGGGAAAATGTTGGCCGGAATATTCAACTTTTCCAGCGCGCGGTTTTCCGTGCTGCCGCTGGTGGCCACAACTTCCCTGGTCTGCGGCACGGAGATGGGGATTTTGGCAGCCAAGCCATCGCTAAAATCTTCTTTGCCATTTTGCATGCGCGCGCGGAATTGAAACGCCGCTTCGCCCACGCCCTGCGCCGCAAAAGGTTTGCGAATCGCGCGGCTTTCTCCCGGGGCCAATTCGAAATTCGCCAGTGAATCGCCGAGTGCCGCCACACCGCGCGCCTGCATTTGCAGCGACACTTTCGCGCGTTGTGATGTGGCATTGGTCACCACCACACCGCCCTCGAGACGATCGCCCGCGCGCGCGAAGCGCGGCAAGGCCGCTTGCAACAGCAGTGGCTTGTTCACGCGAAATTCCGCGCTGCCGTTGCCGAATTTGCTGTCGCGGGTGTGTGCCACGGCCATGATGCGAAACATGGTGAGATTACCCGGCAATTTGAATTGCGCCTCGGCGTGGCCACCGGCATCGGTGCGCAGCGCCGGCAGCCACAACGGCGTGGTTTTGAAATCCGAGCGCAGGGCAATGTCTTCGAACGCGCCACCGCCGCCGGTGGCTTCGGATTTTTCGCCATAATTGCGTTGTTCAATCAAATGCAGAAGGGTTTCACTCGTGCGCACGGACAAAGGACGCGGGCCATAAAAATCGCCGAAGGGATCCGGCAATCCATAGCCGATCAAGCTCAGTACGCCGACATCCACCACGGCCAGCGTGATTTCGCTTTCCGCGCCGCGGCCACCGGCCCTGCCGACGTCAACGCTGATGCGCACGGTCTCGCCGGGGCGATAATCGCGACGGTCGGATTTCACTTTCAAACTGAGATGGCGTGTGCCGGGATCGACGGTGAGATTGGTATAACCAATTTTGAATTGCGGCTTGCCGAGATCTTCGCCCTCCTTGGAAAACGTTTGGTTGCCGGTGCGGCCTTGCAGCAGCGCGACGCTGACAAAAACATTGGGCAGATAGTTTTCTTTGATGGGGATTTGAATCGTGGGCGCAGTGCCGGCCAATTCCACGATGCGGCTTTCGAAAATGGATTCGCGCTCGATCGTCACCAGCGCGCGGCATTTTTCGAAAGGCGATTGAACCATGAGGGTGGCATTATCGCCAGGCCGGTAGCGCCGGCGATCGGGCACCAATTCGATACGATCATCATCGCCGCGTTCCCATGCCACGTAATCCGCGCCGCTGACATAAAGGAAAACCGCGCTCTTGGCGGTTTGGCCGCGACGATCGTTCGCTTGCGCTTCAACAATATAATAGCCGGATTTTTGCGGCGTGAAGGCGTAAGCCAGCACCTTGCTGCCGCTGGTGATGACGCCGGAATCAACCGGCGTATCTTCCACCGTGGTTTCCCAGCTATAACGCCCGCCGACTCCCGCCTTGCGCACGGCATGCCATTGCCGCTGCACCACGCGCATTCTGATGCTGCGATCTGAGAGCAGCCGGTCCTCCGGCGAAACTGCAATCACGCTGCACGCCACGGCACGATGGGCGGGAAAAAAGTAGCCGGCGGTGCGCAGGCCGAGGTAGAACTCCGCGGGATGAACCGGCACAGCCGTTCGGCCCGCAAGCGCTTGCCCGCTCGCGCTCGTGACTTCGCCTTCAATCAGAAGTTTCCTCATGCCCGGAACGCCCGTGGGAATCGCCTGGCCCTGGATCGCGATCTCGCCATTCGCATCCAGAGAGTCGTCGCCCGAGGCCAGCAATTCGCTGCCGCGATGTTCCTGGCTTTCCGACCACGCCCGCCATTGCCAGAAGGTATAATCCACAAACCTTTCCGATTCGAACTGCGCCGGCGTGAGCTGCATGCGCCATTTGACCGGCGCCTGGCGGAGAGGCGAGCCGAACAAATAGCGCGCGGAAATCTTTGCGGTGACGGCTTCACCTGCAAGATAGCCGCGTTTCAAATGAACTACATTTGTAGCGAGCGCCGTCACGGCAAATTCCGCGGCGCGAAACGCCTCCACGCGGAACGAACCGGTGGCGAGCACACCGCTGCGATCCTCAAATTCTTCACCCTGCGGGGTATTGGGGTCGGCCGGCGCGCTCAGTGTCATCCAATACAAACCGAGCGCGGCACTTTTGTCCAATTTCAAACTGTCATCGAACGCGCCGTAATCGGAAAGCTGGATGGTTTTGCTGACGACCTCCTGGTTGCGCGCGTCTTCGATGCGCCATTGCCACGCGCGCTGTGGCGGCGGCTGCCACTCACCGTCGCCACCTTTTTCGCGCAGGATGCCCTTGAAATAAACCGTCTCGCCCGCACGATATAAACCGCGGTCGGTCATCACCACGCCCGTGCGTGTCAGCGGCTGGGGATTCCATTCATAGTCGATGCCGAAGCGATAAGGATAAATACCCGTACCCCATTCGCTGTGCAGGAAGGCCAGGTCCGCATTCTGGCGCACGAACACCCACAAGCGCGGCGGTTCCCATTGGCTCTTGGCGGCGACGTTGAGCGCAGCCCAGCCCGGCGTTTCGCAACGGCCCTCGGCATCTGTCGCGCCCGTCCACAAGACTTGATTGTTGTCGTTGCGCACCTCCACGCTTGCGCCGGCCACCGGTGCGGCGTCTTTCATGTGCGTGACGAACACCAAATTATTCGCCGGGGAAAATTTGCCCGTAATGCCGAGATGCGTGACTTGATACAACCCGGCGTAGTATTGCCGTTCGCCTGCTTCTGGCGCGTGAATTTGAACGAAGACCACGCCCATGGTGTCGGCGGTTAGGGCGTGCTGCAATTCCACTGGCCGCAAATGCCAAAAATTGCGCTTGCGGCCGAACAGTATCGATTTTTGCACCGGCAATTCTTGTGCGACTGCGGCAGCATTATAGAAAATATCATCATGGTTCAGCAGGGGAATGATTTCATCGGCAGCCAGTTTTTTCATGCGCACGTCCACCGAGGACAGATTCATGCCCTCGATGGGGACGCGGCGCTGGCCGTCAGCCTCGACGATTCCCGGACCCGCGGAGAAGCGCATTTGCGGCGGAAAACCGGTGGTGGTGATCTTTCCCGTTACCGCTTTGCCGAGCTTGTTGCCGAATTGATCCGGCAGGCCGGCGTCGATGGTGAAAGTAATCGTGGTGTCCGGCGGAAAGTAAAATGAAAGATTGAGCTCGGCTTGGTACCAATCCCATGTGCTGTAATATTCTGGAATCGTGATCGCAGGATCGAAGCGCAAATGCTTGATCAAATCCGCCACGCTGACGGGGTTGGTAAACTGGAAAATGAGATTCGCCAGTGGCGGTACCGGCTCTTTCGGCTGCCAATCTTTCAAACGAAAAGCTTCTGCCGTTGAGAATTTCAACACGAACGGCGCCGCCGTGCCCAAAGGACCGAGCAGGGAAGGCATTCCGGCTTGCACCGTGACGGTAATGGGCTGGCCCACCGGCAAAGGCGATTTTGGTATTAAGACGACGGCCGTGCTCGCTTCTTCCGTTTCTTCCTGGCGTATTTCACTGCTTGCCGGCGCTGTGCGCGCGGAGCGGGGTCTCGTGCTCAATTCACGCATTTCTTCGTCCGTCGGCAGGCGCGTGGTGAATGGAATTTTTTGAGCCGCGGTGCCGGCGGGGACACCCCGTTGCGTCGAGCCTGCCGCACCGGAAGCGATCGTAACAAAGTTCGCGGCAGCGGCAAGATTGACCGGTTGATCGAAGCGCAAATAAACTTCGGCATCGAGGGAGATCCATTTCGCCCCTTGCTGCGGAAGGGAGCCGATCACTTTTGGACGCGAAGTCTCAAACGACCAGGTGTAGGCCTGCGCCAAAACCGCTCCGGAAGCTGCTTTGACTCCGGCCGGAATCGTCACCGTGAATTTTGTGGCCAAGGGCAAAGGCTTGTCGGGACGAAATTCCAGGCTGGCAGTACCCAGCCAGCGAAACGTGCCGGCAACCGGCGGAGCGAGGGTAAGGGGGCCCGTGGTCATGGGCTGGCCGGACAAGCCCGCCAAGGGAGCAACAGGCTGGTCGAAAGTGACGACGAGGCGCTGGTTTTCCGCCTCGCTTGCGGCGGTGCCGCGCGGTGAAACGGACACGACTTGCAGAGCTAGGGGTGTTTGGGCGGCGAGAGTACATGTGAGCAAAACAGTCAAGCATGAAGCCATGAATTTCATGATATGCCTCTTGGGGAATGAGGTATTCCACCTTCATGTCACTACGCGAGGTATTTAATGGAGAAATAATTGATAGTCAAGTGTATGGTGTTGTCGATGACGATGTGCAGCATCAGATTGATGTCTGCCGGTGCGCCGGAGGAGGGAGGAGCAGCGTGCTGCCGGGACCATTGCTTCAAGCGCATGATCACGCCGGCCAGGCGGTAATGGTCAATCAAGATATGGGTGAAAAAGATCACCAGCAGCGCCCAGCTGAGACCGGTGATCAGCACGAAAGGCAGGGCGTAAAAAAAAGAATGCACCACCGCGGCGAACATGCTGGAAGTTTTGTTCTTCGCCATCCAATCGGTTTGCAGCACATAATCGCCTACGAGATGACAAATGAGTTGATCCATGAATGCGGCCCTGTGCCTCTGTGTGGAGTGTCAAGCAGACCCGGCGCGCTTTTTGTCCCGCCGCGGCGGAGTCGATGCGGGTAAGTCTTTGCTTTGTGGACAAAGATTTCATTGGTAATGGTCGAGACAGGAGAGAGAATGGTTACGTGCACGGTGAGATTCCCAAGCGGCTTCACCCGATGCGGCGTACGACTGGTTGATTGAAGACCACAGAAAAAGGAACGCGAAAATAATGCACAAAAAGCCCTTGAAACGCAAGCGAATTCTTGTGAGGCTTGTATTCGATTTTACGGATGCTTATACTTCTTCTTGATCAGACGACATTTGCTGTTCACCCTCTCATAAAGGAAATGCCCATGTTCAAATCGGATTTGCTGGCGAACAAAATCGCTTGTATTACCGGTGGCGGCTCCGGTCTCGGTTTGTCGATGGCCACAGGCTTTGCCGCGTTGGGCGCGAAGGTTGTGATTCTAGGCAGGAACGCCGAGCGTTTGGCCGAAGGCGCGAAAGCAATCACAGCAGCGGGCGGGGGGCGCGAAACGGCAACTTTTGTTTGCGACGTGCGCGATGATGAGGCCGTCGCCCACACCATGAATGAAATCGAACAAAAAGCCGGATTGCCGCACATTTTAGTCAACAATGCCGCCGGCAATTTTCTGGCGGCCTCGGAAGATCTTTCCCCCGGCGGTTTCGACGCCATCGTCAAAATTGTTTTGTACGGCACCTTCAATTGCACGCACGCGCTCGCGAATAAATGGATCGCGGCGCAACAGCGCGGCGCGATTTTAAATATAGTGGCAACATATGCCGGTAACGGCTCGGCATTTGTTTTGCCCTCGGCCTGCGCCAAAGCCGGAGTGCTCGCCATGACACGCTCGCTCGCGGTCGAATGGGCCACGTATGGCATTCGCGTCAACGCCATCGCGCCCGGCCCGTTTCCCACGGAAGGCGCCTGGCAACGATTGCTGCCGACCAAGGAAATCGAAGAAACTGCCAAACGAAGAATTCCTTCGCACCGCTTTGGACGGCACGAGGAACTGGCCAATCTCGCCGCGTTCCTGGTCGCCGAGGGCGCGGACTTCATCACCGGTGAATGTATCGCCATCGACGGCGCCGAAGCGCTTGCCGGGGCCGGGCAGTTTTCCTCGTTTATGCACATGGAGAGGGCGCAGTTGAAGGGGATGCTGCAGATGATGAAAGCGATGGCGGGAAAGCGGTGAAGACAGCGTCTTTAACCTTTCAAAAGCTAAAGGGCGGTATGGCTTGCTGGCTGGAGCTTATCAATCCACGGCCTAAAGGTATTCGATTCACTGGCTTCTCGCCTTTTCCTGTTATACTCGTTTATAAGAAAGGAGAGAAACTGGCCAGGAAAAATTATGACGATTAATTCCAATGTGGTTTTGGCAATTTCTAAGCCGGCTTCTTTTCCAGATAACTCATACCTCGATCATCACCATTTCTTGGAATCGTTAACCTTGATTAGGAATTCGTACTCATTGCCTTTCTTTGGATCATTACCCTGAACTATCACGATTTATCTGCGTCGAGCACAACTACTAATCGATAGCTCGGTGGAATATGGTCTGTTCGATTTTGATAGTTTGTACTCGTGCGACCTTCCTTAATCGTCTCTTCGGTTTCGATAGTTTATGCCCCCTGCACGCCTCTTTCCTATTTCCTTCTCGCGTGCGCTAACGCAAGCATAACCGGCGCGGGCGCACAGGACGATGTTGAGTATTGGAAATCATGCCTCGCGCGCTCGCGTCCGGTTAATGCCGAGTTAGGAAACATCTGCGCGTAAACTCGACGTCCAGGAAACTTAATCTATGCTTCACGATCTTTTAGTTCAATATTGAATCGCATAAGAAAAAGGTTGACTATAAAACGCACAGCATTATCTGTTAGAGCCTTTACTATTGGATCGAAAGTAATATGCACTGCACCCCTAAAGTTGGACACTCTTGCTAAGGTATAACTGGGTAGCTTATATTGGTTCAAGCAAGAGGGAGCACCAACATGTCACGAAACCGGAGAAGCTTTACACCGGCT